>CAZMRF010000049.1:0-38803 GCA_964568735.1 uncultured Acidobacteriota bacterium
GGTCGGGGTGGGGGATGGGTGGCATCCCTACACGCTTTCGCGGCGGATTCCGAACTGGATCTACGCGCTCGAGCTGTCGGGTCTGACGGAGACGGAGCAGGGGCGGCCGATCGCGGCCTTCACGTCCAGTTCTTCGTAGAGCTCGCGAACGAGCGCCTCCGGCGGGCTCTCTCCCGCTTCGACCTTCCCTCCGGGGAACTCCCAGTGCAGCTCGAGGTGGGCGCCTCGCTGGCGCTGCGTCAGGAGGACCCGGCCGTCCCGGAGGACCACGGCGGCGACGACCGTGAGGGAGCGCACCATCCCGCGAGTATAAATCGTTGCCGGGATCGGGCGGATCCGGTAGGCTGCGGCCCATGGCCGCCCCTGTAGGACGAAGGAGAATCCCGGGCAGCGCAGCGGGCGCGCGCGCGAAGGGGGCACCCGGCCGCGCCGCAGGGGTAGCCGCTCCGCGCGGCAGTCCGGCAGCTCCCTGGGAGGTCGGGGATGCCGACGGCCTCCTCGCACCCTACGCCATGCGCGCGGATCAGACGCGGGGGCGCCGCCACCGCGAGCGCGAGCATCCCTTCCGCTCGCCCTTCCAGCGCGACCGGGACCGGATCATCCATTCGCGGGCCTTTCGCCGCCTCGAGTACAAGACACAGGTCTTCCTGAATCACGAAGGCGATCACTTCCGGACGCGGCTCACGCACAGCATCGAGGTCTCCCAGGTCGGCCGTACCGTGGCGCGCGCGCTGGGGCTGAACGCCGATCTCGTCGAGGCTCTCTCCCTGTCGCACGACCTGGGCCACACTCCCTTCGGCCATCTCGGGGAGGAGGTGCTCGACGCCCTGATGCGCCGCCACGGCGGGTACAACCACAACAGGCAGTCGCTGAGGATCGTGGAGCATCTCGAGGATCGCTACCCCGAGTGGCCGGGGCTGAATCTGACCTACGAAGTACGCGAGGGGATCGCCAAGCACTCGGGGCCCATCGACGTGAAGAAGGCCCCCGAGTTCGCGGAGTACGGACCGAGGGAGGCACCACCTCTCGAAGCCCAGATGATCGACATCGTGGACGAGATTGGCTACAACCACCACGACGTGGACGACGGCGTGCGCTCGGGGCTCCTCCCGGCCGAGCAGCTCGCCCGCGACGTGGCTCTCTTCGGCGAGCCCTGGCGCGGCGCTCTGCGGAAATACCCGCGGGCGACCCCACGGCAGCACCTCGCCGTAGCGCTGACGGGCATGATCGACGTCCTCGTGACCGATCTCGTGGAGAGCTCGCGCCGGCGGATCCGGGGCTCCGGGGTGAAGGACGTCGAAGGCGTCCGGGCTACGAAGGAGTGGCTCATCGGCCTGAGCCCCGGGGTGGGGAGGCGCAATGCCGCGCTGAAGGCCTGCCTCATGGAGAGCCTCTATACCCACCACCGGATCGAGCGCGTCAAGGACAAGTCCCGGCGCATCATCAAGGCCCTCTTCGAGCGCTACATGGATAACCCCCGCCTCCTGGGCGACCGGCCTCTGGCCCGTTTCAAGAAAGAGGGACGCGAGCGCGTGATCTGCGACTACATCGCGGGGATGACGGATCGCTTCGCCATCGACGAGTACCGCCGCCTCTTCAGCCCCGACGTCCTGCCGTAGCCGGCAGATCGGTGAAGTTCTCCCTCGCGTCACCTCGCAGGCGCTGCATCGATTCCTCCAGGTTCGGTGTCGAGAATCCCGGCGGTCAGGGGAAGAGTCTCCTCGCGTTGGCTCCCATGATCCTCCACCTCGCTTCAGGCGAGAGCGGGACCTCGTCCATCTCGGCCATGATCGCTCCGAGGAAGGGGACGCCGGGCGCCGGCCAGTCGGAGCCGAAGAGAACCTTGTCGGCGAACTGATCCAGCCTGGGGAAGTAGTGAAGCAGGCGCCGGGGCGGGATTCCCGAGATGTCCATATAGACGTTGGGGAAGCGGCGTATGAGGAAAATGGCGTGCTCCGACCAGAGAGGCCTTCCGCCGTGGGCGAGGATGATCCTGAGATCTGGAAAGTCGATCGCGACGTCGTCGATCCCCATCGGATCCCCCAGCCGGCTGCGCGCGCCGGGGAAGATCGAGGTTCCCGTGTGGAACATGATCGGGATACGCAGCTCCTGGCAGGCGCGGTAGATCTCCTCCAGCGATTTCATCCCGCGCTCGCGGTAGTCGGCCGGGCTGAAGACCTGGTGCGGCGCGTGCAGCTTGATCCCGCGGATGCCCATCTCGGCGAGGCGCTTCACGTCGCCCGCGGCGTCCTTCGTGAAGCGAGGATGAACGCCACCGAAGGCGATGAGGCGCTCCCTCAGGGTGTTGCAGTAGCGGGCACAGAAGACCGACGCTTCCTCGGTGAAGCCCATGATGTCGGGCGAGGGGTAGTTGATGATCCCCGCTCGGAGGACTCCCGCCGCATCCAGGTAGGAGAGGAAACGCGCGGGATCCGCGATCATGGCCTGGATATCGTCGTAGTCCGCGCGTCCCTTCCGCATCCTCGCCTGGACATCGGGGCGGAGCTGATCCCAGGGCTGGATGTGGATATGGATGTCGGTGACCTCGTGGGAGGGCGCCGTCGCGCTCACTTGGAGGGCGGCCACTTGTAGAATCCCTCGCCGCTCTTCTTCCCGAGCTTCCCGGCCTTCACCTTCTCACGGAGGATTTCAGGCGGCCTGAAGTGCTCGAGCCCCAGCTCTTTGTGGAGCCCCTCGGCAATGGCCATCCTCACGTCGAGCCCCACGAGGTCCGACACGCGCAGCGGTCCCATGGGATGCGCGTAGCCCAGCTCCATCGCCTTGTCGATGTCCTCGACCGAGGCGACGCCCTGCTCGACCATCCGCATCGCCTCGAGCCCGAGCGCGACGCCGAGCCGCGACGTCGCGAAGCCGGGGACGTCCCTGACGACGATCGTCTCCTTCCCCATCCGACGCGCCGCCGCCACGGCCACCTCGACGGTCGCCGGCTCCGTCTGATCGGCCCGGACGATCTCCACGAGCTTCATGATGTGAGGAGGGTTGAAGAAGTGGATGCCGATCACGCGGCCGGGCCGCCGGGTCGCCTCCGCGATCTTCGTGATGCTGAGGGATGAGGTGTTCGAGGCGAGGATGGCGTGCGGGGGGCAGATCCCATCGAGACGGGAGAAGATCTCGCGCTTGAGATCGAGCTTCTCGGGGACGGCTTCGATCACAAGGTCGGCTGCACGGGCCGCCTCTTCGAGGTCCGACGTGGGATGGATGGCTGAGAGGGCCCGGTCGGCCTCATCGGCCCCGATCTTCCCCTTCTCGACGCCCTTCTGGAGATTCGCGCGGACATGCGCGAGGCCCGCGGCGGTCAGACTCTCCGTGAGGTCGTAGAGAACCACCTCATAGCCGGCCAGGGCCGCCACATGGGCGATTCCGTGACCCATCGTCCCTGCCCCCAGGACGGCGACGCGGCGGATCGACACGGCGGGATTCTCGGTCACTTCGGGAGTCTCCTCCTGGAGCGGCGATTCTATCCGCGCCCTCGGGGGGCGATCAACGCTATCACCTCGCCGGATCGGGGACGGCCCAGATCGGCCGCCGGAATCCGGCATCGAGGGAGGACTGGCCCCCGATGCCGGGGAGCATCGCAACGGCGCATGCACAGGAGGTAGAATCGACCGAAGAGTGACTGCCGGGAGGTGCTTATGGCTTCCTACACCCTGAAGATCAACGGGGCGAGCCGGACGGTTGAGGCGGCTCCCGAGACGCCGCTCCTCTGGGTCCTCCGGGATCTCGTCGGGCTGACGGGCACGAAGTTCGGTTGCGGCGAGGGGCTCTGCGGGGCCTGCACCGTCCTTTCGGGCGGCGACGCCATCCGATCCTGCATCACGCCCATCTCCTCAGTGGGTGTGAGCGAAATCACCACCATCGAGGGCCTGGGAGCGAAGGAGATGCATCCGCTCCAGGCGGCCTGGATCGCCGAGGATGTCCCCCAGTGCGGCTACTGCCAGCCCGGGCAGATCATGTCGGCTGCTGCCCTGCTCCGTACGAACCCGAAGCCCGACGATCGAGCGATCGACGAGGCCATGAGCGGCAATATCTGCCGCTGCGGCACCTACCAGAGGATCCGTGCCGCCATCCACCGCGCCGCAGGCTCAGGCGGTGCCCGATGAGAGCCGCGGCTGACATGACGATCAGAATCGTCTCGCGCCGTGAGTTCATGGGTGGAGCCGCCGCGGCTGGAGGTAGCCTGATCCTGGGATTCTGGCTGCCGGGCTGCTCGGGCGAAGCGAGCCCCGCCCCGCGCGACCAGGAGTCCTTCCAGCCCAACGCCTTCCTCGCGATCTCGCCCGACGGCAAGGTCACTGTCTGGCTCACGAAGTCGGAGATGGGGCAGAGCGTCCTCACGGCACTGCCGATGATCGTCGCCGATGAGCTGGGGGCGCGCTGGGAAGACGTCCGCGTGGAGCTGGCGAATGCCGACAAGGCGCGGTACGGCAGCCAGGGCACGGGGGGCAGCGCGAGTCTCAGGACGCTGTGGGAGCCTCTGCGGAAAGCAGGCGCGGCGGCGCGGCTGATGCTCACGGCCGCGGCAGCCGGGAGCTGGAGCGTCCCGGCCGAGGAGTGCCAGGCTGCCGCGGGGGCCGTGGTGCACGGGCCCAGCGGCCGGAGGTTCCCCTTTGGCGACCTCGTGGGCCCCGCTTCACGCCTCGAGGTCCCGAAGGATCTCCCGCTTAGAGATACCGCGGACTTCAAGATCGTCGGGCAGCCCACGCTCCGGCTCGATGCACCTGACAAGGTCTTCGGGAGGGCTGTCTTCGGCCTGGACGTCAGGGTACCCGGGATGCTCTTCGCGGTTCTCGCGAAGAGCGAGGTGATCGGCGGGAGCGTGAAGTCCTTCGAAAATGCCGACGCCCTGAAGGTCCCCGGTGTGAAGCACGTCGTTCAGGTGGGAGAGTCCGTCGCCGTAGTCGCGGACAACACCTGGGCGGCTCTCGAGGGGCGCCGCGCCTTGAAGATCGAATGGAATCCCGGCACCAACGCCGATCTGAGCACGCAGGCCATCGAGAGAGAGTGGGCGCGTGCGGCGTCGGCCGAGGGCATCCGGGCCTGGGAGGAGGGCGATGCCGCGGCGGCCATCGGGGCGTCGGCCCGGCGGGTCGAGGCCGTCTACGATCTGCCCTTCCTGGCCCACGCTCCCATGGAGCCCTTCAACTGCACCGCGGACGTCAGGAAGGACTCGTGCGAGATCTGGGCGCCCACGCAGGTCCCGAACAATGCCTTCGACGAAGCCGTGAAGATCACGGGCCTGCCCCCCGAGCGCGTCACGCTCCACGTGACGCTCATGGGCGGCGGCTTCGGCAGAAGGCTCCAGACGGTGGACACCGCCGAGGCGGTCCGGGTGTCGAAGGCGATCGGAGCGCCCGTGAAGGTCGTCTACTCGCGCGAGGACGACATGCGCCACGATTTCTACCGTCCCGGCAGCCGCCACGTCCTGAAAGCCGGGCTGGACGCCTCGGGCCGGCTGATGGCCTGGAGCCATCGGGTGATCACTCCTTCCATCGGAGCCCAGTTCGGCTGGGTCCCCGAGGGCTCGCTCGACGAGGGGGCCGTGTCGGGCGCCGCGAATCTCCCCTACGCCATCCCCAACATCTGGATCGACTTCGTGATGGCGAACACGCCCGTTCCCATCGGCTGGTGGCGCTCGGTCTACGACTCCCAGACCGCCTTTGCGAACGAGTGCTTCCTGGACGAAGTGGCCTCGGCGGCGGGGGAGGATCCCCTCGCGATGCGCAGGAGGCTGCTGAAGGGCTCTCTCCGTCACCTGGGTGTCTTGAATCTGGCGGCGGAGAAGGCCGGCTGGGGGACTCCGTCGCCGCCGGGGCGCCACCGCGGGCTCGCCGTGCACTTTTCCTTCGGGAGCTGGGCGGCCGACGTCGCCGAGGTGTCGGTCGCGCCGGACGGAGAGGTGCGGGTCCACCGGATCGTCTGCGCCATCGACTGCGGGCGCGCCGTGAATCCCCTCGGCGTGCGCGCGCAGGTGGAAGGGGCGACCGTCTTCGGCCTGACGGCCGCCCTCAAGGGAGCCATCACCGTGAAGGGGGGTCGCGTGGAGCAGGGGAACTTCGACGACTACCCCATGCTCAGGATCCACGAGATGCCCCAGATCGAGACCTGGATCGTCCCGAGCGACGCGCCGCCATCGGGTGCCGGCGAGCCTCCCGTCCCTCCCGTGGCCCCCGCCGTCGCGAACGCGATCTTCGCGGCCACAGGCAAGCGGCTGCGCCGCCTCCCCCTGACCGCGGAATCGATCCGTCGAGCGTAAACAGCGCCCGGGTGCTGCCGCGCTCTCGGGGTGGATCCACGCTGGTGGTTGACACCCCTCGCGCCGGTCGCCTACCCTAGGCGGGCAAATCCAGCGGAGACATGAGGATAGCGCCGCGGTCAGCCTCCGCGGAGCGCCCCTGGTCCACCGCGACGCTCGATTCCACGACTCCGAGGTACTCATGCTCGCGCCGACCCGTGTGCAGGTGAAGCCAGGCCAGCTCTTCATCGGGGGCAAATTCCTCCCCGCCGCCAGCGGTGAGACCTTCGAGACGATCAACCCGGCCACGGGAGAGTCCCTCACGACCGTTGCGCTGGGCGGTCCGGAGGACGTGAACGCCGCCGTGAAGGCGGCGCGCGAGGCCTTCGAGTCGGGCCCCTGGCCGAAGATGCCGGTGAGCGCGCGGGGCCGCCTGATCTGGAAGATCGGCGATCTCATCATGCAGCGACGCGACGAGATCGCGGAGCTGGAGACTCTCGATTCGGGCAAGCCGATCTCCGATAACACGAAGATCGACGTTCCGATGGCGGCCGACTGCTTCCAGTACTACGCGGGGTGGGCGACCAAGATCCACGGAGCGACCGTCCCCGTCTCCGGCCCCTTCTTCAACTACACGCTCCGCGAGCCCGTCGGCGTCGTCGGGGCCATCATCCCCTGGAACTTCCCCTTCCTCATGGCCGCCTGGAAGCTGGCGCCCGCCCTCTGCGCCGGCAACACGGTGGTGCTCAAGCCGGCCCGGCAGACCTCTCTGACCGCGCTCCTCCTCGCCGAGATCTGCGCGGAGGCCGGCCTTCCGCCCGGCGTCGTCAACGTCGTGCCCGGCTCCGGCCACTCGACCGGCATGGCCATCGTGAACCACCCCGACGTGGACAAGATCGCCTTCACGGGATCGACCGTCGTGGGCCAGCAGATCCTCCGCGCCTCGGTGGACACTCTCAAGAAGGTCAGCCTGGAGCTGGGGGGGAAGTCGCCGAGCCTCGTCTTCGCGGACGCGGACATGGAGGCGGCGGTCCGCGGGGCCAGCATCGGGATCTTCTACAACGAAGGCCAGATCTGCACGGCCGCCTCGAGGCTCTTCGTCGAGGAGAAGATCCACGACGAGCTGATCGACCAGCTCGTCAAGAGGACGGCGAAGATGGTGCCCGGTGATCCGCTCGATCCCAAGACGCGCTACGGGCCCCAGGTCTCCGAAGAGCAGATGAACACGGTCCTGCGCTACATCGGGATCGGCAAGCAGGAAGGAGCCAGTCTCGTGGCGGGAGGGGCGCGGGCCCAGGTGGGGGACGGCAAGGGCTTCTACGTGCAGCCGACGATCTTCGACGGCGTGAGCAACGACATGACCATCGCCCGCGAGGAGATCTTCGGGCCGGTCCTCTCGGTCATCCCGTTCAAGGACGAGGAAGAAGCCGTGCGCCTGGGCAACGACTCGATCTACGGGCTCGCGGCGGCGGTCTGGACCCGGGACGTGAAGAAGGCGCACTCGATCGCACGCCGGCTCAGGGCCGGGACCGTGTGGATCAACACAGTCAACGCGCTGGACAACGCCATCCCCTTCGGCGGCTACAAGATGTCGGGGCTGGGAAGGGAGCTGGGCGAGGCGGCGCTGGACCTTTACACCCAGACGAAGTCCGTCTGGGTCGATTTGAGCTGAGACAACTCAGGGGGAGAACGCATGCCGCAAGAGGCCGTGGCCGCGGTGAAGCTGGTCAACTACAGGATCGAGAAGCCGGGCATCGCCGTGATCGAGATGAACGATCCGCCGGCGAACACCTACACGTACGAGATGAACCGGCAACTCGACGAAGCCATCCTGAAGGCACGGATGGACGACTCGGTCTATGTCATGGTCATGAGGGGCGCGGGTGAGAAGTTCTTCTCCGCGGGGGCCAACATCAAGATGCTCTCCGAGGTCACCCCGAAGTTCAAGTACTTCTTCTGCCTCCACGCGAACGAGATGCTGAACCGCCTGGAGCAGACTCCCAAGCTCGTCATCGCGGCCCTCAACGGGCACACGGTGGGGGGCGGGCTGGAGATCGCGATGGCGGCCGACATCCGGATCGCCTGCAAGGACGGCGGCAAGATCGGGCTGCCCGAGGTGAACCTCGGCGTGCTTCCGGGCACCGGGGGGACGCAGCGGCTGGGGCGGCTGATCGGCAAGTCCCGCGCCATCGAGATGATGGCGACGGGGCGCACCTTCGCCTTCGAGGAGGCCGAGGAGATCGGGCTGGTGAACATGATCTTCGACCGGAACGAGTTCTGGCCCGAGGTGCTCGGCTACGCGGCGCAGTTCACGCCGCCGAACAAGGCCGCCAAGGCGGTGGGCCACATCAAGCGAGCCGTCCAGTCCGGGTGCGAAGTTCCCTTCTCCGAGGGGCTCGCCATCGAGCGGGAGCTCCAGCAGCTGCTCTTCCAGAGCGAGGATGCGAAGGAAGGCATCAACGCCTACGTCGAGAAGCGGCAGCCCAAGTTCAAGGGCGTCTGAGCGGCACCCGTGCCCGAGGCCGGCGCTCCGGTCCTGACGCGGATCGATGAGAGGACGGGGACAGGTGTCATCACACTGAACCGCCCGCCCCTCAACATCCTCGATGTCCGAAGCCTCGGGATGCTGGGCGACGCGCTCGAGAAGATGGTGGGGGCCTCGGGATGCACCTTCGTCGTCATAGAGGCCTCGGGGGAGAAGGCCTTCTGCGCCGGCGCCGACGTGGGGGATCACCTGCCCGAGAAGGCGCCCTCCATGCTGGCGGCCTTCCACCGCGTGGCCCGATACCTCCACGGCATGGACGCGATCTCGATCGCGGCCGTACGGGGCGTGGCTCTCGGCGCCGGCTTCGAGCTGGCGATATGCTGCGACCTCGTCGTGGCCTCGGAAGCGGCGAGCTTCGGCCAACCGGAGATCAATCTGGGCTGTTTCCCCCCCATCGCGGTCGCGGCCCTGCCGGGCAGGATCGGGCGGCACCGGGCCGCCGGCATCGTGCTGACCGGCCGCCGCATCTCGGCGCGGGAAGCCGAGACGATGGGGCTGGTCACGCACGTCGCTCCGGGGTCCGGCTTCGACGCCGCGCTCGCGGCCCTGATGGGCGAGCTGCATACGAAGAGCCGCAGCGCGCTCAGGATCGCCACGCGCGCCCTGAGGCGCGCGGCGCCCGTGGACTTCGCGGCGGCTCTCGAGCGCGCCGAGAGGGCCTACGTCGAGGAGCTGCTGCCCCTTGAGGACGCGCGCGAGGGGATCGAGGCATTCATCCAGAAACGCAAGCCTGAATGGAGACATCGATGAAGGCGGTCCGCATCCACAAGCACGGCGGTCCCGAGGTCCTCACGATCGAGGAGACGGCCGATCCCTCTCCGGGGCCGGACGAAGTGCTGGTCGAGGTCAAGGCCGCCGCGGTCAACGGCCTCGACCTGTGGGTCCGGCGCGGGATACCCGGCCAGAAGTTCCCCCTGCCCCTCACTCCCGGCTCCGACATCGCCGGCGTCGTCAGGGAGGTCGGCTCCACGGTCAAGGGCATCCGCGCCCGCGACCGGGTCGTCGTGCAGCCCGGGCTCTCCTGCCACCGGTGCAACTCGTGCCTCGCCGGGGAGGACAACCTCTGCCGTTCCTACGGGATCATCGGCGAGACGCGCGACGGGGGCTTCGCCGAGCTAGTCTCCGTGCCGGCGATCAACATCATCCCGATCCGCGAGAACCTCTCCTTCGAGGAGGCCGCCGCGGTGCCGCTGACGTTCCTGACGGCATGGCACATGGTCGCGTCGCGCGGACAGACGAGGCCGGGCGACGACGTCCTCGTCCACGCCGGGGGAAGCGGCGTGGGCGTGGCGGCCATCCAGATCGCGAAGCTGCTCGGGGCCCGCGTGATCACGACGGTGGGGAGCGATGCCAAGGCGCAGCGAGCCCGCGAGCTCGGGGCCGACGACACGATCAACCATCGCAAGACCGACTTCTACACCGAGGCCCGCCGCATCACGGGCAAGCGTGGCGTGGACGTCATCATCGACAGCGTCGGCGCCGACGTCTGGCACAACAACATCAAGCTGCTCAAATCAGGAGGCCGCCTGGTCACGTGTGGTGTCAGCAGCGGCTTCGAGGTCACCACGGACATCCGCTACATCTTTTTCCGGAATCTCTCCATCCTGGGATCCACGATGGGGAGCAAGTCGGAGCTCCTCCACATCATGAGGCTCGTCGAGAGGAAGGCCCTCAGCCCCGTCATCGACACCGTCCTTCCCCTCGGCAAGGTGGCGGATGCCCACAAGCGACTGGAAGGGCGCAAGAACTTCGGCAAGATCGTCCTGACCATCTGAGGTGCCGGCGTGGCGGACGAGGGAAGGACCTTCATCCAGGATGTGCTGAGCGCGTCCCTCAAGTCTCTCGAGCGATCCCTTTCGGGGCGCCGGATCCGGATTATCCGACAAGTCGACCCGACGACTCCGGCCCTGGCGGCGGAGGAAGAGCCGCTGAGGGAGGCGCTCCAGACCCTCCTCGCCGAGGCAGCGGCTGGAACGGACGAGGGCGGGCGGATCCGGGTCTGTCTCAAGCACAGCCCGGCCGCCATCATGGTGAGCATCAAGGACCAGGGGCCAGGCCTCGACCCCGATGGCTGGGAGCGGCGGGTGGCGAATCCCGAGAGGGACCGGCCGCCAGGAGCGGCACTCTCCCTCGCGGAGTGCAGGCAAACCATCACGTCGCTGGGCGGGAACCTCTTCGCGAACTCGCGCCTCGGCAAGGGCATCACCTATTACGTGACCTTCCCCGCCCCCCGGGCTTGATCCGGCGCCTCCCCCCGGCGGTAGACCAGGTCTCGGGGTGCAGCGAGCTCACGGCCCCATGCACGGCGATCGGCCGGCTCGCGGCGAAGCGCGGCCGTTCCCGGGCGGTTCCGGATGGCTGCGCTGTCGGCCTCTCCTCCGCATGGGCTTCGGCCACGATCGAGCCCACATGGTCATTCGATCCGCGAATGAATCAGTTGCTCCCTCCCGATCAGGGCCCTAAGTTGCGCCCCATCCTGTTCCTTCCCGGCCCCCGGTGCCGTCAACCCGAACCGATGGGAGATCCACCCGCGATGCAGCCACAGGCCAGTGTCCTCGTCATCGATGACGAGGAAGTCGTCCGCAGCCTCCTGGCCGAGTCCCTCGCGGCCGACGGGTTCGAGGTCGAGACGGCGGAGAGCGGCCGGGCGGCCCTCGAGGCCCTCCGGCGCAGGCGATTCGATCTCGCCATCACCGATCTGAAGATGCCCGGCATGGACGGAATCCAGACGCTCCGCGCGCTGAAAGAGGCGGACCGGGAGATCCAGGTCGTCGTCATGACGGGCTACGCGAGCCTCGACACGGCCGTGGGAGCACTAAAGGGGGGCGCCTGCGACTACATCGAAAAGCCCTTCCGCCCGCTGGAGCTGGGAGGCGTGCTCAGGAAGGCGATCGGAAGGAGCGCGCTCGAGGGCATGCTGGCCACCTACGGCGCCAGCCGCGTCCTCATCGCCACCATGGGCCATCCCGAGCTCTGCCGCACGACGGTCGATCTCGCGGAAGCCGTGTTCCACGCCGATGCGGCGGGCCTTCTCGTGCGCAACTCCGACTCGGGCCCCTACGAGATGCATACGCGGGGACGCGGCGCCGCGCCGGGGGCCGAGCTGCTGCGCGCGCTCGCGCGCCAGGCGGAGAGCCTGGGCCGGCCCTACGGGCTGCCCTCCGACGAAGAGGAGGTGGAGAACCTCCTCGACGCCGATCTCGGCTTCAGCGCCGCGATGGTCTACCCCCTCATGGAAGAGGGGCGCTTCTTCGGCACCCTCTGCCTGCTCCGCCGCCCTCCGTCCCGCTCCTTCAGCGCGGGGGACCTGCAGCGTGGAATCCTTCTTTCATCGGAGGCCTCGCGCGCGCTCGTGATGTCGAGGATGAGACAGCGCTCCGAGGCCAGCTCGGCCGAAGCCGATCGTCTCGCGGAGATGCTTCGCAGGGCGAACCGCGCGGCGCTCGAGGGTCGCCTCGCGACGGGGATGGCGGGGCGGATCAGCCAGCCCTTGCGCCGGCTCGCCATCGGCATGCATACGCTCGAGGAGACCTTCACAGGGCTTTCGGATGTCGTCGCGGCTGCGGGCCTCGAGCCGCCAACGAGCCGCAACCGCACCGAAGACAGGGCCGGGGCGCCCCATCAGGATCGCGGGCAGGAGGCGCAGGCGGACATCGACTCACTGCTGGAGCAGACCCCCCGGGCCCTCGCCGAGGTGCGGGAGGCCTCGGCCGGCGCGACGGAGATCCTCGAGGCGATTCAGCGCTGTGCGGGCTCGGAGGGAGCCCACGCCACGGTCGATCTCGGTGGCGTGGTCGGGGCGGCGATCGAGACGATGAGGAGCGAGCTGGAGCGCATCGCCGAGGTATCGCTCGAGGACAGCGGGCTCCCCCCGGTGAGGTGTCACCCCGGAGGCGTGGGGATCGTCCTGCTCTGCCTTCTCGACAACGCCGCGGAGGCCATCCGTTCCGTCGTGGGCAACTCGGGCGAGAAGGGGCGCATCACCGTGCGCATCGCACGTCAGGGCGAGTCCGCCGCGATCTCGGTGCACGACACGGGATCGGGGATCTCCGAGCTGACCCGAGCCAGGGTCTTCGACTCATGGTTCACGACGGGCGACCGTGAACGCTCGGCGGGGCTCGGCCTGACGCTCGCCCGGGAGATCGTCGAGGAGCGACACCGGGGCTCACTCACCTTCGAGTCGAAGCCCGGCGTGGGGACGACCTTCACCGCGCGCATCCCCCTCGCCAGCTAGCTCCATCTATTCATCGAAGCTGCGGGCCGGGCGTATTCCGGATGAGCACGATGGTCCGATGATTGAGCTGCGCCGAGTCCAGCGTGACGATCCGTTCCCAGATTCCTCCCGGAAGCCGGTAGAGATCGCCGGCGTCCGCCACCGCGTAGACGAGATCGCTCTGCTCGAGGTGCGCCGCGAGCTCGGCCGCGCTCATCGTCGGGTTGAGGTAGACGCCGTCGGTGTAGAAGGCGAAGCCATCCACGAGGTTCTGCAGGCGGAAGCCGAGCACCTCGTGCCCCGCCTGCCTCGAGGTCGCGGTGACGGCCTTGATCCTGAGGGCGAAAGGCCTCGCTGATTTCACGGGGTCGAGCGCCGGCAGGATCAGGGCGGCGATGATCAAGTAGACCGCGCCGGCGCCTCCGGCCGTGAGGAGCACCGAGGCGAGATCGCGGCCCTTGACGGCCCTCCATGCGATGACGAGGCCCGTCACCGACAGGAGCGCGCCCGCCATGGCGGCGAGCCCCACCGGCACCGCCTCCAGAGTGGAGGCCACGATCGGGGCCGCGATCCCCGCCGCCGTCAGGAGGATCCCCGTGAGAGCCTGGGGAAGGGTTACCCGGCGCCGTCCTATCGGCATGCCCGGGGAATCGGCGGATCTCTCCCATCCGCGCACCTCGCCCACCAGCCTCGCGAGGAGGAGCGCGAAGGCGGGAAAGGCGGGAAGGACGTAGAGGTCGCGCTTCTCGGTGAAGACCGTGAAGAAGGCCACGACGAAGAGGGCGCATACGAGCAGGAATCGATCGCCGGCGTCGCGCCGGCGTATGGACAAGAGCAGTGCACCGGGAACGAGAGCCGTCCAGGGCATGAGGTTCAAGGGCAGGGCCTTGAGGTAGTACCACGGAGGCTGGGCGTGGTGCATGCCGAAGACGGCGCGCTTCGCCACGTGCTCGTCGAAGGCGCTCAGCACCGAATACTCTCCCCGGCCGCCCACCGTGGCCACCACCACCCATAGCGCGATCACGGCGACGAAGATGCAGAGGCCCGACACCGGGGCGAAGCGACGCCACAGGCGCATGTTGCGGTCGGCGGCGAGCGTGACGAGCGCGATGCCGAGGGGCAGCAGCAGTCCCACGGGGCCCTTGGCCAGGACCGCGAGGGCCGAGGCCGACCAGAAGAGCCATCCGGCCCGCCGCCCGTCCGCGGTTCCTTCGCGAAAAGCCTGGAAAGCGCACAGCGCCGTGAGGATGAGAAAGCACAGGAGCGAATCGATCTGCGCCGAGCGTGCCTTGTCCCAGAACATCCATGTCGTGGCCAGCATCAGCCCGGCGAGGCTCGCCGTGCGCTCGCTCGAGAGCCGGCGTCCGAGCCGCATCGTGAGGGCCACGGTGCCCAGCGCGGCGAGCGCCGAGGGAATGCGCGCCGTCAGCTCGGTGACCTGCCCGAAGGGCAGCGAGCAGAGCGCGATCAGCCAGAAGAAAAGCGGAGGCTTGTCGGTCGTGACGGCGCCGTTGACGTGCGGGACGGCCCATTGACCGTCGATCAGCATCTCGCGGGCGCCTTCCGCGAAATAGGGCTCGTCCGGCGCCCCGAGGTCATAGCCCCAGAGGTTCCATGCGAACAGCAGGGCGGCGGCCAGGAGCACCGCCCGTGACGATCTCACGTGGCGGCGCTCTCGCAGGCGGCGACTCCGACGCTGCCATGCTCGAGCGGGACCGGCGAGGCCTCTCCAAACGTTCGATCGAGCCACATGTCGAGGGCCAGGAGCGTGTAGAGCGGCTTTCGATGATCGGCCCGGCGGGAGAGGTGCTCCTCCAGCAGCGCGGAGGTCCCCTCGGCCGACAGGATGCCGCGAGCCCGGAGCCTCTCCGGCGAGAAGCGCTTCCTCAGCTCCTCACCGAGGCCATGGAGCAGCCAGCGTGACAGGGGAATGTTGAACCCCCGCTTGCGGCGCGAGAGCACCTCGGCGGGCAGGCGGTGCTTCATCGCCTTCCGGAGGATCACCTTGGTGGAGAAGCCCCTGACCTTGAGCCGTGACGGGAGGCCGGCCACGAACTCGGCCAGCTCGTGGTCCAGGAAGGGCCCGCGGGCCTCGAGCGAGGTCAGCATCGTGGCGCGATCCACCTTCACGAGGAGGTCATCTTGAAGATACATGGTGAAATCGCCGTACAGCAGCTCCGCCAGCGGGTCGGGGAAGGTGCGCCCGGCGAGCGACGCGCGCGCAGAGGCGAAGGGGTCGTCGTCGCCGAGCGCTTCGAGGACCCGCGGCGCGAGGACCTGCGCGTGACGCTCCGGAGCGAGGCTGCCGAACCAGACGTGGTGGCGCTCGAGGCGCCCGCGCTCCGCGCCCGACAGGAAGCGCCCCAGCAGGTAGTCGAGCCCCACGTTTCCCATCGAGACCGGGACCGCCCGCCGGGCCAGAGCGGCGAGGCTCGTGCGCAGTGCGCGCGGAATCCTGGCGTAGTGCTCCGCGAGGCGGCTGCCCAGGTAGGTGGGATAACCGCCGAAGAGCTCGTCTCCTCCCTCGCCCGAGAGGATGACCTTCACGCGCTGGCGCGCGAAGCGTGCGAGGAGGTGGGTAGGGATGGTGGAAGCGTCGCCTAGAGGCTCGTCCATTCCTTCCCCGACCCGCCGGAGGCCGTCTTCGAGGTCTTCGCGATCGAGGATGAGCTCGTGGTACTCGGCCCCGAAATGGCGGGCCGTCTCGCGGGCGAAGCGGGCCTCGTCGAAGGCGGGCTCGGAATGGCCCAGCGCGAAGACGGGAACGCCGGGGCCGACCTGCTCCGCGAGGTGCGCCAGGATCGTCGATGAGTCGACGCCGCCCGAGAGGAAGACGCCCACCGGGACGTCGCTCCTTCTCCGGCGATCCACGGCGGCCGCGATGCGCCGATCGAGCTCCTCGGCGACCTCGCCGGGCTTCATCCGGCTCTCGCCGCGCCCGAAGTGCTCGGAGAGATCCCAGTAGCGGCGTAGGGACATCCGGCCCTCGTGGAACCGCATCACGTGGCCGGCGGGGAGCTTGTAAACGTCCCGGATGGGTGTGAGGGGAGCGGGAAAGTAGTCATGCAGGATGTAGCGTCGGAGGGCCACGGGATCGACGGCTCTGGGCACCCGGGGATGGGCCAGCAGCGCGCGGATCTCCGATGCGAAGACAAGCTCCCGATCATCGTGCCAGTAGAAGAGAGGCTTTTCCCCGGCCCTGTCCCGGCCCAGGTACAGCTCGCGCCGGCGATCGTCCCAGAGGGCGAAGGCGAACATCCCGTCGAGGTGGTCGACCAGCGAGGCTCCGAACTCCTCCCAGAGATGGGAGATCACCTCGGTGTCGACCCGGGTCAGGAAGCGGTGCCCGCGCCCCTCCAGGAGCGAGCGCAGCTCGTTCCCGTTGTAGATCTCCCCGTTGCAGACCGACCAGACGCTCTGGTCCTCGTTGGAGTAGGGCGGTGCGCTCGCGTCCAGATCCAGGATGGCGAGCCGCCGGAAGCCGAGATCGCAACCGTCGCGGGCGGCGTAGCCCTCGCCGTCCGGCCCGCGGTGGACGAGGGTCGCGGTCATCTCCCGGACAATCCGGCCGCGCTCGGGGTCGACACCCGGGCGCCCGACGATGCCGGCAAGGCCGCACATCGATTATCCGAGGAAGCCGAACGGCGGGGGCGTCATCTGCCCGATGATCCGAGGCCGCCGCCCGGCCGTGGGGAGGCCAGCCCGGCCGCATGCGCGGAGGGGCGCAGCCGGAGCTGGACCCAGCAGAACTTCGCCAGCTCGAGCATCGCGGCGATGACGACCAGCGGATTGTTGCCCGTTGGAGTCCCTCGCTGCCGGGGATAATGGGTGACGCCGATCTCGCGGATGACGCGTCCCTGCTGGACGGCCTGCACGAGGATCTCGCCGCTGATCAGGATGCCGTCGGAGCGCATCGCGATCCGCTCGAACATGGACTTGCGGTAGATCTTGAAGGCGCAGTCGAGATCGCGCAGCCGGACGCCGAACAGGAGCCTCATCACCGAGTTGTAGACCCAGGCATTGAACCGGCGATGAGGCGGGTCCTGGCGATTGATCCTGTAGCCCGTCACGACGTCGGCGCCCTCGATCAGCGGCAGGAGCTTGTCGATCTCCGCGAGGTCGAACTGAAGATCGCCGTCGGTATAGAAGATCAGCGGGTGGCGCGCCGCTCCGAAGCCGGACCTCAGGGCGGCGCCGTAGCCCAGGTTCCGCTCGTGATGGAGGACCCGGATGCGGGAGTCCGCCGCAGCGAGCGCGTCGCACAGGACCGGCGTGCGATCCCGGCTCCCGTCGTTCACGAGGAGGATCTCGCACTCACCGACCCGGGGACCGATCTTCTCCTTGATCGCCTGGACGGTCGGCTCGACGTTCTCTTCCTCGTTCCAGAGCGGGACGACGATCGAAAGTGACGGGCGGTCATCCATGGGCCTGTACTCCTTACGCCTTCAGCGCTTGACGATCAGGAAATACTCGCCGCCCGCCATGTTTCCCCGGGCCAGTATTTCCCAGGGCGGCAGGGTCCTCGCGACCAGGTCCTCGTAGGAGCGCCGGTCCAGCACCGAGTAGACCGTTCCCGGCTGCTTCATCCAGCGCTCCAGCCGCCGGCCGGCCTTCAATTCTATTTCCCCGGAGCGGCCGCTGTAATAGACCAGCTCCTCGAACCGGAGATGGACGATCCCCAGGCGCGACCCCGGGGGCACGAGCCGCGCCACCTCCGCCGCGAAGCCCCGGGAATCCAGGCGCTGGTTCTCGATGGGGGCCGCGATGACGACCGCGGAGACGGCGAGCAGGCCGGTGGCCGCCGCGGTCAGCTTCGGCACGAGACGCGCCGGGCTCAGCGCCAGGACGGCCCCGACGGCCAGGGCCAGCCCCCCGAGCAGCGCCGCGGCCGAGGCTGCCCCTGGAACGGCTGCCAGGGCCGGCGGTGACGAGAGCAGCGCGACGCCGGCGGCCGCGAAGACCATCCCCGTGAGGAGAGCGCAGAGCCGGAGGCGCCGTGCCATGCGGCCATCCTCCGGTGCCTGAAGCGCGGTGTCCCAGAACCACCCGACCAGGATGGCGGCAGCCGGGTGCAGGGGCAGGAGGTAGACCCCGCGCTTGCCCGTCGAGACCGAGAAGAAGACGAACATCGCCGCCATCCAGCAGAAGAGAAAGAGGCGCTCGCGATCCGGCATCCGCTTGAGGGAAAGCCAGATGGCGAAGGGGAGCACGGGCGTCCAGGGGAGGAGGTCGACCGGGAGCTGCCAGAAGAAATAGTACCAGGGCTGCTCGTTGTTCCAGGCGGCCACGTACCGCTGGACCGACTGGGTCAGAACCATGTTGACGGCCTCGTCGCCCCCGGCTCGGCTCCAGAAGAGGACGTACCAGGGAAGAACGAGGATCGTGAAGATGAGCGCTCCCGCCGGGAGCCGCATCCGGAGAACCTCGCGGAGATCCCGCCGAAGCGCCAGGAAGCAGAGGACGACCAGGCCGGGGAGCACGAACCCCACGGGCCCCTTCGTCAGGGTCGCGGCCGAGGCGAGGGCGTAGCAGGCGAGGTACCACGCGGTGCGACGGCTTCGGTACCCCTCGGCGAAGCAGGCCAGGGCGGCCGTGATGAGGAAACAGAGGAGCATGTCGGTGGAAATCCACTGGGCCTGCAGCAGGTATCTGAGATCCGTGGCCAGCACGAGGCCGCTCAAGAGCCCGGCTCCCGGCCCGAACCACGCCGAGGCCAGCGTCTGAACGGCCAGCACGCCCCCCGCGCCGGCGACGATGGAGGGAATCCGGAGCACGGCCTCGCTGGAGCTTCCCAGGAGGGAGATCGACAGGGCCTCGCTCCAGACGAAGAGCGGCGGTTGCGAGTGGTAGATGTCTCCGCGCTTGATCGGTACCACGAAGTCGCCCCGCTCGAGCATCTCCACGGCGATCATCGCGTAGCGCGGCTCGTCCGTGGGCCAGAGCGTCCGCGCGGGCAGGCCCGGCAGCCAGATCGCCCCGCAGAAGAGGAGCAGGAGCAGCCGGTGCCATGCGGGCGTGCCCTGTGCGGGCAGATCACGCGCCACCACGAGGGCTCTCCGGGGAGCTGGCCGCCTGGTCGAGCGTCGGCACGGCGCGAGTCCGCAGTCTCACGGAGCTGGGGGAGGGGGAGTGATCGAAGCGACGGAAGGCGGCGCGGATCCGGGCATGCGCCCGATGATACACGATAGCTCCCGCCTCCCGCCTTCCCGCCGGCCCCTCCCAAGGGGGAGAGCCGGCGGGGCCGCGTCGTCTTCTCCGAAGGTCTACGGCGTCTCGAAACTCCCCTCGGTGATGGTCTGGTTGGCGCTCCGGTCGATGGCGAGCACCTCGAAGCCGTGCTCTCCGGGCCCGAGCGACTGGACGAACTGCTGCGGGAGGGTCACCTCCGTGCTCGAGGCCGGAAGGGTGACCTGGAATGAGCCGACGATGATCTGGTAGCCGGTGATCTCGATGCTCTTCTGAGGAAAGCCTGGGGGCGGGCCCGTGACGGGCTCCCATCGGATGGTCACGGTGCTCCCGTCGACCTCGGAGGAGACGGACGGTCCGGCAGGAACGGCGTGCGAGAGCATGGCCCTGTTCACCAGGCGGACTCCGTCGACGGTCACCCCGACGAACTTGTACTTCCCTTCGGGCATGAGGGCGAAAAGCTCGCCGAGCGGCACGTCGTCGAGCGACGGCTCCGCGCCCTCGAAGAAGAGCTCGGTGAGGCCGAGATCTAGAAAGCCGCCTGCCTCGGCCTCCATGTCGATGAGAATCTGCCCTTTCGGGCCGACGAGCTTCAGCTCGTTCCAGTCCTCTCCATCGAGGAAGACGTGGAACCCCAGATCGTTATCCGAGGAGTTGTACTCGATGTAGATCCGCGCTTCCTCGAAGCTCGCAGCCGGCGCGGCCCAGGATGGGGCCCCCGGAATGAGAGCGACCAGTGATACCAGGAGAACGGTCAGTATGTGCGTGCGTCTCGACATTTCCATGCCTCCTATTCAATGCGGCTTCGTTCATCTCTTGAGCTCGTTCATCCAGACCGGAGGGGCGTGAATCCCCACCAGGGCTGGCCGGCGCGACCGCCCTGTTCAGCCTGAGCCAAGGCTGAACCAGTGCAGCTCCTTGAGCACGAAAGGCAGGAGCGCGAGTACTCTGAGCGACTCCGAGAGCAGGGCCCGCCGAGAGAGCGGACCCATGAGCGCGCCGCCGATCCTTTCGGGTATCCAGGCGGGCACCGCCAAGCGGTATCTCCGGTACTCTTCGCCGTACCATCTCAGGAGCCTCGGCTCCTCGTAGAGGAGGGAGACAGTCGCGTAGACAGCCCAGGCCCACAACACGGTCACGGGCACGAGCCAGGCCAGCGCGGACGCGAAGGTCGCGCCCGCAATGATGATCAGATTGCCTATGTAGAGCGGGTTCCGAGCCAGGGCGTAGGGTCCGGTCAGCGCAAGGTGCTTCCCTTTTCCCTGGGCATAGTTGCAATGTGTCGAGGCCCAGCTCCGAACGACAATCCCGGCAGCGCAGAGGATGGCCGCCAGGGACCAGGTCGCCCACCCGTTCTCCCACTCCCATCTGGTCGACAACAGGGCGAACCCCAGGGGGAGCACAGCAAGGACGTTGCGAACAAAGAAGAACCGCCTGCTCAAACGCCTCAACAAGGTGTCATCTCCCGACCGATTGACCCCGCTCCTGACCTCTCACGCGACTCGCTCAGGCTGCCTTCCCCTCGTCCCTCGGGTGCCGGCCGGCCTGCCTTCCCTCGACCCGGCCTCACGGGGCGACCGGACGCCGCGGCTCGAGAGAGACCGTCACGAGGAGACCGCCCGGGATGGGAACCGGGGGTGTGAACCGGAGCCACGACGCACTCGAATCCTCGGGTTCCCGGTGATGCGCGCGGTAGAAGCCCCGCCCGGCGAGGACCCCGGCTGCCGCGCCGGCGGCCACGTCCGTGAAGTAGTGCTCTCCTTGCTCCATCCGCGAGTAGCCGATGTAGGCGGCGAGGCCGTAGAGCCCCAGCGCGACGCCCGCGCGCGCTTTGGGACGAGTCTGCAGGCGCGCGGAGATCATCAGATCCACGTACGACGCCATGGTGAAGGCCTCGGAGGTGGCCGCGCTGTAGAAGGAGAGATGCTGTCCTTCGCTCCTCAGAAGCTGATCGTACCGGGCCTGGCCGAGCTCCGAAGGATCGCTCATCCCCAGCTCCGGCCTTTGCCGTCCGGCCACCATCTTCACGAGGCTGTTGATCGACGTGTTGAACTTGAGGGCCTCCGCGAGGCCCAGAGCCTCGTCGGCCATCCCGCCGTAGTCCAGCCAGTGCGTCGCTGCGACCGACGCCAGCGCAATCCCCCTGAAGAGGTTCGTCTTGTTCTCGGTGACGAAGTTCCGGGTGGGGGTGTCGGAGCTGAGCCTCTCGTGGATCGCGATGTCGAAGGAGGGAGGCTCCCCGAAGATCGTCGGCGACACCGAGGTGCCGACCGCATCGGCGTAGAGGTGCTCCGTCTCCTCGAGGGCGAAGATCGTCAAGAGGTGCCACCGGTGCCTCTCCCAGAGATCTGTCCAGACCCCCCCGGAATCGAGATTCCATCCGTCGGGGCCGATGACGGGGCCGTCGGCGAGGGTGATGGAGAGCGAGCTGAGCGCGGTGAGAGCTGCCACCACGGCGAGGCGGCTCGATCTCGACATGGCCGGTCCTCCTGTTCGCGCGTCGATTCGCTTCCAGGAGATCGGCGGCGATTCTCGCCTCCACGGAGACTGCCGGTATCTCCTTAGAAGAGGTCATTCTGGCTGGAAGTAGCTCACGAGAATCCTCGAGACCTCGGTCTTCCCCATACCCTGGCCGGACTTGTTCCCGATGAGCCAGGCCATGGCGCCCGGGTAGGAAGGTCTTCTAGCGTTAGAGGGGTTCCGCGGGCGGGATCCTCCGCCCGGCAGCCCGGGGAGCGCCCCTTCAGAATCGGATCATCGCTGCAGTTTCCGGTCCTGGTTGAGGAAGACGCGCTCCTCGAGCGTGAGGTTGAGAGGCAGGCTCCCCATGATACCCCCGGCTCCGACCAGGACGGGGAGCGTCAGGAAGGACTCGGGCAGCCCCCTTCCTCCGGGGGAGAGGCTGGCGCAGCACAGGACACGCCGCCGATCGTTGTGAATGGCGTCGGTGAGATGCCCTACGGCGGCTCGCTCGGCCGTGGCGCGCTCGGAAGCCGGTGGTATCGCTTCGAGGAGCAGGGCGGCCTGCTCGGCGCTCAGGAGGCTGCGCACCGGAATGCCCGCGATGCTCACGAACCGCGTGAGGGGGAGGATCCGGCAATTCTCGTCTCCGATGACCAGCACGCTCACCTGCGCGCGGCTGGCGCACGCGCGCATCGCGATCGATCCTTCGAGGAGGATCTGTGCTCCCAGCGCCCCCGTCGCGATGACGCGGCGTGGATCGAGCCGCGAGGAATCGAGGAAGCGCTTCGCGGCCCGGCCGGAGCCCGCGCCCGAGACGACCACGACAGCCTCGGGAGCGAGGCGAAGCAGCAGAGCCGCGATCGCCTCCAGGGCTCTCGCCTCCCAGGCTGCAGCCTCAGCCAGGATCACGATCTCCGCGCCGCGCAGCGACTCGGGGGTCCGCAATGCGACGGTGCGATCCGGACGGTCGACCGCCGCCTCGGCGCCTTCGCCCGGAGTGCGGCCGAGAATCCCGACCGGATCGAGGCCTCGTGCGATGAGGTCTCGGGCCAGGGGGGCGGTGACGACCGAGGAGCCGGCCAGGATGATCCTGAGAGTGGCGCCACTTGCGGACATGGAGCGGACCATCTTACCTCGGACGGTCACAGCCTACCCGGCGCCTTCGACCGCCTCTAGAATGGACGCCGATGATCACGCGCTGCCGAGGCCGGACCGCCCTGGTCCTGGCTGCTCTCACCGTCTTGCTGGCCAGCCTGCCCTCGGGCGAGGTGACGACGCTGACCCTCTTCCAGAGGTGCGGGCGCTCGCCCTGGATCATCCTCGGTGAGGTCGGAGACAGCGACGATCGGCTTGCGGAGATCCGAGTCGAGGAGGTCCTCAAGGGTGAATACGCGCTGCCGACGCTCAGGGTGGTCTACCGCCTCGAGAACTGGCTGCGCGAAGGGTGGGAGAAGAAGATCGGATTCTCCAGGGGGGACATGGTCGTTCTCTTCCTGAAGCGCTACGACCCGGAAGAGACGGAGGGCACGAAGGTGCCCGAGAAGCTGGCGGCCGGCGACGTCTTCGCATCGACCTTCGGCGCCATGGGCGTCTTCCCCCTGCCGTCCGAGGGACAGGCGGCGCTCGTCGAGGCGCTGAGAGTCTTCGCGCGCGCGACGGCGATCGAGGATCCGAGCCTGCAGGAAGATGCGGTCCTCGAGATGCTGGGCTCTTCCAACCCGGAGATCGCGGCGGCGGGGCTGGAGCAGACCTTCGCGAGACGCCTGGCCCTTCCCGAGCACGTGCCCGTGCTCCTTCGAATCGCGGAGGGAGGGCGCGAGCCCGAGAAGATCGAAGCCTTGAAGATTCTGGGTCAGGTCGCGGAGGATATGCGCGCCTCCGGGAGATCGCTTCCCGACGGGCAGGACATCGTCAACCAGCTGAAAGCGAGAGTCCTCGGCGGCGAGCCGGAGGTCCTCAGGGCCGAGGCGCTCAAGGTCGTCGTGCGGATGGGAGGTACCGTGGAGCGGGAGTTCATCCGGAAGGTGTCGCGGGAGGATGTTTCGCAGCTCCTCCGCTACGAGGCCAGCCGCGCCCTGCTCGAGCTGGGAGACTAGGGGGCCGGCCGGCTCAATGCGCGGCGATCACGCGCACCTCCACCTCGTTCGATCGCACCTCGCCCCCGTCCTTCAGGTGGAGTACGACGTGGTAGCGGTAGATGGCCGGAACGTCGATGTGGACAGGCTTCGAGAAGGAGTGGTCGACCCGCAGCAGATCATCCGGGTGGATGCAGCGGGCGTCCTCGGTCGAGCGCATCACCCTGCCGCTGCGCGTCTCGCCGATCCACTCCACCCCGGCATGGCAGAAGCGGGTCTCTCCCGGGGCGACGCCTTCGAGCCGCGCATAGAGGGTCACGTCCAGCGGCTCGAATCCGTGACGAGGGGTGGCCTGTAGCTGGAACTTGACCCTCTCGGGGGTGGCCGGGGGATCCTCCTGCTTGGGTGCGGCAGAGAGAGCGGCCGGGACGCCCAACGCCAGTGCGAAGAGCAGGATTGCGAGGACGAGTCGCGTGGAAGCTCCCGCCCTCGCCGGAGTCACTTCTTCCTGCCGCCCGAGGTCTTACCGCCCTTCCCGGACTGCTGCGCGGGGCGGGCAGCGGGGGCCCTGCCCGTGGGTCTGGCGCTGACCGCCGTGGGCCTGATGCCCTGTGCCCCGGCCGAGCCGCGCCCCCGGTTCACCATGACGAAGGGTGACCTTGCGGCAGGACGCCCGCCCGGAGCGACCTGCGCGTGGGGTTGCGTGCGGACGACCCCGCTCCGCGTCAAGGGCTGCCTCGAGGGAGTGGAAGCCTGCGCCGGCTGCACCCGGCTCTGAGCTGGAGCGGCCTGACGAGGAGCGATGCCCGATCTTCCGCGTGCCGGTGCAGGCGTATTCGTGAATTCACGCGGCGACTGCTGGGCGGCCCGGCCCGGCTCGACCCTCGAGGGAGCCTTGACGGTGGGCTGGATCCTGGCCGCAGGCGAGGATGTTGCTCCTTCACCCGGAGCCCTCGTCCCGTCCCGTCCCGGCGCGACTCTGCCTGCCGGCGCGATGGTGCGGCCGCTCACTGGAGAAACCTGCCTGCCGGCGGAGGAGCCCCTGGCCCGGCTCGCGATCCGATCCTGAGTCCGTATCGCCTGCGTCGGAGCGATGGCTCTGCCGGGCGATACGGAACGCGGCCCTTCCGCTGGGCGAAGCGCGCCAGGCGACGTCCTCGCCGGACGGTTCCGATCCGCCGGGCCGGCGCCGTTGCCCTGCGCGGTGTCGGGGCCCCGCTGCGCGGTGCGCCGCCGGAACTCGCGCGCGTCCCGCTCCCGGAACGACGTGTTCTGAGCAGGCGGGTCGATGGTGCGCGGCCGCGAGGACTGCCGGGCCTGCGCATGCCGGTAGATGTCCGACCCCACGCGCTCAGGCCTCGAACGTGGATTCGCCCTCGGCGCGTCGTCCAACTTCCATGCCTGGTCATTCATCCTGTGCCTCACCACGTCGGAGTAGGAGTAGTAGTGGTTGTAGACGTGATGATCGTAGATGTTCGAGTAGTGGACGTAGTTCCAGCCGCAGTAGTAGGGGTTGCCGTATCCGGCGTAAACCACGGGGTAGCCGTAGATGCCCGTCGGGGCCCAGCCGTAGTAGTAGGGACCCACCGACCAGCTCACGTAGGCTCCCGAATAGAGGTAGCCCGGAGCCCAGAACCATCCCGTGCCCACCGCCCAGTGCCAGCGGCCGTAATGGTAGGGCGCGTAGCCCCAGGGCTCGGAGGAAACCCAGACCATCCCGATGGGAGCCCAGCTCCACCTGCCGTAGTAGTAGGGGCGCCAATCATCGGGGACGCCGGAGGGAACCCAGATCACGCCGTACTCCGGAGTATCCTGCCATGAGCCGTAGTAGCTCAGCTCGGTGGCGTAGGGGCGCACCGGCGACGGCAGGCTCTCAGGAGCCGGTCCACGCCCCGATCGGGCACTCGAGATCGAGTCGTCACGGGTCTCGGCCCAGACGTCGAACTCATCCCGGTGCAGGGTGTTGAAGGCCCTGGCCTCGGAGGGGAGGCGGCCCGGCGAGGCCGTCATCCGCTCGCCGCTGTGGGCGATCACCGAGCTCTCTTCTCCGAGAAGCTCGGCCACGCCGCGGTAGGACGAGACCGTGGTGACGCCGCTCGTCGTCACGTCGATTCTGAAAGTCCCCTGGGACAGGAGGAAGATCGAGCCCGAGGGGGTGTCGATCTGGAAGCGGCGGCTCTGTGCGTCGAAATCGGCGGCGCGCACATAGAGGCTCCCGTTGGGGAGCCGCAGGAGGGTCGTCTCGTCGAGCGCGCCCGCGTAGTCCGCGAGCTGCATCAGGCCAAGCCGCGCGCTCGCCCCGAGCCTCAGGATGGAGCCGTCCGCGAGCTGAACTTCGGCGCGGCCGTCTTCGCCCGTCCAGATCTCATCACCCGGGACGAGAGGGGCGTTCAAGCTCACTTCGGCCGCCGGGAGATCCATGTCAGCGGCCCGCCGGAGCGAGATCCCTCCCTCGTAGTAGAGGAGTCGCGCGTAGGCGGCGCCGGTCTCGGCGGGATCCTCGGGCGTTCCCTCGGGCCCGAGCGTCGGATCCGTGGCTTCACCCTGGAGCGCGTAGCTGGCGTCGCTGGTCTGGGCCGGGAGCGGCAGGACGAAAAGCAAGGCTGCCGTGACGCCCGTGATCCCCGTGCGTGCCGCGTGGTATCTCATGTTGATCTCCCTGTCGCGTCGGGAGGTCCCGGCGTGGGACCTTCCACCCGTTGGATAAGCGAGGCATGTGCCAGCAGCGGGTGGTGAGTAAGTGCTTGTGCTTGAAGGAGTTGCCAGGCCTGAGGTGAAGCCCGGGTGTCCTCTCCGGGGAGGGCTTGGGGCCGTCGGGTGTCCCCGATTGTGGACGAGCAGGCCACGGCAGCCTCATCGTACGCCGGGGTCGCCGCAAGGGCAAGGATCCACGGCGATTCCTTGATTGGGTCGGCGGGCCCGTGATACGTTCGGCGACCCGCCGTTCCGCGACCCCGGGCAGGAGCCGCTCGTCGATGGCCTTCTGGCGCAAATCGGAAGATCGGAGCAAGCCGGCCGAGGATCCGCAGGCTCTCGTCGCCCGGAAGGAGTATGACCAGGCGATCAAGGCCTACAGATCCATGCTCTCCGGCAAGCCGGGCCAGTACGTCCTCAACCACAAGATCGCGGATGTCCTCTGCCTTGCGGGACGCCAGTCGGAATCACTCGACGACTACGGCCGGGCGGCCGACGGGTACGCCCGTGACGGCTACCTGATCAAGGCGGCCGCCATCGTGAAGAAGATGCAGAAGATCCGCCCCGGCGATCCGGCCGTCGAACGACGGCTGGCTGAGCTCGGGCAGGTCGGCTCTTCGACTTCCTCCGTGGCGCCCCCTGTGGTCGAGCCCGGGCGGGGTGCCGAGATCTCCTTCGACATGGAGATGATCGATGAAGCGCCGGCCAGCATCCCCCTGGCATCGCCGGAGCCGGATGAGGTGCAGAGCCTCCCTGTCTCCGCCCCTCCACCCGCGGGGAAGATCTCACCCGCGGAGCGGGTCGCGGCCAACGCGACAGCCGGAATGTCGAAGACGCCGCTCTTCTCCGACTTCACGGCTGCGGAGCTTTCCGCCGTCCTGGGCCGGCTCAAGCACCAGTCCTTCCCCTCGCATGCCACCATCGTCAAGGAAGGAGATCCAGGGGATTCGCTCTTCGTCCTGAGCCAGGGCCGGGTCAAGGTGATCGGGACTGGTCCCGGGGGAAAGCCCATCGAGCTCGCCGAGCTCGGAGAGGGCGACTTCTTCGGCGAGGTGGCGCTCCTGACGGGGAAGCCTCGCACCGCGACCATCGCCTGCCTCGAGGAGACCGAGGTCCTCGAGCTGAACCGGGCGGACCTCGAGGAGCTGGAGGGCCGCCATCCTCGGATCCGGCAGGTGATCCAGGACTTCTACGAGAAGCGGGTCGAGGATACTGTGGAGTCCATGCTCGA
This sequence comes from uncultured Acidobacteriota bacterium, assembly GCA_964568735.1. Lineage (GTDB taxonomy): Bacteria > Acidobacteriota > Polarisedimenticolia > JACPZX01 > JACPZX01 > CAZMRF01. The sequence goes on from CAZMRF010000049.1 coordinate 27,661, forward strand.
CGCTGTGCGCCTTCCCGAGCCCGAGTAGGCCCCGCGAGCGCTCCCGTGGCCATCCGACGCATCGTCAAGTACGGCGACCCCGTCCTTGACACCCCCACACGGCCCATCGAGAAGATCACCGACGAGATCCGCGACCTGGTCAAGGACATGGTGGAGACCATGTATGCGGCGCCGGGCGTGGGCCTGGCCGCCAACCAGGTCGGTCTCTCTCTCCGGCTCGCCATCATCGACATCTCGGTCGGCGAGGATCCCGAGGGGCTCATCGTCATGATCAACCCCGAGATCATGACGACCTCCGGCAGCCAGAGCGAGGAAGAGGGGTGCCTCAGCATCCCGGGGTACACCGAATTCGTGACGCGCCCGGCGAAGGCCAGGATCCGCGCGCTGGATCTCGAGGGGCGCGAGTTCACCCGGGAGGGAGAGGGGCTCCTGGCCCGCGCCTTCTGCCACGAGACGGATCACCTCGACGGTAAGCTCTACATCCACCGGCTCGGAGGCATCAAGCGGAGCCTGATCACCAAGCGGATCCGGAAGGCTGCGGTCGAGGGCGAGTGGGAGGAAATCTACCCTTGAAGGTCCTCTTCATGGGGACCCCCTCCTTCGCCGTTCCCGCCTTCCAGGCCCTCATGGCTTCCCGGCACTTGATGGTGGGGGCGGTCACGCGCCCCGATCGTCCCTCCGGGAGGGGACTCAAGCTCCATCCCCCGCCCGTCAAGGAGGCCGCGCTCGCGCTTGGAGTGACCGTGCTCCAGCCGTTGAAGGTCCGCGAGGCCTCCTTCGCCCGAGCTGTGCGCTCGCTCTCGCCCGACGTCCTCGCAGTCGTCGCCTACGGGCGGATCCTTCCCCCGGATCTCCTCGAGGTGGCGCCGCACGGCGGGATCAACCTCCACGCATCGCTCCTGCCGAAATACAGGGGCGCCGCGCCGGTGGCGTGGGCCATCGCGCGAGGCGAGAAGGTCACGGGCATCACCACCATGAGGATGACGGAGAAGCTCGACGCCGGGGACATTATCCTCCAGCGCACGACACCCATAGGGGAAGAGGAGACGGCCGGAGAGCTGGAGGCCCGGCTCGCCGAGATCGGGGCGACTTTTCTCGTCGACACCCTCGATGCGCTCGAGAGGGGCGAGGTGGCCGGCCTCCCCCAGGATGAGAAGGAGGCGAGCTACGCTCCTCTCCTCTCGAAGCAGGAGGGGTCGATCGACTGGGGGCTCAGCGCCGCGGAGATCGCCCGCCGCGTCCGCGCCTTCAATCCGTGGCCTTCGTCATTCACCCACGCTCCTCGCGGAGCGCTCGCGGTGTGGGGGGCCCGGGAGGCCGCGCGCCCGGATGCCTCATCGGCAGGCGCGGCCCGGGGCGAAGGGCGTGAGCCTGGAACGATCCTGCAAGCGGGCCGTGAGGGCCTCTTCGTGGCGTGTGGCGCCGGGTCGATCCTCGAGCTGATCGAGGTTCAGCCGCAGGGGCGCCGGAGGATCACGGGCTCCCAGGCCGCGGCCGGCCGCTACGTCGAGCCCGGCGATCGGCTCGGTTGATCCCAGGCGGTACGCGAAGCGCGGGCCGAATCCTCCATCTGTTCGTGCACGGTGCTCCGCTCCCTCCGGGCGGCGCCCGCGGGAGCGCCTGGCTGGTTTCCATGAGGGCTCTTCGATCTCCGCGCCACTCGGGAGGCAGGGAACGTGTCGAACGCCCGAGTGTCCTGGCCCGAGGGGATGTCACCGATGTCCAGCCGTGACGGCGGGAGGATTGGCATGAGAAGAGCGGGAGCGCTGGTCTTGATGGCAGCGTTGGGTTGCGCGGATCAGGCTCCGGTCGAGCCGCCACCGGCGCCCCGGACTGGCGACTACCTGGGCGAGCCCGTGCCGGGGGATCGACCTGTGATATTCGCGGCGGGATGGATCTCCACGGACCTGCGGCAGCGCGACGCCGCGATCTCTCCCGACGGAGATCACTTCTTCTACACGCTGTGGGGGCAGGGGCAGGGGGCGCTCATCGGCGTCAACAGGCGCGACGGTGTGTGGTCGCAGCCCGAGGTCCTTCCCTTCTCGGGCGTCTTCAGCGACATCGAGCCTTTCTTCGATCCCGGCGGCTCCGGGCTCTACTTCGCCTCGAAGCGGCCGCTCCCCGGTGAGTCCGAGGCGGCCGACTGGAACATCTGGTTCAGTGAAGGGCAGGGTGGCGCGTGGGCGGAGCCGCGTCCCCTGGCCTCCGTGAACGGAGAGGGTGACGAGTACTACGCCTCGGTCACGCGCGACGGCACGATCTACTTCACCGCAGAAAGGCCTGACGCGCTGGGCGGCGAGGATATCTACCGCGCGCGGCGCGCGGGCGAGGGATGGGCGCCCGCCGAGAACCTGGGTCCTGCCGTGAATTCGCCCGGCCCGGAGTTCAATGCATTCGTGTCGCCCGACGAATCGCTGCTCCTCTTCTCATCCGTGCGCGAAGGAGACGTCGGCGGGGGCGACCTGTACTTCAGCCTGCGCGGGCCCGACGGCGCCTGGAGCCCGGCCGTCAACCTCGGCCCTGCCGTCAACTCCACTGCTCTCGACTATTGCCCCTTCCTCACTCCCGACGGGCGCTTCCTGTTCTTCTCGAGCTCCCGGACGGAGCCGCCGCCTTCCGGAATCCGGAGGAGCTATGAGCAGATCGTCCGGGACCTGCGCGAGCCGGGCAACGGCCAGGGAAGCCTCTACTGGATGGATGCCCGGGGCCTCTTCCGGCCGAGCGCCCCCTGAGAACCCGCCCGGGCAAGTGTCAGGCTCGCGCCGCGTGCGGGCGAGAAAGCGATTGCCAGCCCTGTGCTCCCTCCTTCTCCGACACGGTCGTCATCCCCGTTCCGTAGCGGGTTCCGGCGCGCGGGCTCCCGGCCGGGAGACTACCATCGGCCCGTGAAGGCCCGGCTCGAAGCGCGATCGCTCGCCTTCGACGTGCTTCGGCGCGTCGAGCAGGAAGGCGCCTTCGCTTCAATCTTGCTGCAAAACCTGCCGCGTGAGACGCCCGCGGCCGAAGTGCGTCTCGCCACCGAGCTCGTCTACGGAACCCTGCGTCATCGCCTCACCGACGAGTACCTGCTCGCCGTTCTGGCAGAGCGGCCCCTCGCGAAGATCGAGCCCGACGTGGCGCTCCTCTTCCGGATGGCAGCCCACCAGATCCTCCGGCTGGATCGGATCCCCGAACATGCCGCGGTGGACGAGGCCGTAAAGGCCGCCCGCGGGCTCGGCGGGAAGCGCCGTGCCTCGAGGGCGCCGGCGGCAGCCGGCTTCCTGAACGCGATACTCCGCCGCCTCGCGAGGGAGAAGGCAGCGCTGCCGCTGCCCCTGGTTCCCGACCCGGAGAGCGACCCCGAAGGACACGCCGAGGCACTCTCCGTCCTGCACTCGCACCCGGCGTGGATCGTGCGCCGCTGGATGGCCCGCTACGGGCCTTCGGCGGCGGCCGAACTGCTCGCGACCAACAACCGCAGGCCGACGATGTGGGTGAGGGTCGACGAGGCGCGGGCCGCGATACCGGAAGCCGCCGCCTCGCTCGCCTCGGAGGGAATCGAGACCGAGCCGGCGGACTTCCCACCGGGCTTCCTGCGCGTGGTGGAGGGATCACCCCAGTGGTCGAAGGCCTTCGAGCGAGGCTGGATCTACGTGATGGACCGCGCCTCCGGGATCATCCCGCACCTGCTGGCGCCCGCCGAGGGTTCCCGCGTTCTCGACCTCTGCTCCGCGCCGGGAGGCAAGGCGCTGGCCCTCGCCCGCATGACCGGCCCCTCGGGAATGGTCGTCGCCGCGGACCTGCACCCACAACGCGCCCACCTCGTGGCCGCCAACGCGAAGCGCCACGGAGTAGGGTGGATCCGCGTCGTGGCCTGCGATGCCTCCAGGGCTCCCTTCAGAGGGCTCTTCGACGCCATCCTCGTGGACGCGCCGTGCACGGGCACCGGAGTCTTCAGGCGCGATCCGGAGTCCCGCTTTCGCCTCGAGCCGGAGGATCTCCCGAGGCTCGCGGCGATCCAGCGGGCGATCCTCGACGCCGCCGCGGCGCTCGTGCGGCCGGGGGGGCGGATCGTCTACGCCGTATGCAGCCTCGAGCCCGAGGAAGGCGAGGAAGTCGTGGCGCGCTTCCTCGAGGAGCGCGCGGACTTCCAGCGGGAGAAGCTCGAGGAGAGGCTCGGCGGCCACGGCGATCTCATCGGCCGCGACGGTGCGCTCCGGATCCTGCCTCACCGTCACGACATGGACGGCTTCTACGCGGCGGCCCTGAAGCGGCGGTCATGACGGACACGAGCGCGTGTGCCGCCCGCGGAAAAAAGAAAAGGCAGCGCGAAGCGCTGCCTTTCCGGAGGTGTACCCAGAAAGAAGTGTGCCAGGAAGCCCCGTACAGCCTTGAGGAGATGGGATCGCCCGGTGGTTCTGTCTGGGAACGCCAGATTTTGGATGCCTGATAGGCGGAGTGTCAAGAAAAAGTACTCCTTTCCTTTCAACGCTTTGCGGAGGATCTCTCTTTGGAGCCCCGGCACGGGCGCGGAGGTGCCTTTCCGGGTAGGTTCCGGTTTGTATGATGGCCAAGTCGCTGGTTCCATGAGCCTTATTCAGCCCTCCCGGCCGCCCCTCGCCGACGGCAAGGACCGGCCGGGGTGTCCGTTTGTGCTTCTGGGATTCCACCGGCACTAGCTTTGCCCCCCGTCAGGCGGTCGAATCCCCGTCCGCCAAGCCCTCATCTGCGGAGAGGAGACAGGAAGATGGTGGTCAGGAGACGCCCGGGAGAACGCTTGATGATCCTGGCGGGGATCCTGGGTTTTCTTCTCGCCGCGTTTCCAGTCCCAGGGCAGGCCGAGGAGCCGGCCGCCTCGACGCCGGGTGCGCGTCCTTCGCGCGGTGCGCATCGCCACAGCCTCGAGCGCGCGCCGCGTCCCGCCCTCGTTCCGGAGAGCCTGGCCCGGCAGCTCCCTCGCTATCCCTTTCCGGCGGCCCCTGCCGAGGTCGATGAAGCCGCGACAATCGCAGGACGATGGGCCGCGGAGGAAGTCTCGCGCCGACTGGGTCGTCGGATCTTCTACCGAGCGGGGTTCTACGACGGCACCCATCTCGCGCTCGAGATCCTCCCTGCATTCCCGGGAGACTACGCGGAGGGGTTGCGCGATGGCGCCCGCGATCCGGGCGGATGGAGCCAAGGTCAGATCGCCGGAACGACGGCAGCCGAAGAGATCTCTGGAGGCGAGGCGACGCTCCGGGTCGAGGAGCAGTTCATGGACCTCTCGGCCGAACCGATCTTCGACGCGCGGGGGGTGGTGCCTCCATGGCGTGCGATGACCCCAGGCATCGAGCCTCCCTCGATCGGCGAGGTCTTCAGAGAGGTCGCCGCCGACCACGTCCCCGGCCTGGACCCCACCTGGTCGGATGCCTTCCACGCATGGCGCTTCGATCCATCGAGCCTTCACGAGTGCAGCGGCTACGCGGATTTCCTCGAGGAGCGCTGGGCCGATCCGGAGCCTGCGTTCGATCTCTGGCTCGAGGTGCCCCGCCGCTCGGCTCCCTACCGCAACCTTGATCTTCCAGCCGACAAGCAGCGATTCAAAGAGGTCTTCCGGGCCGCCTATGCCTCCCGGCTCGCGATGCTCTACGACGAAGAACTGGTCCTCTCCTACGAGATCGGTCACGGTGACGGCTGGAGCTGGGGCTCCGTCGTGGTCGCGGAGTGGCGCTACCGGTCGGGCTATGCGGAGGGATTCAACCAGGCTTCGCTCACCGCCGCGGCAGCGGCCTATTCCGCGCTCTATCCGAGCGCCTACCAGCGCCATTACGAGGATCAGTTCAGGAGCTGGTCCCGGATGAGCGCTCCGGGGATCGTCTCCCTCCGCATCGGGGACGGGAGCGACGATGGGATCTTCCAGCCCGGCGAAGCGGTCCTGGCCTGGCTGGAGCTCGCCAACTACGGGGGCGCACCGGGACGCTGGAGCGCCGTGATATCGAGCGATCTGATCGAAGAGGCCGCCGAGGTCACTCTGGATGTGCCCGCGCGACACGTGGCCTCCCCGGCCGGGCCGATCGGCTTGAAGCTCCGGGAGGAATTGCCGCGGGGGCGTGGCTCCGCGATCACGGTCACGGTCGGTGATCTCCGGCGCGATGCGCCCCTGGTCGTCTCCTATCCTCTCTCGCTGACCGGGGTCGTGCGGCTCAGCGGACTGGACCTCGGCGCAGGGAGGGCCGTGGCCGAGGTCGAGGTAGCGAACCGGAGCCGGAGGCCTCTCAGCGGCAACCTCGCCCTCTTTCAAATGACGCCCCTGGAGGCCACGCCCGAAGCCGCGCGGCTCGACGACCTCAGGCCCGGTGAGACACGCTCCGCCTCCTTCAGGCTGGAAGGGCTCGAGCCGCTGGCCGCGCTGTCGGGGGAGGTCGAGATGCGCTTCGAGCTGACGAGCGGTGCGACGCGCCATGACGAGCTCCGCTGGTCGTTTCCCTCGCTCGCGCTCGACCTCGAGTCGAGGGAGCTGGAGCGCTTCCTCGTGGCGCTCGCGATGGACCGGAGCGCTCCCGGGCCCGAGGTCAGCGCCGCCATCGATCTCGCGCTCGAGCGCGTGGCCGCCGACTGGTCGGCGGCGACGGTGGAGGAGGGCAACCCTTACAAGCACGACTACGAGGAGCGTGACAGCACGACGGCCCTGGGCGAGCTCGTGAGAGCCTATCAGAGGGAACGCGCGCACCTCGTCAACCGGGAGGTCTTCGAGCGGCTCGGTGGTGAGATCGAGACCATGGCCGAGAGCCTGCCTGGCTCTCACCCGTTCCTCAGGAAGTACCTCCTCAGGCTCGCCCGCCAGCTCGGATAGCCGATACTCCACGGTTGAAGCGTCGGCCCTCTACCGACATCGCAGTCACAGGGATCACCGCAATCCGCCTCCCGTCGCCCTGGCGATTGCGCCAGGCGCCGGGGTCGGTTCGTTCGGCTAAACTCCGGGGCGACGTCACTATTCCCTGCCCAGCGCGGCTGAGCCGATATGAGCCAGAGCCTCTTCCCCGAGATGGACGGCGCCTCCTCCCGCGATCCGCGCGCCGATCCTCCCGCCGACTCACCCCTGGCCGACAGGATGCGCCCGCGCAGCCTTGACGAGCTCGAGGGGCAGGAGGCGCTCGTCGGCCCGGGCACGATCCTGCGCCGCTCCATCGAGGCGGACGAGCTGCGATCCGTGATCTTCTGGGGGCCACCCGGCTCGGGGAAGACCACGCTCGCATGGATCATCGCCCGGCAGACCCGTGCCCGATTCGTCCCCTTCAGCGCCGTCGTCGCCGGAGTCAAGGAGATCAAGGCGGTCATGGCCGAGGCGGAGGCCTGGCGGCGCTCCTCCTCGCGCCGGACGATCCTCTTCGTCGACGAGATCCACCGCTTCAATCGAGGGCAGCAGGATGCCTTCCTGCCCTACGTCGAGCGCGGCGACATCGTCCTCATCGGTGCGACGACGGAGAACCCCAGCTTCGAGGTGAACGCGGCCCTGCTGTCGCGCTCCAAGGTCTACGTCCTCAAGGCGCTCGACGACGAGGCGCTGGTGAGGATCCTCCGCCGCGCGCTCGCGGAGGAGCGGGGCCTCGGCGCGCTGAGGGTCGAAGCTCCCGAGGGAATCCTCCGTGAGATGGCCGGCCGATCGCAGGGAGACGCACGCCTCGCCCTGAACACCCTGGAGCTCGCCGCGGGGGCGGCCCCCGAGCAGGAGGGCCGCCGGACGATCACGAAGGAGATCCTCGCGGACGCGCTGCAGCGCTCCGCCCTCTACTACGACAAGGCCGGCGAGGAGCACTTCAACCTCATCTCGGCGCTGCACAAGTCGATGCGCTCTTCGGATCCCGACGCGGCGCTCTACTGGGTGGCGCGGATGATCGAGGGTGGGGAGGATCCGCTCTACATCGCGCGGAGGATCGTGCGGTTCGCGAGCGAGGATGTCGGCAACGCCGATCCAAGGGCCCTCGCGGTGAGCATCGCAGCACGGGAGGCCGTGCACTTCCTCGGTCTTCCCGAGGGAGCCCTGGCCCTGGCGCAGGCGGCCGTCTACTGCGCGACCGCTCCCAAGAGCGACGCCATCTACCGTGCCTGGGGCGAGGCGGTGCAGGCCATCAGGGAGGGGAGCACGGACTCCGTCCCCATGAATATCCGCAACGCGCCGACGGGGCTCATGGCTCACCTCGGCTACGGGAAGGGCTACCAGCACGCGCACGATGACGAGGAGGCCGTCACCGACATGGAGTGCCTGCCGCCCTCGGTGAGGGGGCGCCGCTTCTACCGGCCGACAGAGCGAGGGTACGAGAAGACCGTCCGCCAGCTCATGCAGGAGCGCGAGCGGCTCCGCGCCGAGCGCCGCGCAGGTAAGAAATCGGGACCCCCGGAAGGCTGAGCGCCTCTGCGAGGCGGCTACCAGTACTCCTCGGCGTGGATGTTCCCGAGCGCGCGGGGCGAGTCGGACAGGAACCCGCGCTCCACGAGCGCCTCGCGGGTCATCTCGATCATCCCCGGGTTGCCGCAGAGGAAGACGTGGAACTCGTCGGGAGAGAGGCTCGCGCCCGTCCTCTCCTCGACGACGCCGGAGACCAGGACATCCTGGACGTAGCCCGTCCGGCCGCGCCAGGTCGGATCCTCTCCCGGCCGCGACACGACGGGTATGTAGACCATGTTGGAGCAGAGCCGGGAGAGAGCTGTCAGCTCCGTGCGGTAGCCCAGGTCCCACGAGTAGCGTGCACCATGCAGGACCACGAAGCGCCTCGCGCCGCCGCATGTCATCTCGGAGCGGAGCATGCTCATGTAGGGAGCGAGGCCGGTGCCGGTGCCCGCCAGCAGCACATGCCGATCCGCGGGCACGCGCCCCAGCGTGAAGAGCCCCGCCGCCCTCGTGCCGACGAAGAGCCGGTCCCGGATCCCGAGCCGGAAAAGCCGCGGCGTGAGGCTCCCGCTGTTCACGAGGTTCAGGTAGAACTCCAGGTACTCTCCCGCCTCGCTCGTGGAGGCGATTGAGTAGGCGCGGCGGATCAACTTGCCCGGCTCGGGCGGAGGATCTTCAGAAGAGGCTCCCTCCACGCGGGGCGCCGCGGGCTCGAGCCCGAGGACCGTGTACTGGCCTGATTCGAACTCGAAGAGGGACCGATCCGTCACCACGCGAAGGATGATCAGGCCAGGAGCGACCTCAATTCTCTGCGTAACGGTCGCGTTGTAGGAGAAGCTGCCGTTCTCATGGGCCGAGGGGACCGGCACTGAATGAAGACCGTTCACAAGGACTCCCGCCTCGCTCCTGTCATGCGCCCCAGGATCCCCGGCAGCGACGCCTCCGGCCGCGGGCTTCGCGAGTCTCCGGCCGCGTGGCGTCATGGATCCCAGCACGAGGATGGCCCGATTCAATCTTGTCGGCACCCGGAGAGTGTCAAGACAGCGACGGGGGATCGAGTGAAGGCGCATCCCGGAATCCGTTGGCGCGCAAGGGCGATCCGGAGCTTGTCGGGAATCGTCGCCTCGTCGGGCAAGTCGGGATGCGTCTGGCTTGACGGGTTTTCTGGCCGCACCAATACTCAGCCACTCCGCGAGGCCGCAGGGCACGGCGGCCATCAACTCGAATCAGTAAACAGGCAGGAGGTATTGCAGATGAAGCGAGCGGTTCTGACGGTGGCTGTGGCGTCCCTGCTCTTCATGCCGAAGGCATACGCCGGATTCCTGGTGGGCGCGAGCGTGGGCCAGGCGGGAGTCGACATCCAGGATTCGAATGCAGACTTCAACGAAGACGACACGGGGTTCAGCGCCCGGGTCGGTTACCGGTTCTTCAAGTTCTTCGGGGTGGAGGCCGGCTACGTGGACTTCGGCAGCCCCGAAGGGGATGTCGGCAACAACGTGAACCTCGAAGCGGACGCCACCGGCTGGGACATCTACGCGGTGGGAGTCATCCCCATCACGAGGCTGGAGATCTTCGGCAAGGTCGGCTACTTCGACTGGGACTTCGACTCGGATCTCTCGAACGGATCCTCCGCGAGCGGAGACGGCAAGGACCTGAGCTATGGCGTAGGCATCGGCCTCCACGTGCTCGGGCCCTTCCACATTCGCGCGGAATACGAGGTCTTCAAGATCAACGTCGATGACACGGACGACTCCGAGCTGAGCATGGTCAGCATCGGCGCCGATTTCCGGTTCTAGGTTTCGCGCGGCGCCCTCTCGATCGGCGCTGCGCCGGATCACAAGGGGCGGGAGCGTTCCGACGCTCCCGCCCTTCTTGTTCCGCGCCACAATTCCGCATCTTCCCGGAGCGCGGTGCGCTGCTTCCACCGGCTCGACCCCCAGAGCGCCAGCGTCCGATCAAGAATGTTCCCCGGTGTTCGCCCTGTTTCGCCGCCTGGAATGCTAGAATCCGCGCCGGTTCTCGAAGGGAGGCACGGAATGACGAAGCGCGCGGCCGGCCGGAAGGCGGCCGGCTCCCCGGGCAGGTCGAACCCTGGAGGCAGGGTCGCTGACCCCGCGACGACAGGGGTGGACCCGAGGAAAAGTTCGCCTGCAGCCCCCCGCGGCCGGGAAGTGCGGCAGCGTCGCGCGGCCAAGGTCGTCCAGATGGACCTCTTCACGCAGGCGCGTGAAGCGGACGGTGATGGAGCCTCCCGTACGGAGCCGGCTGCCGTGAGAGGCGCTGCCCGTCGCGGAACACCCGCCGACGCGAAGCAGGTAGGAGTACCTGGATCCAGCCGGGGCAAGCCATCTCAAGTCCGGGGAAAGGCTGCATCCGGAGGCAAGGTGCCTGCCCGGAGAGGCGCGGCCGACGCCACAACTGCCGCGGAGGCGCCCGCCGCCGATGGCGCTGGGAATCCCCACCCCCCCCGCCGCCGCGAGAGCGCGGAGACGATGGCCGCGCGCCAGCGCGAGATCTCGGTGTCCGAGTTCTTCACGAAGAACCGGCACCTGCTCGGCTTCGACAACCCCGTCAAGGCGCTCCTCACCGCGACGAAGGAGGCCGTCGACAACTCGCTCGACGCCTGCGAAGAGGCGGGCATCCTCCCGGAGCTGGAGATCGTCATCCAGGAGATCCAGGAGGATCGCTTCCGGCTCACCGTCACCGACAACGGCCCCGGCATCCTCAAGAACCAGATCCCGAAGATCTTCGGCAAGCTCCTCTACGGCTCGAAGTTCCACGCGCTGAAGCAATCGG
>CAZMRF010000050.1:0-30131 GCA_964568735.1 uncultured Acidobacteriota bacterium
TCGATCCGGGCGAAGGGGATCATGTGGAAGGCGAGATCCCAGGCCGCGAACCAGGGGTACTCCCACTTGTCGGGCATCGAGATGACGTCGCGGCTGTAGAGGTGGGGCCAGTCGCTGTTCCGGCCGCCGCGCCGCGCGGCGGGAGGTGAAGGCTGATCGGAGTCGCCTTCGAGCCAGTCCTTCACGACGTAGTGATAGAACTGCTTGCTCCAGAGGAGCCCGGCGTAGGCCTGTCGCGCCACCCGGGCCTCCTCGCCATCCAGCTCCCCGGGGATCCTGGCCCTGTAGAACTCGTCGGCCTCGCGGATCCTCTCGGCGAAGACACGATCGAAGGAGGCGCCCAGCTCGTCACGAGAGGCTTCGCTCTCGTGCGCGAGGCGCAGGCGGATCACGGCCTCCTCACCGGGCTCCAGCGTCAACGTGTAGTGCTCGGCCACCTTGGTGCCCCACCCTTCGGGGTTCACGGCGTCGAGGCGGCCGTGGATGACGCGCTCACCGATGGCGTCCTTCACGAAGGGGCCGGCGTTCGGCACGGCGAAGAGACGCCGGAGGTTGCTCTCGTTCTCGGTGAAATAGGCCGAGGGCCGTATGCCGCCGGGGCCGAGCCCGGCCGCGAGCCGGAAGACGCCCAGGGTGGGATGGCTCGCACGCACGATGCCCTCCCCGGGGCTGTCCATCCGCGGCTTGACGCTGCCCCCCGCCTGGCGGCACCCCCACGACCAGGTGTTGCGGAACCAGAGCGTCGGGAGGAGGTGGAGGGTGGCCCTCTCGGGTCCGCGATTGGCGACCGTCAGGCGGATCAGGACATCGTCCGGAGAGGCCTTGGCGTACTCAGCCGTGACGTCGAAGTACCTCTCGCCGTCGAAGGCGCCCGAGTCCAGGAGCTCGAGCTCGTCCTCGAGGCGGCCCCGCCTGCCACTCTCCTCTACCAGCCGGCCATAGGGGTACTCGCCGTGCGGGTACTTGTAGAGGGCCTTCATGTAGGAATGGGTCGGAGTGGATTCGAGGTAGTAGTAGCACTCCTTGACGTCCTCCCCGTGGTTGCCTTCGGGGCCCGCGAGGCCGAAGAGGCGCTCCTTGAGGATGGGATCCCGGCCGTTCCACAGCGACAGGGCGAAGCAGAGCCGGCACTCCCTGTCGGTGATCCCGAGCAGCCCGTCCTCGCCCCATCGGTAGGCGCGGCTGCGGGCTTGATCGTGGGGGAAGTAGTCCCAGGTGGTTCCGTGCTCGGAGTAGTCCTCGCGGACCGTGCCCCACTGCCGCTCGGAGAGGTAGGGCCCCCAGCGCTTCCAGTTCCTCTCGCGCCGGGAATCCTCGGTGAGTCTCGCCTCCTCGGCCCCCGCTGGTCTCGCGCGGCTCATGGCAGATCCCCCATGCGCTCCATTCTCGCGCAGGACGCGGGGGCTGTCGAAGGGCCGGGCCGATGTGGCACGGGGGCTCAATCCCGGCGTTTCTTCGCGGCGCCGGGAGCCGGTCGGAGCGATGGCCCTGGCCCAGGCCGGTACTGGGCCGGGCTGCTAACCGCGGACCAGCTCGCCTTGCACGCTCATGGCTCCCTCTCCGGATGATCTGGGCTCTTCCGGCAGCTCCTGGCGCTCCTCCTCGCTCCGCAGCGTGAAGAAGAAGCTCGCGCCGCGCCCCGGGGTGCTCTCGGCCCAGATGCGTCCTCCGTGCCTCAGGATGATGCGCTGCACGGTGGCCAGCCCGATGCCGCTTCCTTCGAAGTCGCGCCTGGAGTGCAGGCGCTGGAAGGGAGTGAACAGGCTCTCGGAATGACTCATGTCGAAGCCCGCCCCGTTGTCGCGGACGTGGAAGACCGTCCGGTGCCCCTCCTTCGTCGAGCCTACCTCGATCCGGGCTTCCGCCGACTTCGAGGTGAACTTCCACGCATTGCCGAGGAGGTTCTCCATGAGGGACTCCATGAGCTGTGGGTCCGCAACCGCTTCCAGCCCTGGCTGGACCTGGGTTTCCACGTGGCGGCCGCCATCGGCCTCCGCGTGCCGGGCGAGGATCCTCCGCGCCAGGCCTTCGAGGTCCACGCGGCCCGTCTCCAGGGGCTTGCTGTTGACGCGCGAGAGGGAGAGGAGTCCCTCGATGAGCTCTCCCATCCTCCGCGTGCCCGCGCGGAGGCGTTCGAGGCAGCGGCGCCCCTCTTCGTCGAGGACGCCGGAGTACTTCTCGAGCAGGATATGGCTGTAGCCGTCGAGGCTCCTGAGCGGCTGGCGCAGGTCGTGGGATACGGAGTAGGCGAAGGTTTTCAGCTCGTTGTTGAGCCGCTCCAGCTCCGCGGCGTGAAATGACAGGTCGGTGTTCTTCTTCGATATCTGGTCGAGCAGGGCCTGCCTCGCCTCCGCCACGTCGTGCGCCGAGCGAGCTTCGGCCTCCTTGCGGAGGAGCTTCTCGCGGACCCGGCGGTTCTCCTCCTCGAGCTGCTTGCGGCGCAGGTGCGCGCGGATCCTGGCCGTCAGGACGTTCAGGTCGGAGGACTTCGCGATGTAGTCGTCGGCGCCTGCGTTGATTCCGTGGATCATCGACTCCTGGTCCTCCACGGCCGTCAGGATCAGGATCGGAAGGTGGGAGGTGGCGGGTGCCAGCCGGATCCTCCGGCACGTCTCGGTCCCCGACAGGCCCGGCATCATCAGATCGAGCAGGACACAGTCGACTTTTTCCACGGCGAGGAGCTCGAGAGCATCTTCCCCCGAGCCGGCCTTGAGGACCTCGTAGCCGTCGGCGAGGAGCTGCTCCGCGAGGCACTCGAGGTAGGTCGTGCTGTCGTCCACGGCGAGGATTTTCTTGGGAGCGAGGAGGCTCACCGCGCGGAAGCGTCCCGACGAATCCCCGTCCGCGGTGCGGAGCATGGCGCCCAGCCGCGCGAGGAGCACGCCGAAGTCCTCCGTCTTGCGGAGCCAGGCATCCACGCCGGCGTCCAGGGCCTCGATCTCGCCGGTCACTCCCTCGGATGCCGTGAGGAGGAGGCAGGGAGTCGCGCTCAGCGCGGGATCCAGGCGGATCCGCCTCACGACGGCCGTTCCATCGATCCCCGGCATGACGCCGTCGACGATGACGGCATCGGGCCTCACTTCGGCAGCCCGCAGCAGCCCTTCCTCGCCCGACGCGGCGAGGGCCGTCCGGTAGCCGGCCTGACGGAGAGCCTCCGAGACCTCCGAGCGAAAGGTCAGACTGTCGTCGATGATCAGGACGGTGGGAGCCCCGCGGTCGCCGGCCGGATCCTCCCCGAGGCAGGCACGGGCGCGCGCGAGCACGTGCTGGGCGGAGTAGGGCTTGCCGATGTACTCGTTGGCGCCCTTCGTGAGCCCTCGGACGCGGTCCTTCACCTCCGTCTCGCTCGAAAGGAGCATCACGGGGAGATCCGCCGTCACGGGCGATCCGCGCAGCTCCCCGAGGAAGCTGACCCCGTCGGCATCGGGGAGAAGGACGTCCAGGATCAGCAGTGCCGGAGGCTGCCGGAGGATCTCCGCTCTCGCCTCACGGGCGCTTGCGCTGAGGACCGTCTCGTATCCGGCGTCCTTGAAGATCCTGTCGAGATCCATCCGCACCGTCAGGCTGTCATCGACGATGAGGATCCGCCGGCTCATCGCCCGCCTCCTCGAAGACCGATGCTCACTGCGGCACCCTGGAAAGTGAGGGTCCGATCTCGTGCAGAGGAAGGACGTGCGAGGCGGCGCCCAGCTTCACGGCTTCACCCGGCATGCCGAAGACAACGCAGCTCTCCTCGTCCTGGGCGATCGTCACGCCTCCCGACCTCCTGATGGCGAGCAGTCCCAGGGCCCCGTCCTTGCCCATCCCCGTCAGGAGGCAGGCCGCGGCATTCCCTCCCATCTCCCGGGCCATCGACTCGAAGAGGATGTCCACGGAGGGGCGGCAGGAGTTGCGCGCCTCGCCGTCCATCAGGGTCAGACGCTCACCGGCCAGAACCATGTGACGGCCCGGGGGCGCCATCAGGACGCTGGGACGTCCCGTCGCGGGAAGCACATCACCGTCTTCCGCGAAGCGAACCGGCACGCCCGTCTGCGTATCGAGCCACTGAGCGAGCGAGAAGCTCATGCGCTCCGGCATGTGGATGACGAGGAGGATTGGGATCGGGAAGTCGGCGGGAAGATCCTTGAGAACCCTGAGCACGGCGCCCGGGCCTCCCGTGGATGCCCCGATACCGACCACGCGCGTGCCGCGCAGCCGGAGTGCCGCCGGTTCCGGCGGCCCGGGTTTCGTCCGGCGCCGGCCCATCCAGCCGAGCTTTGCCCGGGGATGGGTGATGACTCCGACGCGGGAGAGCGTCCTGATCGCGGAGATCAATCGCTCCGCCCAGGCCTCCTCCCGCTCTCCGTTGGCCGGCTTCTCGAGCACATCGAGTGCCCCGGCGGCCAGCGCGTCGTAGGTCTTGAAGAGCTCTCCCCGGTTGAAGGAGCCGGAGACGATCAGGATCGGAGTCGGACAGTAGGCCATGATGTATTCGGTCGCGGCGAGGCCGCTCATCACGGGGAGCATCATGTCCATGGTCATGACGTCGGGGCGGAGCCGCTGGCACAGCTCGATGGCCGCCCTGCCGTCCGGCGCCTCACCCACGACCTCGATCCCCTCTGCCGAGGCGAGGACATCGATCATGTGCTTTCGCACGGTCAGCGAATCCTCGACCACGACGACCCGTAGCGTTCCCATGAGTGAAAGGGGCTCCGATCAGCCCACGAGCCTCCGCACCGCTTCCAGGAGCTGCTCCTGGTCGAACTGGCTCTTGACGATGTAGGCCCGCGCGCCTGCCTCCTTCCCCCGCCGCTTGTCCTCGGAGTCCGCTCGGGAAGTCACCAGGATCGAAGGGATATCCCGGAGCTCCGGGTCGCTGCGGGTGAGGGCGATGAACTCGAACCCGTTCATCCCGGGCATCTCGACGTCCACGATGAAGAGGCCGTAGCGCCTGGCCTTCGCTTTCTGGATGGCCTCTTCGGCGGAGACGGCAAGGTCCACCTCGTAACGGGCCGACTCGAGAATGCTCCGCTCGAGCATGCGCGTGGTGAGAGAGTCGTCGATGACGAGAAGCGGGGGCAGCTCCGGCGCGCGGGCTCGCGGTGCGGGAGGGGCCCCCGCTTCCGCCGCCGAGCCCGCGAGCGCTTCGGGCGTCAGCACGAGCTGGGGGGCGCCTGCCTCGTCGAGCGCCGCCCCCGCGACGAACGGCAAGGCTGCCGCTGCTTCGGGGAGGCTCTGCACGACGGCGGTCTCGATCCCATGCAGGGCATCGACACCCATCGCGAAGGGCTCGCCCGACGCTTCCACCACGATCGCGATCCTGGCGCCGGCTCGATCGGCGGTGGGAGCGAGGCCGAGGAGCGAATGAAGCAGCCTGAACGGGAGGAGCTCGCCCTCTACGAGGATGCGTGAGCCCGCCGGGGACACGGTGATGTCCGCCGGCGTGATCGTGAGAGTCCGGCGAACGCTGTCGAGCGGGATCAGGACCGTCGTGCCGCCGACCACCGCTACGAGAGCGGGCAGCGAAGAAAGGCTGACCGGCACGATCAGCTCCACGTCCGTTCCCGCGCCCGGGGAGGTTCGGATGTCGATCTCCCCCCGGAGCCTCCTGACCGTCTCGCGGACCACGTTCAGGCCGATCCCGCGGCCCGAGACGGCCGTCAACCCGGCCGAGGTGGAGACTCCTCCTCGAAGGAGCATGCGGATCACTCCGGGGGCATCGAGGGCCCCGGCGGCCGACTCCGTCACCATTCCGCGCGCGACCGCCACGCGCCTTGCGGAGTCGAGATCGAAGCCCCTGCCGTCGTCACTGCAGATGATGGCGACCCGATGGCCGCGCCGCTCGATGGAAAGGGAGATCGTGCCGTCCAGAGGCTTGCCCGACTGAAGGCGCACCGCATCATCCTCGATACCGTGGGCCACCGCATTCCGCACGACGTGCAGGAGAGCCGTCCTGAGGCCGTCGACCACGTGGGCATCGATGCGCGTGGTCGCACCGGTCGTTCGGAACGTAACCTTCCTTCCCAGGGAGTTCGCGGCATCGCGGACCGCGCGCTCGAGGTAATCGAGCAGCGTGCGGGCGGGGATGAGCCGCAGCTCGCCGACGGCGTCCCTTATCTCTTCGGCGCCTCGCGCCATCTGCTCGGAATGATCGAGGAGGCTCTGGTGGGTTCTGTCGAGATCGCCCGCGAGCTGATCGATCTCCTGGCGGATCTCGCGCGGCATGGAATGTTTCGAGCCCGACCCACGCAGGCGCCCGAGCGAGCGCGCACGGCGGCGCGCGTCATCCAATCTCGCGCCGCAGCGTCTGACGAGGGCCGCGGCTGAGACGATCCCTCGCGTCGTCCTCATGAGAGCGTCCATGTCGCCGATGTCTACGCGGATCGACTGGAAGGCCTCCTCCGGCTGGGCCTTCGGCGGTTGAGGCTGAGCCGCATCCTCGGGCGGGAGCGAGAGAGATTGGAGCTGCCCCCGGATCTCGTCGATCAGCCGAAGCCCCCGATCCACGGTCTCCCGGCCTGCCGGGCCATCCGCTTCACGCCAGGAGGAGAGGATGTCTTCGATCCCATGGACCAGCTCGCCGATGCCCGCCTGTCCGACGACTCTCGACGCTCCCTTCAGCGTGTGCGCCTGACGGAGAAGATCCTTCACCATCTCCTGGCTCGATTCCCTCTCCAGAGAGAGCAGTCCCCGGCCCAGACCTTCGACGAGCTCCTGCGCCTCGATCCGGAAGAATCTGTAGCGGTCCTTCTCCATGACGTCGGAGGGCTCCTAGACGGCCGCGCGTTGCGCTCTGATCAGCCTGGCCAGGTCGTCGGAGAGTGACGCGAGCTGGGAAGCCGTCTGGAAGGTCTGGCTCGATCCCGTCTCCGCCTCCTGCGTGGCCTCTGCCGCGTTGGTCATCGCGACGTTCACCTGCTCGACGGCCGTGGTCTGCTGCTTTGTGCTCAGCTCGATCTCGCGAGCGGCCGCCTTCGTGGCTTCGACCATTTCGCCGATCCGCTTGAAGGCGGCGGAGAGCTCCGTGATCCGCTGGGTTCCCGATTCGACTGTCTTGGTGCCGGCCTCCGTCGCCATGACGGTGGAGTTCACCGCCGAGCGGATCTCCTCGATCAGCCCCCGGATCTCCTTCGTGGAGCCGCCGACGCGATCTGCCAGCTTCCGGATCTCCTCGCCGACGACCGCGAACCTTCGTCCCGACTCTCCCGCGCCCGAGGCCTCGATGGTGGCGTTGATGGCGAGGATGTTGGTCTGATCGGAGAGCTCATTGATGATCTCGAGGATGCCTCCGATCTGCTGGGATTTCGCACCGAGGTCCAGCATGTGGTGGACGATGCTCTCCGTCTGTCGCTGGATGCTCTGCACGGACTCCCGAGTGTTCTCCACGGCCGTTGCGCCGGCACGGGCTCCTTCTGCCGTGTCCACGGCGATTTTCGACACGTGCCGGGCGCTGTCGGCGATCTGGCGCGAGCTCGTGAGAAGCTCGGCGATGGTGGTCGAGACCTCGGTCATGGCCGTCGCCTGCTCCTTGGCGCCGCTCGCCTGCTGGCTCGCGGCGGCCTGGAGCTCGGCGGATGAGCTCCTCACGTGCTGCACGGAAGTGCCGATCCGGCTCGTGAGAACACGCGTGAGCCCGAAGGCGATCGCGAGGGCCAGGACGACCGCGGCGAGCCCGATCCCGACGACCGTCATCATGGCCGTGGAAGCGACATCTGTCGCCGATTGGCGCCCGGCGGTGAGCTGCTTCTCTTCGTCCGCGATGAGGGCCCTCATGCTGTCGGAGAGGGCGTCCCATTTCGGGAAGACCTGATCGTGGTACATGGCTGCAGTGGCTTCGAGGCCGGCTCCTGATCGATAGGAGGCCAGGAGCTGATCCACCTCGCGCCGGTGCTCCGACTCGGCGACTTCGATGGTGGCGAGGATCCTCGCGCCGCTCTCCGAGAGGCCGCGATCGTTCATCCGGGACAGAGCCTCCCGGAATCCCTGGTCGGCTTCACGCATCCGATCCATGTAGATGTCCTCCTTCGTCAGGAGGAACCCGCGGGTGTTGGATGCCTCCCGCTGCATGGATGCCTGCATGCGCGCCGCATCGATCAGGTTCTGGGCGGTGACATCTATGACGTGGTCCTTGCTGCTCACGACCATCCTGAGCGCCTGGAAGGAGATCACGCCCATGGAGACCGTCAGGAGCACGACCAGCCCGAATCCCGCCGCCAGCTTCTGTCCGAACGTCCACGATGAAGTCATTCTTCACTACTCCTTTCGGTCGTCGTGATGCCGGGTCCATTGCTTCAGGGTTTCCATGACCGCCGGAATGCTGACGATGCTCCGGACGATCCCCCTGTCCTGGATGCTCACTTCGTGGAGATCCTCGGGCCGCGGCCGGCTCGCGCTGCGCAACGCGCGCGGTGAGACCCTCAGACTGCCCTCGATCTCGTCGAAGACGAGTCCGACGGATCGGCCTTCCCCGCAGAGGGCGACCCATGGACGCTCACTACCTCCTCCGCGGCCGGCAAGAAGGCTCGAGAGGCTGTACATGGCGACGAGGTTCCCGCTCAGGCCCGAGAGGCCCAGAAGCGACGGCGCGCGGCTTGGAAGAGGAGTGATGGATGGGCACCTCGCGATCCCCTGCGTCTCCGCGACTCGGAGAGCGAGGCGGAGATCGCCCGCCCGGATGGCCAGCAGCTCCACCTCGGGTTCCTCCTCGCGCTCCCTGGGCCGCGCGAAGGTCGCGTCGAACTCCTTCTTCATCTCATCGGCGCTCCTCGTCCCGCTGGCCATCCTCATGCTTCCTCCGCGCAGGTCCGCAGCTCACCTTCACAGAGCTTCACGAGCGCATCGCGCTCGAAGCCGCCTCCGAAAAGAATGACGCGCGTCGTGTCCTCGCGAGGGAGAAGCTCCAGCGCGAGGCCGATCTCACGGCGGGCCGTGGCGGTATCGCCGAGGTGCCTGGCCAGGAGTCCGAAATGGAGGTGGGCCATCGAGAAGTCGGGGTCGAGGTAGGCGGCAATCCGATCGTGCTCGATGGCACCCGTCAGATCGGCCATCCGCTCCCGGCAGAGGGCCAGCACGAGGTGCGCCTCCGCGTTGAGCTCGTCTACCGACAGGATCTCGCTGCAGGCTTTCTCGGCCGCAGACGGGTCGCCGCATGAAGCCAGCAGGGCGGCCTTGAGAAGAAGCCGCAGCGGGCCGGCGGATGTGTCGTGCGCGGTTCCTTCGAGGGCGCGCAGGGCCTCCTCGTATCGCTCCTGCTCGATCAGCCGGAGGATGGAACCTGTGGATTCTGCTCCGCGTTCCTGCGAAGGAGCAGGCGGCCGCACAGTCGCCGCGGGGCTGCCGGCGGGAGAAGAGGGGGATTCCGCGATCTGCTCGATGCGCCTCGAGGATTCCGAGATCATCTCCATCCAGCTGGGAGCGGGGGCCCCTCCAGGCGCGAGCGTGTCCTCCTGAAAGCTGTCCGCCGCCCCAGGGACCGTCGTGTCTTCACCGGCGCAAGTCGCTCTCAACTGGTAGTAGAAGGTGTCGTGGGTGTGGCACAGGCTGAAGTGCCTCGAGATACCCCGCAGGTTCTCGGCGTGCCCGAGGAACAGAAAGGCGCCGGGCGCCATCGCGCGCGCGATCCCGGCGACGACCCGCCGTGAGGAATCGCGCGTGAAGTACATGAGGACGTTTCGGCAGAATACGAAGTCGTAGGTCTCCGGGCGCCAGAAGGAGTCCCCCGCGCGTGCCAGGTTCTTTTCCTCGAACCCGACCATGGCGCGGATCGCGGGATCGATCACGGCGCGGTCTCCTGAAGGCGCGAAGTACTTCATCCGCAGTCGATCCGGTGTCTCGCGCAGCGACCACTCGTTGTAGCCGCCCACCCGGGCCCGCTGGATCGCGTCCGGGTTGATATCGACGGCCAGGATTCCGATCTCCCAGTCCTGGGAGGCGGGAAGGCTCTCCCGGATCATGACCGCGATGGAATAGGGCTCTTCGCCGGAGGCGCACCCCGCGGAGAGGATGCGAAGGCGTCGGAGCCCGGAGGCGGCCCTCGATCTCAGCAGGGCCTCGAAGGCCCGGAACTGGTCCCAGTTCCGGAAGAAGTAGGTCTCCGGCACCGAGAAATCGCGGCCGAGATGGCCGAGCTCGCGCGGCTCCTTCGACAGATAGTCCAGATACGTGGAGGCGTCACCGGAAGAAGTCGCCCGGATGCGTGCGGCCAGCACTCTCTTCAACTGGTCGAGCTTGTCCTCCTCGAAGCGCAGGCCGGTTTCACGACCCAGGAAGATCCGGAAGGTCTCGACGTCCCGGCGGGAGAGCTCCAGGCTCATCGAGAGTTCTCGGAGATCGACATCCGCTCCCATATCGGTTCCGGCACCAGCCGCCCGGAGTCCAGGATGGCGAGAAACTCTTCGTCCAGCCGGGCCAGGGTGGCAATGAACTCACGAGGGGATCCGGAAAGCAGCGGCGGCATCCCGGTCGCATCGAGCTGCGTGTCGTCCCGTATGCCCAGGACCTCGGAGGCGAGGAGGCCCGCCACGCGACCCGATGGCGTCCTGACGGAAACGAGCCTCGCGGGACGGTCGAGACGCGCGCCGTCCAGGAGGACGCCTGCGTCGACGATGGGCGTGGGGAGACCCCGGATGAGAGATGCCCCCGCCACGAAGGCTGGCATGTCGGGTAGCTGCTCGATGGGGAGCGGCCGCAGGATCTCGACGACGTGACAGAGGGGGAGGGCACAGAGCTTCGTCGCCGCGCGAAACAGGAGAAGCCTATCGTCCACGCTGCGGGCTCCAGAGAGGCAGGCAGGAGGCAATTGACGCATTGAATCTGAGGCGAATCAGGGCCGGCGCTCAATCTATGGCCCGAATGGGCAGGATCAATGACCGAAGAGAGCTTCGTTCGGGCATCCGCAATACGTTCGCTCGGAGAACGAACCCATCGAGGCACGCCCACGTGATACGACGACGTCCCGAAATGTCCTATGGTAGATTGGCCCGCACGGGCTATCAGCCTGAGCCCATTTGATATAAGGCGCGCCTCATCCTGCCGCCCGAGGGCAGCCTTATGGCGGACGCGAACGACCCCGGCCCGCGCGGCCCCTCTCCCGGGGGGCCGCGGGTCTCCCACTACGAGATCCTCGAGCTCATCGGGGAAGGGGGGATGGGAGTCGTCTACCGCGCCCGGGATCTCAAGCTGCCGCGGGAGGCGGCGCTCAAGCGCCCACGCCCCGCGGACGACGCGGACCCCGACAGGCACCGCCGATTCCTCAGGGAGGGGCGCGCCACGGCCGCTCTCTCCCACCCCGGCATCGTCAGGATCTACGAAGTCTTCGAGGATGGCGGGGTCCCCTGGATCGCCATGGAGTACGTCCGCGGCCAGACGCTCCGCGCCGCCATCCAGGACAAGGGCCCTCTGGCCTGGGATCGCATCATCCACATCTCCGAAGAGCTGGTGCTCGCGCTGCACGCGGCGCACGCCGGACGCGTCCTGCACAGGGACATCAAGCCGGGCAACGTGATCCTCGGGGAGGACGGCCGCGCCCGTCTCGTGGACTTCGGACTGGCGCGACTCTTCGTCAGGCCCGAGGAGGCCTCTTCGGCGACGACGCAGAGCTCGGACATCAGCCAGCGGGGCTCCGTGGTCGGCACGACTGCCTACATGTCGCCGGAGCAGGCGCTGGGAAAGAGCCTCGATGAGCGAAGCGACATCTTCTCCCTGGGCGCGGTCCTCTACGAGATGTGCACGGCGCGCGCGACCTTCCCGGGGGCGGACCGGGCCAGGCTGCTCGACGCGATCCTCCACCAGGATCCCGTCGCCATCGGCCGCCTGAACTACGCCATCCCGGAGGACTTCGAGCGCATCGTCCGCAAGTGCCTCGCCAAGGACCGGGAGGATCGCTATCCCGACACCCGCGACCTCCTCGTCGACATCCGGAAGCTCCGGAGGGAGTCGGAGTCGGGCGTCACCGCCCGGACGGATGCGCCGCGGAGGCCGGCCGCGAGCAGGCGAATGAAAGCCGCCGCCGGGCTCGGGTTCCTGGCCCTCGTCGCCCTTGCCGCGGCCCTGGCCGGAGCCGGCCGCTGGACGCCCTGGTCCAATCCCCCGCGGGACAAAGCCCGTGCCTACTACGATCGCGGGGTCCGCTACATGGAGGAGAGGGAGAACGAGGAACAGCTCCGCGAAGCCATCGGGCTCCTGACACGGGCGGTCGAGGAGGACCCCGGCTTCGCGCGGGCGCATGCCGCGCTGGGAACGGCCTACTGGGAGCGCTACCGGCTGACCGGCGAAGCCGTCTTCCGCGAGGAGGCCGAACGCGCGGTCACGGAGGCCATTCGGCTCGGGCCGGACCTTGCAGAGACCCGCAACGCGAAGGGCTATGGCTTCCTGGTGCAGGGATCCTACGGCGATGCGAAGAAGGCCTTCCTCGAGGCCATCGAGGCCGATCCGAACCAGGCCCGAGCATGGGCGAACCTCGGGCAGGCCTGCGCCGATCTCGGTGAGTACGAAGAGGGTCGCGAGGCACTCCTGAGGGCGATCGAGCTACGCCCCGATCACGTCCGCTACCACATCCGCCTCGGCACCTTCTACGATCGGTTCTCCGAGCACGCGGCGGCGAAGAAGGCCTACCTCAAGGCCATCGAGCTGAAGCCCGGGAGCTGGATCGCCTGGAGCAACCTCGGAGCCATCCAGCTCAAGACGGGGGAGCTCGACGAGGCCGTGCTGAGTTTCCAGAAAGCCGCCGGGATCGAGGAGACGGCGGACGTGCGCTCCAACCTGGGGACGGCCTTCTACTTCCTCGGCAGGCTCGAAGAGGCAGTCCCTGAATACCGCAGGGCCGTCGCGCTCGAGCCGGCGAAAGCTGTCTACTGGGCCAACCTGGGGGACGTTCTCCGTGAGACGGGCAGGGAGGCCGAGGCGCGTGAAGCCTACCTCAGCGCGATCCCCCTGGCGCGGGAGGCGGTGGTGAGGGAGCCGGGCAAGCCCCGGGTCCACGCCAGGCTCGGGATGTACTGCGCCCGCGCGGGGGAGATTCCGTGCGCGCTCGAGGAGGCGCAGCGGCTCGCCGCGATGGAGCCTCCCGACGCCGATCTCTCGCTCAGCGAGGCGGTCATCTACTGCCTCGCCGGGCGCACGGTGGAATCACTCGATGCGCTCGAGCGCGCGGCCCGCCTGGGCATCAGGAAATCGCAGATCGAGAAGGACCCGGACCTCGCCAGGCTGGGAGGCGAGCCCCGCTACCAGAGGATCCTCAAGCTGGCCGGCTGACCGAGGGAGCGGGCCACAGGACTCGCGCGGGCGCGGGAGGCGCCGCCCGCTCAGTCTCCACCGGGGTCCGTCGTGATGATCTCGGGATCCAGCTCCGTTCCCTTCACGGGCAGGCCGTCCGCGTCGAGCCCCAGGATCGTGTACTTGTCGTTCCGGCGCCGGGTACCGTTGTACGCCTGGGTCGGAACATGCCCGGCGATGCAGGCCGTCCGGGTCCCGTCGCCGCTCCCCGTGTCGGAGATGAGCTTGACCAGGAGGTAGGGCATCGTCGACTTGTTCCCGAACATCGGGAGGCGATTCATGTCCTTCTGGTGCGGCATGAACTCGATCTGGACCTGCTGCACGTCCGGATTGTCACAGTGAATGTGCCAGTTCAACGATTCGCCCCAGAGGACGGCCTTCTTGTCCGGCACAACCACGGTCCTGCCGGAGGCCGGGATGAACACCTGGATCTGTCCCATACTGACCCCCCGCCCCTATGGGCATCAAGCATCGTGATGGAGAGAGGCTCTCCTGATACCACAATCTGATGCCGCCGTCAATCGGTTCCGGGCAGGCGCGGGGGGGATGGGGGCCTTGCGATGAACATCGATATGGAGCCCGTTCGGCGGTGGGTTCGCAGCGCCCTTTCAGGTCGCGGGCCGGTCTTCAGGTCTCCTTCCCACGGAGCCGCTTCATCAGAAGTGGTATCGCATCATGACGCCGACGATGTGGTTCGTGTAGTCGTCGAAATCGAAGCCGAGGTAGGCGGCGTTGGCGGAGCCCGGGTCGTTCGTCGGGTCGCCCATGTAGGGCTCCATGAAGTCGCTCGCGAAGTTGTCCTCGTCCCACGACTCGAACCAGTAGAGCAGGGCATAGTCCAGGTTCGGGCGCAGCTTGTGGGCGAAGGTGAGGTTGACGATCGAGAGCGTCGTGTCGAGCTCGGGGAACTCCGTGAGCGTCGTGTCGCCCGCCGCGTTGCCTCCCGGCACGAAATGGGTCTCGATGTTGCCTGTTCCCTCGGACCGTGAGGCGTCGGCCCTCAGCCTCCATCGGTTCTTCTCGCTCAGAACCACTTCGAAACCCACCGTCGCCGTCCTGTACTCATCCTCGACATCGCTTCCCCAGTCGTCGAGCGGGCTGTCCGAGCCGATGTTCGCGGCAATCGCCCCGCAGGCGACGCCCGGGCAGCGGTAGCGCGTCTCGAAGCCGTACTCGTTCTTCTCCCAGGTGTAGTCGGCAAAGATGTTGAAGCGGGGGCCCGTGGTGAGGGCGAAGCCGAGCGTGTGAGAGGTGGACTTGTCCTCGGTGCGGCCGGCCAGCAGGAGGCTGTAGGTCTCGGGTACCGTGTCGAAGTCGCGATCTTCGCTGACGGTGAAGGAATCTCCGATTTCCTTGCCCGTCTCGGGATCCAGGTAATCGTCGTCCGTGTAGATGGTCTCCGCGTAGAGCGAGATCATGGAGTTGAGGGTCCAGTCGGCCATCACGCTGTACGAGTCGCGGTCCCGGTCCGTCCAGTAGAACCGCCGGGCCCCCTCGTTGAAGCCGGCCACGTAGGGCTCCCCGATGGGGAAGGACTCCTCGAAGTAGTGGGCCTCGTAGTTGTCGGCACGGCGCTCCTGGTGCCGGGCGGTCGTGCGCACGGTGACCTGCTCACCCACGTCGAAATCGGCCGTCAGCTTCCAGGTGTCCTCGTCGGACTCCTCGACGGCGCTGTGGTCGCGCGTCATCCCTTCACGCTCGTAGCTCAGCGAGGTGTCGAGCCAGGAGAGCGGCGACCATCCCACCATGGCGCCGGCGTTCGATCGCTCGTAGCCATAGGGCAGCGTCCGCCGGGCGATGGGGGTGGTGGTCGCTCCACACGCGTTGGCGTTCGAGCAGAGCGGGATCTGGTAGTCCGTCATGACGTAGTCCTGGAAGACGAGGCTCGGCGACTTGTTCTCGTACTCGTAGTCGCGCCACCAGGCGCTCCATCGCAGGAAGTTGAGAGGACGCGACGAAATCCGCACGTTCGCCAGGGTGGTGCGGTACTCCCCGTCGAAGCTCGACGCCGGAAGGGCGGAGGGGGCCAGCAGCGTGTTCGTCGTCATGGGCAGGAACGGGTCGTCCTGCGTCACCTTGCTGCCGGACAGCGTCACGTCGATCCGGGTACGCATCGGGAGGTTCACGCCGCCGTAGATCGTGCCCTGGAGCAGATCGTTGTCCACCCCGAGCATCATCCTTCCGCTCGCCGGATTGGCGGTCGTGGCGTTCACGGCCGTGTCCGTGAGAACCAGTTGGTTGTCCCACTTGAGCGTGTCGTGCTCCGTGTTGAACTGCGACGCGGTCAGGGTCATCCCGACGTTCCACTTCGCGCGGGTGTACTCGGCGCGTCCCGTCACCCAGTCGGTGCGGAAGTCTATGGGCGCGGCCACCTCGCCCGGCCCCTGCGTGAAGTAGAAGCCCAGGTTCTGGGGATTGGACCCGGAGCGGCGCTCTCGATCGAAGTCGAGCCCGAAAGTCCACGAGCGGGTGGGGGTGAACTCGATGCCACCGCCCCCGCGTTCCCGCTGGTAGCCGAGGGTGACCTCGGACGCGCTGGTGTGGATGGCCGTGCGCAGGAGGGCTCCCTTGGTGCCGGCATCCCAGAAACCGTCCTGTGGGGTGGTGTCGACGCTGTTGGGGGCGGCCTGGATGGCCGACTGCAGCCCGTCATCGAGGGTGAAAGCCGTGCCGCCCTGCTCCGTCCAGAGCTGGTCCGCATGGTCGGACCATCGCCTCGGGTTCTCGTACCAGTGCAGGGAGGCCGTCCAGAGATCGACCCGGCCCACCTCCAGATCGATCCGCTGATCGAGCTGGCCGACGTCGACGGCGTAGAGGTCGAAGGAGTAGTTCTCCACGGGATTCCAGGAGAGGGAGAGCAGGCTCCCGACGAAGCCGTTCGGGACGTCTCTGAACTCACCGAACTTCGCCGAGTCGGCGTTTTCCTCGCCGGCGTACCACTGAGGGCCGAAGAGAACCTCTCCGCTGACCTTCGCCGCATCCTCCGCGAGGGCCGGCAGGGAGGCCAGAAGGCCGAGAGCGCCGGCGATGACTGCGAATCGACCGATTGCGATCCTCATGGCGTCCTCCTTGTCCCTTCAGCGGATGAAGCGGTTGCCGGCCGGGTGGTTCGAGCCGTGGATGTTCGTGTGACAGTTCAGGCAGCTCCTGTCGAAGAGCCTGCTGACCGGGAAGAACTCGGGCGCCGCCGAGGCGTCCGAGTAGGGCTGGGTCGGATGGCGCATCTCGTCATGGCACTGCTGGCAGATGCGCGGCATCTTCGCGTTCTGCATCCGCGGGTGCAGCGACCCGTGGGGATCGTGGCAGTTGAGGCAGTTCTCCTTGACGGGGGGGTGCTCCCACAGCATCGGCGCCCGCTTCTCGGCGTGGCAGGTCCAGCAGTTCTCGTTCACCGAGGATTGCCTGAGCTGCGAGGGCCCCGCGCTTCCGTGCGGGTTGTGGCACGAGTTGCAGGTCATGGAGCCCTCCCGCATGGGCATGTGGGCCGACCGGACCAGGGATGCCTTCCTCCTGAGATGGCAGGAGGTGCAGATCTCGAACTCCGTCGCCTTCTTCAGAAGGGCCGTGTGGGCGGCCCCTTCCTGATGGATCTCGTGGCAGTCGAGGCACGAAAGGCCTCTCTGATCGTGCGGGCTTCCCTTCCAGTGGGAGCGCTCGCCGCGCTCGTGGCAGGTGAGGCAGAGGGCCGAGGCTTCCGGGGCGCTCAGCTTCGAGGGCACGCGGATTTTCGCGGGATCGCCCTGGCCTTCGACGTGCGCGGCGCCCGGGCCGTGGCAGCTCTCACACCCCGAGATGCCTTCCCAGTTCCGCTTCTTCGTCCGGCCGTGCGCCGTCGTCGCCAGCGCCGTCGCCACCTCCTCGTGGCAGTCCGCGCAGACTCCCGCGTCGGCGTATCCCTCGGCCGCGGGGGGCGTCGCCGGCTCCTGCGCTCGAGAGCTGCCCAGGAAGGCCAGGAAGGCGAGCAGGACGATGGCCGCCGGCATCAGGCGCGGTCTTCGTGGCTTACGCATCATTGCGCTCCTCGGGAGTGAGAGGGTCTCGGAGTCGGGAGATCGAAGGCGGACGGATAGCCGCGGGGGATCGGTGAAGAACGGGAAGCGAAGGAGGCTCGAATGCGGGGAGAGAGGAACCCGCCGGCCGCGCCAGGCGATGCGGCGAGGGTGCGAGCGGCGCGCTTGCGACTGGACTTCGAGTCAGTTTGCGGGACTCCCCAGCATCGGCGAAGAGGGTCACGCGACCCGGGGCGGGCGCGGCCAACATATTGTTCGACGCTTCGGCGAGTCAAGAAAATTTGCGTTGCCGACCGGCTCTGGCAGCTCCAGGAGTGTGGGATGCGGCGGTCTCTCGAGGCGCGAGGTGCGCGCGATCGCGCAGGGCATCGGTGCGCACAATCACCCAGATCCAAATGACTTCATGTCATAGAATGCGCCCGTGTCCGAGGGAATCGCAGGACAGGTCGGCCTCTTCGGGATCTGGTACGTCGTCTTCCTGCTCGCGCTGACTCTGCACGAAGCCGGCCATGCGCTCGCGGCCTGGCTGGGCGGCGACGAGACGGCCTACCGCGGTGGCCAGGTCACGCTCAACCCGATCCCGCACATCCGGCGCGAGCCCTTCGGCACGGTCCTCGTCCCGTTGATGACCTTCGTCTTCTCGGGATGGATGATGGGGTGGGCCTCGACTCCCTACGATCCGGAGTGGGGCCGGCGGTACCCCAGGCGGCAGGCCATCATGTCCGCGGCGGGCCCCGCGGCGAATCTCCTGCTCGCGCTCCTCGCCTTCGTCGCGCTCAAGGCGCTCCTCTCCGGGGGAGTCTTCGCGCCCCCGCAACGGCTCAGCTTCGAGCGGATGGTGGAGGCGGCGCCGGGCACGCCCGATGCCTCGCTGCTCCATCCGCTGGCCCTGGCTCTCTCCGTGGCGCTGAACCTCAACGTCCTTCTCTTCCTCTTCAACTTGATCCCGATCCCGCCGCTGGACGGAGCGGGCGTCGTCCAGGGTCTGGCGCCCGGCAGCGCGGGCCGCTTCTACGACGGCTTCGCGGGCAATCCGATGATGTCCATGGTCGGGCTCGTCATCGCCTGGCGGGCCTTCGACTACGTCTACGCCCCGGCCTTCAAAGTCCTCATCTCGCTCCTCCACCCCGAGGTGGTCTACCGCTGAGGGTCGCTTGATTCAAGGTCTCCGCCTCTCATGGAGCTGGGAGAGATGCCATAATCCTGGCCTCCCTAAGCAGCCGCATCCGTACCGTCAGGATTCAGAAGGAGTCACGACATGTCTCAGAACTCCCCCGTCGTCGATCCGGCTCGCATTCTCGAGAAGGCGTCTTCCCTTCGCGCCTTCATCGTGGATCTCACGCTCCGCATCTGCC
The DNA here is from genome assembly GCA_964568735.1 of uncultured Acidobacteriota bacterium. Taxonomy (GTDB): domain Bacteria; phylum Acidobacteriota; class Polarisedimenticolia; order JACPZX01; family JACPZX01; genus CAZMRF01. The sequence goes on from CAZMRF010000050.1 coordinate 18,617, forward strand.
GCGAGCGCACCGTGGACTACTTCGAGTCGGACTTCCCCGGCGGCGGGCCCGACGGGATGACGATGCCCGGCCACGAGGGTAAGGTCGTCGCCGTCCTCGCGAAGGAGCTCGACGCCCTCGGCATTCCCTACCGCACCCACGCGAAGGTGAAGGGGCGCGAGAACCTCCTGGCCCGGGTCGGGCAGGGGAAGCCCGGTTACAAGAAGCTCATGGTCCTGCTCCATACCGATGTCGTCCCCTCGGGCGCCCCGTCGGACTGGAAGTTCGCTCCCTTCGAGCCCTTCGAGAAGGACGGCAAGCTCTTCGGCCGGGGCGTCCTCGACGACAAGGGGCCCCTCGCTTCGAGCTTCGCCACGCTGAGGATCCTCAAGGAGCACGAGGACAAGGTGGCCGGGGAGTTCATCTTCGGTGCCGTCGCCGACGAGGAGGTGGGCGTGGGCGTCGGCCTCGACTACCTCATCAATGAAGCGAAGGCCATCGAGTGCACCGATGCGATCGTCCCCGACATCGCGGGCGAGATGAGGGAGATCAACATCGCCGAGAAGGGGAGGCTGCTCTTGAAAGTCCGATCCAGGGGCAAGCAGGCCCACGCCATGGAGCCGTCGAAAGGCATCAACGCCATCCATGCCATGGGCCACTTCCTCACGGCTCTCGAGGGGTACACGCTGCGCCACGAGAAGCACCCGATCCTCGGAGGCCCGACGGTGAACACGGGGCTCATACGCGGCGGCGCGGCACCCAACGCCGTGGCCGCCGACTGCGAGACGACGCTCGACATCCGCTACGTGCCCGGCCAGACGGCCGAAGCAGTCTGCGCCGAGGTGCAGGCGCTCGCGGAGAAGGTGCAGAAGACCGGCACGCCGGGGGCTTCCTTCACGACGGAGGTCTTCCAGAACGCGCTGCCGTGCGAAGTCCGGCCCGACGCACCCATCGTCAAGATAATCCTCAAGCATGCGCCCGACGCGAGGATCACGGGCAGCGGCGGCGGCACCTTCGCCAAGGACCTGGTCCTGATGGGCGTCGAGGCCGTGGGCTGGTCCTGCGGCCACGAGGCCACCTACCATCAGCCCAACGAGGAGATCGAGATCAGCCAGCTCACGACATACGCCGGGCGGCTCGCGAACCTGGCCTTCGAGCTGTGCAATATGAAGGCCTGAGGCGGCGCGTCATTTCGCCAGGCGGCGCAGGAGCTTCGGCGGGAGGAACCAGATCAGCTTCCCTCCCTCATGCGGATCGCCTTCGATCTCCACGAGGGCGGCACCACCCTTCCTGAACTCGAGCCCGTCGCTCTGGTTCGAGCCGACGAGCGCGGCGAGGACCTCCGAGAGGTGCGGCTCGTGGCCGAAGATGGCCACGCTGGCGTGGCGCTCGAGCTTCGTGAGCACCTCGAGGAGATCCTCCACGCTTCCATCCGCGAGGCACCCGGTCTCACGGGGCTTCGGACCTCCCCAGGCCTCGCAGGCGATGAGCGCCGTCTCTCTCGCGCGCCTCAGGGGACTCGTCAGGAGCACGTCGGGCGGAGGCATGACACGGGTGAGGCCTCCGGCGGCGGCGCGGAAGCGCTCGACGCCCCGCTCTGTCAGCGGACGGTCGGCGTCGGCCATCCCCGGAGCTCCCCGTGGCACTGCGATGGCGTGCCGGACGATCAGCAGCAGCACTTCAGGCCGTCAGGCGGCGGGGGTCGAGGATCCTGAGAGCCGCCCGCACCTCCTCGGCCGGATTCATGAGCAGGTACCCGTGGTGGAGGCTCCGGCTCAGGTCGGAGTAGCCGCCGGCAATCTCACGGGCGCGGGCCGCCATCTCCCGATGCCCGCGCCGCGCGGCCATGGCGGCGTGCATCTCGAGGCGCGAGGCCAGCACGTGAGCATCCTGCACCCGGCCCAGCTCGTCCTGGATTTTCCGGAATCGCTCCGCGGCTCCGGCCACGTCCTCCCGGAAGGCCGCTCCCACCTCGGCCACGTACCGGAGCCTGCGCGCGAGCTTCCGCACGTCGTGCAGCCCCGCCGGGTCGTAGCGGTCCCCGTTCGCTTCCATCGCCTCGAGCAGATGGGTGGTTCTCTCGTTGAGAACCCTGCGGTACCTGGCGAGCGTGACGAAGAGATCCTCGGGACCCCGCCTGAGCAGGTCGTTCAAGCCCCGCCGGATCCGTCCGACCTCCAGGCCCGTGAGCCGCAGCTTCATGAGCCTGCGGCTCCTGGCTCTTGCCGCGAGGAGCCGCCGGCGGAGGGCGGCCACCTCGGGCTGAATCGAGGCTTCGCGACAGAGGTGGTCGTCGAAGAGCGTGACGCAGATGTCGAGGTCACGGCTCGCCCCCGGGATGGTGACGATCTCCTTGAGGCGGCTGCGGAGGCGGCGGACCCTCCTGCCTTCGGGATTGGCCGCGAGAATGGGCAGCATCACGCGCAGGCGCCGGGAGGCTACCCGGATCTGGTGGATCGGCTCGACCTGGCCCGCCAGCGCCCCGGGCATGTTCACCAGGAGCTTCCGGGTCCTGTCGCGCAGGAGGCGTGCCCCCCCGTCCTCGATGAACATTGTCGCTCCGCGGATGTCGTCGGGCTGAATGATTGTTGAAGGGATTCTACCCGGGCCCCCGGCCCTGCGGCAACAGGGGCCCGACCCCCGGGGTCGGTCTGGGCAGCCTTTCGGCGAAGGGTTACGGTTCTGTGACGTCTATTGCCGGCATCGAGGGGGCCCGGTAGAGTAGCCTCCCCTCAAGACCCCATGAAGATCGCGGCCATCGATCTGGGCAGCAACTCCATCCACATGGTGATTGCCGAGGTGAGCCGGGCCGGAGGATTCCAGGTCCTCGACAGCGAGAAGGACATGGTCCGGCTCGGGACGAGGACGCTCTCCACGGGCAGCCTCTCGGCGGCGGCCATGCACCGCGCGGTGGAGGTCCTCAAGGACTACTCGCGGCTCGCCGAGCGCCATCGCGTGGACAAGATCGTCGCGGTGGCCACCTCCGCCGTCCGCGAGGCCCGCAACGGCGAGGATCTGATCGACCGTATCGGCCGCGAGGTCAGAATCTACGCTCGGCCGATCTCCGGCGAAGAGGAAGCGCGCTTCATCTACCTCGCGGTCCAGCACAGCATTCACCTGAAGGACAAGAGGGCCCTGCTCGTCGACATGGGGGGAGGGAGCCTGGAGATCGCGCTGGGCACCGGGCCCGAGGTGCATTACGCGGCCTCGGAGAAGCTCGGAGTCCTCAGGGTCCACGAGCAGTTCGCGAAGAGCGATCCCCTCTCCGCAGCCGATCGTCGGCGCCTCGAGCGTCACGCGGAGGAGATTCTCGCGCCTCACCTTCCACGCCTCGCGGAGACGGGCTTCGACTGCGCCGTCGGGACCTCAGGGACCATCCTGGCTCTCGGCGCTCTCGCGCACGCCCAGGAGACGGGCCGCAAGGCCGACGTCATCCATCACCTTGCCGTCCCCGCCTCCGCCATCGAGGCGGTTCGCGATCGGCTCGTGGCCATGCCGCTCGAGCAGCGGCAGCGGCTCCGTGGCCTCGATCCCCTTCGGGCGGATGTGATCTCCACGGGCGCGGTCCTCCTGGCGACGGTCCTCCGCAGCCTGGGGATCCGCGAGCTGATCCTCAGCGAGTGGGCCCTGCGCGAGGGAGTCCTGATCGACTACATCAGGCGTCATCCCAGGAAGCTCGCGAGGGCGGAGGAATACCCGGACGTCCGCCGGCGCAGCGTGATCGAGCTGGCCGAGCGCTGTCTCTTCGACCAGGCGCATGCCTTCCACGTGGCGCTCCTCGCCACGAGCCTCTTCGATCAGATGCGGCCGCTCCACGGCCTCGCCGATGGAGAGCGGGACCTGCTGGAGTTCTCGGCCCTCCTGCACGACGTCGGCCACCACATCTCGCACCTCAAGCACCATCGCCACTCCTACTACCTCATCCGCAACGGCAACCTGACGGGATTCAATCCCCTCGAGGTGCAGATCATGGCCACCGTCGCCCGCTACCACAGGCGAGGGCTGCCTCGCAGGAAGAGCCCCGAGCTCGACGATCTGCCGCGCGCCGCCCGCCGGACGGTCCGAGTTCTGGCCGGGATCCTCAGGCTGGCCGATGCTCTCGACCGGGGACACCGGCAGGTCGTTCGCGCCGTCGAGGTGGCCCGGGTGGATCACCAGGTTCGTATCGCCTGCGCGGGCACGGGCGACATGGAGCTGGAGATGTGGGGGGCGAGAAGGAGGGTAGATCTCCTCTCGAAGGTGATCTCTCGAGACATCCAGCTCGCCGGCGCGGCCGCCGCCGCGGCGAGGCCCCGGGGCCGGCGGAAGGCGGAGGCCGTCCGTTGAACCCCGCCGGGCAGGAGATCGATCAGGCCTCGAGCGCGGCCCCCGAGGAGCCGGGGACTCCGATCCCCGTGGCCGTCATGGACATCGGCGCGACCTCGGTTCGCCTCGCCGTCGCCGAGATCCTTCCCGGGAGGGTCGTTCGCATCATCGAGGAAGCCACGCGGGGCGTCCTCCTGGGCAAGGACACCTTCACGAGCGGGAGAATCGGCTCGGCCACGACCGAGGCCGCGATCCGGGCCCTGGAAGGCTTCAGGGAGATCATGGAGGGCTACAAGGTCCGCCTCTACAGGGCCGTGGCCACGAGCGCGGTGAGGGAGGCGTCGAACCGCGACGGGTTCCTCGACAGGATCCGCCAGCGGGCGGGGATCGAAGTCCAGATGATCGACGGGCCCGAGGAGAACCGCCTGACCTGGCTTGCGGTCCGGGAGGATCTCGGAAGCCACGACGCTCTCACCATGGGCCATGCCGTCCTCGTGGAGGTCGGCGGGGGGAGCGCCGACATCTCGTTCTTCCGGAAGGGCGAGCCCATCCATTCCGGCACCTACGCCCTGGGATCGATCCGGATGGGGCAGCGCCTCTCGGCCTGGCACGGCAGCGCCGAGGGAAGGGCGCGCCTCCTGCGCCGCTACATCCACAACGTGGTGGGCGACATCCGCCGCGAGATACCGCTTTCCCGCGTCGAGCACTTCGTAGCGCTCGGCGGGGATGCGAGGTTCGTGGCCGCAAAGCTCATGAGCCGCCCGACGCCGGGCGCAGCGCGGGCGCGCGACGTCTCCCGCGAGGCCTTCGCGGGGCTCTGCGAGGAGGTGATGAGCTGCGGCGTTGAAGATCTGATGGAGCGCTACCGGCTGCCCAGCGCGGAGGCCGAGACGCTGGCCCCTGCCTTGATGGCCTATCTCGAGTTGCTCTCGGCGACGCCGGCGGCCTCCGTGACCATTCCTGAGGCGACCCTGCGCGACGGCCTCCTGCTCGACATCGTGCACGGCGAGGAGGGCAGGAGCGCCACGGAGCTGCGGGCTCAGGTCATGGCGGGGGCGGCGACCCTCGGAGAGAAGTACCAGTACGACGAGCCCCACGCGAAGGCCGTGGCCCACCTCGCCACCCGCCTCTTCGACGAGCTTCAGGATCAGCACGGCCTGACCCCCCACAGCCGCCTCCTGCTCGAAGTGGCCGCGCTGCTCCATGACATCGGGATCTTCGTGGGGATCCGCGCCCACCACAAGCACTCGCAGTACATCCTCTCGGTGTCGGAGATCTTCGGCCTCTCGCGCGAGGACATGAGCATCGTGGGCAACGTGGCCCGCTACCACCGCCGGGCAACGCCGCAGAAGTCCCACCTGCCCTTCATGCTCCTCGACAGGGATCAGCGCGTGGAGGTGACGAAGCTCGCGGCCATCCTCCGGCTGGCCAACGCCCTCGACGCGGACCACCTCCAGAAGGTCCGCAACGTCCGCGTGGTCCGAGAGGCCGAGGCGTGGACGCTTGAGGTCGAAGGCGGCAGTGACATGACCATCGAGAGGATGGCCTCCTTGGCGAGGGCCGATCTCTTCTCGGAGGTCTTCGGCAGAAAGATCCTCTTCAGGGAGGCCGAGGTCTCCATATGAGCGACCCGCGGCCCGCAGGCGAGGCGGACCTCTACATCAACCGGGAGCTCTCCTGGCTGGACTTCAACTCGAGGGTCCTGGAAGAGGCCCGCGATCCCGCCACTCCTCTGCTCGAGCGGGCCCGCTTCGCGGCCATCGTCCAGTCGAACCTGGACGAGTTCTTCATGGTCCGCGTCGCGCGACTGAAGCGGGAGCTCGGGACGGGGCGGGAAGTGACGGACCCTTCCGGGATGACGCCCGCGAAGCTCCTCACGGAGATCTCCCTGAGGGCTCACGCCATGGTGGAGGATCTCTACGGCCTTCTCCTCGGAGATCTCCTCCCTGCGCTCGCGAAGGAGGGGATCCGCATCATCCCCGTGGCGGACATCGAGGCCCCGCAGGCTCTCGAGCTCCGGCGTCAGTTCGAGAGGGATCTCGTGGCGGCTCTCACGCCTCTCGGGATCGACTCGGCGCGCCCATTCCCCGTCCTGGCCTCTCTCTCCCTGAACGTCGCGGTGCTCCTCGATCCCCCGCCGGGCGAGGAGGGGCCCTGGCTGGCGGTCGTGCAGGTTCCCTCGGGATTGCCCAGGATCCTCCGCGTCGTCGGTCCCGGCAGCGGAGCGTGGGTCTGGCTGGAGGACGTGATCCGCGCCAACCTGGCCTCCCTCTTTCCCGGGCAGACGCTCCTGGAGTCGGCGGTCTTCCGTGTCACGCGCGATTCGGAGCTGGAGATCGACGAGGATGGCGATCGGGATCTCAGGGGGCAGGTGGAGGAAGAGCTGAGGAAGCGCAGGCGCAGCAAGTTCGTCCGCCTCGAGATCGACGCCGCGGCGCCGGAGAAGCTCTCGGGGCTCCTCGCGCAGCGCCTCTCCGTGGACGAGGAGCACACCTACAGGATTCCAGGGCCCCTGAGCCTGCGGCCCCTGTTACAGCTCGCGGAGCTGCCGGCGCTCGAGCACCTGCGCTGGGAGCCGAGAGCGCCTCTCCCGCCGGCGGGGCTCGAGGCCGGCGAGGATCTATTCGCCTTCCTGGAGGAGCGGGACATACTCCTGCACCACCCCTACGAGTCCTTCGATCCGGTGGTTCGTCTCATTTCCGCCGCCGCGGAGGATTCCGACGTCCTGGCCATCAAGCAGACGCTGTACCGCACCAGCGGAGACTCTCCCGCCATCCTCGCCCTCATGCGCGCCGCGGAACGCGGCAAGCAGGTCACCGTCGTGGTCGAGCTGCGCGCCCGCTTCGACGAGCAGTCGAATCTCCAGTGGACCCGGGGGCTCGAGGAGGCCGGCGCTCACGTCCTCTTCGGCGTGAGGCGCTACAAGACGCACGCGAAGATCTGCCTCGTCGTCCGCCGCACGCAGGAAGGAATCCGGCGCTACGTCCACCTGGGCACCGGGAACTACAACGACCGGACGGCGAAGGTCTACTCGGACTTCGGGCTGATGACGAGCGACCGCGTGATCGGAGAAGACGCCTCGATGTTCTTCAACGCCGTCACGGGATACTCGGACCCTCCGCGCATGCGCAAGCTCGTGATGGCGCCGACGCAGCTTCGCGAGCGGTTCATCGGGCTGATCCGCCGCGAGCAGACGCGGGCCGCCGAGGGGCAGGCCGCGGAGATCACGGCGAAGGTGAACTCCCTCGTCGACCGGGGCATCATCGCCGCCCTCTACGAAGCCGCGAGGGCCGGGGTGCGGATCCGGCTGAACGTCCGGGGCATCTGCTGCCTGAGCCCCGGGGTGAAAGGGCTCGGTGACCGGATCAGCGTCGTTTCGATCGTCGATCGATACCTCGAGCACTCGCGCGTCTTCAGCTTCCGCAACGGGGGCGACGAGGAGATCTACCTCTCCAGCGCCGACTGGATGCCCCGGAACCTCGACCGGCGCGTGGAGCTGCTCTTCCCGGTGGAGGACTCCACCTGCCGGGCCCGGGTGATGGCCGCGCTGGATGCCTACTTCCAGGACAACGTGAAGTCCCGCTGGCTCCAGAAGGACGGTACCTGGAAGCGCAGGAAGCTCCGCCGGGGCGATCCGCCCTTCCAGGCCCAGCAGCGCCTCTACGAAGCAGCCCTCCATGAGAGCGAGCGCGCCCGGCGGACCACTTTGGTCCTCGAGCCCAGGACCTCATCCCGGGGCGGGGAGTGAGGGGAGGCCCTCCGCGCGAGGCTTGATCTGGGCTCCGAAGGCTGGGTAGACTCCGAGTGTCCCGGTCAGGAGTGACGTGCCAAGACCCCGCCCTCGCGCCGCTTCACGGCTTCCTTTGCAACCCCGAGTGAGTGTTTCGACATCTCATCCAGGGGGTGTCCGCGCGTTTCAACTCGTCGAAAGACCACCTCGGAGGTGACCATGAGGCACAAGACCTTCCTCTTCCTCATCGTGGTGCTGCTGGCCGTCGGCGTCGGCTGCATCCATATCTACGAGCCGCGTCCCGCCGCGCAGCAGGGGGGCGGCCCCTCCGACGGCGGCAAGGGCGACAAGGAGAAGCCTCCCTTCAAGCCCTGGGAGGAGGTCACCAAGGACTCCACGAAGGTCGAGGGCTACTTCACCTGGCACCAGACCCGCGATAACAAGCTCCTGCTCGAGCTGCCCGCGGACCGTCTCGACAAGGAGTTCGGGATGATCCTCCATCTCAGCAAGGGGGCCGGGGTCTTCGACCTGAACGACGGCCTCTACCTGAGCGACACCGAGCTGATGCGCTACCGCCGGGTGGGCGACACCATCTACCTCGTGAACGTGAATCCCCGCTTCATCGCCAGCGGAGAGCAGGGGATGAAGCACGCGGTCGAGGACAACCTCGGCAACTCCATACTGGCCTCGTTCCCCATCCTCAGCGAGAACAAGGACACGAAGAACGTCCTCGTGGACGCGACGGAGTTCTTCGTATCCGACTACGCGAACATGGGCGAGTGGCTCAAGTTCTACTACGGCGGCAAGCCCGTGAGCTTCGACGGCAGTCGAAGCTTCGTCTCGAAGCTCCAGGGCTTCCCGAAGAACGACGAGCTGGACGTGGAGTTCACTTACAAGGCCGGTGACTACCCGATCTTCGGCGGCGAGGGCATCCCCGACTACCGCTCGATCCCCTTCGGCGTGCGCTACTCGATTTTCGCGCTTCCGGAGAGTCCGATGATGCCTCGCCTGGCCGACGATCGCGTCGGACACTTCCTGACCGCGATGAAGGACTTCTCGCGAGATCAGGAGCCCGAGTGGTACCGGCGCTACGTGGAGCGCTGGCGCCTCGAGAAGAAGGATCCGGGAGCGGCCCTCTCCGAGCCCGTGAAGCCCATCGTCTACTACGTGGACTACAGCGTTCCCGCGCCATACCGGCAGGCCGTCAAGGACGGCATCGAGGCCTGGAACAAGGCCTTCGAGGCCGCGGGGTTCAAGAACGCCGTCGTGGCCAAGGACCCTCCCGCCGATGATCCCTCGTGGAACGCGGAGGACATCCGGTACTCGTCCGTGAAGTGGTCGGCCGCGCACCAGATGGGCTATGCCATCGGCCCCTCCCAGTCCGACCCGAGGACGGGCGAGCTCCTCAACGCCGACATCCTGGTTTCGTCCACGTTCGTGAGAGGCTGGCTCGCCGACTACCAGGACTTTGTGGGGATCGGCTCTAGCGCCATCGATCTCGTCAATGCCCTGAGCCAGAGCGATCCCCGGTGGGCCGGGCTCCCTCGCAGCACCAGGGAGCGGATCTGTGTGGCCGAGATGGGCACGGCCCGTCAGCTCGGTGTCCAGTACGCTCTGATGCAGGGGCTCGGCACCCTGAAGCCCAACGAGCCGATGCCGCCGGAGTACCTCAGGTCGGCCATCATGTGGCTGGTCCTCCACGAGGTGGGCCACACGCTCGGCCTGCGGCACAACTTCAAGGGCTCCTCGGGCATCCCCATCGAAAAGATCCATGACAAGGCCTACACCTCGCAGCATGGGGTCGTCGTCTCGGTCATGGACTATCCGTCCGTCAACGTCAGCCCGGATCCCGCCCGGCAGGGCGACTACTACTCAACGGTGCCCGGCGATTACGACGTCTGGGCCATCCAGTACGCCTACACGCCCATCAACAAGCCGGGGACGAGCGAGCCGGTTTCCACGCCGGACGAGGAGCTGCCCGAGCTGAAGAAGCTCGCCGCCCGGTCGGCGGAGCCCCTCCTGGCCTACAACACCGACGAGGACAACTGGCTGGGCCCCTTCAACGTGGATCCCTTCACGAACGCCTGGGACCTCAGCTCCGATCCCGTCCGTTACGCGATGGATCGGGCCGCCATCGTCAAGCGCGTCATGCCCCAAATCGAAAGCCGGCTCCTGCCGGAGGGAGACGGCTACCAGCGCCTGCGCAACGCAGTCGGCAATCTCATGTTCGAGGGGGTCTATCCGTACTTCAACGCGACGAGGATGGTCGGCGGGATGAGCTTCGCCCGCGACCACAAGGGAGATCCGGGCGGTCGCCCGCCCTTCACGCCGCTGCCAGCGGCGAAGCAGCGGGAAGCCGTCCAGTCGATCGTCCAGGGCGTGTTCACGGAGAACTCGTTCCAGTTCCAGCCGGAGCTTCTCAACAAGCTCTCGCCGAACCGCTTCAGCCACTGGGGGATGGCCTGGGACGTCCAGGTCGAGTACCCGACCCACCAGGTCGTGGAGGCGTGGCAGCGCGTCATCATGGGAAGCCTGCTCTCGCCGCCGCGGCTGAGGCGCATGGTCGAGAGCGGGATCCGCTACCCGGATGGCGCCTCGAGCTACAACATCGACGAGATGTTCGGGACGCTCACGGGAGCCGTCTGGAGCGAGCTGGGGCAGCCCGGCGCCTCCGCCCGGAAGGTCGGCTCCTTGCGGCGGAATCTCCAGCGCGTCTGGGTAGACAGCTTCATCAACGTGATGATGGGCGTCGAGACCGTTGGAATGGGCCCCGTGCCCGACGATGCGCGCGCTCTGGCACGCTACCAGCTCACGTCGGTCGCCGGCCGGATCGACGCCGTGATGGACGGCCCGGATCTGGACACGCCGACCCGTGCGCACCTCGCCGAAACGAAGGCGCGGATCGATCGAACCCTCGACGCCTCGCTCTCGCTCAGCGTGGCAGGCGCCGTGCCCTAGCCCTCGCTCAGAGCGGGCTTCCAGAAAAACCGGAGCCGCGCGTACGGGATGAAGTCCCGGCCGCGCGGCTCTTTCGTTTCGGGCCGTGCGGCGCGATTCCAGAGCTATTCGCGGCGCGGCCGGCGTGCAGTCCCGGTTCGGAAGTCAGGGTCTTCCCGGACTATCTGTGGTTTCCGGTTCTCCGCTGCGGAAGTTGGCCGGATCATGGGCGGTGTGATGGGACCTGTGACGGGCTGCGTGTTAGTCTGACCAACCCCGCTGGAACAGGCTGAATGAGAGAGTGCCCCTACTGCCATACCTCCGCCACCGAGGGCAGCCGCTTCTGCCCCGAATGCGGCTCGCCGCTCCACGCCTCCTCCCAGATCCCGACGGAGCTGGCGGGGCGCCGCCAGCCCTCTTCGGACCCCTCCTCGCCGCCGACCCCGCACCCCTCTCAGGTCCCGCAGGCGATCCCCTCTGGCGGGCGTTTCACCGCGGGCGAGGTCCTCATGGGCCGCTACCGGATCATCGGACGGCTCGGGGGCGGGGGGATGGGCGTCGTCT
>CAZMRF010000050.1:30141-38758 GCA_964568735.1 uncultured Acidobacteriota bacterium
CGATCTGACCCTCGAGCATCCCGTCGCGCTGAAGTTCCTGCCCGAGGGCCTGTCGGGCAACGACGATCGGCTGTCGCGCTTCCTCTCGGAGGTTCGCATCGCCCGGCAGATCTCGCATGCCAACGTCTGCCGCGTCTACGACATCGCCGAGGCGGACGGGCAGCGCTTCATCTCCATGGAGTACGTGGACGGAGAGGACCTCTCATCACTCCTGCGACGCATCGGGCGCTACCCGGCCGAGAAGGGAGTCGAGATCGCCCGGCAGATCTGTGCCGGCCTCGCCGCGGCGCACGAGAGGGGGGTGCTGCACCGGGATCTGAAGCCGGCGAACATCATGATCGACGGCCGCGGCAAGGTGCGGATCACGGACTTCGGCCTGGCGAGCCTCGCCGGGCAGGTCGCAGGGCTCGAGATCCAGGCGGGCACGCCAGCTTACATGGCACCCGAGCAGCTTCGGGGCAGCGAAGTCACGCAGCGAAGCGACATCTCCGCGCTGGGGCTCGTGCTCTACGCGCTTTTCACGGGCCGGCCCGCGCTGACGGCGACGAGCCGCGCGGAGCTCCTCGCGAGCCATGCCACGTCGAGCGTGCCGACGCCGTCGTCATGGGTTGAGGACATCGACCCGGTGGCGGAGAGGATCATCCTCCGATGCCTCGAGCCCGATCCTCGAGATCGCCCCGCGAGCGCGCTGGCCGTGGCCGCGGCCCTGCCGGGAGGAGATCCCCTCGCGGCGGCGCTCGCGGCCGGCGAGACTCCCTCACCGGAGATGGTGGCGGCGGCGGGCGAGGCAGGAGCGCTCCGTCCGGCCGTCGCCTGGTCGATGCTGGCAGGCGCGGTCGCTCTCACGCTCATGGCCGTCGCGGCCGAAGCGCGATGGAAGATCACGAGCCTCGTGCCTCTGCCTCTCCCGGAGGAGGCGCTGGCCGTGAGGGCGCGCGCGGTGATCCATGCCCTCGGCCAGGACGCTCCCGTTGCCGACTCCGCATACCGTTTTGCCACGAACACGGACTACATCAAGTGGATCGAGAAGAATGATTCCTCTCCCGATCGCTGGAAGCCGCTCGCCGAAGGGGGGCCGCCGGGCATGGTCTTCCTCTACAGACAAAGCCCTCGCCCTCTGATCGCCAAGGCGAACTTCACCGTAGTCGACTTCGACAACCCGCCACAGGCCTCCCAGGGGATGGCACGGGTGGTCCTCGACCCCGAGGGGAAGCTGCTCGTCTACCAGACAATCCCACCGCAGAGGGACGACGGCGAAAGCCAGCCGGGTGCGCCGGAATGGGGCGCGCTTTTCAAGGAGGCCGGGCTCGATAGGACTTCGTTCACGGAGACCCGCCCCCTGCGGGCCCCGGCGATGGCCTGCGACATGCGTGCGGCCTGGGAGGGGAGCTTCCCGGGGCGGCCCGAGATCCCGCTTCGAGTCGAGGCGGCCGCCTACCGGGGAAAACCGGTCTCCTTCCTCCTCGAGGGCCCATGGGTGAAGCCCGAGCCCATGCAGGATCCTGCAGAGAGCACTCTGGAGTGGCTGGGAGAGAACGTCGTCCTGGCGATCCCGACGGTCGGCGCACTGGCGGTAGGGCTCATCTTCGCCCGCCGGAACATCAGGGCAGGGAGGGGAGACACGCGCGGCGCGCTCCGGCTGGCACTGTGGTTCTTTGGCATGCACACTGTGGTCTGGGCTCTGTGGGCGTCCCACGTGCCCGATCTCTCGGATGAGTGGTCCATCGTCCAGGCGGACGTCGGGTACAACCTCTTCCTGGCAGCGAGTCTCTGGCTGCTCTACGTGGGGCTCGAACCCTATGTCAGGCGCTGGTGGCCGGATGTGCTCATCACGTGGAGCAGGCTCCTGCGGGGCCGCTTTCGCGATCCACTCGTCGGAAAGGACATCCTCATCGGCGGCCTCCTCGGCGGTGTGTTCGGCCTGGTGAGCTCTCTGGACGACGCCATCGCGAGCTGGCTCGGCTGGCCTCCCGTGACCCCTCACCCTTACCAGGAGATCGTCCTGGGTAGCCTCAGGGCCGGATCCGCAAACGTCCTGGATCTCCTGGTCCACGCCCTTCTCATCGTGATGCAAGTCCTCTTCATCCTCCTCCTGTTGCGGCTCCTCGTGCGCAAACTCTGGGTCGCAGCGGTCTTCATGGTGCCGATATTCGTCCTCGTCATCGATGCGAATCCGCTCTACCCGTCGATCACCTGGCCCATCACAGCGCTGGCCTTCGTTGCCTTCATCATCGTCCTCATGCGCCACGGCCTCGTAGCCACCACTGTGGGACTGTTCACCGTCACGATGATGGATAGCATCCCCCTCACCACGGACCTGTCCGCGTGGTACGCCCAGGCGACGATTCTCCCCGTGGCCGCGCTCCTCGCCCTCCTTGCCTACGGCTTCCATACGGCTCTGGCAGGCCAGCCCGCGTTCGGGACGGGGAAGCTCCTGGACGAGTGATACCCTCCACAGGCCACGCCACGATCCTCCCATCGAGTTCGGATTGCATTGACGGTGCGCGGCAGGAGCTGGCCTCACCTCGAGGTTTCGACCCTGTCATGCATCTCACCGTCGGGCTCGGAGGTTTCAGGATGAGCGATTCCAGTCGGCTGTGCCAAGGGCCCTCGCCCCGCAACGGGAGATGGCTCCTGACTCCATGACGATGGGGTGCAGAGGGAGAGGGTCGTGCGAATCGACGTGATAGGCGGCGGCCCCGCGGGGCTCTACTTCGCGGCCTTGATCCGGAAGGCGAGGCCCGCGGCGAGGGTCACGGTCTACGAGAAGAATCCGCCCAACGTCACGTGGGGCTGGGGCGTCGTCTTCAGCGACGAGACGCTGGAGAATTTCTGCGAGGCGGACCGGGAGAGCCACGACGCCATCACGTCGAGCTTCGCCCGCTGGACCGACATAGATATCCACTTCCGCGGCCGGACGATCCGCTCGGGCGGCCATGCCTTCTACGGACTTCGCAGGATGGCGCTGCTCCGGATCCTCCAGGAGCGCTGCCGGAGGCTCGGAGTGGAGGTGAAATTCAACGCCGAGGAGAAAGATCTCCGCTCGCACGCCGGCGCCGACCTCGTCGTGGCTGCCGACGGCGTCAACAGCCTCATCCGCGAGCAGCACGCCTACCACTTCAAGCCCGACGTCGCGGAGGGCCGCTCCCCCTACATCTGGCTGGCGACGAACCGGGTCTTCGGCTCCTTCACCTTCCTGGTCGGGGAGAACGAGCACGGCCTCTTCATGGTCCACGCCTATCCCTTCGACGAGAAGACGAGCACCTTCATCGTGGAGACCGATCCCGAGACCTTCCGCAACGCGGGGCTCGAGAGCGCCACGGAGGAGGAGAGCGTCGCCTACTGCGAGAAGCTCTTCGCGCCGTGGCTCGAGGGCCACGGGCTGATGGGCAACAAGTCGGCCTGGATCCGCTTCCGGCGCGTGAAGTGCGAGACCTGGCACCACGGAAACGTGGTCCTCATCGGCGACGCGGCGCACACGGCCCACTTCTCGATCGGCTCGGGAACGAAGCTGGCCATGGAGGACGCCATCGCCCTGGCCCGGGCAATGGGCGACCACGACGACCTCGAACCCGCCCTGGAGGCCTACTACGAGACCCGCTGGCTCGACGTCGCGAAGCGCCAGCGCGTCGCCGAGGTGAGCCAGGCCTGGTTCGAGAACGTCAAGCGCTACCGCGACTTCGATCCGGTGCAGTTCGCCGTGGGGCTCCTGAGCCGCAGCCGGAAGGTGACTCACGGCAACCTCAAGCTCCGCGACTCGGGCTACGTAGCGACCGTGGATCGCTGGTTTGCCGACAGGAACGGCTGCGAGGCCGTCGAGCCTCCGCCCCCGCCCATGTTCACCCCCTTCAACCTGCGCTCGGTGGAGCTGAAGAATCGCGTCGTCGTCTCGCCGATGTGCATGTACTCGGCCGAGGACGGCACGCCGAACGACTGGCACCTCGTTCACATCGGGAGCCGGGCCGTCGGCGGCGCCGGGCTCGTCATCACCGAGATGACGGACGTTTCACGGGAGGGGCGGATCTCTCCCGGCTGCACGGGCATGTACAAGGCCGAGCACGTCGCGGCCTGGAAGCGGATCACCGATTTCGTCCACGCTCACTCCGACGCGAAGATCGGGATCCAGCTCGCCCACGCAGGGAGGAAGGGCTCCACGAAGCTGATGTGGGAGGGGAGCGACGAGCCGCTCGACAAGGGGAACTGGCCGCTCATCGCTCCTTCGGCGATCCGCTGGGCCGAGGCCAACCAGGTTCCCCGCGAGATGACACGCGCCGACATGGACAAGGTGCGCGCCGACTTCGAGCGGGCGGCCCGGATGGCGGAGGAGGCCGCCTTCGACATCATCGAGCTTCACTTCGCGCACGGCTACCTGCTGGCGTCGTTCCTGTCGCCGCTGACGAACAATCGGGCCGACGAGTACGGCGGGTCGCTCGAGAACCGGCTGCGCTTCCCGCTCGAAGTCTTCGACGCGGTGAGGGCGGCCTGGCCGAAGGAGAAGCCGATCTCCGTGCGGCTCTCGGCGTCGGACTGGCTGCCGGGGGGTCTCGATCTCGATCAGGCCGTCGAGGCGGCGCGGCAGCTCAAGAAGCGCGGCTGCGACATCATCGACGTTTCGTCGGCCTGGACGACGCCCGAGTCGATCCCGGTTTTCCAGCGGATGTTCCAGGTCCCCTTCAGCGATCGGATCCGAAACGAGGTCGGCATCCCCACGATGGCGGTGGGGGAGATCCGTGACTACGACATGGTGAACACGGCCCTGGCTTCGGGCCACGCCGACCTGTGCGTCCTCGCGAAGCCGCACCTCAGCGACCCCTACCTCACTCTCCGCGCCGCCGCCGAGCAGGGCTGGCTCGGCGTCCGCTGGCCCGACCAGTACCAGCCCGCCGCCCCCCGCCCCGCGCGCGACAAGAAAGAGACAGACTGAGTGGACATCGTCAGAGAACACCTGCGGCTGGGCCATTCAGGCCATAGAATGTTAGGTGTGGTTGCACGGCACGGTGCAATCGTTCCTTCAATAGAGCTCGGCGAGGAGCTCGGCCCCTGTCGCAGATCGACTCATCCGCGCAAGCTCATGAGCCGGAGGTGGTGTTGATGCGAAGATTCATTCGTCTATTCGCTGTCGTTTTGCTGGCTGGTACGATTGCCCAACCATTCGCCTTCGGGGCCAAGAAACCACGGTTCGTTGTCGCAGTCGATGCACTGGGAGCCCTTGGGGCGAGTAGTGGATCCACCTATGTGATCTTCCCGGGCGCGGAGGGTGTTCTGCCAGGTGACCTCCAGTTCAGGGAATTCGCGAGCTATGTAGATCGCGCTCTACGTCGCAGTGGATTCATGCCAGCGAGCGACCCGCAGTCGGTCGATCTGGCGATCTTCATGAACTACGGCATCGGTGAGCCTCAGACTACCTCCTACTCGTACTCGTACCCAGTTTTCGGTGTCACGGGCGGAGGGACGAGTACGTTTTCGGGATACACGTACGGCTCAGGCGGCACGTCGTACACAACTGGCACTGTGACCTCCCAACCAACCTATGGTGTGGTCGGCTCGGGAGCCCGAACGGTCGCCTACACGACGTACTTCCGATACCTGGTCCTCAGCGCGATCGACGTCAAGCATTACCTGAGCACACAGGAGCCCCGTGAACTATGGCGGGTGACAATCACCAGCACAGGATCGAGCGGAGATCTGCGGCAGGTTTTCCCGATCTTGGTGGCTGCAGGGAGCGGCTACCTCGACAAGGACACCGGTAGGCAGGTCACGGTCACACTCCACGAGAATGACCTGGCGGTGGAGTTGGTCCGCTCGGAGACCGCGTGGCTTTTTCGGCTGTCTCGCACGGGTGTGCCGGTGAAGAAGCCGACGTTGGTGCGTCTGGAGTTCACGTCGGCGGGCAAGGGGAATGCACTCTTCGATGTTGGCCCATACCCAGAGTGTCGCGCTGAGTTCATCACCTATCTCGAGCCGACAGGGGGCACAAGTACTTCCTCGCAGGTGGTCGCGGCCAGGCTGTCGCTGTGGGCCGATCAATCGCCTAGCGAGATTCTCGGCGCGCAAGTACAGAATCGAGCACTGGGATCGGCCAAGGGGCACTGCGGGAGCAAGATTGACGTCGAATGTGTGTACAGCACCGACATCAGGAATGGACGAGGGCAGGGAGTCTGTAGGGACTCGAAAGGACGTGAGTATAGGCTCGTACTCTGACTTCGGACGCACGGTGACCTTGAATGACTGACCGCACTGCCGGAATGCCGCCCGGTCCGCTTTTGCTCCTAGCTGGTCCTGGGACAGGCAAGACCTACCGCCTGGCCCAACGAGTCAAGGATTTGGTGGAAGAACAAGGGGTCACGCCGGAAGACATCACCGTTCTGACCTTCACGCGCGAGGCCGCGCGGAACATGTACACGCGTATCAGCGACCCCAAGCGGCCAGAGGTTCACATTCCCCACGATCTCCGGCCCAAGCAGATCAGCACGATGCATAGTCTTGGTCAGCGAATCATCGCCGAGAACTTGGATCTGGCTGGACTGAAGGAGGACTTCACCATTCTCACTTCGGTCGACCTCCGACGCATCTTGTTCGGAGACTCAGCGCTTATGCTGGGGCTAGACACAGGGTCCGGCACCCAAGCTGCCGATGCGCGACAGAAAGGCCTCTCCCTTGGGCCAGGCACGGACCTTGCGAGAGTCTGTCGGGCATACTCCACCATTCTTCGTGCGTGCAATGCGATTGACTATGACGACCAAATCGTGATGGCCTGCGATATTCTGCGGCAGCGCGATCAAGTTCGGCGAACCTATCAGCGTCGTGCGACATACCTCCTGGTTGACGAGTACCAAGACATAAACCGCCCACAGTTCGACATGATCCGCTTGCTGAGCGAGCAGAACACAAATGGGCTCCTCGTCGTCGGCGACGATGACCAGAGCATCTACTCATTCAGGGGAGGATCCCCTGAGTACATCCGTGGCTTCGAGAGTCATTTCCTCAGCGCACAGGTCGAACGAGTCGCACTGTGCAGGAGGTGTCCGGAAGCTATTCTCCGTGGTGCACTCGCCATCGTCGAGGAATTCAGCCCAGGTCGCCTCGTCAAACCCGACCCTGCCTTCCTTGCATCACGAAATACCAAGATCGTGGTTCATGACCTGCCGAGTGAGGAGTGGGAGGCGAACCTCGTCGCAAGGGTTGCTGCCGAAACGCTCCCTGCCCGCGATGTCCTAATCCTCGTTCCCCACCGTGGCTTTACAGAACTCTTGAAGAGAGCGCTCAGGAGAAGACGGATCTCTTACAGCTCGCCTTCCGTCTCGGAGGATGGTGGTTTCTCCGCCATCGGTGAAGTAGGAGCCTGGGCCCGATTCCCTGAAGACAGCCTGAAACTCCGGTTCTGCATCCAGCGCTTGATTGATGCAGGGGCCATGAACGTGCCTTCAGAGCGTGCGCGTCGTGCGGACAGGAAAGCGGAGAGGCAGCATGTGCTGAGATCGATCGCCGGCTTATGGAGCAAGGTGATCGAGAAGCAGATATCGCTTTATGACGCGCTCATCGCCGAATCGAAGAGTAAGCCAGGAATCCTCCGCGATCTGGCCATAGCACTTTCCAAGACGCAGGATGCAGTTTCATCAGAGCCACACAAGTTTCTAGCACTCGTCGCCGAAGCCTTCCGGCCCTGGTCGAGCACCGACGCTTTGCTGGGGGAGATAAGTTCCTACCTTGAGGATCTCAGGGACGCGAGCCTCGGTTCTGCGGCCTCAGCGCGGGTTATGACGATGCAGGCCGCCAAAGGACTTGAGGCGGATGTTGTCTTCGTTCTAGGGCTCGACGAGGGAGTGTTTCCGAGGGAAGGTTGCACTGATGAGAATCTTGCCGAATCCAGCCGTCTCCTTTTCGTGTCCATGACGAGGGCGAAGGAAGAGCTTCACTTGGTCCATGTGCGAAAGCGCTCAGCGAAATTCACCTATCGTGGTGGCTCCTTTGGCCTGAAGCCATCGCCGTTTCTGGCCGCAATACCCGAAGACTACAAGGTGGTGCACTACAGGAAACCATCGAGTGGATGATCTGGCAGAATCCAATTCACGCACCCTCTGCTGGCCCTGGGGCAGTTGGCACACCCCGCCTCTACGATTCCATTCTCCTCGCGTACTCCTTAAGATAGGAGAGCCTCCCCTGGAGCAGCCCCGGTAGCGCGGCACGGCAGCCGACTCGTCCTTCTCGAACAGACATGGCGCGCCCCGCCCATCCCCACGAGGCAGCAGGTGCAACGGAGTGGAACTGGGCCATGTTGCCGGCGCCCCCATAACCGCTCGGGAGCGTCCGCGCGGAACTCCACGCGCATGTGATGCCATCGAGCCTCTCCCTCAGATTCCATCCAGCGCCCGGATGGTCACCTCGCGCTCCCAGGGTTCAGTGCACCATGTCATGAAAATATAACGATACCTGTTATACTCCATCCCGCAGTGACAGGTTCAGACCTCAGAGATGCACGACGGCGGGAAGGGTGGACACAGGCTCGCCTCGCGAGGAGGCTCGGAATAACACAAGCCTACCTGTCGCTTATGGAGGCGGGGATGGGCTTCCCCCAGTTTCGTGGACACGTCTGTTAAGCCGCGGTCATGAGCTTGGC
>CAZMRF010000051.1:0-36804 GCA_964568735.1 uncultured Acidobacteriota bacterium
CAACTACAAGATCGATGATGATCCAGAAATGATCAGTTCTTGGTGAGCGTCAACAGCATCGAAGGCGGGCGCCGTGCGGCTCGCGGTCAGCTCGGGGCCGCCCGCATGGCCGAAGGGGCGCGGCAGGAGGACTTCGATGACACTCTCCGGGATGTCGAGGCTCTCGGGATCCAGCAGGTGCGTGATGACCTCGAGGGCGGCCTCCTGCCGATCGGCCGCGATCATCCTGGCGCCGGGGGCCGGGTCGCCGCGCACCGAGTAGCCGTACTCCAGCCCGCCGAGGAGCTTCGCGGCCGCGTCGAGCTGGTAACGATGGTGGAAGTAGACGGGAACGAAGACTTCCTGGAGCAGCGAGAGCGGAGTCCCCTCGACGACGCGATCCTCCCCGAAGCGACTCAGCGCGATCCGGCGGACTTCCAGAGTGCTCTTCAGCTCCTCGACGGGATCCGATCCGTTGTCCCACAGGTTCGCCGCAGGGTGTGCGGCACCGGCGGGCCTGGCGTCCTCGTCGGTGAGAAAGAGGAGGCCCCGGCTGATCCCATCCTCCACGACACCTTCCAGGAACTCCTCCTCACGAACCCCCGGCGGCGGATCGGCGTAGGCGAAGCGGATGGCGTGGATGTCCCACTCCCCCACTCCCGTGGCGTAGGCCCGCGAGAAATCCAGCGTGCCGTCCGCGCGCGCGGTCACGAGGGGAGCCGGGTAGTCCATCACGGAGGCGCGCCCGTAGCTGCTCGCGGCGAAGTTGTGGGCCAGCCCCAGCGTGTGGCCCACCTCGTGCGCCGAGAGCTGACGGATGCGCGCGAGCGCGAGCTCGACGGGATCGTCGGGCGTGCCGCTCCCCGTGGCCGAAGTGCCTGCGAGCCCCTCGAAGAGCAGGCGATCGTGCCTCACGCGGAGCGACCCGAGCCGGACGTTCGCGGTCATCATCTCCCCGGTCCGTGGATCCACCATCCCGCTTCCGTACGACCAGCCCCTCGTCGAGCGATGCACCCAGTGGATGACGTTGTAGCGGGCGTCCAGCGGGTGCACGCCCTCGGGGAGGATCTCGACGCGGAAGGCGTCGATGAAGCCCGCCTCCTCGAAGGCCCTCGCCCACCACCGGGCCCCCTCGACGAGAGCCGATCGGACCGGCTCGGGAACGCCGGAATCCACGTAGTAGACGATCGGCTTTTTCACTCGCGAGCGGGCGGCGCCCGGGTCGGTCTTCTCCAGGCGGTGGCGGACGATCCACTGCTTGCCGATGGGCTCGTCGAGGGGGGCGGCGTAGTCGAGGAAGGAGATCGCGAAGGAGCCGGCGCGGGGATCGAAGCGGCGGGGGTGGTAGGCCGGATCGGGCAGGCGGACGAAGGTATGGTGGTGCGTCAGCGTGACGGCGAAGGGGTCGGGCGCCGTCTCCTGCACGAAGGGGCCGGGCTTCGTGCCCGTGAAGGTCAGCATCGCATCCACCTCGACGTTGTCGGGGAAGACGAGGACCTCGTCGAGGTCCACCGCGCTCCGCCCTGCGTCGAGCGTGAAGGTGCCCTGCCCGGCAGCTTCGAGCTCCCTGGCGATGCCGTGGACGTCTCCGGCCAGGAAGGAGGTGAGGTCCACCAGGACCCTTCCGTCCCGCTCCTCCCGCTCGATGGCGCCCCCCCAGAGCACGCTGCTCGCGAAGGAGTCCCTCACGGCACGGCGCTCGGCGGCACTCTCGGTCAGCGCGCGATAGCCGGTGTTGAGCTCCTCGAGAAGGACTCGTGCACCGACGCGCCGGAAGGCCACGTGGCGCGAGCGGCCCGTCCGGCTCCTGTCGAGGCCGACGGGGTTGGAGCCGAGGCCACGCCGGAGCCCGTCGCCATAGATGAGCTGCACGCCATCGGCGCTCGAGACACCCGGAGGGAGGACGAGCCAGACCGCTCCCGCGCGACGGTCGATGAAGAGATCGAGCAGGCCGGAGCGCTGCTCCATCTCCCGGGTCCTCTCCTCGATCGTCAGGGGCGCTTCGGGGGAGGGTTTCCTTCCGTCATCCCGCGCCTGCGTTTCCTTCCCCCCGGCGGCCTCGGCCTGAGCCACGAAGAGGAGCCCGAGCGCGCAGGCGGTGAGAAGAGCCAGAGGGCGGACGGAGAGCGGGGCTGGGCGCGGGGCCGCGCGCATCTGCACCATGGGCAAAGGGTGAACCTCCACGCGGAGGCTGCGGAGCAGTCGTGGCTTCCGCGGCGCTCGTGCGTCATCCGCCCGGGCCGCTTGCGCGAAACGCGCGGGGATGGAATCCTCGGCTCCGCACAGGGAGCGGCCATTCTAACCCGGCCGTCGGGCCGGCAGGAGGATCCTTCGATGGACAATGCAAGTCATGGCCAGGTCCAGGGAGGCCTGATCGTCCTCGGCGTGGGCGTGATCTTCCTGCTCTCGAACCTCGGCTACATCCCCGACATGGGTGACATGTGGCCGCTCTTTCCCATCGTGGTGGGGATCGCCCTCATCGTCGGGGGGCTCATGCGAAAGGGGAAGCGGCCGGGCTCTCCTTCTACACCTCCTCCCGGACAAGGCTCCCCCTGATCCGACCCGAGCCTCATCCCAGGCTCATTCTGGGACACGGAGCGGCTTCGTCGGACGCTTGAACCCGGAGCGCCACCGGAAACTGCCTGCCAGGCAGGGCATACCACGATGCTCGTCCCACCATGGGGTCGGCTCTCTCACCTTGAGACGGGAGGTTCCCTCTCGCACAGGGCACCGCTGAATCCTTCGAAAAGCCTTGTCCCGCAATGACTTTCGGAAGGTCGCTACAGGACGGCTGGCACCCGTCGTGCTCCACCGCTGACCCGTCAGGGTCTGGCGTGGAGCCCGAAAGGGGCCGGACCCGGAGTCTTGGATCAGCGGCGGTATCCCGGGAACAACGACCGCCGCGACCCCGCACGGGCGACGCGAAGGGCCACGTCTTTTCGTCGCTTAAGTGGGAGAGGGAGGCACCCCCAACCTCTTCCAGCGCGGGTGGAAGGAAGCCCGGGGCGCGGCTCCAGGCCCCGGGCTTCAAGCCCCCTCCGGCTCGAATCCCCCAGGCAGCTTCTCGCTCAGATCCAGGTACTCCCGGAACGATGCCGCGCGCGCTTCGTGCCTCCTCGAGTAGAGCGCCCTGAGATTCTCCCGCGAGATCAGGCCGGAATGGAAGCCGTCGTAGATCTGCTGGCCGAGGAAGTAGCCCAGCTCGTGCGTGAGGATGCTGAAGAGCCGCGGATCGGTCGTGCGGATCCCCTCGAGGATCGCAGGGGGAATCTCGTCCCACGTCCCGTAGGCCCTCTCGAACTTCTTGTGGAGGAGGATGAAGTCGATGATCCGCCTGAACTCCTTGTAGGCGAAGCCGGTCTCGCGCTCGACCTCCTCGGGGGCCTTTCGGTAGTACCGGTAGAAGGTGGTCTCGAAGAAGTGGTTCCGGGTCGGGTCGATGAGCTTCGAGCCGAAAAACCCAAGAGCCTCCTCGATGACAGCCGTGTAGAACAGGTCGGCGTTCGAGCCGGTGGCCGGGGATTTCAGGAGGTCGCCGCGCAGGGCGTAGTTCACCCAGTGGGAAGCTTCCTCGCCCCCGTGCACGAGGCTGAAGTCCCCGATGTAGATCGCGTTCACTCTGGGCACGTAGCACGATCCGTTGCGCCGCATGTGGAAGCGCACTTCCTCGATCTCGGACGAGGGGACCTGCTGCGCCTCCAGCATCTTCCCGAAATCCGCGCCGTCCACGGAGGAGTAGATCTCGGGGTAGGTGTCCACGAGGGCCGCGCGGCGCGTGCCGTCGAGCCGCACGGAGCGGCGGTACTTGCTGACCCCGAGGAACTTCAGGATCGAGTCGATCATCCCGTAGATCGTCGGGGTGAGATCCATCTCCTCGTCACCGGGCTGATCCCGATCCCAGCGCTCGATCGTCTGGCGCCAGGCCTCGAGCTTCTCGCGCGGCGTAGCGTTGAAGACGCAGTGGACGGCCTTGCCCACCAGGATCGTATCGACCTGTCCGCGTCCCGAGGAGACAAGCTCCCAGTAGGGTTCCTCCAGGTTCTGGAAGACCCGCACCGCGCGGCGCTCCTCGTTTCGGCGGGCGAGAGCATCGCGGACCGCAGAGGGGAGATGGGCCGTAGCGAGGTGGGACTCGCCCACGAGAACAACGATCTTGGCGTCTGGCCTCTCGGCGAAGAGCCCCGCGATCCTCGAGGCCATGTGTCGATCGCGCTGCCGGATCCGGCGGATCCCGTTGCGCGGGGCGCTGTCGATTCCGTAGACGGGAATCCGCTTCTCCCGCGCGACCTCGAAGAGCGCTGAGAAGGCGGGCCAGGAATAGCCCCACTCGAGGTCGTACCTGATCCGCCTCAGGAATTCGTCCTGCCCGATCCGGCCCTCCATCCACCGGTCCAGCACGTGCTGGTGTCGCCCGTGGACCATCTCCACGGCCAGGATGGTGCGTCGGGAGCGCGCCGAGATCTCATGCAGGAGCCGGCAGGCGAACACCTGGCTGCGCGGCAGTGCGTGGAAGTCTCCGATGTAGACGAGATCCGCCTTGTAACAGGCGATGATCAGGTCGTCGAAGGTGGACTCGGCCTCGACGCGGCCGAACTCCTTCTGGAATGCGCGGACATAGGCGCTACGGGCGGCCGGATCGATCCGGCCGATCTCTCCGCGGAGCTGCGCCACGGCTCTCCGGCCGAGGGCCGCTTCGTCCAGGGCGGGAGTGGAGGGCACGGAGGGGAGCGACGCTCAGGGTCTCTTCGCCTCGGTCTTCGAGGAGTCCGAGGATGGCTCGGAGTCCTCGCCCTTGATCGACTTCTTGAACTCCCGGATCCCTTCACCCAGGCCGCGTCCGATGGCCGGAAGCTTCGTGGCGCCGAACAGGAGCATGATGATCATCCCCAGGAACAGGAGTTCCTGCCAGCCAATCCTTCCCATTGTTTCTCCTTCGAACCAGTGAATCCCCGCCTCAGGACCGGGCCCCGGGGCGCGGGAGTATCTCCCTGTCGTTCTGCCGCCTCCGCGTCACCCGCTCCGCATCCATGTGCTCGAGGAGCGGGATGGCGTTCTTGCGCGTGGTTCCGGTCAGCTCCTTGAAGGCCGCCACGTCGATCACCGGCTGGCGCTCACGGAGCTCCCAGAGAAGCGCCTTCAGGCGCTCGATGGCGCCGGCGTGGAAGACCCTGCCGTCCTTGATCCGGACCAGGCTTCCGCGAGACAGCAATAGATGATAGATCCTGTGGGCCTTCAGTGGATCGAGACCGAGCTCCCGGACGACCTCCTCCAGGGTGGCGGGATTCAGCCCCGAGCCTTCGAAGTGGCTCTCGAGCTGGGCGCTGATCCGCTGTTCCTCGGGGCCGAGGGCCACCACGTGGGAGGCCGCAGCGGCGACTTCCTTCTCCAGCCGGATCCTCCCCTCGCCGGCCAAGCGCTCCAGGATGAATCGCCCCACCGCAGCCTCCCCGGCGGGCAGAAGCCGCTGGAGAAGCTCCTCGCGAGGCATGCCGAGAGCAAGGGGATGCTCCTGGTGGTATTTCCGGAGGATCTCCTGCGCCTCGGCGCGGAGCCGCTCGTGATGAGCGGCGGCGAGGAGGTAGCCGTCCCGCCCCCCCACGGCGACCGCCCTTCCCGACTCGGAGAGGGCTCCGGAGAGCCGATCCGCCTCGCCCGCGGCGACGCCCGTACGCCTCTGGACTTCTGCCCTCGGCAGCCCGCCGGGTGTGCGATCGAGCAGGTCGAGGAGCAGGGCCTCGGGGTCGCCGTCGCCGAGATGGCCCAGCCGCTCTCCCTCCAGGGAAGAGCGCCCGCGATGCTTGGAAGGGTGGGCGTCCAGGACGACGCCCCCGCCGACGGTGAGCATGGGGGAGTAGAGCCTCAGGACGAAGCGATCCCCCGGCAGGGTCGCTCCGGGACGCTCCAACCTGAGCTGGGCGAAGCCCTCCTGGCCCGGCTGGATCGGCCCCTCTTGCAGGAGCTTGACGCGCGCGAGGACCTCAGAGGTTCCCTGGTGAAAGCGCACCCGCGAGAGATCCTTGAGCGGCCCCCTTGCCGTGCCGAGGATCTGGACTCGGACGTCCAGCAGTGAGGAGGGGTGCATGGCCCCGGGGGGCGCGAGAACGACGCCGCGTCCGACCTCCGCCACCTCGATTCCCTGGAGATTCACCGCCGTGCGCTGCCCGGCAAGAGCCTCCTTCCGGCTCTCGCCGTGCACCTGGAGGCCGCGGACGCGCGCCTGGCGCCCCGAGGGGAGAATCTCGACGGGATCTCCTTCGCGGATCGACCCTGAGGCGAGCGTGCCGGTCACAACCGTCCCGAATCCCCGCATCGAGAAGGCCCGGTCGACGGGAAGCCGGAAGAAGGCCGTGGAGGATCGAGGCCGGACCTCCCGCGCAGCTGCTTCCAGGGTCTGTCGGAGCTCCCCGAGTCCCTCCCCGGTGACGGCGCTGACGGGCACGACGGGCGACGCTTCCAGGAAGGACCCCTTCACGAGCTCTTTCACTTCGAGGGTCACGAGCTCCCGCATCTCCTCGTCGGCGAGGTCGGCCTTGGTGAGCGCGACGAGCCCGGTCCGCACTCCGAGGAGCCGGCAGACGTCGAGGTGCTCACGCGTCTGGGGCTTGACCGACTCATCAGCGGCGACGACGAGGACGACCATGTCGATCCCCGACGCTCCGGCGAGCATGTTCTTGAGAAAGCGCTCGTGGCCTGGAACGTCCACGAATCCGACGTGGAGGTCGTCGGCGAGCCTGAGGGGGGCGAAGCCGATGTCGATCGTGATGCCCCGCGCCTTCTCCTCGCTGAGCCGGTCGCAGTCCACCCCGGTCAGGGCGAGGACCAGCCGCGTCTTGCCGTGATCGATGTGGCCCGCCGTTCCCGCGATGACATGTCTCATAGGGAGAGGGGCGCCTTCCCGGGCGCCGTCCCGCCGGCGGGATCCTCGGGGACGGCCCCCGAAACAGGGGAGGGGGTCAGTCCTTCACGTCGCGGAGCTTGCCGACCTCGGCCTCGTAGTACTTCCGGAAGAGGATGTCGTACTCCTCGCTTCCCTCGGGGATGTCCCGCTTCTGCTTGGAGATCATGTTGCGCACGCGGGCATCGATCTCCGTGTCGAGGCGGAGCTCGTTTTTGAGCATGCGGACGATGTCCAGCCGCACGTCGTTGCTGTCCTTGGCGAGCCGCACACCGGGCATCTCCTCGAGGGACTTCACCAGGACATGGGAGAGATGGACGATCTTCTCGTGGCTGAGCTTCAAAGGATGAGCCTCCGCTGCCTCACGAGCTCCCCTTTGATCTTCTTGAACATCTCGTGGTACTGGACGCCGGTCCTGGTCATCTCATCGGCGTACCGGTTCATGATCTCGCGGACCTCCTCGTTGAGGCGGTCCTCGACCATCAAGTCCTCGGTAAAGGTGCCCGCGAGCTTTGCGACCGCCAGCTTGCGGTCATCCACCTCGATGACCCCTTCGTGAACCAGTTGCGAGATGATCCTCGCCGAGAGGTAGTCCACCATCGAACGGAAGAGCTTCAAGGCCTGCCCCTCGCCTCTAAGTTCAAGAAGATAGCGATACTTACGCTGCGTGCCGCGCAGCATAGCACAGGGGGGGCGAGCGACCGAGGAGGGCGGAGCTCTCGAAGCGCGCTACGCGCCGCGTCAGGACTCGCGGAGAGCCGTGTTCACGGCCGCGTAGAGCTCCGGGAGGCTGAAGGGCTTGCTGATGAAGGGGTTTCCGGTGCGTCTGAAGAAGTCCTGGGTGTCGGCCGAGACCGTGTCGCCCGTCGAGAAGACGATGCGCCGAGCCAGGTCCGGGTTGACTCGGAAGACGGAATCGTACAGCTCTCGCCCGTCCATGTTGGGCATTTTTAGATCACTAATGATCAGGTCGTAGGAGCCCCTGCCGAGAAGCTCGCGAGCCGCAAGGCCGTCGGCCGCGCGGTCGACCTGGTGCCCCTCGGCAGCCAGCGCCTCGCAGATCATCTCGGAGAGGCTCGCCTCGTCCTCGACGACGAGGATCCGCCTGCCGTGAGCCATCAGCGCCCCGGCCGGGGCGACGGCCCCCTCGGTCGCGCGAGGCTCCTGGCGCTGGCCGGCGGAGCTCGAGGCCACCGGGATCTCGACGCTGAAGGTCGATCCGCTCCCGACCCTGCTCCGGGCCGTGATCGTCCCCTGGTGCTCCTTGATCGTTCCGTAGGCCAGGCTCAGCCCGAGGCCCGTTCCCCGACCCGCTTCCTTCGTCGTGAAGAAGGGATCGAAGACCCTCTTGAGGTGCTCGGGACGAATCCCCGGGCCCGTGTCCGAGACCTCGGCGCTGCAGGTGAGGCCGTCACACCGCGTCACGAT
Source organism: uncultured Acidobacteriota bacterium (assembly GCA_964568735.1). Classification (GTDB taxonomy): domain Bacteria; phylum Acidobacteriota; class Polarisedimenticolia; order JACPZX01; family JACPZX01; genus CAZMRF01. Next base: position 8,303 of record CAZMRF010000051.1, read on the forward strand.
GCGCAGCACGCCTCTCCCCCCCTTCTCCTTCATCGCGTGATGGGCGTTCGTGACGAGGTTGACGAAGACCTGCTGGAGGGTGTGGTAGTCCCCCATCACGGTCCTCATCCCTCTGTCGAGGTCCACGTCCAGGGCGATGTTGTCGGCCTGGAGCTGGTAGCCGAGCAGCTGCACGACCGAGCCCACGACGCTGTTGAGATCGACCGGGCGGCGCTCCGGCGCCTGCTTCCGGGCAAAGCGGAGGAGGTTCTGCATGATCCGGTGGCACCGATCCGCTTCGCTGCTGATGGTGGCGACCTTCTTCCGGACGTCGTCGGCGATGCCATCCCGCTGCTCCAGGAGCTGCGCGTTTCCCATGATCGAGGCCAGGGGGTTGTTCAGCTCGTGCGCGACGCCGGAGATCATCTCGCCCAGCGACGAGAGCTTCTCCGTCTGCATGAGCTGTTCCTGGATCTTCTTCTCCTCGGTCACGTCGCTGAGGACGAGGATGGCTCCCTCGAAGAGCCCTTTCAGCCCGGTGGCCGGCGACACGGTCAGGTGGAAGACGCGATCGGATTCGCGCGCGTAGACCTCGACGGGAGGCGGCGCCTCCTCCCCCGCTGCCATCGATTCGATGAGAGGCGCGAGCGCCACCTCTCCCAGGCGCCGCAGCCGTGAGGGCAGGGGTCCCCCCATGAGCGCCGGGGAGAGGCTCTCAGCCGCCGGGTTCGCCATGACGACCCCCAGGCTGCGGTTCACGAGGATGACGCCTTCCCGCATGGAGTTCAGCACCGACCTGACCGTGAGAAGGCTCGCCTCCTGCGTGGTCCGGACGCGCTCCAGCGTGAGGGCAGCCTGGCTCGCGACCGTGAAGAAGAGCCTCGCTCTCATCTCGTCCACGGAGGGCCCGGCGGTGCGAACCGAGAGCAGACCGAGGCGGCTCTCGTGGACGATGAGCGGGACATGGAGGTCCGCCCCCTGCGCCGAGGCGCTGGCGACGAGGCGCACCGGGCGGTTCACGCGGACCCTCACCGAGGGAGCAGGAACCTCCAGCATCGCGGCCGCCTGGCTCACTACCGCGCGACGGAAGGACCGCAAGGCCGACGGGCCTGTCGGCCCCATCACCTCGACGTGGAGCTCGGCGCGCGGGGGCTTGAGGACGAGCAGGCCGAGCATCTGGATTCCGAGAGCCGGTCCGAGGATGTGCCCGAGGAGAGTGGCGATGTCCGTCTCGGACTTCGCGAAGGCCAGCGCTCGCATCGTCTCGTAGAAAAGCGCCAGCTCCGCGGTGCGCTCCTCGATTCTCCTGTCGACCTCACGCCTCGCCGCCATGAGCCCGAGGTGGGGCTGCGCGAGCCTCGCGGCGCGGCCAATCACCTCCAGGGCTCCTTCGAGGGATTCCCTGTCCGGGTGGTTCAGGACCACGAGGCCGGCCGGGCTTCCCGCGGGCACGGGCAGGAAGAGCCAGGTTCCTCCCCGGCGCTTCAGGTAGGAGCCCTCGGGTGCTCGGGGCTCCGCCTCCTTGCCGTCCTGCCCGGGCCGGTACCAGCCCGGCTCTCCTCCGGAGAGGGACGTGGCGGCGATCGATCCGGGCTTGAGCGTTATTTCGTCGGGAAAGGGCGGCGGTGCTGCCGTCGGGATCCACACCGCGGCAGGTGAGGCGCCCCCCGCGTCGCGGCGAAGCACCCAGACTCTGAGCCCGGGGAGAGCTGTCCCCAGGGCGAGCGACCACGACTGGATCGCCTCTTCGGGCGAGTCCTTCCTCGAGATGGCGGCGGCGAGCCGCGCGAGGATCTCGTCCACACTGCCCGGGGGCTTTGTGCGGGGCATGGGCGCAGATACTACGCCCCGCGTCTCGAGGGTGTCAACGAACGCACCGACCCATTGCGGCGCGTGGAGATCAGACGAGAGGAGTCATGCTCCATAACGGCCGCAACGCTCCCCGGAGCGGGCTGGTGCCGCGGCCGGCGCCATTGGAGCCCTCAACAACCGGCTGAGCAGCGCCGGCTCCTCCGCCGGAGGAGCGAGACAGCCGCCCACAAAGCGCCACCTTGGGCCGGGCGGCCGCCCGGAGGGTCTCCACCCACCTTGCCGGCAGCGGTCCTTTCAGGGGCGACCGTGGGAGCTGGTGTATGGCGAAGACCCGCCGCAGCTTCTTCTTCGCCTGCGCCTCGATCTGCCGTATCCGCTCGCGGCTGAGGCCCATGGACTGGCCGATCTCCTTGAGAGTGAACGAACGACCGCCTGCCAGCCCGAACCGGTTGATGATGACCCTGTGCTCCTGGGGCGTGAGGGATCCGAGGGCGGTGCGAACGAGATCCTCGCTTTCGTGCTTCAGGAGCTCGTCTTCAGGGTTGACGCTCTGGTCGTCAACGAGGTAGTCCGAGAGCGGGATGTCCTTCTCGCGGCCCACCTTCTCGTCGATGGAGACCTCCCGGAGCTTGATCTGGAGGATCTCGTCGATCTTGGAGACGGTGGAGTCGAGCTCCTTCGAGAGCTCGGCCTTGTCCGGCTTGCGGCCCAGCGTCCGGGCGAGGTTCTGCTCGGTATCCCGGACTTTGCGGACCTTCTTGAGCTGGTAGTTGGGCACCCGGACGATCGACGACTGCTCGGAGAGGGCCTTGAGGATCGACTTGCGAATCCACCAGATGGCGTAGGTGATGAACTTGGTTCCCTTCGTGTGGTCGTAGCGCTGGGAGGCCTCGATGAGGCCGATGTTGCCTTCGTTGAGCAGATCCTCGAAGGGAAGACCCAGGTTCCGGTACTCGTTGGCGATCTTGACGACGAAGGAGAGGTTCGACTCGACCAGGCGGTTGAGCTGCTCCGGCTTGCCCCGCGCTCGAGCTCGCCGGGCAATCTCCATCTCCTGTTCCTTCGTCAGGATCGAATAGTCGCCAATCTCAGACAGGTAGCGGGCGAGGGAAGAATCTTTCTCGACCCGTCGGCTCATCCGGGAATCCTCGTCAATGGGGATTCAGAGCAGGGTTGGGAATCCAGAGCTGGGTTGCGTCCGCTCCACAGTGGGTTGCGTCGCGAGAGGCCGGCTTCGGTGGTCGGATCTGGCTGTGGAGGAGCGACAGCCGCGAGGCGTTCGAGCGGAGAATTCGTGAAGATTCCGCCTTGACAGAAGTTACGGATCAGCGTACTCTCAGGCGGACGCGGGGGGACAGCAGTGGCCAGAACAGCCTTGGCTGCGACGAACGGTGGTGAGCAACGACTCACCGGCATCTCCCCCCCAGGAAATGCCCTTGCCACAACCGCGATGCTTAGAGCCCGAACGCGGCCACCGACACCGTTTGTTTCTCTCCCCCGTTCCGGCATCGGTTGTGGCTTCGGAAGGGCAGTGGGCATACTATGTTTGTGCGGCAACCCTGTCAAGTGAGGAATTGCTGATTCAGCATAGTGACGATTCGGCCTCCGGAAGGCCGAGAAAACGAGAGAATACGAACCAGAACGATGGTACGTAAACAACAAATCGCGCTCGTGGGCCGGCGCATCCGCCAGTTGCGGAAGGACAAGGCCTTGACCCAGGCCGAGCTCGCAGGGCGGATCGGAATCCAGCAGTCCGACCTCTGCCGGATGGAGAGCGGCGAGTACCGGGTCAGTCTCGAAACGCTCTTCAAGATCCTGAAGGTCTTCGAAATGGGGGTGGCCGATTTCTTCGACGAGAGCGCCTCGGGGGGGCTCTCCGTCGAGGAACAGAGGCTGGTCGATGCCTACAGGGCACTCAGTCCGGCGGCCAAGCAGCAGGTACGGGAGTTCGTGCGCTTCACAGACCAGCAACGGCGCAAGGTGAGGCGTGACATCAAGCGGTAAGGGGACCGCGACGATGAATGAGGAACGGCGCGCGCGCTTCTGGGAGTTGATGCGCGCGGGATACGCACAGGTCAAGAAGAGCGAGTTCCACGAGGCGCTCGCGACTTTCGAGTCCGCGCGACGGATCGCCGGCAGAGCCCGCGGACTGGCCGACAAGGCCGTCGCCAACAAGAGCATGGTCCTGCTCGAGATGGGCGAGTGCGCTCGCGCCGCCCGGGGCCTGCGGGAGATCATCCTCCGCAACAGCGACGACGAGACGATCTGCGGCGCCGCCTACAACCTGTCCATCAGCCTGCGGCGCCAGGGGAAGCACCAGCGGGCGCTCTTTTACGCACGCCTGGCCGTCGAGAAGGCCCGCGCGATCAAGAACCAGAACTGGATCGCTCGATGCCACAACCTGCACGGGAACCTCCACCTGGTTCAGAGCAGGCTCGGCGCCGCCCTCAAGGAGTACCGCAAGGCCCTGGCCGTGCGCCTCAAGGAGAAAGCTCTCAACCGGTTCGCGATCGGAATCCTCAGGGACAACATCGGCTACTGCCTGCTCCTCCTGGGCCGCTACGAGGAAGGAATCGCGGAGATTCGCCTGGCCGCGAAGTTCGCGCGGAAGGTCGGCAACCGCCGGGGGGTGTGCGAGTGCGAGCACGACCTGGCCTTCGGCCTGATGCAGATGAGGAAGCTGGCCGAGGCCGAGAGCCACGGGGAGAAGGCGCTCAAGCTCGCCGAAGAGCTGGACTGCGGTGAGATCGTGCGGAATTGCTACTACATCCTCGGCGAGATCAACCACCTGAAGGGTGATGACGCACGCCGCGACCGCTACTTCTACAAGCTCCAGGAGCTTCACCCCAACCTGCCCTTCCTGCGCGACTTCCTCTGCAAGTTCGACGTCAGCCGGATCATCGCGCTGCGCCAGCCGCAGTAGCTCTCCGGCCGCGAGGTCGACGACGAATCGCGATTCCCCTGTCAGTGGTAGTTGTAGCGGTCGTCGTCGCGCGAGCGGGATGGATCCTGGACGGCTCTGAAACGTCTCCTCCGAAGCCGCCAGCGGACCTCGGCCAGGAGGGATCGCGGGTTCCAGCGTCCCGTGAGGTAGATCCAGGCCACGGCCATCCCCCCGAGGTGCGCGAAGTAGGCGACGCCTCCCGTCCTGAAGGCTCCCGCAGACCATAGCTGGATGAACACGAAGATCATCACGAGCACGCGGGCGGGAACGGGGAAGAACAGGAAGAGGAAGACCGTGCGGTTCGGGTAGATCATCCCGAAGGCCATGAGCACCCCGAAGATGGCCCCCGACGCGCCGATGGTCAGCGTCTCGACACCCATCAGCATGTTCACGCCGCAGGCGATCAGGCCGGCCCCATACCCACAGATGAGGTAGAAGCGCAGGAAGCGCTCGCCCCCCCACCGTTGCGCCAGGTCGCCTCCGAAGAACCACAGCATCAGCATGTTCATGAGGAGGTGCCAGATGTCGGCGTGGTGGTGGAGGAACTGGTAGGTGAGGGGCTGCCAGAGCCAGAACTCCTTGAGCACCTTCTGGGGATCGAGGGCGAGGAGCGGGTGGATCAACTCTTCGATGACACCCCGGCCCGCGATGGTCATCATCACGAATACGGTCGCGTTCGCGATGACCAGTCCCTTGATCACCGGAGGGAAGGGCGGGAACGCGAGCTGGTATCCGCCCTGCCGGTAGTCGAACTGGGCCGCCATCAGCGGGCTCCACCAGGCGGCGGGAAGCCGCCGAGCTTCATGACCATCGGTCCATGGTACAATCCTCGCCGCGCCCGCGCGACAGGTGCCAGCCCCGCATGAGGCAGCCCCACAAGATCGTCGTCCACTATCTCGACGGCACCCTCCTCAAGGGGCACGCGCGCTTCTTCTTCCATCACCAGATGCACCTTCTCCTGGAGACCATGGAGGGGGAGGAGCGGCTCATCCCCTTCTCCGCGGTCAAGGCCGTCTTCTTCGTGCGCTCCTTCACCGGAGACAAGCACCGCCGCGAGAAGAGGAAGTTCGTAGCCGGCTCGCCGTCCTTCGGGGAGACGGTCCGGGTGACGTTTCTCGACGGCGAGACGATCCTCGGGAGGTCCATGAACTACCGCCCGGAGGATCGCGGCTTCTACCTCAAGCCCGCCGACCCCGAGAGCAACAACGAGGTCGTTTTCGTACCCCAGTCCGCGGTGCGTGACGTGGCCGTGGGGGAATCCGAGGACGTTCGGCCTCGGGAGTAGGGCTGCCGCAGGGAAGCCGTGGCGGGGCCAGTTCGGGCCTCCTCAGTCGCCGAGCTCCACGTTCCAGTAGGCGAGGTCGAGGAAATTCCGCCAGATCTCGTAGCGGCCGCTTGCGAAGGACAGCTTGACCAGCGGATGCCATCGCGGCTTCTTCGGCTCCTTGACCAGACGCATCCCCGCCTCGGATGGGAGCTTGTTTCCCTTCCTCGAGTTGCAGGGCAGGCAGCAGCAGACCACGTTCTGCCAGGTCGACCGGCCGCCCCGCGAGATGGGGATCACGTGGTCGAGGTTCAGCTCCCTCGTCGGTGCGGGGCGCCCGCAGTACTGGCAGCGGCTCTTGTCCCTCAGGTAGATGTTCTTCCGCGTGAAGCGCACCTCCTGGGGCGGCAGCGCGTCGTAGTGGAGCAGGAGGATCACACGCGGCACCTTGATGCGGGTGCGGGGCGTGAAGATGACGTCGTCCTGGGGCTGCACGGGGATGTCGCACCAGTTCTCCCAGGAGTAGGTGGTGTAGTCCGGCTCGACGACCTTCACGTGCCCCTTGTAGAGCAGGCAGAAGGCCTTCTTCACGGAGGTGACCTGGATGGCCTGGAAGAGCCGGTTCAGGACCAGGACGTTGGAATCGAGCACCTGTTGTCACCTTCGGACCGGCGGCGTGGCGCCCGATCCGTAGCGTCAATATACCGTGGCCCTGGAGCCGATGCCCAGGGCCCGTCCGAGCCATGGCTCGGGCGGGTTCCGAGCCTCCTACCCCGCCCCCTCGGCAGGATAGGGCACGTGAATCGCCCGCGCGCGGGCCCGGCTGGTACGGAAGCGGATGTCCACGTATCCGTCGTGATAGAGGGCACGGACGACGTCGGCGAGCGCGTAGATCCTTGAGATCCCCTCCCTGTCCGAGGCGCGCATCCGGATTTCCTCTTCGACGATGTCGCTCCTGAGGACCTCCTCCACTCTCTCGAGAATCGACTCCACACCTTCGCCGGTCGCGGCGGACACGATCAGCGCCGCGGGATGGAGCCGGACCGCGCGTTCGATCACGGCCGGGCTGCCGGCGGCGTCGGCCTTGTTGAAAACGAGGATCTCGTTCCGGTCGGCCATCCCGAGCTGAGCCAGCACCTGGCTGGTCGTCGTCATCTGCTGCTCGTACTCCGCGTGGCTGACGTCCACCACGTGCAGGAGCAGGTCGGCGTCGGCCGCCTCCTCCAGCGTGCTCCTGAAGGAGGCCACGAGGTGGTGCGGGAGCTTCCGGATGAATCCGACCGTGTCGGTGAGGAGGACGTCACGTCCGATTCTCAGACGGACGCGCCGGACGAGCGGATCCAGAGTCGTGAAAAGGCTGTCGGAAGCGACGGCACTGCGGCTCGTCATCGCATTGAAGAGCGTGGTCTTCCCGGCATTCGTGTAGCCCACCAGGGAGATCCTCACGGCGTCCCTCCGGCCCGCACGCCGGCGCCTCCGCTCACCCTCGATCCTGGCCAGGTGTTCCTTGAGGCTGTGGATGCGCCGCCGGATGATGCGCCGATCCAGCTCGATCTGGGTCTCGCCGATCCCTCCCCGGACTCCGATGCCGCCCTCCTGCCTCGACAGGTGGGTCCAGCCGCCCCGGAGCCTCGGCAGGAGGTAGTTCAGCCGGGCCAGCTCGACCTGAGTCTTCGCCTCCCGGCTCCGCGCCCGGCGGGCGAAGATCTCGAGGATCAGCCAGGAGCGATCGACGACACGCGCCTCGATGACCTCCTCGAGATTCCGTGCCTGCGCGGGCGACAGGTCGTCGTCGAAGACGACGACGTCCGCGCCCAGCTCCCGCACGAGAGATCCCACTTCCTGCGCTTTCCCCTTCCCGATGAAGAAGGCCGCGTCCGGGTGCGGGCGCTCCTGGATGCCGCGTCCCACGACCTGCGCTCCCGCTGATTCGGTCAGGCGGGCCAGCTCGTCGAGGTGGTCCTCCACGTCGCGCCGATCCTGGCCGGCGAAGATGGCTCCGACGAGGAATGCGAGCTGAGGGCGGACGCGCAGGTGGTCCTTCCCGTTCGAGCTGGGCCTCGGCGCGGCCCGCCTTCGGTACCTCAAGGCGACGGCGACTCCCTCATCCCCGGGGGAGCCCTCTGCGCCGGCTGTCGATGATGTGCGTCTTGATCCTCTCCTCGAGGTCGTCCGGCAGGATATTGCCTTCCCACGAAATGTTCCCGTCGGGATCCACGAGGACGGTGTAGGGCAATCCGTCCAGGGCATAGGTGGACTGGTAGAGCCCCTGCTCATCGAACACGAGCTGGTAGTTCACCAGCTGCTGCGCCGCCGCCTTGCGCTGCTTGTCCGGCGTGTCTCCCCCCTGCCGGACTCCCACTCCCACGATGACCAGCCCCCGCTCGCGGTAGGTCCGGGCGAGGGATCGGAGGACCGGAATCTCATGGATGCAGGGCTGGCACCATGAGGCCCAGAAGGCCACGAGGGCCGTCTTTCCCTGGATCAGCCCGGGGACGTTGATGGAGCTGCCAAACAGGTCGGGGGCCTCGAAGGTGGGCGCCCGCGAGCCCGCACTGGGGCGGGCGGGGAGGGCCTCGGCAACCTCCGGGGGCGTGGCTCCCGGGGGCTCAGTCTGCGTCCTTCCGGGCGTGGCAGCCGGTAAAAGGCCCGCCAGAAGGGCCATCAGGAAGATCTTGCCTCTGTGTTGAAACCCCGCCATTGACGCTGGAGTATACGGCCTCCCCCCCGTGAGCGGCAAGGATCGTGCGGTCTAGGCGCCCCGGCGGGCCCCGCGGCCCGGGTCGGTGTAGCGGTAGGAGCCCACATCCACGTAGTGGATCTCATCGATGAAGAGCCCCTTCACCTCGAGCCGGTCGCCAATCCTCCCGGCGTCCAGGATGAGCTGTCGAGTCCGGTCGGTGTCGACGAACTCCCAGATCCTGCCATCATCTGTCCTGAAGGCTGAATGGTGGCCGTGAGCCTGGCAGCCCCGCTGCTGCTCGATCGGGATCCTGTGGCGCGCGCACTCGGCGCACACGAGCATGCCCTCAGCCGAACGGAGCGCTCCGGCAGCGGAGAGGGGCAGCCTGATGAACCCGCTGCGCAGCGCCATCGCGCCCGGCACGAGCACGGCAATGGCCAGGGAGGCCGCCAGGGCCCATCGAGCCCACGGGCGAGCCAGGACGCGGCTCGAGGGCAGGCTTCCGCCGGCGTCCTCGGCGTCGAGCGCCCGGTGGATCCCCGCCATGAGAGAAGCAGGAGCCGGTTTTCCCCGCACCGTGCGCTCGAGGGCGGCATCGAAGGCGCTCTCGAAGCGGTGGAAGCCCTCGCAGGGCGGGCACCGGTCCAGGTGCTCCTGGATACGACGGCTCTCCGACACCGGAAGCTCGTCCGCCGTGAAGGCCGCCAGGCTGGATCGCACGTCAGCGCAGCCGATGGGGGGCGTTCTCTCGGTCATCTCCGCTTCCCTATTCCCCGCCTTTGCTTCGGAAGGTCTGGATGTCCACGACGCCCGGTCCGCGGCCGGGTCCGGGATCGACGAGCCCCCTCTGCCGCGCGTAGTCCACGAGCTTCGACTGCATCATGCGGCGCGCGCGATGCAGCCGCGACATCACCGTTCCGATGGGGATCTGCAGCACTCCCGCGATTTCCCTGTAGGACAGCCCTTCCATCGCCGCGAGGAGCAGGACCATCCTGTACTCATCGGGCAGAGCCGCGAGGGCCTTCTCGATCTCCTCGTCCACCGAGCCATCGACGAGGATCTGCTCGGGTGTGGCAGATCCCGCTTCGCCGGAGCGGGACCGCTTCATGAGCGCCTCGAGCGTCGCCTCGACGCCGCCGATATCGACGGTCTCGGGCTCTCGCTGGCGCTTGCGGTACCGGTTGATGAGCAGGTTGCGCATGATCCTGAATAGCCAGGCCTTGATGTTGGTCCCCGCCTCGTACTGGTCGAAGAAGCGGTAGGCCCTCAGGAGCGTCTCCTGCACGAGGTCCTCGGCCTCCTCGGGACGACGGGTGAGCTTCAGGGCCACGCCATGCAGAGCGTGGAGGTGGGGCAGCGCGGTCTCCTCGAACTCTGCGCGCCTGCTCTCTCCCCTCTTCCTCATGCCGGAGCCACTCCATGCGGCTCGCCCGCCACGCCTCCGCCGTGATGGCCCGCGCCCCCGGTCCCGCGGGCTCGCCGGCCGGCCGCCGGGCCGCGAGCAATGGAACACCTCCCGGGTGGTTCGTATTCCGCCACTGTAGAGGCCCTGGACAGTCCCTGTACGCCGCGGCCAGCCTCGGCTCGAGGCCGGGGAACTCCCGAGGTGCTCTACCCACCCTCTCGGAGCGAGAAGACGGCGCGGACCTCCCCAACCTCCAGCCGTCGATGGTTCCGGACGAGTCGGTGGTGCCGCAGCGCCTCGGGGAGAACCTGGTCATCCGGGAGGGCGCCGAGGATCGTCAGGAGCCTGAGGACGACGGCGGTGCGAGCACGCCCGTCGTCGCCATCCATCACCTTCAAGGCTATCCCGATCGGACCCGATGGAGAAGTCCAGCCCATGGCATGGATCCCCTCGGCTCCGATCTTCGCCACGAGCCCCGGCGTCGCACGCATCAGCGAGGTGTCGAGCATGCCGGCCCCCGCGACCATGTCGGGCCGCGCCTGCATGGCCCGTGCGACACGTGTGAGGCAGGACTCGAGGCTGGCCGGCCCGTTGCCTCCAGGGGCGCTCACCAGCCGGGCGAAGGCCGTGGCGAGCTCGCGCAGCGAGAGTCCGAAAGTTGGAGCGCTGCAGCCGTCCAGGGCCTGGCCGATCGAGGTGGTCCGCCTCCCGGTGAATCGAGCGAGAGACTCGAGGATGGCCTTCTGGACGGGGTGTTCCGGATCGAGGTAGGTCTCGAGGGCGTGGCCGCCCGCCCGCGCCGCCGCGAGCATGCCGGCGTGCTTCCCGGAGCAGTTGTTCATGAGCGGATCCGGGCGCCGTCCCTCGCGTGCGAGCGCCAGGGCGGCTTCCCTGCTGAAGGGCGTGTGAACCCCGCACTGCAAGGACGCCACGCCCAGCCCTGCCTTCGAGAGAATCGAGGCGGCGGTAGCGCAGTGAACCTCCTCTCCCGCGTGCGATGCGGCGATGAGGGCGATCTCGCTCTCGGTGAGGCCAAAGCTCTCCACCACCCCCGCAGCGAGCACCGCCGCCGCCTGGAAGGGCTTCGCCGCCGAGCGCACGATGACTCCGACGTCGGGGTCGCCCAGGGAACGAAGCGGGCGCCCATCCGGATCGCAGACAGCGATCGCGGCGGCGTGCACCGACTCCACGATGCCGCCCCGGGTGACCTCCACAGCCCTCTCGAAGGCTTCGATTCGCATGGGCGCGGATTCTAGCGCGGCACCGCCCCGAAGTTCACCCGGAGCGGCTTGACACGGTTCCGGGGCGGGCCTACGCTGACGGCCCCTAAGTCCAGAAACTCCATGAACTTGCCCTTGCCGCCCCCTCCGGAGGCCGCGTGCGGATCCTCTACCTGGACTGTTTCTCCGGCATCGCCGGAGACATGCTCCTCGGAGCTCTTCTCGACCTCGGCCTCCCTCTCGACGACCTGAAGCGGCAGCTCGGCGCGCTGCCCCTGCGCGGGTATTCGATCTCAGCGAAGCGAACCGTCCGTGCGGGGATCTCCGGGACCAAGTTCGACGTGAAGGTCACGGGGGACCACCACCACCGCGGCTGGAAGGAGATCCACGCCATCATCGCCGGCGCGGAGCTGCCCGAGGTCATCGCGAAGACTGCGCTACGGATCTTCCGCCGGCTCATCGAGGCGGAAGCGCGGATCCACCGGATACCGGTTCAGAAGGTCCACCTCCACGAGGTCGGCGCGGTCGACGCGATCGTGGACATCGTGGGCGGGGTCATGGCGATCCATCAGCTCCTCGGATCCGGCGGCAAGCTGCACGTCTCGCCCCTGCACCTGGGCCGTGGCAAGGTCAGGATGGCGCACGGGACCTACCCGGTACCGCCTCCTGCCACGCTGGCCCTCCTCGAGGGCGTGCCCGTCCTGTCGGGCCCGGTCGAGGGAGAGCTGGTGACGCCCACGGGGGCGGCCATCGTCTCGACGCTTGCCGACGCCTTCGGTCCCATGCCCCCGATGGCGGTCACGGCCACGGGGTACGGCGCGGGAAGCCGCAGGTACGAGGATCACCCGAACATGCTGCGCGCCATCCTCGGCGAGGCGCTTCCGGCGGCCACGCCCCGGGAGGCTGTGGTCGTCGTGGAGTGCACCATCGACGACATGAACCCCCAGGCCTACGGCCACCTCATGGAGCGGCTCTTCGCCCAGGGCGCCCTCGAGGTCTTCTACACCCCGGTCCAGATGAAGAAGAGCCGCCCCGGCATCCTCGTCACGGTCATCTCGCCACCCGCGCGGTTCGGTGAGCTGGCAGCGGTGCTCTTCCGAGAGAGCACGACCATCGGCCTGCGCCACCAGAGCGTGGATCGTATCGAGCTGGCCCGCGAGACGGCCCGCGTCGTCACACCCTACGGCCCGATCCGGGTCAAGGTCTCCTCGTTCGAGGGGAAGCCGGTGCAGGCCCAGCCGGAGTACGAGGACTGCCGCCGCGCTGCAACGACCCATGGCGTCCCGCTCAAGGAGGTCCAGGCCGCGGCCCTCGCGGGTTACAGGGCCACCCTCCCCCCGGTCAGTCCCCTCGGGGCACGACGAAGCCGCGCCTCGTCGAAGCGCCCGCGCCGGAGGCGGACATGACCGCCGGCAGAAAAGGTTTCTACGTCACGACCCCGATCTACTACGTCAACGACCATCCCCACATCGGCCACACCTACACGACCGTCATCGCGGACGTCATCTCGCGCTTCCGGAGAATGTGCGGAGACGAGGTCCGCTTCCTGACGGGCACCGACGAGCACGGCCAGAAGATCGAGCGCGCGGCGGGAGCGCAGGGGCTCACGCCCCAGGCTCTCGCGGATCGGGTCGTGGCGCGGTACGAGGATCTCTGGAGGCGGATGGGGATCGCCTTCGACGACTTCGTCCGGACCACCGAGGAGAGGCACAAGCGCGGCGTGCTCGCCATCTTCGAGAGGATCGCGCGAACGGACGACGTCTACCTCGGAACCTACGAAGGCCACTACTGCGTGAGGTGCGAAGCCTTCTTCCCGGAGGCGCAGCTCGTCGAGGGGAAGTGCCCGGACTTCGGCCACCCGGTCGAGAAGCTCCAGGAAGAGTCCTACTTCTTCAGGCTCTCGAAGTACCAGGAGCCCCTGCTCGACTACTACCGGCGGAATCCCGGCTTCATCCAGCCCGAGATCCGTCGCAACGAGGTCGTGCGCTTCGTCGAGATGGGGCTCAGGGACCTCTCGATCAGCCGCACGTCCTTCACGTGGGGCATTCCCTTCCCCGGCAGCTCGAAGCACATCTTCTACGTCTGGTTCGACGCGCTGTGCAACTACATCACAGCCCTGGGCGAGCCCGGGAGGTCGGAGCTCTACGAGAAGTTCTGGCCGGCCGACATCCATCTCGTGGGCAAGGACATCATCCGTTTCCACGCCGTCTACTGGCCTGCCTTCCTCATGTCGGCAGGGCTTCCGCTCCCCCGCACCATCTGGGGCCACGGGTGGTGGCTCAGGGCGGAGGGAAAGATGTCCAAGACGTCGGGCAACGTCGTGGACCCCATGCCGCTCATCGACGCCTTCGGGGCCGACGCGCTCCGCTATTTCCTGCTCCGCGAGATGGCCTTCGGGCAGGATGCGCAGTTCTCCGAGGAGGGGCTGGTCGATCGGATCAACACGGACCTGGCCAACGATCTCGGCAATCTGGCCAGCCGGCTGCTGACCCTCATCGGTTCGTCCTGGGGCGATGCCCTCCCGCCGGCGCCCCTGCCGGGCTCGGGCCACCCCGACGCTCTCTTCGATCTGAGAGAGCAGGCGCTCCGTGATCTCGAAGCCTCGAAAGAGGCTTTCGAGGCCTGCCGCTTCCATGAAGCCCTCGCGACTCTCTGGGAGCTGGTGGGCGGGATCAATCGCTACATCGTACGGTGGGAGCCCTGGGCCCTGGCCAAAGACCCTGCACGCCGTGAGCTTCTCGGCGGGGTCCTCCGGGAGGCCGCCGAAGGGCTGGCGGCCGTCGCCATCGCCCTCTCTCCGGTCATGCCCTCGGCGGCCGCGGACCTCTGGAGGCGCCTGGGGGGCGAGGGCGAGTGCGCCCGTCAAGACATGTGGCGGCGGGCCTCCCGGCAGCGGTGGGGCTTCCTGCGCGACGGCAGCCGGACACATCGAGGCGAAGCGCTCTTTCCGCGAATCGACAAGAAAGCCTACTTCCAGGAGAATGCCATGACATCGACTCCCACACCGCCGGGCTCCCCGATTCCAGGGGGCAGCCCTCCTGAAGCTCTTCCTGCCACCACGCCGCATCCGCCGGCGGAGGCGAGCGCGCAGATCACGATCCAGGATTTCCAGAGAGTTCATCTCCGCACAGGCAAGGTCACGGCCGCAGAGAAGGTGTCGGGGGCCGACCGGCTCCTGAAGCTCACGGTGAACATCGGCACGGAGGAGCGCACCATCGTGGCCGGCATCGCCCTGCGGTACGCTGCGGAGGAGCTGGTCGGCCGGACCGTCATCGTCGTCGTCAACCTGAAACCTGCGAAGCTGCGGGGCGTCGAATCCCAGGGGATGCTCCTCGCCGCGGACGTCGACGGCCGGCCCATCATCGCTTCCTTCGATCAGGAGGTGCCGGCGGGAGCCACGGTCCGCTGAAGATGGCGCCCACGGATCCGGCCGGCACCGCGAAGGGCGGAGACGACTGGCCCCTCATCGACTCGCACGCCCATCTCGCGATGGCCGCCTTCACCGGAGATCTTCCGGAGGTCCTGGAGCGAGCCGCGGCAGCGGGGCTCGCCGGGATCCTCACCGCCGCCACGAGCCTCGCGGACATGGAATCGCACCTCGCCATCGCGGAGTCCGCCTCGGATCCCCCCGTGTGGGCTGCCGTCGGCGTTCATCCCCACGAGGCCCGCACCTGGACGGACGGCCACGAGGAAGCTCTCACCAGGGCCGCGGAAAGGCCGAGAGTCGTGGCCGTCGGCGAGGCCGGTCTGGACTATCACTACGACCTGTCGCCGCGCGACAAGCAACGGGAGGTCCTGGCCCGGCAGGTCGGGCTTGCGGCGCGGCTGGGGCTTCCCATCGTGGTGCACTGCCGGGAGGCCGAGGAGGACGTGGCGTCGATCCTCGAAGGCGAGGGGGGACGGAGCTGCGGGGGCGTGATCCACTGCTTCACGGGTGACGGCCGGTTCGCGCAGCGGTGTCTCGACCTGGGCTTCCACATCTCGTTTTCGGGGATCCTCACCTTCCCCAATGCGGCCGACTTGAGGGAGGTGGCCCGGAAGATCCCGGCGTCGCGGCTTCTGGTGGAGACCGACTCCCCCTACCTCGCTCCTGTCCCCTACCGGGGCCGCCGGAACGAGCCCTCTCACGTCCGCCTAGTTCTCCAGACGCTCGCATCCTTGAGGGGTGTGGAGCCGGCGGACATGGCTGCCGTGGTGTGCGAGAACTTCCGCAGCCTCTTCCGCCGCGCGCAGCCCTGATCGGATAGCTCCCGGCCGGTCCTCCGCACTGCCGGGGGGCGGACTTATTCGGTCTCGGATTCCTGTTGTCGGGCCGGCCCCGGCGGGGTAGATTCAGGCGCGGTGGATGCTGGACCACCTGTGGAAGGAGTGACCCCAGCACCATGCGAATCAGAGTGTGCGTTGAGGGGGAGTTGTGTCGGGCGCTCGTCTGGGAGGCCCGGCTCCGGGGGATTCACGCCGAAGACCTTGCGCTGTCGATGATCCGGCGAGGATCCTCGCGGATCGTGAAGGACTGGCGGGAGACTCACGAAGAGGTCAGCTTCCTCGAGCCGCGACCCGAGAAGCCCGAGGGACACACCTGCGAGTCGGTCCTCGAAGAGGCCTACGGGCCCACCAGGAGAGCCGAGAAGCAGGTCCGGACCGCGGAGCCGTGAGGGCGCCCTTTCCCCCCCTGCCGACCCGACGGTAGCGTCGGACCGCCCCGCTGCTGCCCGATCGCCATGACTCCGGCGGGCGCCGCCTGGCAGGAGGGGTAAGGCCGCTCTCACATTCGCTCGCGTAGCTCTGCCGCCCCAAGGGTAGCAAGTCCCTTGCCACCCTCCGGCACCTGGGCGAGGCCGAGGAAGCCGTGTCTCTCCAGGGCTTTCCGCCTTCGCGCTTCGCGGGGGCCCGACTCTCGTCGGCCCGCGCCGACAGTTCTGTCCGGGATTCGCAGATCCGCCGCAAGCCCGAGTCGGCTCCGATTGACCCCCGGCAGGAGGCCCCCTAAACTCGGCCGGTGGTCACAGATGGCTCTTCGATCCTGATCGTCGACGACGACCCGAGTCTCCGCGAGCTGCTCTCTGACCTTCTCACGAGCCAGCAGTACAGGACGGTGGCCGTCGCCAACGGCCGCGAGGCCGTGGAAGCTCTCGAGAAAGGGCGATTCCACCTCGTCCTGACGGATCTCCGCATGCCCGGCATGTCGGGCGAACGTCTCGTGGAAGAGTGCCTCGAGCGCTGGCCGCACCTGCCGCTCATCGTCCTGACCGCCTACGGCTCCATCGAGGACGCCCTCGATCTCATCCGCAAGGGCGTCTACGACTACATCCCCAAGCCTCACAAGGAAAAAGACCTCCTCCTCCGCATCGCCCGGGCCCTCGAACGGGAGCGTCTCACCTCCGAGATCACCCGTCTCAGAAAGGTCATTGAACAGCGGGAGCGCGAGCGGATTTTCACCGAGGATCCGACGGTCCGCGAGGCGCTGGCGCGCGCCGAGGCGGTGGCCGCCACCGATTACCCTGTGGTCCTCCTCGGAGAGTCGGGCACAGGCAAGGAGCTCTTCGCGCGCTTCATCCACGCCCGAAGCGGCCGGCAGAGCGGACCCTTCATCCCCGTGAACTGCGGCGCCGTCCCCCGCGAGCTCTTCGAGAGCGAGCTCTTCGGCCACACCCGCGGCGCCTTCACCGGTGCGACGGCTTCGCGGCGCGGCCTCTTCGAGGAGGCCGAGGGGGGGACGCTCTTCCTGGACGAGGTGGCCGAGATCCCTCCCGACCAGCAGGTGAAGTTCCTGCGCGTCCTGCAGGAGGGCGAGGTCAAGAGGATCGGCGACAGCTCCGTGCGCCGGGTGGATGTCCGTATCATCTGCGCGACGAACAGGGACCTGTCCCGCGAGGTGAGCGAGGGGAGGGTGCGGGAGGACCTCTACTACCGCATCCACGTGATGCCCATACGGCTGCCGCCGCTCAGGGAGAGAAGAGTCGACCTGCTGCCCCTGGCCCGCCACCTGCTCGAGCGCGAGGCCGCCGCGATGGGCAGGGAGATGCAAGGGTTCACCCCCGCCGCCGAGCAGAAGATCCTCGATTACCCCTGGCCGGGAAACGTGCGCGAGCTGGAGAACAGGATCCGCCAGGCTCTCATCCTTGCCACGGGCGAGAGCATCGCAGCGCCGGACCTCATGCTGGAGGACGCCTCTCTCATGCACGGGCGTCTCCGCGCCCAGGCCGCACCTTCCCCTCATGGTGGCGGCGACGCCTCGGCAGAGGCCCTGCCGCTGAACGAGGCCAGGCGCATGTTCGAGCGGACCTACCTGACGGACATTCTCAGGCGCAACCTGGGCAATGCGACGGCCGCGGCCAAGGAAGCCGGGAAGCACCGCAGCGAGTTCTACGACCTCCTGAAGCGCCACGGACTGCAGCCGGCCAGCTTCCGCCCTGGAGGCAGGGAGGAGGCCTGAAGGAGGTCACGATCCCCCGGCTCTTCCGAGGAGGATGTCCTTGATCCGTCGCAGCTCCGCCTCTCGCTGGGCGAGGACGCCTCTCAGGTCATCCGCTTCGGCGCCCGCGACGGCCGCTCGAATCCGCAGATCCGCGATCAGCCGGACGTAGCCCTCTTCGAGATCGAGGAGGGAGAGCACCAGCCGGGCGCCCGTCTCGTGCGCGGCGGGCGGGTGGCTCTCGAGGAGACCCTCCAGTAACCCCCGCGCCCGGGTGATGTCCCGATCCGGGTAATCCGGCCTGGCCAGGAGCATGCCCAGAAGGTAGAGAGCCGTGCCGCGCCCCTCGGTCGCAGGCCCGCTCCCGATCAGCTGCTCGAGACGAGACGCGGCCTCATGGAGGCGCCCCTGCTCGAGGGCGGCCATCGCCTCGGAGAGAAGGACTCCCTCGCGCGAGGAGTCACCCTCCGGCGCGTGCCCCGTGACCTCCGCGGAAGGCGGGATCGGGGCAGGCGGAGGGGCTGTCGCAGGAGCGGCCGGATGGCGGGCACACCCCACGGCAAGCACGCTCGCGAGAATCGCCATCCCGCCACGCAGGAGCGGGCTCACGACGGCGCCCTCGCCACGGGAACCTCGAAGACGAATCTCGCGCCGGCCTTCCCGCCGCCCTCCGCCCAGATCGACCCGCCGTGCTGCTCGACGATGCCGCGGGCGATGGCGAGCCCCAGCCCTGCTCCCTGCTCGGTCACGCCGCCCCCGCGGTAGTAGCGCTCGAAGATGAGAGCCTCTTCTCCCTTGGGTATTCCGGGCCCCGAGTCGGCCACTTCCACGCGCACCCGGCCGTTCCGGCCCAGCACGCTCAAGCTCACGGAGCCCCCTTCGGGAGTGTACTTGAAGGCGTTGTCGAGGAGGTTCGTCAGCGCTTCACCCAGGCGATCGGGATCCGCTTCGATGCGCTCGGGCATGGGCTCTCGCACGGCGATCTCGTAGCGGATGCGCCTCCCCTCCGCAAGGGCCTCGAAGGAGCGTCCGACGCTCGTGAAGAAGGCGACTGTGGGTATGCCCCGGATCGAGAGAGTGAGGCGGCCGGCGCGGAGGCGGCCCAGGTCGAGGAGCTGATCGACGAACCGGGAAACCCGGTCCAGCTCCGCCTCGATCCGCTCGAGAGAGCGCAGCGAGGCGGCGGGGAGCGGCCCCTGGCGGCCCGAGTGGAGGCTCGAGAGGTGCCCCTTCGCGCAGGCGAGCGGAGTCCGCAGTCCGTGAGAGGCGGCCGCGAGGAACTCGGCCTTCATTCTCTCCAGATCGCCCAGCGCGGCCGACATGCGGTTGAAGGCCCCCGCCAGCGCCCCCAGCTCGTCCCCCGCCCTCACGGGGATCGTCTCGCCGAACTCGCCGCGGGCGATCCGCTCCGTCCCCTTCACGAGATCCCTGAGAGGGCGGTTCAGGGCGAGCACGAGAGACAGCCAGAGGATGACGGCCACGAGCATGCCGACGACGGTCGCTCCCATGGTGAGGCTCGCCGCCCTCTCGGCGAGCCGCTCCGCTTCGGCCGTACGGCGCGCGGAGAGGCGCTGGATCGACGTGCGAATCCGCCTGAACGACTGAAGCACTTCGTCCTGGGCGCGCTCCAGGAGAGCGAGGTCCGTCGTCTGCGCCAGCGCGAGCGCGTGAAACTCCTCCAGCGCGGCGGCAGCGCGCCCGCAGACCCTGGGGACGGGCGGATCCGACTCCCTCTCCAGCTCGGTGAGGAGGCTCCGGATCTCTCCTACTCCCTGCTCGAGCCGCCCGAGGTAGTCGGGATCGACCTGGCCCAGGAGCGCCGCCTTGGCGACGCCGTCGAAGAGGTCCTCGAGCCGCGCCGCCTTGGCGCCCGCGCTCGCGTCGGGGCCGGCCAGCACGGCGGAGAGCGACGCGATTCTCTTGAGCATCAGGACCGAATAGGCGGCCGGCGCGATGAGGATGATCAGGATCAGCCCGGCGGCCATGAGGGTCTTCTCGCGGATAGTCAGGGACAAGGCAGCCGCCCGCGCGCGTTCCCGCTCAACGGCCCTGTGCCTGGACCGTCGTGATGGCGACGACCCTGACGATGTCCTGCACGGAGCAGCCGCGTGAGAGGTCGTTCGCCGGCCGCGCGAGGCCCTGGGTGATGGGACCGAGCGCCACCGCCTTCGCCAGCCTCTCGGCGAGCTTGTATCCGATGTTGCCGGCGTCCAGGTCGGGGAAGACGAGGACATTGGCCCGCCCCCCGAGGGGGCTGCCCCTGGCCTTCCTACCGGCCACCTCGGGAACCACGGCGGCGTCGAGCTGCAGCTCGCCGTCCACGAGGATGTCGGGCCGCCGCTCGTGGACCATCTCGGCCGCCCGGCGCACCTTGTCCGCGCGCGGATGCGCCGCGCTCCCCCGGGTCGAGAAGGAGAGGAGAGCCACCCGGGGCTCGGCGACCAGGAGCTGCCGCGCGCTCGCCGCCGACGCGATGGCGATCTCGGCCAGCTCATCCGCGGTCGGATCCACCACCAGCCCGCAGTCCGCGAAGATGAAGGAGCCCGATTCGCCCAGGCTCTCGTCCGGCACCGTCATGACGAAGAAGGACGACACGGTGCGGACGCCCGGCGCCGGTCCGATCACGCGCAGAGCGGCACGCATTGTCTCGGCCGTGGTGTGCGAGGCGCCCGCGACGAAGCCGTCGGCATCCCCGCTGCGGACCATGAGCGCCGCGAAGACCAGAGGGTCCTGCGCGGCGAGGCGGGCCTCCTCGCGCGTCACCCCCTTCGACCGCGCGATCTCGTGGTAGAGATCCGCGTAGGCGTCGATGCGGGCGTGAGCGCCCGGGCTCAGGACCTGGAGGCCGTCCTTCGAGAGACCCTGCTGGCCGAGCCTGCGCTCGACGTCGGCCGGCTCTCCCACCAGGATGACCCGGGCTACCCCGGCGGCGGCCGAGCGCGCCGCGGCCTCGAGAACGCGGTCGTCTTCGGACTCGGGCAGGACGATGCGCCTCGGGTCGCTTCGTGCGCGGGAGAGGATTCCTTCGATGACCTTCATGCGCGTCTCCTGAGCGTCGGGATCGTAACACAAGGCTTCAGCCGGCCCCGGCAACCCGCCTCCATCCCTCCGCACCCTCCTCCCAGAGGCGGCGACGGGCCGACTCCACGGCGAGCATCGCGTAGAAGGGAGCGTACTCCGCCCAGACGAGCCACCCCGGAGGCTCCTCGCCCGCCAGCTTCATCGCCATCATGGGATAGCCGAAGACCATCGCCGCCCAGGTCAGCCAGCTCCATGAGACCCGGGGCGCGAGCACGAGGAGGGGGGCGACCCAGAGCAGGTACCAGGGGTGAAGGGTCGGCGAGAGAAGGAGCGCTCCTCCTGTGAGGGCGAGGATCTCTCGGGCAGGATCCTCCCAGCGCCGCCCGAGGATCCGCAGGGCGAAGAGAGCGAAGAGGACCGCCGCGATCCCCTTCGCGATCCAGAGCGAGAACCCCATGGCCTCCACGCCCGACGCGATCAGGCCGAAGAGCGAGTCGTTGAACCTCCAGAGCTCAGCGTAGACGGAGAGGGAGCCGAAGATGCCTGTTCCCGCCGAGGCATAGGGCAGGTAGCAGATGCCCGCGACGGCCGGAACCACGAGGAGCGCCCGCCACGGGGCTCTGCGCCCGAGAGGCAGCAGGGCGATCCATCCGATGTACTTGGCCGCGCCGGAGAGGGCAGCCGCCACGCCCGCGGCGAGAGGGCGCCCCTTGACCATGGCGAGGATCGCCAGCACGAGAAGGCAGACGCCGATTGTATCTTGGTGTCCGTTCCAGCCGACCTCGAGGACGGCGAGCGGGCTCCAGGCGTAGAGAACGACGCGCGCCGGCGCAATCCCGCGATGCTTCAGAATCGCCGCAAGCGCGAGGATGGTGACCCCGTCGAAGAGGAGGAGCATGGCCTTCATCGCGACGAGGCTCCCGCCGGCGAGGGCCGCCCCGAAGAAGACCATCTGGGAGATCGGCGGGTATATTGTGGGCAGCTCCGAGTTGTTGATCAGGTGGCGGTAGTCCGTCCCGACCCCATCGAGGGCGGCCTCGGCGGGGGCGTGAAGGTAGGGGTTGATCCCGCGGCTCTGAACGTGCCCGTCCCACATGTACCGGTAGATGTCGTCCGAGAGCCCGGGAGACGCGGGCAGGGACAGCAGACGCAGGATCACGGCGACGCCCATGACGATGGCGGCATCGTGCGGGGAGCCGGCCTTCGGCCGGCTCTCCACCAGCCAGGCCGCCCAGAGGGAAGCAGCGAAGGCGCCTGTCAGCCCGAGGAGGAAGAAGGGTGAGGAGACCGTTGCTGCGATGTTCGGGCTCGACGCGCCCGTTCCCCAGACGGCGGCCCCCGTGCTGATCACGGCTGCGGCGCCCGCGGCGCCCAGCGGGTTCCTTGCAAGAGCCGACATCCTGGATGGCGAGGCGACGACGGAGTGAGACTCGCGGGATGGGCGATCCTCGCGGTCTACTTCGCGGCTCTGGGGGGGCTGGCCCTCCTGGGACTCCACAGGCTCTACCTCTCGGCGCTCTTCCTGAAACGAAGACCTTCGAGGCGGAGCGGGCTCGCCCGGTTGCCTGAAGTCACGGTGCAGCTCCCCGTCTTCAATGAAATCTACGTCCTGGATCGGCTGGTGCAGGCTGCCTGCGCCCTTCGCTACCCGCGCCACCTCCTCGAGATCCAGATCCTCGACGACTCGACCGACTTGACATCGAACCGTGCGGCCGAGCTGGCGAAATCATGGAGGGGACGCGGCTTCGACGTCGTCTTCCTGCACCGCGCGCGGCGGGACGGCTACAAGGCAGGCGCCCTCGCATTGGGATTCGAGCGCGCTCGCGGCGATCTCATCGCCGTCTTCGACGCGGATTTCGTCCCGCCGCCCGACTTCCTGGAACGCACCGTTCCCTGGTTCTCGGATGCGCGGGTGGGGATGGTACAGGCTCGCTGGGGCCACCTCAACCGGGCCCGTTCCGCCCTCACCCGCGCGCAGGCCCTCATGCTGGACGCCCACTTCGGCGTCGAGCAGGCCGCGCGCTTCGCCTCAGGGCGATTCTTCAACTTCAACGGCACCGCGGGGATCTTCAGGCGAAGCTGCATCGAGGAGGCCGGCGGCTGGCAGGGCGACACGCTCACGGAGGATCTCGACCTCTCCTACCGCGCGCAGATGGCCGGCTGGAAGTTCGTCTTCCTCGACGATCTCCTCTGCCCGGCGGAGCTGCCCGTGGAGGTGAATGCCCTGCGCTCGCAGCAGCACCGCTGGGCGAAAGGATCGATGCAGACCGCCCTCAAGATCCTCCCCCGCATCTTCCGGGCCCGCCTGCCCCTCGCGGTGAAGTGCGAAGCGGCCTTCCACCTGCTCGACAACGCCGCCTACCTGCTTCTCTTCGTGGCCTCGATCCTCGTGGTCCCGTCGCTGGCCCTGCGCCTCGAGCCGGGCTGGCGTTCCGCGCCTGTCGATCTCTCGGTCTTCCTCACGGGCACCTGCTCCTTCGGCGTCTACGCCGCTGTCGCTCAGAGCGGACGCTCGGCGGGCCTCCTGCGCAGTCTCCTGGACCTGCCCGTCGCCATGGCGCTCGGCATCGGTCTCGCGTTGAACAACGCCCTCGCCGTCATCGAGGCGCTCCTGGGCATCCCGTCGGGCTTCAGGCGGACACCCAAGTACCGCATCACCGACGCCGAGGGCGGCCCGGACGCCTGGCAGCAGCTCACCTACCGAGGTGAGACGACTCGTCTGGCCCCCGTGGAGCTCGCCCTATCGGCCCTCTTCGCAGCCGCCATCGCCTGGGCCTGGACGAAGGGGCTCTACACGTCCCTCCCCTTCCTGGCCCTCTTCTGCGCCGGCTACGGCTACGTCTCGATCCTCACAATCGTCCAACAGGGTGGTCTCGGTGGGAGCCTGCGGATACTCCAACGGCAGGCAACGGCGACGGAGCCAGGCTGACCCGGAACTCCCGAAACGGCCCCTATGCGTGGGCAAGGAGCATGCGAAAGAGGGGTATGGTCGCGAGTGGCTGCACCCATCAGCGGTGGCGCGGGACGGAGGGTCGACCGGAGCGTACGTCTGGAGCCGGTCGAGATGCTGCACTTGGTATCGATGTGCCCACGGCGGAAGTAGGAGCGCAGGGCGACCCTCCGTCCCGCGCTGAGGGTCGCGCATCAGCAGCGACGAGGCCGCCCCGACGCGTTACTTCACGGCGCCGAGCGGCTTCCTCGCGAAGTGATAGAGGCCGTAGGCGAGCGCCGCGAAGGCGCCCATCGCCAGCCATGAGCTCTGGTCGACGCCGAAGGTGGGCCCGAAGTTGATCGAATTCACCGGCAGCCATCCGGCGCCCTCCATCAGCTTGATCACGATGGCGAGCAACCCGATGATGCCACCAGCGGCGATGAGTCCGCTCGCGAAGAGCGCGCCGGGACCCGCCTCGCCCTCTCCCTCGGCACCCTCTTCCTGGCCGCGGTTCACCAGCCAGTTGACGAGCCCTCCGCAGAAGATGGCGGCGGTCGTGCCGATCGAGAGATAGGAGCCGACGGCGAAGGCGAGGGAGCGGATTCCGAGCAGCTCGATCGCGATGACGAGCGAGACGCCCAGGAAGACGAGCCCCCAGGGCAGCTTCTGCGTCAGGATGCCGTTGATGACGACGGACATCAGGCGGGCCTGAGGGGCAGGGGCGGCCTGGCTGCCGATGCCCTGGATCCACTGCACCTCGACCTGACCGCTCGCGGGGTTGTAGAGGTACTTCCCTTCGGGCACGGTGGTGGAGCCGATGACGTTCACCAGGGTCCACGTCCGGTCCGCGTGCTTGAAGTCCCGGTTCTCGACGACGACTCCGTCGGGCGGGTTCGCCACGTCGAGGGCGAAGCTGACCGGTTCGTACTTCTCGAGCCCCCGGTTCATCGCGATGAGTGTCGCGCCGACGACGAGCGCCGAGAAGCCCACGCCGATGAAGAGGCCGAGCTGCTGCGAGCGCGGGGTGGCTCCCACCAGGAAGCCGGTCTTGAGATCCTGGGAGGTCGCCCCCGCGTTCGCCGCGGCGATGCAGACGACCCCACCAATGGAGAGTGCCAGGACGGCATAGGCGGGAGCTGTCCAGCCTGCCACGAAAAAGATGGCGCAGGTCGCCATGAGCGTGGCGATGGTCATTCCCGAGACGGGATTGGCCGTGGTGCCTATCAGGCCGCAGATGCGTGATGAGACCGTGACGAACAGGAATCCGAAGATCACCACCAGCAGGCTGGCCACCAGGTTGTGGAAGGCCGAGGTGGGCGCGCCGGGGACCGGCTTGATCGTGAGAAGAGCCCACATCCCCAGGACGATGAGCGCCGAGCCGCCGAGGACGACGGAGAGGACCAGGTCGCGGCCGGTGCGCCCTTCCGAGCCCTGCGCGCCGCCGCTGTTGCGCGCGCGCACGGTGGCCACGCCTTCACGGAGCGCGGAGACGATCGTGGGCATCGTTCGGATCAGGGTGAGGAGCCCCGCCGCGGCGACCGCCCCGGCGCCGATGTAGCGGATGTAGCTCGACCAGAGCTGGTCCGATGTCATCTGTGCGATGGGGATGGTGCTGGGGAAGATGGGTGTCGGGACGAGGGAGCCGAAGAACTTGATGGCCGGCATCATGAGCAGCCATGAGAAGACACCCCCCGCGAATATCGTGCCCGCCGTCCGCGTCCCGATGATGTAGCCCACCCCCAGGTACTCGGAGGTGATCGCGGCGCGCAGCGAGGCCCCGGGAAGCCACACCGGGTTGTAGGTGGGCGTCTCGCGCAGGATGGCGAACGCGTTGGAGTTCTGCAGCAGCGTGTAGACGCCGCCCAGCCCCAGACCCCAGAAGACCCGCCCCGCGAAGGAGCCGCCCTTCTCCCCTGCGATGAGGACGTCGGCGCAGGCCGTGCCTTCCGGGTAGCGGAGCTTGCCGTGCTCCTTGACGATGAGCTGGCGGCGCAGCGGGATCATGAACAGCACGCCCAGCCAGCCGCCGATGAGAGCCAGGAGGAAGATCCGCGAGTACTCGAGGGGGAAGCCCAGGAAGATGAGCGCGGGCAGCGTGAAGATCACGCCGGCCGCCACCGACTCGCCCGCCGAGCCCGTGGTCTGCACGATGTTGTTCTCGAGGATCGTGGCACGGCCCAGGGCGCGCAGAAGGCTGATCGAGAGCACGGCGATGGGGATCGATGCAGAGACGGTCAACCCTGCGCGAAGGCCGACATAGACGGTGACCGCGCCGAACATGATCCCGAAGAGCGCACCGAGAACGACCGCCCGCACCGTGAACTCGGGGACGATGGATTCCTCGGGAACGTAGGGCTTGAACTTCGGTTCGCTCATTCCTCCCTCCGCGGGCCGCGAGAAGCCTGCCCGAGTCATGCCGGCGCGGCCCGAGATTGCGCTCGGACGAGCTCCCAGGCTCGAATCCGGTTCGACGTGGCCCGGGATGGTACCCCGAGAGGGGGTCCCGAGGACACCCCGAGGCACGGACCCCGAGCCGGACCAGGGGCGGCTAGAGGCTCTCCAGCAGCATCACGCGGAGGCGCGCCCCCGCGTGAATCTCAGCCTGGTCCTCCGGGGCGACGAGCAGGGCGTTGGCCCGGCTCAGGGCGACGAGATCGGCCGAGCCCATCGTCGGCACGGGCGTCACGGTGAGATCCCCCGCGGAATCCAGCCCGACGCGGCCGGGGAGGTACCCTCTGCGCCCTGGATGCCGGCGTACGGCCTCGGTGAGGCGGGCCGAAGGAAGGCGATCCACCGGCTCGGGATCGCCGAGCATTTTCCTGAGGGCCGGACGCACGAAGACCAGGAAATCCACGATCGACGAGACCGGGTTCCCCGGCAGGCCGAAGACGATCCCTCTGGACGAGGCCTCGTTCCGGCCGAAGAAGAGAGGCTTCCCGGGCTGGATGGCCACCCTCTCGAAGATCGCACGGCAGCCCTCCTGCTTCAGGCAGCGGCCGACGAGGTCGTACTCGCCCATGGAGACCCCGCCGCTGACGAGGAGCACGTCGGAGCGGAGGCCCTCCACGATCGCGCCACGGATCTCGGCTTCATCGTCCCTGACGATCCCGAGGAGGCGAGGTTCAATCCCCATCGTCCTGAGCAGATGCCGGAGCGACCACGAATTGGTCTCGCGGATCCGGCTCCCATCCGGCTCGGCATCGGCCGGAACCAGCTCATCGCCCGTCGAGAGCACGGCCACGGATGGGATGCCCCGGACGCGCACCCGGATCCTACCCTCCGCCGCGAGGAGAGCCGCTTCGGCCGCCCCTGTTCGAGCCCCGGGCGAGAGCAGAAGGGACCCCGCCCGGAGGTCCTCTCCAGCCCGCCGGATGTGCTTCCCCGCCGGCGACGGGCGCAGGACTCGCACGCGGCGGCCTCCCTCGATCGGCTCCGTGTCCTCGACCATCACGATGGCGTCGGCGCCGGCCGGAATGGCGGCGCCCGTCATGATCCGCGCAGCCTGCCCCGGCCCCACCTCGCGGGAAGAATCCCGGCCCGCCGGCAGCTCCTCGACGACTTCGAGCTCGGCCGGAACGCGGGCGACGTCCGCGGCTCGGACGGCATAGCCGTCCATCGCCGTCCGGTCGAAGCGCGGCATGTCGGAGGAAGCGCGGATCTCCGCGGCGAGGCGACGCCCGCCGGCATGGTCGAGATCCACCTCCTCGTCCGGTTGCGCCTCGACGGCATCGAGGACGAGGCCGAGCGCCTCGTCGACGCCCAGGACGCGGAGGCGCTGCCGCTCACTGTGCCTCACGCTGGGTCCTCAGCGGTCCTGCGCGCGCTGACGACGCGCGGCAGGCCCGACAGGTCCGGAGTGACCGTGATCTCCTGCCACCTGCCCGTCGCTTCGAGGAGCTGCTTCACCCGCTCGAGCCTCGGAAGCGAGATCTCCATCACGATGTGGCCCCCCGCTCTCAGGATGACTTCCGCCTGGGGGATGAGGCGCGCGATCACCTCGTCGCCGCGCCCGCCCGCGAAGACGGCGACGGCCGGCTCCCACCGGCGAACCTCCTCCTGGACGGACTCCCCGATGGCCACGTACGGAGGGTTGGAAGCCACGAGGTCGAGCTTCCCGGCGAACCCTTCGCCGAGCAGCGGGCCGAGGGCGTCCCCCTCGTGGAAGCGGATGCGCCCGGCCACTCCGTGTCGCGCGGCGTTGCGCCGGCAGACCTCGAGGGCGCCGGGCGAGATGTCCACGGCGTGAACCGTCGCCTCCGGCAGCTCCCGGGCCAGGGCCACCGCGATCGGGCCGGCCCCCGTGCCGACGTCGGCGATGACGGGAGCTGGCCCGGCACCGAGGAGCTGCAGCGCGCGCTCCACGACGTGCTCGGTCTCGGGGCGGGGGATGAGCACGTCCGGCGTGACCTCGAAGTCGAGGGACCAGAACTCTCTCGAGCCCATGAGATAGGCCAGGGGGACCCTGTCCGCTCTCCGCTCGACGAGGCTGTCGAAGCGGGCGACGAGAGCGGGCTCCGCCACCTGATCGAGGCGGGCTGAAAGCCGCGCTCGATCCAATCCGAGGACGTGGGACAGGAGCAGCTCGGCGTCGAGGAGGGCTGAAGGAACCCCGCTCTCGGTGAGCCGGGCGGCGGATCGCACGAGCACCTGCTGGAGCCTCGCCGCGGCCGGCTCTGCTTCCTGCCTCAGACCTTGATCTCCCTGCTCAGGCGCTCCGCCTCGTAGTGGCTCACCAGCGCATCGACGATCTCGTCGAGCTGCCCCGACAGGACCTCCTGGATTCTATGGAGCGTGAGCTTGATCCTGTGGTCGGTGACCCGCCCCTGG
>CAZMRF010000052.1:0-36519 GCA_964568735.1 uncultured Acidobacteriota bacterium
CCTCGGCCTGCTTCATCCCCTGGATGATCCGGCCCGGCATGGCGCCCACATAGGTGCGCCGGTGGCCCCGGATCTCCGCCTCGTCCCGGACGCCTCCCAGCGAGATCCTCACGAACTTCCGGCCCAGCGAGCGCGCGATGGAGCGGCCCAGGGAGGTCTTCCCGACGCCGGGGGGCCCCACGAAGCAGAGGATCGGGCCCCTCATCTTCTTTTTCAGCTTGCGGACGCTGAGGTACTCGAGGATCCGGTCCTTGATCTTCTCGAGGCCGAAGTGGTCCTCGTCCAGGATCTTCCGCGCTTTGCGGATCTCGAGGTTGTCCTTCGTCTCCTTCGACCAGGGCACGTCGACCATCCAGTCCAGGTAATTCCTGAGAGTCGCGGTCTCGGCGGCATCCGGGTGCATCCGCTCCAGCTTCGCGATCTGGCGCTCGAACTCCTCGGCGATCTTCTCCGGCATTCCGGCCTTGTGAGCCTTGTCCCGGAGCGCCTGGATCTCCTCGGCGAGGTCGTTGCCTTCCCCGAGCTCCGACTGGATCGCCTTGAGCTGCTGCCGGAGGTAGTACTCGCGCTGCGACCGATCGATCTCGGCGCGAACGTTAGTGTTGATCTCCTCCTCCATCTGGAGCAGGTCCATTTCCTTGTTGAGGAGATCGTTGACGAGGCGGAGCCGCTTGAGCGGTTCCACCGTCTCGAGGATTTCCTGGGCATCTTCGATCTTGAGATCCAGGTTGGATGCCACGAGATCGGCAAGGCGGCCCGGGGCTTCCAGGTTCGAGGCCACCACCATGACCTCGGAGGAGATGGTCTTTCCGAGCTTCGCGCTCTTGTCGAGGGACCGCTTCACGGCCCTCAGCAGGGCTTCCTGCTCCAGCCCTCCGGAAGCCTCCCTTTCCTCCTCGAGCGTCTGGATCTGCGCTTCGGCGAAGCCCTTGCCGTCCGTGTACTCCTTCACGCGGGCGCGGCAGAGCCCCTGCACGAGCACGCGGACGCGGTTGTCCGGCAGCTTCAGCATCCGCATGATGACGGCGACCGTGCCCAGCTTGAAGTGATCATCACCCCGCGGATCGTCCATCTCCTGGTCCTTCTGGGCCAGCAGGAGGACCATGCGGTTGCCCGCGAGGGCGTGGTCCACCGCGCTGATGGAGCGGGGCCGGCTGATGGACAGCGGCATGATGATGAAGGGATAGACGACGAGGCCACGCAACGAGAGCACGGGAAGCGTCTCGGGGACCTTCAGGTTCTCTTCGAGGCGAGGCGCGTCGGCGGAAACCACTCTATGCCTCCTCTCCGACGGGGATGGCGAATTCCTCGCCCCGGCGATTGCTCACCTTGGGAAGCACCACCGTTAACACCCCGTTGTCGAGGTGCGCCTTCGCCCCGCGCGTGTTCACCATCGGAGGCAGGTGAACGACGCGCTGGAAGGCCCCCGAAGAGCGCTCCATGCAGTGGAACTTCACGTTCTCGGCCGTCCGGGTGCGCTCCTTCTCTCCGCTGACCACCAGGGTGGCGCCCTGGGCGCTCAGCCTCACGGCATCCCTGGGGACTCCGGGCAGCTCGCAACGCACGAAGACCGCTTCGTCGGTCTCGCAGATGTCCACGTTGGGGAGCCACGGCTGAGTGCCGTCGCTCTCGGTGCTCCTGTTCTGAAGCATCACGTCGAAGAGCTTGTTGACCTCGCTCTGGATCCGGGCGATCTCGAAGAAGTTGCCGAAATTGCCGTCCATGACGGGCCCCTCCGTGGTTTCGGGCGCTCGGCGCCTGGCCGAGGCTGCCCAATATTGTTGCATGGCTGCGGGCCGGCAAGGCCCCGTAACTCAGGTCGAGGGGGGGTTGTCCTCCGGCCCCCGCGCACCCCCGCCGCCGCGGGCCTCGTCCTTCTTGACCTCCATCAAGGCCCTCAGCTCCTCGAGGAACTCGCTGACATCCTTGAACTGCCGGTAGACGGAGGCGAAGCGCACGTAGGCGACCTCGTCGAGCTGCTGGAGCCTCATCATGACGAAAGCGCCCACCTTTTCGGTCGTGAGCTCCTTGTCCGGGCTCTCCTGGAGCTGCGTCTCAACCTGGTTGCAGATCTCCTCGAGATCGCGAACGGCGACCGGGCGCTTCTTGCAGGCGGTCTCCAGGCCGGCCATCAGCTTCTGCCTGTTGAATGCCTCACGCCGCCCGTCCTTCTTGACCAGCCTGAGGTTGGGTTCGTCGATACGCTCGTAGGAGGTGAAGCGCCGGTTGCACTGGAGGCACTGGCGCCGGCGCCGGATCGTGACCCCCTCCTTCCCCTCGCGGGAGTCGACCACCTTGTCTTGGAGATGGGCACAGTAGGGACACCTCACGGCTCGCCCTCCGCAGGCCGGCCGGCCATGGGGGCCGCCGGCGGGCCGCCTCCCCGGGGCTGGCCACCGGCGCTGACCTCCCCCGCGACTCCGCGCGCCTCCTTGCGCAGGTCGCCCAGGCTGAGCCCTTCCCGCCAGAGGAACCAGAGGCCCATCAGGATGGTCGGGCTGATGGCGAAGACATGCATCACGAGAATCGCCGCGGCGGCCTGGCTCGCGTCCACGCCGAAGAAGATCGTCAGCGCCTGCTGGCCGAAGTACTCGTAGGTCCCGACTCCGCCCTGCGTCGGGATGGCGATCCCGAAAACGAGCGCCGCCATCATGATCAGGGATCCGGGCAGCGGGATGTGGATGTCGAAGGCGAGGAGCGAGAACCAGATCGAGAAAGCGATCATCGTCCAGATGGCGAAGGAGTAGAGCCAGATGCCCACGAGGGCCCTGCCGCCCTTGAGGATCTCGAAGCCATCCACCACGCCTTGGAAGATGGTGTGGACCGCATGCCCCCCGGGCCTGCCCTCGGGATAGAGCCTCCCCAGAAGGCGCGCCGCAGCCGCGCGGTAATGGACGAGGGCCCAGAGGGCGGGTAAAGAGAGGAGGAAGGCCGCGCCCAGGGCCGCGCCCCAGCCCG
Organism: uncultured Acidobacteriota bacterium; assembly: GCA_964568735.1. GTDB lineage: Bacteria > Acidobacteriota > Polarisedimenticolia > JACPZX01 > JACPZX01 > CAZMRF01. The sequence goes on from CAZMRF010000052.1 coordinate 2,959, forward strand.
TGCGGAGCCCCCTCGCCGCCTCCTGGGCCACGCCGCCCGCGGAGCCCATGAAGAAGATGAGGTAGATGGCCAGGAGCAGGATCACCGTCAGCCCGTCGATGAGGCGCTCGAGGAGGATCGTGGCCAGGGCGCCGCTCTTGCTGATCTTCTCCCGCCGCGCAAAGAGGATCGGCCGGAGGACCTCTCCCACGCGCCCCGGCAGGAGCATCGTCACCATGTATCCGATCGAGACCGTGGAGATCAGGTTGTACCAGCGGACGTTCTTCTTCAGAGGGCGCATCAAGATACGCCATCGGGCGGCCCTCATCACCACGTGAAGGACCTGGACGAGAGCCGCGATGATCAGCAGGAGCCAGCCGGTGCCCACCCCCTGGACGGAGCGGGCCAGCTCAGCGGGATCGATGCTGCGAAAGAAGAGCCAGAGAAAGAAAGCTGGAATGGCGACCGAGAAAACGATCCTGGCGATGCGAGACCACATCCCGACCCCGTCTTGCGGACCGGCCTGGAAGGAATGGAGGTACGTCTGCGACGGCCCGGGCGCGCGAGCGGGGACTCTACTACAGGGTTTTCGGGCCGGTCAACGAAGGCCGGCCTCGCGCACGATGGCGACGCCGGAGCTGGTCCCGATGCAGGCCGCGCCGGCCTCGAGGAGCGCCATGGCCTGATCGAGAGTGCGGACCCCGCCCGAGGCCTTCACGGCGACGGCCTTGTGCAGGGTCTTTCTCAGCCGTGCCACGGCCTCGGGTGTCGCCCCGGGCACGCCGACTCCCGTGGAGGTCTTCACGAAGGCTGGGCGGCGCTGGTTCATGATCTTCAGCACCGGATCGAGCTGCCCGCGATCGAACATGCCGGTCTCCACGATGAACTTGTGACGGCAATCCGGCACGCGCGCCATGATGGTGCGCACCTCCTCCTCGACGGCCGCTCGATCCCCGGACGCGATCGCCGAGAGGTTCAGCACCACGTCGACCTCGGCGGCGCCGTGCTTGACCGCCTCGAGGGCCTCGAAGACCTTGCCGAGAAGCGTCGATCCGCCGTGCGGGAAGGCGACCACCGCCGCCAGGATCACGCGCGTTCCCTCGAGGAGGGCGGCGGCCGTCCTGAGATTCACCGGGAACAGGCAGACCGCCCTGAAGCCGACGTCCACCGCCTCGCGGCAGTGGTGCTCGACCTCCTCCCGGCTCGCGCCGGCCCGCAGCAGCGTGTGGTCGATGCGCCCGGCCATCTCCTCGCCTGTCATCTCAGGGGCCGCCTCGTCTCATGAGTCCTCATCTCCGCCGGGCCGCGTCACGGGGGGAGGCGCGGGCCTGACCCTCAGGGTCCTGTGCGCGCGCAGCATCACCATTCCCGGCGACATCCCCCGGCCCTTGCGCACCTCCTTCCTCCGCGTGACGTGTACCTCGACATCGCTGTCCCGGTCTCCCCTGCTGAACCAGGCCGCGATGGCCGCCGCCTCCAGCAGCGCCTTCTCCGGCAGCTCCTTCCGCCTTCCCGGATTGCGGACGATCACGTGAGCCCCCGTGCGCCCTGCCGCGTGAAGCCAGAAGTCGTGCGGTGCCGCCACCTTGAAGGTCAGTGCGTCGTTGTCCGATGCGGATGTTCCCACGAGGACCGTGTGACCGTCGCTGGTGCGGTATTCCTTCACCTTCATGAGCGACGGCTTGCGGCCCGGCTCGCGCCTCCCGGGGCGCCGGACTCTCCGGACCACGCCCGAGCGGTTCAGCTCGGATTCGATCCCCTCCAGCTCTTCCGTGCTCCCCGCTGATTCCACGGCCTCGAGGAAGCGCCTGGCTCCCCCGGCACGGAGCGCCACCTCCCGGCGCCGCGCCGCGATGGCGGTGACCGCCCGCTCGAGCTTCCTCGCCCGTCGGAACATCACCTCCGCGTTGCCCCTGAGATCGAGCGCGGGGTCGATGGGGATCCGGACCTTCGGCATGTCGGGGTGGAAATAGTCGATCAGCTCCACCTCGCTTCCCTCCTTCGCGGCGGTGGAGAGGGAGCCCATGATCAGCTCCCCGGTTCTCCGGATTCCCCCGGCACCCGACGCGGTGCGCGCCTCCTTCTCGAGCGTCAGCTCCAGCTTCTCCATCCTCGCGATCTCCGCGGAGAGCACCGACGCGAGAGCCGTGCGCAAGTCACGGAAGAGCAGGTGGCGGCGCAACAGCATCAAGTGGGCTGCGGCTGCCTCGCCGGCACTGGAGCAGGGTGTCGCCGAGAGCCCCTCTGCAGCCACGAGCGGGAAGGGAGAAGCAAAGCACCGCGAGGGGGGGAGATCCTGCGCTTCTGTGAGGCTTTCGGGCGGGAGAGGGGTGTACAGGGTCGGGTCCCAGCTCTGCGTGCGGATCCTCTCCAGCAGCGCGGAGCGCACTTCGCTCTCCAGCTCTCCTCTTCCGACCCTCGCGAGCATCTCGCGTCCCAGCAGGCGGCTGCCGAGAGGCTCCCCCGCCGCGGGCTCTCGGGGAGGAGGTGCTTCGTAGGGGCGTCCGGCCTCGGGCCTCCTGAAGGCCCCCTTGTGAGAGGTGAGGAAACGCAGGATCCGACGCTCGGCGTCGAGCAGGAGCAGGTTCGAGGCCTTCCCCATCAGCTCGACGACGAGCACCCTGACGGGCGCATCCTCTCCTCCGAACTCGATCTCGACGACCCGCTCCGCCTCCTGCTTTCGCACGGAACGCACGGCGCGGCCGGCCATCTCATCGTTGAGGGCCGCAGCCAGCTCGGTGGACTCACGCGGGGTGGGGACGGACTTCAGGAAACAGAGGGTGCTCGTCTCCGGCTGCAGCGAGATTCCGATGCGGACGAAGGGAGGGACGGAAAAGCGCAGGGCGAAAAAGCGCGAATCGATCTGAACGATGTCGCCGAGGGTCGTGCCCTCGACGCGCTGCCGCAGCTCCGAGACGACGGCCTGGAGGAGGGCGTTGTCCATGGGTCTCTCAGAGGGGAATCCGGTGAAAGTCCCCGCGCACTAAGGCTTTTGCCTTGACCCCTCCGGTGGCTCGGCGTATATACGTTGCCGACAGACCCGGAGGGTTCTTGGCTCCCCCCAACAAGGGGAGGGGGCGCCAAGAGGGAAGGGCCTTCCGACGTCTGTCGGCATTCATCCAGGGAGCCCGGGGCATCTCCCCGGGCTCTTTCATTTCAGGGCTGCCTGCCAGCCATCCCTTGACGTCCACCGCGCCTCGCCTTCCCGCGCCCATGCGCGAAGCTACACCCTCGGTCGGCGAAGATGCGGACTTCCGCGCCACGGCTGCGGGCAGGATCCGGCAGCCGCTGAGGCTCGTCATCTCGATCGCAGGGGAGGGCGATGAGTCCCCGTCGGGGAGCAAACTCACCACCTCGGGGCTAATGGTCGCGCGCGTTGCGGAGCGAGTGGGCGACAGCCTTGTCCACCTTCTGCTCGACCTCGGTCTCCTTGAGGCTCGAAACCGAAGCGATCTCGCTGACGATCAGGTATTTCGACTTGTCGAGCATCTTCCTCTCCCTGTAGGAGAGGTTCTTGCTCTTGCTGAGCAAGGTGAGGCTCTTCAGAACGGCGGCGACCTCGTAGATGTCGCCGGAGCGCATCTTCTCGGAATGCTCCTGGAACCTGCCCTTCCAGTCCTGTGTGACGGAGACCTTGCTGCTCCGCAGGGCACGGTAGACCTTGTCCACGTCCTTGCGAGTCAGAACCTTGCGCAGCCCAACCTGCTTCGTGTTACCCGTAGGTACGAGGACGGTGCTCCCGTTGGACGCGATCCGCAGCCGGAAGAAGGACTGATCCACGCCTCCCGCCTGCGTCTGGAGAACCTCTTCGATGACACCTACGCCATGATTCGGGTAGACGACCTTGTCTCCCACCTTGAATTCCACGGAGAGCCTCCTGAACCTGCCACTTTCAGGGGAGAGGAACGGCACCGACAATCCGATACCGTTGAAAACTAAGGGCTTACTCTATCCTATCGGAACGCCGAAGTCAATGACGGCGGCCCTGGAGCCAACACGCTCCCGCTGCCAAAGCCGGTCTTGCGGCGGGTCCCCGAGGGACGTAAGTTGCGGTCTTGCATGAGCTTCCGAGAAGACCTCCTCAGAGTGATGGACTCCAAGAACCACTGGGCCTGGGCACATCTCTCGGGCCCCGAGGCGACCCGCTCCCAGCTTCGTGTCCATTACGAGCAGGAGTACCTCACCTACGTTCGTGATTTCCCGCGATTGCTGGGCCGTATCCACGGGGGTTGCCCCATCCCCGAGGTACGCCGCCTGCTCGCCCAGAACATCTATGAAGAGGAGACCGGGGGGCTGAGCCGGACCGGCCCGCACCCGGAGCTTTTCCTCCGTATGATGGAGGGGCTGCGCTTCAATCCGGCCCGCTTCGACCGGGCTCTGCTGCTCGCCTCCTCCAGGGCCTACCGGCGCTGGCTCGACGAAGCCACGACGAGTCCTCCGTGGATCGTGGGCGCTGCCGTCATGACGCTCTTCGTGGAGGGAAGCGTCAACGAACGCCGTGAGCTGACCGAGGGGAACGGGCACGCTCAGTCGAGAGGGTTCGATCCGGGCTCGGACATGCTCGTGCGCTACCACGGCGTCCCCCCGGAGGCCCTTGCGTTGAAACGGGCCCACGCCCTCGTCGAGGGCGACCACAGGAAGGCCGCCTGGAACATCGTCGAGAGCCATGCCCGCACCCGGTCGGCGAGGGAGGCGGTCACGAGGGCTATGCGGCGATCCCTCCGCTTGTGGCTCGCCTATCGTGACGGAGTCGCACGGGCCGCGCGTCTTGTGCCCGCTCAGCCTATCCGGTAGGCTTCTCCCACCTTCCTTGTGCCACCGGGTGCCCGGCGTCCGCACACCCAGAACGACGGGAGACCTCGATGCGACGCGATCCGAAGACTGTCCGGTTTCTCACGACTGCTCTCATCCCCATTCTCGTGGCCGTGCCCGTCGAAGCAGGTGGCGATGAGGACGCAGGCCGCCCGTTCGCGGGGGCCGGCGCCGCCGCCATCTATCGGGCTGGAGCCGCCGAGGGCGCGCCAGAGACGATGTCCGGCACGCTCCGGCACGCCCTCCGCACCTGGGACCAGCGCCAGCTCGGTGCATCCACAACCGGTTTTTCTCAGGGCCCGGGTCTCGATGCCGATGGGCACAACTCGTTCATCCGGCAGCTCATGATCGACCCTTCGGGGGAGATGGCGCGGACGACGTTTCGCGCCCTGCTCAACCGAGGAAGTCGAGAGGAGATCGAAGGAATCCGCGCGGCGGGCGCCCGGATTCGCGGGCAGATGGGCAGGGTCGTCAGCTTCGAAGCCCCCCTCTTCGAGGCCGCCTCCTACGCGGCCAGGCCTGGGGTGCTTTGGCTCGATATCGCCCCTCGCATGCACCCTGAGCTCGAGATCAGCGGACCGGAGACTCGGTCGGATCAGGTACGGGACAGCGTCTCCGGCTTCGGCGGCACGGGAGCGGGCGTTCTGGTCGCGACGCTCGACACCGGGCAGGACCTCAAGCACAGGGACTTCCGACACCCTGACGGGACGACACGCTTCAAGGCGCTCTGGAACATGAACCCCGCCTGCAAGGGAGACCCACCGCCGGGCCACTCGACAGGCTGCTACTACACCAGCGACAGGATCAACCGTTACCTGACGGGGAAGAGCGGCCTCAAGTACAGCGACCCCCCCATCATGGGCGGGCATGGCACGCATGTGATGGGGACGGCGGCCGGCAACGGGCTCGAGACCCGGAAGGGTTATCCCGCCGGCGTCTACGTAGGCATGGCACCCGAGGCGGACCTGATCGGCGTGCAGGTCTTCAACGAATATGGCGCCTTCGTCGGCGACCTGATCGAAGGGCTTCAGTTCCTGGGCGAGGAGCAGGGGAGGCAGGGCAACCCGCCTCTCGTCGTCAACATGAGCCTCGGCCACCAGTTCGGAGCCCACGACGGATCGGATCCCGACGAGGTGGCCATCGATTCCTTCGTCCAGGAGGGTCTCGCGGGCAGCATCACCAGGGTGGTGGTGAAATCGGCCGGCAACGAAGGCGGCAGCGGGATGTACATCACGAACCTCTTCGGACCCGTCGTCCACCCGGTCACCGTGCCCGTCCTGGACAGCACCGGGGAGGTTTGCGGCAGCTTCCTGGGAGCCGGCAACGACCAGTTCGTCTCCATGCTCTTGTACCCGGGCAACACCACGGTCCGCATCTCGATCACCACGACCGACAATGCATTCACATTTGAAAACGATACGGGCAACCCTTACGGCTACAACTCCGTGAACACGACCTACGGGGCCATCTTCGTGGACTGCCCGGCGGCGCCCGATCCGGTCAACGGCGACAGGTTCTGCTGGGCCGGCGTCGACGACACCGGAGGGTACGCTCCCTCGTCGGGCACCTGGAAGATCATGGTCGATCAGCTCTCCGGTTCTCCGGGAGGCAAGTACGACGCCTGGATGGTCCTCGGGCAGAAGGGGTACTGCAACGTGAGCTGGGATGCGCCATCACCCGGCGGGACCATCTCGATCCCGGGGACGGCGCAGGAGGGCATCACGGTCGGCGCTTACATGACCCGGACATCCTGGACGACGTTCACGGGCCGCGAGGTCGACTACCAGCCTCCTCCCACGGCCGGGGAGATCGCCTCCTTCAGCAGCGAGGGGCCGACCCGGGACGGCCGCATCAAGCCCGATCTGGCCGCTCCGGGGATGGGGATCGCAGCGGCGCGCTCCAGCAAGGTCTCGATCGCCAGCGGCACGGAGGGCCGGGTCCGGACCCTGGGGGACAAGAAGCACATGGTCCTCGAGGGGACGAGCATGGCGGCTCCGCACGTGGCGGGAGCCGCGGCCCAGCTCCTCTCGGTGGACCCTGCACTCGATGCGCACCAGATCAGGATGCTGCTCCTGGCCGGCGCACACCTGGACGGCTTCACCGGGACGGCGCTTCCAGACAATGTTTGGGGGCACGGCAAGCTGGACGTCTTCGCGGCCGCGGAGGCTCAGTTCGGCCCGCCCTGATCATCTCGGGAGCGGCGGGCGGAAGACGAGCTGCTCGAGATCACCACGCTCCAGGTGGAACTGCACTCCGAGCCTCTCCCACACGATGGCGTGGAGGCGCCCCCCGGGCGGCCGCCTGTAGCGCTCGAGTGTCTTCACGCCGAAGGCAGCGGTGGGCGAGTGGCGGGCCGGGTGGCCCTGGTGCCAGCGCCGGAACTCCTCCATGAGCCCGTCGGTCAGGCTCGTTCCCGCCGGGAGGTTGCGGGCGAGCCACATCTTGATGGCGAGGGCCTCCCGGAGCGTGGCGTGGTACTCGAGGACCACCGCCACCCAGATCCGCGCGGGGCCTTCGTCCGCGGCCCCGCTCCCGCAGGCCTGGATCTCCAGCGCCACCTCCCGGCGGCGACCCTCGAGCTCATCGAGGGTCGAGTGCTCCAGCTCGCGGAGGGAGCCCGGGAACTCGCGGGCAATCTCACGGAAGGAGCGGCTCCGGGCGTCGGTCTCATCCTCCGGAAACACCCTGGCCCCGGATCGCTCGGCGCGGTCGCGCCTTCCCCGGAGATCCGCGAGGATCCTGTACTTGTCCTCCAGGCGCCCGAGACGCTCCAGAAGGCCGGTTCTTCCCGTCTCCACGCGATGACCCTCCGCCGGAGCCCCTTTCCTCCGCGCGCGATGTTAGATCTTGTCGCCTACTGGAGCCTACCCCGTGAACATGGCAGGCCTCGAGATCGTGAAGGTCGTCGGCGGAGGGTGCCGCCTGCGCGTGCGTGTGCGCCCGGGCGCCCGCTCCGACAGCCTCCTCGGCATCCATGCGGGAGCCCTCAAGATGAGCGTGGTCGCCCCGCCCGAGAGGGGGCGCGCCAACGACGCGGTCGTGAGCCTGCTCTCCGGCGCCCTCGGTCTGCCGCGCGAGTCGATCGAGGTAATCAGCGGCCGGGCGTCGCGTGACAAGACGCTGATCCTCTCCGGCCTCACACCCGCGGATCTCCTCGCACGGCTGGAGGCCCTGTGACCCGGCAGGCTCAGCTCGCGAACGGTCGCGCACGGGCGCGGACGAAGCGGCGATTCGGAGGCCGGCCGGAGTGGTGAGCGCGGCCTCGATCGCCTGCGACGTCCCTAAAGAGGTATCCTCGGGCGGCATTCCTGGAGGTGCGGGCGATGGGAGATCAACCGAAGAGCTCCTACGAGATAGCGATGGAGAAGCTGCGGCAGCGAGACCGGGACCGCGGCGAGTCCCCTCCGACGAAGCTCACCGCGAAGCAGAAGGAGCAGATCTCCGAGACGCGGAACTTCTACGCCTCGAAACTCGCGGAGCGCGAGATCCTCTTCCAGGACGAGCTGAAGAAAGCCGGGCACGACCCGGAGAAGCGGGCCGAGGTGGAGAAGGCCTACTCCGAGGATCGGCAGCGCCTGGAACGGGAGCGGGAAGAGAAGCTCCGGAAGGTCAGGGCGTGAGGCGGACGCTCACGCTGTCCTGAGGGAAGGCCGATGCTGCGAGGACGTGCGGGTCTTCTGGCCGGAGTCCTGGTCGTGACGGCCGTCACCCTGCTCGCCCTCGCCGGGATCGAGTGGGGTGATCCCCCGCGCTCCCTCCTGACGCGGTTGCTCCTGGCGCAGGAGCCGCTGAGGGTGGACCGGACCGTGGCGCCTCCTTCCCCCCCCGACGCGATTCACCCGCTGGGCACCGATCGCCAGGGGCGGGACTACCTCAGCCGCCTGCTGCACGGAGCGAGGGTCTCCGTCTTCGTCGGCGTGACCGCTGAGGCCATCTCCCTCGGCTGCGGCCTGATCATTGGAGTGGCCGCCGGGTACGTGGGCGGCCGCCTCGATGCGTTCCTGATGCGCTCCACGGACGTGCTGCTCGCCCTTCCCGTCCCGCTCCTCGCGATGGGCGCCATGGTGGTTTTCAGCACCAGGAACATGTTCCTGGTCTTCGTCGTTCTGGGGATCTTCGGCTGGGGAGGCATCGCGCGGCTCGTCCGCGGGGAGATCCTCTCCCTGCGCGAGAGGGAGTTCGCGGAGGCGGCCCGCGCGCTGGGAGCCGGAGGAAGCCGCGTCGCGCTGCGTCACCTGCTCCCCCACGCCCTCACGCCGGCGCTCGTCCTGGCGACCGTCGGGATCGCGGGCAACATTCTGACCGAAGCGTGGCTTTCCTTCCTCGGCATCGGGGTGCAGCCGCCGACTCCAACCTGGGGGAGCATGATCTACGAGCATCGGACGTTCCTGTCGGACCAGCCGCGGCTCAGCCTCCTGCCGGGCGCGGCGCTCGCGCTCACGACCTGCGGCTTCTTCATGCTGGCGGAAGGACTGAGACAGGCGCTCGATCCGCGCGTCAAGGAGAGCATCTGGATCGGACCATGAGGGAGGATGGGCGATGAAGACGAACCCGGCGTTGCAGGCACGGAGAGAGTCGATGAGCAGGCGAAGCCCGACCGTGCGCTCGCAGGGAGCGGGCGCGTCAGGACGAATCCGGCGAAGCGGGGCCTGGGCCCCATCGGCCCTGGCGTTGACTCTCGCTGCCCTGGCCGCCACGGCCTGCGGAACCCAGCCGGCCCCGGAGCACGCCGCCGAGCCCATCCGCTACCGGATGCCGCAGGATCCGCCCACTCTGGATCCGCACGACGCAACCGACGAGAACTCAAACCTCTACGTCTACAACATCTTCGACGGCCTCGTGGAGTTCGCCCCGGGCTCCCTCGAGGTCGTGCCGGCCGTGGCCGAATCCTGGGAGGCCTCAGCGGACGGCCTGGTGTACACCTTCCGGCTGAGGCCACACGTGCGCTTCCACAACGGGCGCGAGGTGGTCGCCGGCGACGTGGTTTACTCGCTTCGCAGGGCGCTCGAGCAGGGAAGGCGTGCCACTCCGCGCGAGGTTCTCCTGCGAATCGAAGGGGCCGGAGAGTTCGCCAACGGGAAGGCGGCCGACGTCTCGGGCCTCTCGGCGCCCGACCCTCGCACCGTCGTCATCCGTCTCTCGAAGCCCACGGGGAATCTCTTAATGTCGCTCGCGACCCAGTCCGGCAGCATCGTGCCGCGCGAGGTCTATGAAGATCCGGAGAAGCGGTACCTCCGCCACCCCGTGGGGTGCGGCCCCTTCGCTTTCGGGGAGTACGCATCGGGTCGCCACCTGACGATGACGGCCTTCGAGGACCACTGGAAGGGCAAGCCGCCATTGGCGGGGATCGTCGTGCGCATCATTCCGGATGCGAACACCGCTCTGCTCGAATACCGATCCGGAGGGCTGGATATCTGCAACGAGATCCCCGCCGGGCAGCGGAGGCCCGTCGCCGAGGAGTTCGGGACGCAGTACCGGATCCAGCCGAGACTCGCCACGGCCTACGTCCTCATCAATCACGCCTCGGGACCGCTGAGCGGCAACTCCGCGCTCAGGCGCGCCATCGGTTTCGGGATCGACCGCGAGCGGATCGCCTCCGTGCTCCAGGAGAACAAGGACGAGGCCACTTCGTGGATCCTGCCGGACGATCTCGCGGGAGGCCGGGCTGGATCGGGCCCCTTCCGCTACGACACCGCCGAGGCCCGGCGTCTCATGGAAGGAGCAGGTTACCCCGGCGGCAAGGGGATTCCAGAGCTGACGCTCCTCAGCCAGAACAACGAATCGATCAGGAACACCATCGCCTCGATCCAGAACGACCTCAGGGAGATCGGCCTCAAGGTGAACCTCGAGCCGCTGGACTTCGCCGCCTTCAACAAGGCGCTCACCGGCGCGGCCGATCGGGGGCCGAGCGCCGATCTTATCGTCCTGCTCTGGTACGCCGATTATCCGGACCCGGAGGTCGTCCTCAGTCAGCTCTTCCACTCGGGCTCCGGCAGCAACTTCAGCAAGTACCACAACTCCGCGGTGGACGACCTGCTGAATGCCGCCGACCGTGAATCCGACCCGACGCGCCGCCTGCGGTTCTTCCTCGACGCCGAGGCGGCGATCCTGGCCGACGGCGGCGTGATCCCCCTCTACCACCAGGGTGACGACCTCCTCGTGAAGCCGGGGATCACCGGAGTCACCCAGAGCCCGCTCGGTGATTTCGCGATTCCCCTGGAGATGGCCGGAACCGCGCCGTGACGCGAGCCATCCTGAAGCGCCTCCTCCAGGCCATCCTCGTCCTGTGGGCCGCGATCACCCTGGTCTGGATCTTCCTCTTCCTGATCCCGGGCGATATCTGCGACGTGATCGCCGGCCAGACGGTTACGCCGGAGATCTGCGATCGGATCCACCGCGATCTGGGCCTCGATCGTCCGAGCCACGTCCAGTACGCGCGGTACCTCTGGCGGCTCCTCCACGCCGACCTGGGCATCTCCTATCTCCAGGAGCGGCCCGTCGGAGAGATCCTGGCCGAGGGCGCGGGCCGCTCGGCCCTCCTCGGCACGAGCGCCATGCTCCTGGCGATCCCCCTGGGGGTGACCGCGGGGGTGGCCGCGGGGAGACGGCGCGGAATCCCCGGCGCCCTCCTGACGGGGCTGACCCTCGCGGGGCTATCCATGCCCACGTTCTGGATCGGATACCTCCTCATGATCCTCTTCGCGGTCCGGCTCGGGATCCTCCCCGTCTCTGGATTCGGCACGCTGTCGCACCTGGTGCTGCCCGCCCTGACGCTGGCCGTCTACCCCACCTGCCTCATCGCGCGTGTCTCCGCCGCGGCCTTCCGAGAGCAGCTCGCCGCCCGCCACGTGATGGCGGCGCGCGCGCGCGGGCTCGGATCCCGGGCGATCGTCTGGCGCCATGCCTTCCGCAACGCCCTGGCTCCCATCGTGACGCTCTGCGGCCTCCTGACGGCCACACTCATCGGCGGCGCCATCGCCACCGAGACGGTCTTCGCCTGGCCCGGTCTCGGGCAGATTCTCTTCAGGGCGATCTCCAGCCGCGACGTCATGGTGGTGGAGGGCGGAGTGATCCTCCTGACCGGCGTCTTCATCGCGGCGAACCTCGCGGTGGATCTGGCCTATGCCTTCATCGACCCCCGGCTCCGCCGCCACGCTCCCTGAGGGAGAGGGGGGCCCCAGGCTCCGTCGCTCCCTGACGGCCTTCGACGCCACGCTCCTGAATGTCGGAACGATGCTCGGCTCGGGCATCTTTCTGACCCCGGCCGCGATCGCGGCGGGGCTGGCCGCCTCGGGGCTCCACCTCGTCGTCTGGGTGGCGGGCGGGCTCTTCTCCGTCCTCGGTGCGCTCACGCTCTCCGAGCTGGGAGCGATGATGCCCGAGGCCGGGGGGATCTACGTCTACCTGGAGCGGGCCTACGGGCGGATCTGGGGATTCCTCTACGGCTGGGCGCTCTTCCTGGCGATCCAGTGCGGCTCCATCGCCGCCATCAGCGTCGCGGCGGCAACCTACCTCGGCTACTTCGTGCCCCTCGGCACCGCGGGGACGCGAATGGTGGCCGTCGCGATCGTCCTGGGCCTGACCTGGGTCAATGCCCGGGGCGTCCGCCAGGGGGCCTTCACCCAGAATCTGCTCACGACGGCCAAGGTCGGCGCGGTGGGGCTCCTCGTCGCCGTGAGCCTCCGCTCCGCCGACCTGGCGAACCTGGATCCCATCCTGCCCTCGGGGCCGGCCTTCCCCCTTCTGGCCCCTTTCGGCGTCGCGCTCGTGGCCGCCCTGTGGTGCTACGACGGATGGATTCACACCTGCTACGTGGCCGGCGAGCTGCGCCACCCGGGGCGCAGCCTTCCGCTGGCGGCGATCCTCTCGACCCTCATCGTCATCATTATTTATGGGGGCCTCAACCTCGCCTTCCTCCTCGTCCTGGGCGTGGATCGAATGGCGCAGAGCGATCTCGTCGCCTCCGACATGGCAAGAGCCGCGATCGGTCCCGTAGGAGGCGGGCTCGTCGCCGCCCTCGTGGCCCTCTCCTGCATCGGGGCGGGCAATGGGTTCATCCTGGCGGGGGCCCGCGTCTACTACGCGATGGCGCGGGACGGCTTGTTCTTCAAGGCGGTCGCCCGGCTGGACCCGGAGCGCTCGACGCCGAAGGCGTCGCTCATCCTCCAAGCGATCTGGTCCTCCGTCCTCGTATTCAGCGGCCGCTACGATCAGATCTTCACCTACGTGATTTTCGTGGAGTTCGTCTTCTACGGGATGGCCGCGGGCGCCGTGCTGATCCTCAGACGCCGCGAGCCGGAGGCGCTGCGGCCCTACCGCGTGCCCGGCTATCCGTGGATCCCATGGCTCTTTATCCTCTTCTCCGCGGCCCTCACGCTGAACACCCTCTGGAGCTCCCCGCGGGAGGCGGCGATCGGAGCCGTCGTGATGATCACGGGGATCCCCGCCTACCGGTACTGGAGGCGGCGCCAGCCCGGACAATAACCTGGACGGCGGCTGATCCGTAATGCAGCAGTGTGCGGACCGGTTCACGAAAGCTCCCCGGAAGGAGGAAGGAGGCGCCTCCGACGGCGGGCCCGCATGGACGGGAGCGGCTCGAGCGTTCTAGAATCTGCTCAGTACCCTCCACGCGCTGCCAGGCTCCGGCTCGCGCTGCCGTATCCACGGGTCGATGGCGTCCACCGACCGTCCGCGGAGGATCACCGCTCGCCCGTCACCGGGAGGGGGGAGTCACCATGCAGAGAATCGGCTTTGAAGCATCCTGCCTCGCCCGGCTCATCGGCCGCATCCAGCGCGGAGCGTTCCTACCCGCTCTGGTGCCTTTCGCGTCGCTCCTCCTGGCGGCGGCCGCGTCCGCGCCGGGCGTCCTGGAGCAGGAGGGTCCGCCCCCGGCGCTCGTCGTCACCGCGACAGTGACCTCCGAAGTGCTCACCGAGGAGGTGAGCTTCCTCGGAACGGTGCGGCCCCTCCTCGACAGCCTGGTCGCCTCCGAGATCGAGGGACGGGTCGCCGAGCGGCTGGTCGAGAACGGAGAGCGCGTCGAGAAGGGGCAGGCGCTCGTGAGGCTCGACGCCACGCAGCTCGCGACCGACCTCCAGCGCGTCGAGGCAGAGGGGGCTGAGACGGAGGCCAGGCTCGCCCTCGCCCGGCGCCAGGAGTCGCGCGCGCAGGAGCTGCACGACAGCGAGGTGCTTGCCTCGGGCCTCTACGACGAGAGAGTCGCGGAGCGGAAGGCGCTCGAAGGGCGTCTCGCAGGCATCGAGGCCCGGATGGCGTCGATCCGATACGACCTGGCGCTCGCCACGATCAAGGCTCCCTTCACGGGCGTCGTGACCGAGATCCACTGCGAGGTCGGCGAGTGGATGGGCCGCGGCGAGACGGTGGTGCGCCTGGCCGACCTCGGCACGATCGAGATCCGCCTGGATGTGCCGGAGCAGTACTACTCGCACCTCAGCCCGGGGAAGCTCGCCCCGGTCACGATCGACTCGCTACCCGATCTCGACCTGAGCGCGAAGATCTTCGCGCTCGTACCCCAGGCCGACGAGGAGGCGCGCACCTTCCCCGTCATCATCCGAGCGGTCAACCCCGGCCGGCGTGTCGGGGCCGGGATGCTCGCCCGCGTGCAGCTTGCGGTCAGCACCGGGCGCCAGGCCTTGCTGGTCCCGAAGGACGCCATCGTCCGGCAGGCGCAGCAGTCGGTCGTCTATGTCGTCAACGGCGACGGCACGGTGCGCGCCGTGGGCGTGCGCACCCGCGCGGCCGGAGGAACCCGCGTGGAGGTGACGGGCGAGATAAAGGCTGGTGAGATGGTCGTGGTCAAGGGAAACGAGCGGCTGGCTCCCGGCCAGAAGGTCCGGATGGAGGAAGGCGCCTCGGTCGCCGCCGGGAACTAGGCGTTCGGCCGAGTCATCGCTGGAGCCGCACAGGGGAGGGGTTGAACGTGGACTTCATCCGATTCTCCATCCAGAAGCCGGTCACGGTCGCCGTGGGCGTCCTGCTGGCCACCCTCTGCGGCCTCATCGCCCTGAAATACGTCCCCGTCCAGCTCACCCCCACCATCGATACTCCTCAGGTGACGGTCCTCACGGCCTGGCCGGGGGCGAGCCCTCTCGAAGTGGAGAGGGAGATCATCGACGAGCAGGAAGAGCAGCTCAAGAGCCTCGACGGCCTCGTCAAGATGGAGAGCGAGGCCCATGAGAGCTTCGGGCAGGTGGTCATGGAGTTCCCCGTCGGCACGGACACGGACTCCATGCTGGTCAAGGTAGCCAACCGCCTCGAGCAGGTGCCCGATTACCCCAGCGACGCCGACAAGCCCGTCATCTATACCGTGGATCCCTCCACCCAGGCGGTGGCCTGGTTCATCATCTCGACAGCTCCAGGCTACGACCTGGATGTCTCCACCCTCTTCGACTACGTCGACGATCAGATCAAGCCCAGGCTGGAGCGCGTTCCGGGAGTGGCGCAGTCGAACATCTACGGCGGCCGGACGCGAGAGATGCAGGTCATCGTGGATCCGGACAAGCTCGCCGTGCGCGCACTGACCGTCGGCGACGTGGCGACGGCGCTGGGCTCGGAGAACAAGGATTACTCGGCGGGAGACTTCGACGAGGGCAAGCGGCGGTACATCGTGCGCACCGCGGGGGACTACCGCAGCGCCGAGGACGTGGAGAACGTCATCATCGCCACCGTGAACGCGGCCCCCGTGTACGTGCGCGACATCGGCCGGGCCGAGCTGGGCTACCGGAAGGCGGACGCCTTCGTGCGGCATCTGGGGCGGCCCGCCCTCGCGCTCAACGCCCTGCGGGAGCCGGGTACGAACGTCATGGAGGTGATGAAGGGGATCTACAAGACCGTCGAGGAGATCGATCGCGAGGTGCTCCGGCCGCAGGGGCTCACGATGGAGCTGGTCTACGATCAGACGACCTACATCAAATCGTCGATCAACCTGGTCGAGTCGAACATCTACGTGGGCGGCTCCCTCGCCGTCCTGGTGCTCCTCCTGTTCCTGCGATCCGTGAGCGCCACCTTCATCGTGGCCGTCTCCATCCCGATCTCCGTCATCGCCACCTTCCTCGTCATGGCCCTGTCGGGGCGCTCCATCAACGTGATTTCCCTCGCGGGTCTCGCCTTCGCCGTGGGGATGGTCGTGGACAACGCCATTGTCGTCCTCGAGAACGTCTTCCGTCACAGGGAAATGGGGAAGCCCCGCGGCCGGGCCGCGCTCGACGGAACCGTCGAGGTGTGGGGAGCCGTCCTCGCCTCCACGCTGACGACCGTCGTCGTCTTCCTCCCCGTGATCTTCGTCGAGGAGGAGGCGGGGCAGCTCTTCCGCGACATCGCCATCGCCATCTCAGCGTCCGTCTTCCTCAGCCTGGTCGTCTCGGTGACGGTCGTCCCCGCGCTCGCGGCCCGAATGCTGGGACGGGGCGTCCACGGAGAAACGGGCGATTCCGCGGCGGCGCGCGCCGCGCGGCACCACGTCGGACGCCTCGCAGCCCTGGGGGATCGCCTCTTCGGCCACATCCCCGAGAAGATCGGCGCGGTCAATGCCTGGTTTCACCACAACAAGACGCGCCGCGTGGCTCTCATCGCGGGCCTCACCGGGGCCTCCCTGCTCGGTTCGTGGCTCCTGATGCCCAAGGCGGAGTACCTGCCGACGGGCAACAGCAACTTCGTCATCGGCATCGTCCTCCCGCCCCCGGGTTACAACCTCGAGGAGCTGCAGGCCATGGGCGCGGGGATCGAGGCCGACCTGGCGCCCATGTGGGAGGTCCACGAGGATCCGGCCGAGAACGCGGCCCATCCCGGCGGAGGGATCGAGAATTTCTTCTACGTCGGCTTCGGCCAGCAGGTCTTCATGGGCATGCGAGCGAGGGACGACTCGAGAGTGAAGGAGCTGATGCCGGTGCTCCAGTCGGCCCTGATGAAGCTGCCCGGCTGCATCGGGATCGCGACGCAGCCCAGCATCTTCCAGACCGGGCTCGGGGAGGGACGTTCGATCAACGTCGATCTCCGCGGCCCCGATCTCGAGAAGCTGATCGCGGCCGGCGGGCAGATGTTCGGCATGATCTACGGGGCGATTCCGGGGGTGCAGGCGAGGCCCATCCCGGGGCTCGATCTGGGGAGTCCCGAGTACCGCCTGAGGCCCGACAGACGGCGCATGGCCGACGTGGGGCTCACCAACCGCGAGCTCGGATTCACGGTGGACGCTCTCGTGGACGGCGCCAAGGCCAGCGACTACAGGATCGAGGGAAGGGAGATTGACCTCGTCATCAAGGGCGACGAGCAGACCTTCCGATTCGGCCAGGATCTCTCCGCCATTCCCATCAACACCCCGAACGGCAAACTGGTGACCCTGGGCTCCGTGGCCGACATCGAGATCGTCGGCGGGCCGACCCAGGTCAACCACCACGAAAGGCTGCGAGCCATCCGCCTCTCGGTGGTGCCGCCCGAGACGATGCCTCTCGAGGAGGCGATGGACCTCCTCGAGGAGAAGGTGATCGAGCCCGCCCGGGCCTCGGGCGCCATCGAGCCCCCGATCAGCGTCCGGCTCAGCGGCACCGCCGACGATCTGACGCGGACGCGGCAGGCGCTCATGGGCAACTTCCTCGTCGCGCTCGCCATCACCTATCTCCTGATGGCTGCGCTCTTCCAGTCCTGGCTCTACCCGCTGGTGATCATGTTCTCGGTGCCCCTGGCGATCGTGGGCGGCTTCATGGGCCTCTGGCTCGTCAACGCCGCGCTCTCCTACCAGCCGATGGACATCCTGACGATGCTCGGCTTCGTGTTCCTCATCGGCGTCGTCGTGAACAACGCGATCCTGATCGTCCATCAGTCCCTGAACCTGATCCGCCACGAGGGCATGAAGCCCCAAGAAGCGATCCCCGAGGCCGTCCGCACGCGCGTGCGTCCCATCTTCATGACCACGGGGACGACCGTCTTCGGGATGCTGCCGCTGGTGCTCTTCCCGGGCGCCGGATCGGAGCTCTACCGCGGGCTGGGCAGCGTGATGATCGGCGGGCTGACCGTCGGGACCATCTTCACGCTCTTCCTGGTCCCGGCGCTCCTGAGCCTCACCATCGAGGCGCGGATGAAGCTCCGCCCCGTCAAGGAAGGCGACCCGGACGACGAGGATCTAGCCCGCGCCGTGGCCTGAGCCGTCCCGGCCTGCGCCTCCCGACGGGCTCGCGCGCCGGCGGGGATGCTCTCTCCACCCCCATGTCAGCACGTGCGACGTTCGATTCCGGTTTCTCCGAGCCTCGCCGGTGCCGACCCCCTCGCTCGGGCCCGTGCCACTATAATCGTGTCATGGCATTCGAGGGGCTTCCGGGCTGCGACCTCGTGATGAAGGGAATCGAGGACATCGCGAACGGCCACGAGAGTGCCGAGGCGCTCCTGGTGGCCGTTGGCGCTCCCCGACTTCGTGCACTGGGGCTGGATATCCCATACCTGGAAGGGCCCGAGCACGCCCTCTACGAGCTGCTCGCCCGCGACGATCCCGACGGGGCCCACTCCCGCTACAACGCGCTGATACGGCGCCTCGTGAGCTTCGAGCGTGCAGCCGGATGCGAGGGCTGACCGATCGCGGGAGGTTGGATCGCTTCATGCGCCGATGCGGCGCAGAGACGAGATCCGCAGGCCGGGTCTACTTCACCGGCGGCGCCACGGCGGTGATTCACGGCTGGCGCGAGTCCACCATCGACGTGGATCTCCTCCTCGAGGGAGGCGCCGAATCCCTCCTCCAGTCCTTCCCGGCGATCAAGGAGGAGCTGCAGATCAACGTGGAACTCGCCTCCCCTGCCGATTTCATCCCCGAGCTGCGCGGATGGAGGGATCGCTCTGCCTTCATCTCGCGGGAAGGCGCGATCGACTTCCTCCACTACGACTACTACTCCCAGGCTCTCTCCAAGGTCGAGAGGTCCCACTCGATGGATCTTCTCGACGTCCGCGAGATGATCGGCCGCGGCCTCGTTCAAGAAGAGGAGCTGCGCCGCCTCTTCGAGCAGATCGTCCCCGAGCTGCACCGGTATCCGGCAATCGACCTCAAGGCCTTCCGAAGCCAGCTGGAAGCCATCCTGAAGCGAGCGTGAGCTTCACCGTCGGCGCCGGCGCGTGCTGCTACCAGGTCTCGAGACGGTTCCAAGCCGGCCCGCCCGGAGGGCTGCGACCTCCCGCAGCGTCCTGTCGCGCTCCTCGGGCTCCGCGGCCCCGTAGAGCGGCTGGATGACACCCACGATTCCCCGGATCACCTCGTCGAGGCGTGAGCTGGTCAGGGACCCGATCCGGCGAAACAGGAAGCGCTTGTCCACCGTCGTGAGCTGGGAGACATTCACGACGCTCTTCCGCCTCAAGCCCGCCTCCCCCTTCTTCAACGTCACATTACCGAAGGCGCGGCCGAGCCCCAGATGGCTCGTGACCACGGCCACGACAGTCGTGGAAATCCTGCTGCCGTTGAAGGCGTCGTTCTGCACGACGACGCAGGGCCGTCGGAAGGCCGGCCCAGATCCCTTGGGCGGGCCGAGGTCGAGCCAGTAGATCTCGCCCTGCCTGATCACCATTTCTCATTTTCGAGGAGGTGGCCCAGGTGGTCGAGGGCGGCGCGCCTGAAGGTCTCCTCTCCGGTCGGCGCTTCCCCGCCGTACACGCGGTCGAGGTTTTCCCGGACGGCAAGCGAGGAGATCTTATCGAGGTAGAAGCGTGCCGCCCGCTGGAAGAACTCACTGCGCGAGAGCTTGGCCGATTCCCGAAAGGCTTCGATACTGTCGTTCAGAGAGTCTGGAATCGAGATCGCGGTTTTCATCGGTTCGAGCCTCCCCATGAGACTGAACGAGCAGCGACGGTCCCAGAGCTTCCCGGCCGCCTGGCCGCCATGGTCATACCAGTAGTATTACCACACGACGCCTCGACGAGCCAGCCTTCCCTTACCTCCCGTGCATGGCTTCGAGCTGGCGGACCAGCTCACGCACGCCGGGATCTCCGGGAGCCTGGAGTGCCAGTGTGCGGGCGTGGGCGAGTGCTGCATCGAGGTTGCCCGCCTCCCGGTTGAAGGCTACGAGCGCTTCGAGGATGGAGCGATCTCCGGAGTGCCGCTCGTGGGCCTTCTCGAGGACAGCCAGCGCGTCGCTCGTCCGGCCCGCCTCCTGGAGGGCGACTCCCAGGACGAAGGCGAATCTCGGCTCCCCGGGCGCCAGATCCGCAGCGCGCTTCAGAGAGCCGATGGCCTCGCCCAGCTTTTCTCGACGGACGAGGTTCAGCCCCAGCGCGTGATGAAGGCTGGCTGCCTCGGGCCCGCGCGCGAGCCCCTCTCTCAGGACGCGCTCCCCGTCCGCATCTCGATCCATTAGCCGGTAGAGGTCGGCGAGATTGACATAGGCCGGAATGAAATAGGGATCGAGGAAGAGGGCCTCGAGGCAGGCCTTCTCCGCGAGAGCCGTATCGCCCTGCGCGGTGTGGAGCCAGGCGAGGTTGAGCTGCCCTTCGGGACGATCTGCGTTCAGCTCCTGAGCGGCCTGGTACTCCGCCAACGCCCGCCGGAGGGCCTCCAGTTGAGCGGGGCTCATGGTCTCCCGGGGGGAGCCCGCGACGGATCGGCCTGCCTGGATCCTCACGGCGAGAGCGGGATCCTCGAGGAGAGGCGCGCCGAGACGGAGAGCATCCGGGCTTCCTGACATTTCGAGGGCCTCGAGTGCCGCCATCCTCACGAGTGGATCGCCGTCGCTCAGAGCGGCCTCAACGGCCGGAATGGACGAGAGGCTGACCCGGGCGGCGAGGAGGTCGAGCGCCGTCGCGCGCGCGATTCCAGGCTGGGACTTGTCCTCGACCAGGCCGGCGAGCGCATGCTCCGCAGACGGGAGGCCTTCGCGACCAGCGTGAATGGCCTCGGCGAAATGCGGCGCTTTGTCTCTCGAGGCCCCAGCGCTCTTCGCAGTCACGCGTTTCCCCGGCCCGCTCACTCCTGACCGGGTCCACTCTTCGACGGCTCCCGCCGCCCACTCCGCCGGGCGATCGCCGTGACAGTTCTGGCAGGCGTTGGGCGTTCCAATCTCGGCCGTGAGATCGGGACGCGGAACCCGGAAACTGTGATCCCGCCTCGGGTCCACGACCATGTAGGTCCGCGCGGCCATGTGGCAGGCGACGCAGGACGCGCCTTCACTTCGCGCCTCGTGGTGATGGTGCTCCGGAGAGTCGAAGCGCGCCGGAAGGTGGCAGCGGGCGCAGACGGCGTCGGGCTCCGCATGGAGCCTGAGGCTGTGAGGGTCGTGGCAATCGGAGCAGGTCACGCCGGCCGCGTACATCCGACTCTGGATGAAGGAGCCGTACTCGTAGACCTCGCCCAGGATCTGCCCATCAGCGTGGTAGAGCTCCGCCTCGAGGAGAGCGGGACGGTAGCCCGTCGTGAGCCGCTCATCGGGCAGGACGCCCTCCGCCAGGGTGGACCGGCGTGAGTGGCAGGGAGCGCAGGCGTTCAGCTCGGTCCTGGTCGCGAGCGCCGGGCGCCGCTTCGCGATCCCCGTAGCGGGATCGAATTCCCATGCGGCGGGCCGCTGCCCCCCGAAGTCCACGGAGAGGCCGAAGCGCGGCATCGGAGCATTCGCCTCCGATCCGTACGCAGCAGGCAGGATGGAGCTTGCCGGCCCGGCTCCGTCCAAGGAACCAGGAGACTCCTGGTCGTCTTTCGTTCCCCGCGCCGGGCTCCGTGTCCGAGCCCACTCGACGTGCCGCGAGCCCGGCCCGTGGCAGGCTTCGCAGGCCACGTCGATCTCGGACCAGGTCGTGTTGTAGGTGCGCATCGCGGCGTCGTAGCCCTTCTTCACGTTCACCGAGTGGCACCCTGCGCACATGTGGTTCCAGTTCTGGTTCAGCCGGGTCCAGTGGAGGTTGTCGCTGAAAGGAATCGCCTCGCCGGGGTAGAGGTGGAACCAGCGCTGGCCGCCTGATGCCGCCGGCCGGCTGTCCCATGCGAGGCTCAGGGCCTGGTAACGGCCGCCGGGGAAGGCAATGAGGTACTGCTGGAGCGGCCGCACGCCGAATGTGTAGGCGATCTCGAAGGCCTGGAGCTTCCCGTCCGAACCATCGGTCCGTACGATGAACCTCCCCTCACGCCTCGAGAAGGTCGAAGTGACGCCGAAGTGCGTGTAGGTGGCGCCGTCGAAGTCGCCGAGAACCGTCTCCTCGGTGGCCTCCTGCATCGCCAGATCGTGATCGGACCCGCGCCACAGGTCCGCCTCCCGGGCGTGACATCCCGAGCAGGCCTCCGCGCCGACGAAGGTCGCGGGGGCGGTGGATGCCTCGCCGATGCGATCACCGCGGGACGCACCGGCATGCTCATCCCGCGAAGAGCATCCAGAGGCCGCGATGGCTGCCGCAAGCAGCGAGGTCAGAACGACGCGGCGCGACCTGCGCGCCGGCGATGGACAACTCTCAGCTCGAAGAGCCTGGCTCAAGGAATCGGGGCCTCGACCGCACCAAGACGCTCCCCGGGCCTCTACTTCGCGGGCGTGTACCAGATGGGCGACGTGTAGGCCCTCTCTTGAAGCGTCATGCGCGTCTTCGGATCGAAATCCTTCAATCCGTAGTACTTCGCGTCGTAGGCGGTCCATCGCGGCGTGGGGATCTCGATCACCCGCGCGTAGTAGAAGGCCCTCAGCGACGGATCGAAGTCCGGGTCTTTCCAGACGGTGATCAGCTCGGGATCCCCGATCGTGTTCGTCCAGTTGGCGTTCGCGAGGTCCACGGTGTTCCCCACGGGGGCCTTGCAGCGGCCGTCGGACCCGATCGTCCTTCCGTCCGACACGGCCACGTCGTAGATCGCCTCTCGAAGCTCGCCGGACTTGTCCATCCAGCCCTTGATGATCTGGATGCGATCCAGGTTGGCGCCGATGGGATCCTTCAGCGCCGCCACGAGGAAGGTCGGGCTCTTCCCGGCCGGGGCCTGGCGCAGGTCGCCCCCCATGGGCACTCCCTTCTGGTAGCCGGCCAGGGCCGGGCTCCTCGTCGCGGCGTCGCCCGCCTGGAACTCCCAGCCGCCGAAGAAGCGGACGATCATCCGTGGGCCGGTGCTGGCGTACGTCTCCTTGCGCTGCATGGCATCCCAGATGGACTCGCGGGTGTTCTCCGTGGCCCAGACGGCGGCGTAGCCCGAGGCGCCGACCTCCCAGTCCATGATCTTCACGCCGGTCTGAGGATTGTCGAAGAAAACCTTGGTCAGCCGATCCGGGCTGGGCTCCTGGGGCGTGGTCTTGCCGAAGAAGTTCTCCTCCTCCATGGCGGAGAGCCCCGTGTGCGCGTCGCTGCTGCCGACCAGCCCGAATTTGTAGGGATTCGTGCCGAGAGAAGCCTCGAGCTTGAGACCGTTCTTGTACGCGGATCGGGCGTACTCGAACTCGAGCATCTCCTTCTTCTTCACCACGCTGCCGTCGAGGTTGCCCTTGTCCCAGATCTCGAACTCGGCGAACTCGTCGTTCGGCGACAGGAAGGGATGGGACTCGCCGGTGCCCTTGGTCTGAGTGGTTTCGTAGAGCCGCTCCCACTTCGCCCGCGTTTCGGCGTACTCGCGGTCGACGGGCCTGCCGGTGAACGACTCGATCAGCGGGAACATCAAGCCGCTGCTCAGGTTGCCGTTGTGGGCGATGGCGAGGACGCTGCCGCCGGTCTTCTCCTCGTAGGCGGCCATCCACTTCCAGAGCTCACGCGGATTGTCGCTGCCCATCGGCGGGTAGACGGTGAAAGGTTCGACCTGGCTGGCCTTGTCGCCGTTGTCGCGGAAGATGACGTTTCGGTGGAGGTTGTTGCCGCCGGTGTTCGACGTCCATTCATATCCAATGAAGGCGGTGAAGCGGCCCGGATCGTTGAAGTCCTCGGCCGCCTTGATGGTCTCCGCCCAGGCGCCCTTGTAGCCCTTCGTTCCGGGAAAGTACATCAGCGCCTGCGGGAACTTCCCATGGGAGAAGGCCACGATGATCTCCATCGCGGCCTCCGCGCCCTTGCCCGACTCGATCATGTCATGCCACTTGCGTCCGGTCGGATCCGCGAGCAGCTCCGGCTTGCCCGCGAACAGGTCCGGGAAGAAGCCCATGTTGTCGGAATGATCGGCCACGACCAGGAAGTCCAGCGGACGCGCAAGCTTCACGGGTTGCCCGCTCGAGGAGGTGACCTCCTCCCCTCGCGCGAAGCGATAGGCGCCCCTGGGGTCGATCCGCGCCCCGAAGGCGCCCGCGTCCATCGAGAAGCTGGTATGGAGGTGCGTGTCCCCGAAGAAGGGCCGGGTCGGGAAGCTCCGCCCCGCGTAGGGCGAGTAGCCCCGCTTCGGGAAGGACTTCTCGGCCGCTGCCTTGTCGGGCGCCCCCGCATCCTGCGCGATTACCGGCAGGGACAAGGCGAGCGCCAGGAGGGCTGTCAGAACCGTTCGACAAGCGGAGCGCATCTGCATGTGGTCTTCTCCTCGTCCTCTCACCATACGGCCTCTGTCATGACCGTTCGGCCGTTGAGGGACTGGACTGGCCGGTTGATACCCATGAGGATCGCCGCGAGATGCGCGATCTGATTCGTCGAGAGCTTAATGGCGGTCGTCATACGAAGTGCCACGTGATCGAGAACTGGAAGCGCCAGGCGTCGCCCCGGGAATCATCCCTGTCCTCGCGGCGCCCCCAGAGCAGCTCTCCGCCGCAATCCACGAGCCGGTAGGGAGTCCAGATGAGGTTCGCCCGCGCGTCCTCTGTCCTCGAGATCGAAGTTCCCGGCTGTGAGGAGTCGGTCTCCAGGTCGGCTACGCTCAGCGTGATTCCGGAGCGGAGATTCTCCCGCCAGTGGCGGACGGAGCCCAGGACGACGGCCGTCGCCCGCATGGTCTCGAGGTCCCCCGCCGGCGTGATCACGGCGTCGGCGCTCTGTCCGCCGAAGGACTCGATGTAGCGGCCGATGCCCTGGCCGTGCGCGATCTGGCCCATGAACTCGAACTTGCCGAGCGTTTTGATCCTGAAGGTGCCATTGAGGCCCCAGCCGATCTCCGCGAGATCCGGATCCCCCTGCTCGCCGTCGAAGCGGATCCGTCTCAGGATCCCGGCCACCTGGAAGTGGCCTCGATCCCTCTCGTAGCGGAAGTAGGTGGGCAGGTCGGCCGCGTCGCTCCGGGGAGAGCCCATCATCCCCGCGGGCACCGTGAACTGCGGGTCGGGGTTCTCGACGGCGATCGCCCAGGTCAGGTGCTTCGACAGCGGCTGCGTGTAGCGGATCATCGCCTGGCGGACGAGGATCTCCGCGTCGGCGCCTTCGAGGTCGATCGTGACCGGGCGGGCCGAGATGTCCATGAAGGTCGACCAGGTCTGGCCTCCGAGCAGGCGGCCGAGCTGACCGTAGGCGTGGCGCATGCGGAAGACGCTCTTGTCACCGAAGAAGTCGCCTTCGACAAAGGCACGCAGCTCCCCGGCGGGAGGCGCGGGGGATCGGAACTCCACGTTGAATCGCGTCGCGCGCGCGCTCAGCGAGGCCCGGCCTCCCTGATCGGCGGCGGGCGTTCCCTCGACGGGGATCGTGTTCACCTTGAACTCGTCCGGATCGCCGATGGCGTCGAAGTCCTGGATGAAGTCGACCTTCGCGAAGCCCCCGAAGGCCACGGTCGCATCCGTCCCCGGAATGCGGATCGACCCGGGCGGAGATGCTGCCTCGGCGGCCACCGGGGCGGAGGCGGAGACCGGCTCTTCGGCTCGGGGCACAGTGAAGCCCGATCCCACGACGACGGACGAGACCAGGCAGGCGCAAGCCCGAGCGACACTCACGCCGGAACCCCGAAGCTGCCTGGTCAGGTCCAATCCCCTCGTCTTCCTGGAGCCCGAGACTTCCCGCATGCGGAGCTTGGCGGACCCCTTTGTTCGTGGCCTGCTCCAGGCCGTTCCTCGGTTGGTCCCGCGGGTTTCAGCGCCCGGGGACGCTCGTCTCTACCAATGGAACACGAAGCCGGCGATCGGTCCCGACATGGTGATGTCCGTATCGATCTTGACGTCACCATCGTTCTCGAAGTTCATCTCCATCTGCCGGTATCCGAAACGCACGCTGTACTTCCCCGAGTCACCGAGCTGGACGCCCATCGTGCCGATGGCGTTCCAGGTCAGATCGGTGTCGCCGGTCCCGACGTCCCCTCGGATCGCGAAGTCCCAGCGCTTCGCGAAGGCGTGCGAGTAACGGCCGCCTACGAAGGCGTCGGTGAAGGTCTGGTCGTCTCCGAGCGTCGTCTGCGCGTTGAAGGGCGCAGGGATGTCGAGCTCCACCTCTGGATCGACCTGGAGAACTCGTACCCCGAAGAGCAGGTCGAAGCCATGCGTGTCGCCGGAGAGCCTCCAGAATCCGCCGCCCTCGAGGATGAGCATGCTGAGATCGGCGTCGACGTCCGTCCCGCCGGGCAGAGGTGGCCGGGGCGAAGTCGTGAAATCGTCGCTGAGAGCCATGTAGAGAGCGTCGAAGAGGAACCCCCACTTGCCGTTGCGCCCCTCGAAGTGGACCATCCCGGCCATGTCGGTCTTGTCGAGGAGGTCCCCGAAGCTGACGTCCGAATTGAGGACGGGCTCGTCATTGGCCTCCACGTCCATCTTGACTCCGGCGCCCCAGAAGTAGGGAGCGAGCGTCCACTCCCACTCGGCAGCCTCTGCGGCTCCGCCCGGCGCCACGAAGCCTGCCGCCAGGACGACCAGTGCCGCCATCAACCAACGTGAGCTCGTTCTCATCTCTTCGTTCTCCGTGCGCGCTCACGCGCGCCTGATATTCGCTTCGTAGCGGGTGTTTGAAGCGTCGCGTTCCGCACTCCTGAAGCCCCGCCTTTCCATCGAAAGGAGGCAAGTCCTCCTCCACCGCGCTCTCCATGCGAGCCCGGCACGTGGGCTCATTCTGTCGTGATGTGTTCGCCCGGCTGTCGTGATGTGCTCGCCGGGCCCTAGGCGTCGGTCCAGCGCAGCTTGACGGCTTTCCCCCCCGCTTCCACGACGACGCGCGGCTTGCCCTGCCCGGCCAGCCACGGGTTCAGCGTCGAGTGGGCGAACTGCGCGGGGGACTTTCGGAACTCCTCCATGGGGATGTCGGGCCACTTCCCCAGGACGAAGAGGTGCAGTCCTCCGGTCCACCAGAAACGCACGGGGAAGGGCGAGAGGTGGCCACACCGGTCGCACTTCACGCCCGCGGGCGGCGCGTCGAAAATCTCCGCGGCCACCGTCTGGCCCTTGTACAGGGTGGCGCCACATTTCTCGCAACCGAATTCGGGGATCTCCTGCATGCATCTACCTCTGTATCAGAGCCTCATGGCCCGGTGGCGGCGCGCCCTTGTGCTGGCTAGGCGCGCCATTCTACCCGATCCGGCAACCGCTCTGTTCAATGCGGATCGCCTCGCTGAGCCGCCTGGAAAGGCCTTTTCCGCGGGACGCCGGGCACAGCGCGGGGCCAGTTCCTAGGAGTCGGCCCCGAGCCGCCTCGGTGCGGGGGGCCTTGGTGGGTACCTCATCCGGATGCACTAGAATCACCGCGTGGCCATCTTCGGACCGCTCTTCAAGGCGCTCAACGAAGCCGAGATTCGCTACGTCGTGGTCGGGGGCCTCGCCGTCGTGCTGCACGGCCATGCACGCCTGACGGCGGACGTGGATCTGATCGTGGATCTCGATCCGGCGCAGGCGGCCCGCACGATCCAGGTCCTCGTCTCCCGGGGGTTCCACTCCCGAGTCCCGGTCAACCCGGCGGATTTCGCGGATCCGGCGATCAGAGAGGCATGGATCCGTGAGCGGGGAATGCAGGTCTTTTCCATGTTCGATCCATCCAACCCCATGCGAGTCGTCGATCTTTTCGTCAGTCACCCGATACCCTTCGAAGAGCTCTTCGAGCGCTCCACCCGTTTCGACCTGGTCGAGACTCACGTCCAGGTTGCTTCCATCCCGGACCTGATCCGCTTGAAACGAATGGCTGGGCGGCCCCAAGATCTCGCTGATATCGAGCGACTCGAGGCCATCCAGAGGGAGAGGGGATGAGCGTGGATCAGCCTGAGCCTCCTCCCCCGCCCGACCCGTGGGATGCCACGTGGGAGGGGGCGCGAAAGCAGCTGCTCCTATCCACCCTGCTGGCCTCCCCCGCCCAGCGGCTCGCCTGGCTCGAGGAGATGCTGGAGCTCGCCTATCGCGCGGGCGCCCTCGGCTACGGTGACGGGGGCAAGCGCGACGCCTGACGAGCGCAGTTGCGATCGTCTTCCTTCAAACCCCTGGGCCTCCACTCGCCTGCTCACCCCAGCATCCTCAGGATCTTCAGCAGAACCTCCTTGAACGGTATCTCCAGGCTGGCGGCGGCCAGCATCGGCAGCGCCACGGGGACGAGCACTGAAGCGAGTGATCGAATCCCCAGCACGGCGATCTTCATGTTCGCGGCCGTGTCGTACACCGGACCGATGTCGGTCGCAGAGCTGACGTCGTCGGCCGGCAGAGGGGCATCGCCTTCGCCGGCTGCGCGTGCCCGGATGACCCGAGTCTGCCGCCAGGCGATCGCACCGTGCTCGAACCGGGCCTCGAACCGGAACCGTCGTAGCTGCCGGCTGAAGACAACGAGCGGTGCGAGGAACAGCACGAGAAGAATGGCCGTGTAGATGCCGGCCAGCATCCTGAACGACGCCACGTGCGCGCCATGGTGCGCGATCTCATGCGCCATCCGGCTAGAGACCATCAAGGACAGCGCCAGGATCACAGGAATGAACGCCGACGGCACCACCTCGAGAAAGCCGAGGCCTCCCACGCGGTCCGGGTGGGCAGGTGACAGCTTCAGGCCGAGGGCGGCGATTCGCGCGAAGAGCCAGGTGACGACTCCCAGTCGCCAGATCCAGGCGACCACCAGCAACAGGAACAGGGGCCTGACAACCCAGTCGAACCAGAGGCCGCCGAGACCCAGCCCTCCTTCGCCCGCCGCCCAGTTCAGGCTGTCGGCGGTGTGTGGCCCGGCGCTGCCCGCCACCGTCGCGACGACCACCAGCGCAGTGATGAGGCCCCAGGCGAGACGCGAGCCGAGCAGGCGGCCCGCGGAGCGGACGGCGGCTTCGAGCCGGGGGCGATCCTCGCCCGGAACGAGGCCCGACACGCCGAAGTGGCCCACGACGCGCTCCAGCACACGTTTCGCGGAAGGTTCCGCCAACACCATGAGCGGGATGGCGATCAGGCAGCGGACGTGTATCTCGACGTGGTGGAGCAGCGGCTCGGAAACCTGCCCGGGCATCAGGCGCCCGCGGAGTGCCGCCCAGACGATCATCGGCAGCCATGTCAGGAGAGCGAGGAAGATCGCACGGCGGGCCGCTCCGTGACCCTTGCGTGGAGCCAACCCGATCCGACGCTGCAGATGAAGCAGCGGATCGTCCGTCAGCGAGAAGTCGAGCCGTGGAGTGCTTCCTGCCATCTCGGCTTGCCCCGCCGCATCCGCGGCTACTTCGCCTTTGGGAGGATCAGCGTGAAGGTGAGCCTGAGCTTCCACTGCGGACCCACCTCGGGGTGCTCGAAGTAGTAGCCCCCGCCTACTCCCATGCTGAAGGGAAAGGGTCCAAACCGGGTCACCTTGCTGACGTTGCCCAGGAGCGGCGCAGTCCACTTTTCCCCGCTGTCGGCCTCCCAGTTGTAGGAGGATTCGCTGCTCACGCCGAGAGTCAGCGCGCTCTTTGTCGTGTAGGAAAGAAAGGGCTGGACGTAGCTCTGACTCACGTCCGCTCGCTCCAGGTCTCCCGTATCGGCGTAGGACCAGAGGTGGTTCGCGAGGCCGCCGTAGGTCCAGTGGCCTGCCTGCTTCAGAATCACGACCGTGGGCCCCGCCGTCCACTTTCCGGAGCCCAGGAAAGGATTGGTCGTCGTGGGGAGGCCCATGGCCGGCCCGATCCCCCAGATGGCCCAGGTCGGTTTCGATGGCGAGATGAAGGCCGAGGCGAGGATGTCGCCTGTACCCGATTCTCCGGATACGGCGGGGGAGTTTGGATCGAACACCGGTTGGTTAAGATAGGGCACGATGAATCGTCCGATCAGGCTCCAGTTCTCGGCAATCTTGAAGGGAACGACCGGCTGGAAGTTGAGAATGAAGCGCATGTTCTCGTCGTCGTTGCTCGGTCCCACTCCGTTATCCCAGTTGAACTGGAGGGGGACGCTCACGAGATCGGCGACTGGATTGGAGAGCTGCTTCGCCAGATCCTCGGCATCCTTGTCCGGTCCGGCGGCTTGCGCCTGGATGAGGGTAGGGAGCGCGAGCATCAGCGCTGCTCCCCATGCACACGCCTTGATGATCGTGGGTTTCAGGGTTGTGATCGACTGACACGTATTCATGAAGATCTCCTCATTCCGAAGGGCCACCTCGCGACGCGCGCAGGCGATGCGCATGAGGGTGCCTCGGATGACCGGGTGGGGGACGATCGCGAGCATCTTCGCGACCATTGCAGGATCGGGAACACAGGAAGATAGCAGATGACGGCCCGGTAGTTGTCTCCACCGCCATGAGCACGAGGATGGCCAGGATGGTCATCGTCATCCCGGTGCTTCAGGAAGCTTCCGGATCGGCTCAGAAGGCTCGGCCGATGAAGAGGTAGACTTCGGCAGAACCCCCCTCCGCGTAGCCGTACCCGAGGTAGACGGGCGTGATCTTGTTGTCCACGCCGAAGAAGAACGTCCCGGATTGGACCAGGTCGCCCCACTCCGCGTCGTCGGCATCGAGCCAGGTGTTTCCCGCCTGCCATGCCAGACCGGCGTAGAGGCTCCCCAGAGGGCCCAGGCTCCCAACCTTCACATAGTCCGCGAGAGTGAGGAGACCCATGACGTCCCCCCGCAGGCTGCCACGCTTGAAGCCGGAGAGCTTGAGGAATCCGCCGAGCTGGAACTGATCGTAGACGGGAATGTCGGAGCCAAGGTCCGTTCCGATCTTCACGCCGCCGAGAAACGTGTTCCGCCAGAGGGTGAGGGCCTGCAACGTCGAGAAGGTGATCTTGTCGTATTCCGCGTCCGCTCCAAGCCCCTCGCGTGACGCGAAGGCCTCGACATGGGTGTAGTTGCCCCTCGTCGGGAAGAAGACGTTATCCACCTGATCCAGCGTGAACTGGACCCGGAAACCGGCCACGCTGGCGTCGATCTCATCGAGGGTCGATGTCGTGGCTGTCGAGTAGCGGCGCCGGCCTTCGACGACGCCGGCGCGGAGCTCGCCATAGTTGCGGAGCTGCATGCCAAGATCGAAGGAGCCCTCGAGCCGGCGCTCCTTGACCTCCTCGAAGTCGCCGCCGGGAACCACGACCTCGTCCTTGCTCTTCTCGAGCTGCGCGCCCACGGCGGCGAACCAGAGGCCGGAGGCGGAGAGCGGCTGGTAGATCTCCGAGAAGAGGCCGGACGGAGTTCCCGCGGAGATGATCGTCTTCAGCTCGGCGCCGAGGCGATTGATATGAGGGCGGCGATAGTAGGCCGTGAGGTTGAAATCCGCTCCGCCGTCAAACGTGGTCTCGACGCCGATGCCGGCGCGCAGGTACCCGGGACCCCAGGATCTCCCGCGCGCCTCGACGACGAGGCGATTCTCGTCTGCCACCCGCTCGACGCGGAATCCGACCCTCTCGAACTCCCCCATCATGTTGACTCGATCCAGATCCTCCCGGAGCGTCTTGAAGTCCAGAGGCTCTCCAGCCCTGGTCCTCATACGGCGGGTAATGAGGCTGGGGTCGAGGTTCGAAACCCCACGAACTTCGATCTCGTCGATGGTGACGCTCGGAAGGGTGCTGGCCGTCGCCCGACGCTGCCTGCCGAGGAATGCCGCGAACTCCTCTTCCGATACGGCAAAGGAGCGCAGCGCATCAGCGTGCCGCCGTGCTGCCTCCTCACCCGCCGCGATCGCTTCGGCTATCTTCGTGAAGCTTCCTGCCGTGATCCCCTCGAGGTCGGGCGTGATGAGGAGGTCCCGGGAGGTGAGGGACTCGCGCTGCGCGATCACGAACCTCTCGGTGGCGACGGCGAGGGTCTGGCTCATCACACCGGCAGCCGAGAGGCCTTTGACGGCTCCCTTGGGCGGCGTCCCGACGTCGATGGCGAGGATGCGCTCGGCGCCCATTCCCCTCGCGACATCCACGGGAAGGTTGTCCGCGATCCCACCGTCCACGAGGGTCCTTCCTTCGATGACGATCGGCGTGAAGACGGCGGGGATCGACATGCTCGCTCTCATCGCGTCGGCCAGGTTCCCATGGTCGAGGATGACGGCCTCTCCCGTCGCGAGATCCGCCGCGACGGCCCGGAATGGGACCCGCAGGTCGTCGAAGCTTTCGACACCGGCCACCTCCAGCGTCATCGCCTGGAAGACCGACTCGATGCGAGACGCCGTCACGATGCCGCCCTTCGACGAAAACCCGTTCCGCCCGACACCCATCTCAATGGGGAACAGCGCGCGGCGATCGTCCTCCTTGAATCGGTAGGATATGAGTCGCCGGTCGGGCCGATCCCTGAAGAGGCTCTCCCAGTCGATCCGGCCGAGGACCTCCTCCATTTCTCGAGGAGAGTAGCCGACGGCGTAGAGCGCACCCACGATGGAGCCCATGCTTGTCCCTGCGATGACATCCACGGGAATTCGCAGCTCTTCGAGAACCTTGAGCGCTCCGATGTGCGCCAAGCCGCGCGCGCCTCCGCCCGCGAGGACCAGGCCCACCCGCGGACGGGCGGCGTCTGCCGGCCCGGGGTGCTCGTCGGCCGCGAGGAAGCCGGCGGGCATGGGAAGCCACAGGGCGGCCACGAGGGCCGCCTTCGCGGTGGACTTCCCGAGTCGGACGACCGCCATGGATCGGCCGGTCCCAGTCCTTCTCCAAGATGCGTTCACGGCGCGGGATGCTACCACGGCAGAATCGAGAAAGTCATCGCATCTCTCATCGCCGAGCGGGCGTCCACTGAAAACCATACTGGCTTGGACTATTCTGGCGCCCTCATGTACAGGTTGCGATGGCGCACGGTGCCGCCCGTGGCTCACTCCGATACGCGACTCTCCCGCCCCGGCTTCCTTTTCCTCCTTCTGGCGCTTCTCGTATCCTCCCAGCCGGCAGTCGCTTCCGGCACCGACGTCGTGCTCCTGAAGGGAGGCGACCGCCTGACGGGGGAGATCAAGCAGCTCGAGCGCGGCAAGCTCACCTTCAAGACCGATCACCTGGGCACGGTCTACATCGAGTGGGACGAAATCCTGCGCCTCGAGAGCACGGGTTCCTACACTATTGAGATGCAGGACGGCACGGAGCACTTCGGCTCCATCGACGCGAGCCCGCAGGAGGGCACGGTCCGGATCTTCACGCAGGCGGGGACCGTGGACGTGCCGATCCTGAGCATCATCCGGCTGGCGCCGGTCAAGGAGAGCTTCTGGGCGAAGCTGGACGGCTCCTTCGACCTCGGGTACAGCTACACCAGTGCGAGCGAGGTGAGCCAGCTCAGCACGAGCCTGGACGTCCGTCGCCGCACGATCTCGCGCGAGAGCAAGCTCGCAGCCAGCGCCGTCATCACCGAGAGCCCAAACACCGAGTCCACCGAACGGGAGAACGCGAGCTTCAGCTACATGTGGTTCCTGAAGCGGCGCTGGTTCACGGAGGGTCTCGGGCAGCTCCAGCGCAACGAGGAGCTGGGGCTGGAGCTCAGGACGCTCGTGGCTGCTGCGGCGGGCCGGCACATCGTCCAGAACAACCGCACGAGGTTCAGCCTCGCGGGGGGGCTCGACCTCAACGAGGATGTCGTGACAGGAGCCGGATCGAAGGGCGCGCAGTTCGAGCTGGTCCTCATCTCAACC
>CAZMRF010000053.1:0-8397 GCA_964568735.1 uncultured Acidobacteriota bacterium
TTGCGACAATCATGCGGAAGGTCCGCCGTTGTAAAGAAGCGTCAGAGGCAGGACAGTAGATGTCGTCCGGAGGCTCGATGATCTCGGGATCATGATCAACGGGAGCTTCGTCTTCGGCCTCGATAGCGACGACCGCGAGGTCTTCCCTCGAACCGTTGAATGGGCCGTTCGGAGCGGGATCACCACGGCCACGTTCCACATCCTGACTCCATACCCCGGCACGGCCCTCTTCTCGGATATCGTCGCGCAGGATCGGCTCGTGACGCGGGACTGGGATCTCTACGACACGCGGCACGTGGTCTATCGCCCCATCCGCCTCTCGCCCGAGGATCTGAAGCGCGGCTACGACTGGGCCTACGAGAGCTTCTATCGATGGGGTTCGATCTTCGAGGCCGCCGCAAGCCACGCCTCGGCGAAGCACGCGCTCAAGCACTTCTTCTACAGCGCCGGATGGAAGAAGTTCGAACGGGCATGGAATCTCGTCATCCGGATCAAGCAGCTCTCCCAGATGCGGCCCCTTCTCGAAGCCGTTCTCTCGCCCGTGGCGCGTGAGTCGAGTGAGGCCGCCCCGGCAAGGAGCCTCTCGGAAACCGTGTGCTAGACTCGCGTTTTCAAGGGGTTACGATGAGACGCGGCTGCCGGGTTTCCTTCCACACAGCCCTCACTGCGCCAGTGCGGCGACCTTCGAGAAACGGCCAGAGCCGACTCCAGCGCTCCTGATCGTCCATGGGCAAGGGGAAGAGGGGAGGCAGGCGGGAGAGAGGCCGAGGGGGCGCGGCCGACACGCCGAAGAGTTCCCGCACTCCTGACCGCGGGTCTCACGAGCCATCCCCCGAAACTGATGAGCCCGAAGGGGACGGCCGCTCCGGAGAGCACGGACGGGGCGATGCAGCCAGGCCGGCTGCCACCCGCGAACGCAAGCGCCCCCGATCTTCCGGAGGGCCGCCCAACCGGCTCCTCCTCCTGGGCGGCGCCTTCGGCGCGATCGTCGCCGTCATCCTCGCGTGGCTCTGGCTCGGGGGGGGCGGAAGCTCGTTCCGCGGGAATACCGGCACCTACAACATCCTGCTGGTCACGATGGACACCACCCGGGCCGACCGGATCGCCTGCTACGGGTACGAGCGTATCCGGACCCCGATCATCGACGGCCTGGCCGACCAGGGAGTCCTCTTCGAGAACGCCTACGCCCAGGCGGTGATGACGCTCCCGTCCCACACGAGCATCATGTCGGGCCACGTGCCCCCGGCCCACGGCGTCCGCATCAACGGGAGCGCTATCGTCCGCCCCGAGGTGGAGACTCTCGCCGAGATCCTCAAGGCGGCCGGCTTCGCTACGGGCGCGACCGTGAGCGCCATGGTCCTCGATTCCATGTTCGGGCTGGACCAGGGATTCGACTATTACGACGACAACGTCCCCGAATCGGGCTCCCACGACGTCTTCTTTTCACAGCGCCCGGCCGGGGAAGTGACCGACGCCGCCCTCGCCTGGCTCAACACGGCGCGAGCGGGACGGTGGTTCCTGTGGGCGCACTACTTCGATCCGCACACGCCTCTCAACCCGCCCTCGCCCTTCCGCGAGCAGTACGGGCCGCGCGGCTACGAAGGGGAGATCGCCTACATGGACTCCGAGATCGGGCGGCTCCTCGAAGGGGTGCGGGAGGCGGGCGCCGCCGACAGGACGATCGTCGTCCTCGTGGGGGATCACGGCGAGGGGCTGAGGGACCACGGAGAGATGACGCACGGCGTCTTCCTCTACAACGAGATCACCCGCGTCCCGCTCGTCATCTCGGTGCCGGGCTTCATCTCCGAGCCCCGCCGCGTGAAATCCGTCGTGCGCACCACCGACATCATGCCGACCATCCTGGATCTCCTCAGGCTTCCCTCACGTCCCTCCCTGGACGGCGTCAGCCTCTGGCCGTTGATCTCCGGCGCCACCGACGACATGGGGCTGAGCGCCTACACGGAGTCGCCCGCCTCGGCGCTCATGTACGGGTGGAGCCCGCTCGCCGCCCTCCGTTCGGGCAAATGGAAATACATCCACGGCCCCGAGCCCGAGCTGTACGACATCGAGGCCGATCCCGGTGAACGGCAGAACGTCATCGCCAGCCAGCGTGAAGTTGCCGACGATCTCCGCGAGAGGATGCGCGGCATGCTCACCGCCGTCACGCCCGTGAAGGGAAACGGCAGCGTCTCGCTCTCGCCCGAGGAGGAGGCCCGCCTCCGGAGCCTGGGCTACACCGGGGGGGCCGGGGGAGAGTTCCGCGAGATCCTGGAAGCCGATCCTGCGGCCATCATGGCGGGCACTTCCTACGGGCTCGTGGATCCCAAGAGGAAGGTCGACGCCCTGGAGCGGATCAACAAGATCTCGATGGCCTACGGAACCGGCGATTTCGTCTCGGCGGTCCGGCTGGCGCAGGACTTCCTCGCCGCCGAGCCGGACAACTTCAGCGTGAGACAATTCCTCGCCGATGCCCTGCGAGGGCTCGAGAAGTACGACGAGGCTCTCTCCGAGTACGGCAAGATCCTCAAGGAGAATCCGAACAACGTCGACGTCCTGCTGAACATCGGCTTCATCCAGAGCAAGCAGGGGAAGATCGACGCCGCGCGCGCGACGTATTTCCACGCGCTCGAGCTGCACCCGAACCACATCTACGCCCTCTCGTCGCTGGGCAACCTCTACTTCATGGAGGGCAACTATTCCGAGGCGGCGGACTACTACCGCCGGGTCCTGCTCGATCGGCCGACGCACTGGAAGTCGATCGTCGCGATGGCGCAGATCAACCGCGAGACCGGCCACAACAAGGAGGCGAAGGTCCTCTTCCGGCGCGCCGTCGAGATCAATCCCAAGGACATCGATTCGGCGCTCACCCTCGGCTGGATGCACTTCGTGGATGGCGAGAAGGAGGAGGCGCTCGCCGTGCTCGACGCGGCGGACCGGAGATTCCCGGGCCTCCCCGAGATCCACATCGCGCGTGCCGACGTGCTGTCGGCCCTCGCCCGCCTCGACGAGGCTGAGCGCGACTACCGAGCCGCTCTCGAGCGGGCCCCTCAGGCGGCGCAGGCCTGGCAGGGGCTCGGCCGGATCGCCGCGCAGCGTGGCGACAAGGCCGAGGCCCGCCGGCTCCTCGAGCAGGCCCTGAGGATCAATCCCGGCTCCCGCGCGGCCAGGGAGGAGCTGCTCAGGCTCGGGAGCTGAGACGGCCAGGCAAGGAGCCGTGAACCTCCGGAACGCCTGCAATTCTGCGCTCCATCTCCTTGCGGCGCCTTCGAGTGCGGGAGTACCATTCACGACTGACCCCAGGTTTCGCCCCGGACCGGCACGCCGCCGGGTGCCCACGGGCCATGTCGCGGAGTGACAGGTGAGCTCCCTCCTGCGCCGCATCCTCTTCCGGCTGGGCCTGACGGGGAAGCTCCTCGTCCACGTCGGGTGGATCCTCGCCCTGTCGCTGGGGCTCCTGGCCGGCCTGGCCGGCTGGGGCGGAAGGCGCGCCATCAGGGCCGAGCTGGAGAAGACGGAGAAGGTGCGGCTCCTGGATTGGGCGTCGCGCCACCTGGAGCTTCTCGAGAGCGAGAACAGGTGGGAGCTTGCGAAGGAGATCGAGGAGCTCGACCGCGATCCCTACGTCCTTTTCGCCGGGATCTACGACCGGCAGGGCAAGCTCATGGCCCGGACGGGAGACTCCGGAGCGGACAGCCGATCCCACACGCTTCATCTGTTCGTCGAGCTGCGCACCGGTCTCATCCGCCAGTACGCCTCGTCGCCGCCGGTGAGCCGCCCCCTGCCCCTGCCGGGCACCGTAGCGCACGGAGCCGCTGAGCCGGGCGCGGCCTTTCGGGACGGCTTCGGATCGGTCCTCGCCGATCTGGGAAAGCGGAGCGAGGATCTCGTCGGCTTTGCCGAGGTGACGCTCGACACGGCCCCGCTCGACGCGCTGGCATGGGGAGTCCTCGGCCCCGTCGTTCTGGCGGCGGCTCTGCTCTTCCTCGGCGGGCTCGGGGCGACCTGGCTTCTCGTCCGTTCCGTCACTTCGCCGCTGAGGATGCTGCGGGCCCGGGCGGACCGGCTGGCGGCGGGCGAGACGGATCTTCACTTCCACGAGGTCCCGCGCCCCGCCGACGAGGTCGGCATCCTGGCCACCCAGCTCAGCGTCATGGCCGCGACGCTCGAGCGATCCCGCGCGAGCCTGGAGGAGCACGTACGCCTCCGCGAGACGGCCCTCGCGAACGAAGGCGAGCGCGTGAGGAAGATCGCCCACGACCTCCGCAACCCTCTCTCCTCGATCCTCGCCTTCGCGGAGATCCTCGAAGACGAATCGCACAAGGAGCCGGAGCGGCGGGCTTTCCTGGATCGCATCCGATCGGAGGCGCAGCGTCTCGAGTGCGTGGTCGCCAGGCTCGAGGAGGGGGACGAGGCGGGGCAAGGCACACCGGCTCGCAGGCCCCTCTCCGTCATCCTCGTCGTCTCCGGTGACGCGGGCCTGCGCGGGATCGTGCGCGGAGTCCTCGAGCGGGACGGCCTCCGGGTGAGCGAAGCCGCGGATCCCCCCGAAGCGCGGGGAAGGCTCGGCGAAGGGCTGCCCGACGCGATCCTCCTCGATCTCTTCATGGAGGGAGGAGCGGCCTTCGAGGTCATGCTGGACATCCGCTCGGCCGCTTCCGGCGGCCGGGAGGTGCCAATCCTGGCCCTGGCCGTCCTGCGCGACGGGGATCGATTCGAGGCCGCCGACGTCCACTTCCGCTCGAAGCCCGTCCCGAGAGAGGACCTCCTCGCGGCCGCCCACGCCGCGTCGGGGGGCGATCGACCACGGCGCGTGCTGATCGTGGACGATGATCGATTCCTGGCCGAGGGGATCCGGTCGATCCTCGCCTCCGGCGGATTCCAGGCGGAGTCCACGGAGGCGGGCGAGGAGGCGCTCCGCACGGCCGCCCGCAACCCGCCGGGCCTGGTCGTGCTGGATCTCGGCCTGCCCGACCTGGACGGGATCGAGGTGCTGAGGCGCCTGCGCGGGCGGCCCGAGACGAGGAGGACGCCTGTCATCCTCCTGACCGGCCACGCCATTCCGGCCGGCTCGTCGGTGGCGTGGAGCGAGAGCGTGCTGGGCCCGCAGACTTTCGCGGCAGGCATCCGGGCGGCGCTCAAGTCCGTGGCCGGAGGCTGAACGAGGAACGGGGGATCCGGAGTCCCAGGGCTCACGACCGGGGGGGCGATGGCGCGCAAGGTCCTGATCTGCGATGACGAGGCAGCGCCGCTCGAGGCGATGGCCTACTCCGTCCGCAAGGCGGGCTTCGAGGTCGTCACCGCGAGCGACGGCGAAGAGGCGGTGGCCAAGGCCCGGGAGCACCAGCCCGCGCTCGTGCTTCTCGACATCGACATGCCCCGCAAGGACGGGTACCAGGCCTGCGAGGAGATCAAGAGCGATCCCTTGACCCGTTCCGCCCGCGTCCTCATCCTCACGGCTTTCGCGCAGGAGTTCCAGAAGAAG
The DNA here is from genome assembly GCA_964568735.1 of uncultured Acidobacteriota bacterium. Classification (GTDB taxonomy): domain Bacteria; phylum Acidobacteriota; class Polarisedimenticolia; order JACPZX01; family JACPZX01; genus CAZMRF01. Next base: position 5,483 of record CAZMRF010000053.1, read on the forward strand.
CGGGCCCTTGCCGCCGGGGCGGACGAGATCATGACGAAGCCCTTCAGCCCGCGAAAACTCAGAGAGCGGATCCTGGCGCTGCTCGGAGGGCCGGAGGAGAGCGCGTGAGCGAGCCGGCGGGGGGGCAGAGCGAAGCCCACCGCCTCGAGGCGGTCACCGAGGAGCTCCTCGCGGTCTACGAGGAGATCAACGTCCTCTACAGCATTGCGGAGATCGCGGCGGCCTCGGCCGACGTCGCGGCCGTCTCCAGGAAGATCCTCGCCGAGGCCGTCACGCTCCTCTCGGCGGAGGTGGGCTTCATCCTCTACGACGGCGAGGAGCTGCGGGGGGAGGAGCCCGAGCCCGTCGGACTCGACCTGGAAGCCTGCCGCCAGGTGGGAGCCCTCCTCTCGAAGCGGCTCCTCGCCAACGCGGCCGAGGTCATCGCGCCGTTCACCGCGGGTGCGGAGATCCCACGGGCTCCCGAGGCCGTCGTGGCCGCGCCGCTCATGGTCGAGGGCGAGCGGCTCGGCCTCATCGCGCTCGGCCGCCGGGGCAGGGGCGCGACCTTCACGGCGGGCGATCAGAAGATCGTCTCCGTCCTCGCCACCCAGGCGGCCCTCGTCCTCGCCCAGCGGCGCAACCTCGACCTCTCGCTCCTCGCGAGAAAGCTCGAGGAGCGAACCGTCGCCCTGAAGGGAGTCGTCGAGGTCGGGCGCGAGATCACTTCCACGCTCGATCTGGCTCGCGTTCTCCGCGCCGTCGCCGACCTTCCGGCAAGGACCCTCGGCTTCGATCGATGCGGCGTCCTGATCCAGCACTCCGGCCGGTACAGGATCCAGGCTCTCTCGGGGATGGTCCACGTCGACCGGGCGGACCCCGAGGTGGCCTCGCTCGAGCGGCTCCTCGTATGGGCGGCGGGAAGAGGCGCGGCCTTCACGGCCATCCGTGAAGAGAACGAGGGTGGCACGGAGGAGATCCGCTGCAGCACCTTTCCGGTCGGAACGGCCCAGGGCGGCGGCGCCGACACCCCGGCGGCGAGGGACTTCGAGCCGACCGCGAGGGAGCACTTCGAAGTCTCCCGTTCACGCGTGGTCCTCGCGATCCCGCTCGTCGACGATCAAGGCACCCTGGGAGCGATCGGGCTGGAGTCCGAGCGTCCCGAGGCGCTCACCGAGGCGGCGATGGAGGCCGCGCTCGTGCTCGCGCACCAGGCCACCGTCGCCATCAGGAACGGCCGCCTCTACCGGGATCTGCCCTTCATCTCGATCCTGCAACCCATCCAGCGCGGGTGGGAGCGGGTGGGGCGCCTCCGCGGGCGGAGGCTCGCGCTCTGGGGGGGAGGCGCGGCCGCGCTCCTGCTGGCGTCGATCCTCGTTCCGTGGGAGTTCCGCGTCCCGGGTACCTTCACCCTTCATCCCGCGCGGCGCATCGAGGTGGTCTCGCCGGTGCGTGGCGTCATCCGCCGGGTGAGCCCGCTGGCGGAAGGCGCTTTCGTTCGCGAGGGCGACCCGATCGCCTGGGTCGACGACACCGACTGGCGCCTGAAGCTGAACGAAGCCGACTGGAAGCTCCAGGAAGCGCTTCGGGAGGCCTCGCGCCTCGAGGTCGAGGGGCGCTCGGGGGAGGCGCGGATCCGGAGGCTCGAGGGGGCGCGATGGCGCGCCGAGCGGGATCTCCTCGCGGAGAAAATCGAGCAGGCTGTCCTGCGCGCGCCGGCGGAAGGCGTCCTCATCACGCCCCGCCTCGGCGAGAGGAGCGGCGAGCTGCTGGAGGTCGGCTCGATTCTCTGCACCCTCGCCGACCTCCGCTCGCTCAGGGCCGAGATCGCCGTCGAGGAGGGGGAAGCCGACGCTCTCTCCACGGAGCTTCCCGTTCCGGCCGTTCTGAAGCTGCAGGCCTTCCCGGAGCGGGATGTTCTGGCGCAGGTGGAGTCCGTGCGCCCCGCGGCGGAGATCATCGAGGGGAAGCGATCGCTCGTGGCCGAAGCCGTCGTGACGAGCCCGGCCGGAGATCTCCGTCCCGGCATGACGGGGCAGGCCCGCGTCACCGTGGGGCGGCGCAGCGTCGCCTGGCTCCTGCTTCGTGGACCCTGGAGATTCGTCATGAGGCGGGCCTGGTGGTGAGCCGTCGTGATGGCGTTGCCGTGATCGGCCTGCTCATCCTGACCCTCGCGGCCGGCTGCAACGGGAAGGAAGCGGCCTCGCCGGGGAGCGGAGTCTCCAGCACGACCGCCCTTCCGCCCGGACCCGGCCCCGCCGGGGACGGAGCCGTCTCCGGATCTCGCGCATCCGCAGCCGCCGAGACGTCGGTGCCGGCGCGCGCCGTCCTCCGCCTCGGATCGCATCTCTTCGTGGACAGGGACGTGGCCGTCTACACGCGGAGGGCGGGGGTCGTCGAGAGCGTCGTGGCTCGGCGGGGAGACCGGGTGAAGCAGGGTGACCTGCTCTGCGAGCTGGAGAGCGGGGACCTGCGCCTTCGGCTCGAGCTGGCCCGGCTCGAGGCGGAGAAGTCGGAGGCCGAGTACGGGAGGGCTCGAGGGCTCCGCGAGAGCAGCGCGATCTCCGAGGAGGAGTACGAGGCGGCCGACTATCGCCGCCGCAGCGCGGCGCGCGAGGCGGAGATGGCGGCGCACGAGCTGGCGAAGGCCTCGGTTCGCGCCCCCTTCGACGGCATCGTCTCCTCGCGCGAGGTCGAGGTGGGCCAGGTGCTCTTCGAGGAGGATACGCGGCATCTCTTCCGGGTCACGGCCACGGGCCCCCTCCTCGCCAGGCTCCACCTCCCTCAGTGGACCTTCGCCCACGTCGCCCCCGGCACGAGCGTCTTCATCCACCCGCCCGTCGCTTCGCCCGGGCCGCTCCAGGGCACCGTGGCCTGGGTGAACGACGTGCTCGATCCGGCCGATGCGGAGTTGCTCAAGAAGAAGATCGAAGAAA
>CAZMRF010000053.1:8407-36264 GCA_964568735.1 uncultured Acidobacteriota bacterium
CGACGTGCTCGATCCGGCCGCCGGATCGGCCGAGATCCTCGTGCGGGTGGATCGAGCGGCGGAAGGGATCCTCAGGCCGGGGATGGAGGTGGAGGTCGAGCTGGCGCTGACGCTTCCGCAGGGGCGGCTCACGGTCCCCCGCGATGCGGTCCGGCTGCCGGTGGAAGGCGGCCCCCGCGGCGAGGTCGTCGTCCTCGATGGGGACAGGGAGATGGTCCGCACGGTGAACGTGGGGTTTCTCGGGGACGATCGCGTCGAGATCCTCTCGGGGCTGACGGCGGGCGAACAGGTGCTCCTGCCCGGAGCGCGACCTCGCTGAGCCCATGGCCGAGACGCAGGCCGTCGATCGACCGCGCCGCCGGCCGGACCTCGCCGTCGTCCGGCGGCAGGTGGACGACGAGACGTTCCACGTCGTCGGCGACCCTCGGACCAATGAGTACACGCGCCTGGGCGAGACCGAGCACGCCGTCTTCGTTCTGCTCGATGGCACCCGGGACCTCGCCCAGATCTCGCGCGCCTTCGAGGAGACCACGGGGAGAGTCCTCGAGGAGGAAGACCTCGCCGCCTTCGTGGATTCGCTCCGTGAGGGGGGGCTCGTGGAGACGGCGACCTTCGATCCGAGGCTCATCCTGGCGGAGTTCCGCATGCGGGAGCGCGCGGGACGAGCGCGGCGCCAGATCGTCTCGGGGAGCGCCTCGCTCCTCCGTTTCCTTCCCTTCAACCCGGACCGGCAGCTCGGCTGGCTTGCCGAGCGGCTCCGATGGTGCTGGTCCCGGAGCGCGGCCATCTGGAGCATCGCTCTCATCGCGGCAGGGGGCGTTCTGGCATTCGCAGAGCGGGATCGCCTCGGGCCGGCCTTCGTCACCTCCATCAAGGCCTCGGTCAGTGCAGGGGCGGGGACGCTCGCCGGCCGGCTTCTTCTTCTCTACGCGGTGAGCGGCGTGATCACGCTGATCCACGAGCTGGGCCACGGGCTCACGTTGAAGCACTACGGCGGCACGGTCCCCGAGATGGGCTTTGCGCTGGCCTTCTTCCAGTTCCCAGGCGCCTACACCGACACGAGCTCGTCGTACCTCCTGCCCAGCCGCTTCCAGCGCGTGATGGTCTCGCTTGCGGGCGGCTACATCGAGCTGGTCATGGCGGGAGCGGCGGTCTTCGTCTGGTGGGCGACGCCTCCCGGTGATTTCCTCAACGAGGTCGCCCTGATGGTGCTGCTCATCGGCGGGCCATTGACGCTTCTCTTCAACTGGAATCCGCTTCTCCCCTTCGACGGGTACTACATGGCGATGGACCTCCTCGAAGCGCCCAACCTGCAGCCGAACGCCTTCGCCCATCTCGGGGATCTGATCCGGACGAAGCTCTTCAGGGTCTCCGCGGTGCATCCCCGGCCCGCGCCGCGCCTGAGGAAGGTCTACGTGATCTACGGGACTCTCGCCTGGTCCTACCTCGCGACGTGGATGCTGCTGGTGCCCTGGTTCGCCTACCTGCTCTTTTCCCACGTGGTCGGCGCGGTCATCGGCGCGCTCCTCGCGGCGGTGGTGACGGTCAAGTTCGCCCGCCATCCCCTCGCGACGCTCACGGGCTTCGGCCAGCACGTGAATGCCGAATGGCGGGGTGGACATGGGAGGCGGAACACTCTCCGCGCCGTGGGCCTGTCGGTGGGAGTGGCGGCAGCCGCGCTCTTCTTCCTGCCCCTCTTCCCGACCCACGTCCACGGGGTGGCGACCCTGCTGCCGGAGGCGCGGCGGGAGGTCCGGGCCGGGGTGGCCGGCTTCGTCGGGGAGATCAGAGCCACCGGTGGCGCGCATGTCGAAGCGGGGGAGCTGCTGGCGTCCATGGAGAACCCGGAGCTGGAAGCCCTCATCGCCGGGAGCCGGGTCGCGATCGAAAGGGCGAGGGCCGAGGTCGCTCTCCTCGAAGCGACCGGGGAGACAGGCCGTGCCGCGGCGCGGCGTGCCGAGCGGGAACGGGCCGAGAACGAGCTCCGAGTCCTGCTCGAGCGCGCCGGGGAGCTTTCGCTGCGCGCGCCGCTGGCCGGCGTCGTGATCGGCGTCCGGCTCGAGGACCGCCGTGGGACCCGGCTCGAGGCGGGCGACCTCTGGTGCGAGGTCGCCGGCCTCGACCGTCTCGTTGCCTTCGTCGAGGTGCCCGAGATCCACATGGCGGACGTCCTCCAGGGAGCCCCGGTCGCCGGCGCACATGATGGCTTCCCGGGCCGGCGCTTCGCCGGCCGGGTGCACAAGGTCCCGGAGCAGGGGCAGCGGATCCCGGGCCCGGCCATGGCAGGCCTCGCCGGGCAGGGGCCGAGTCCCGGGGCCTCCTATCCGGTCGAGATCCTCATCGACAACGCGGAGGGTGCCCTGCGGCCCGGGATGATCCTGAATGTGCGGATGGAAGGGGAGCGGATGAGCCTCGCGCACCGCGCCGCTCGCGCGGGCTGGCGGCTGCTCCGAGGGAAGCTCTGGTGGTAAAAGAAGAACCCCCCACCGGCTGAAGGCCCGGTGGGGGGTCCGAGCAGGAACTACTCAGGTCGGTGCGCCGCGCTGGCGCTCAGCGACCCCTGGGGTCCTTGGTGCCGCCCCCGCCGGTGCCGGGCTCCGGGTCGATGCTCGTGATCCTCGGCGTGTCCCGCTTCTGGAGCTTCTGTGCGCTGAGCTTCTGGGTCTTCTTCTTGCCAGGCATTGTCTGTCCTCCTATCACGGTCGTTTCGGAACTCTTTGGCGGCTCCGGCTTCCCGTTGCCGCCTTGCCGTCGTCGTCACCTGATATAGCAACCGTCGTGCCAGGCTCCTCGATCCCGAGGAGTGCAGGAGGGTCGGAGCGGCGGCTCTCGTCATACCCAGCGCCGAACGGCCACTTCCAAGCCCTTCCTCGGTCCAGGAGGCCCCGGGAGTGCCCCTCGAGGCGACGATCCTGCCCGACGTCCGGGGGAACCTATTCCCCCCCCGGAGTGAAGAAGTGCCCTCGCAGTCTCGCGTCGGGCCGTCGCCTCGACCCATTTCACAACCCGTATTTCCTGCAAAGGTACTTCATCTGGTCCTTTTTGAGGCCAAGTTTCTGCGCCGCTTCGATCTTCTTGCCGTGGCTCTGGATCAGCGCTTGCTCGAGAAGCCCTCTCTCAAAGCTCTCCACCTGGTGATCCCACAGGATTCCCTCGGCGGGAATGGCCGGCGAGAGCAGGCTCGTCGCCCCATTGCCGTCCCGCACGTGGACGGGGAGGTGCTCCTCTCCGATGGTCGGGCCCTCGGCCATCAGGCTGAGGCTCTCCATGAGGTGCTCGAGCTCCCGCACGTTGCCGGGCCACGCATAGCTCTCCAGCCGTGAGAGCGCGCCGGCACCGAGCTTCTTCGGAGGGATGCCGTTCGTCTTGCAGGAGAGATCGAGGAAGTGGGCGCCGAGGAAGGCGATATCGCCCTTCCGGGCGCGAAGAGGCGGCAGGTCGAGCCTCACCACGTTGATCCGGAAGTAGAGGTCCGCCCGGAAGGTCTTCTCCGCGATCTCCTTCTCGAGGTCCTGATTGGTCGCGGCCACGAGGCGGATGTCCACGGCCACGGTCTCCTTGCCCCCGAGCCTCTCGAATTTCCTCGACTCGAGAACGCGGAGCAGCTTCGCCTGCGTCGCGGCGGATACCGTGCCGATCTCGTCCAGGAAGAGCGTCCCCCCGTGCGCCATCTCGAAGCGTCCTTCCCGCCTTCGATCCGCGCCGGTGAAGGCCCCGCGCTCGTGCCCGAAGAGCTCGTCTTCGGCGAGACTCTCGGGCAGTGCCGAGCAGTTCACGGCCACGAAGGGGCCTTTCCTCCTCGGCGAGTTGAAGTGGATGGCCCGTGCCACGAGCTCCTTGCCCGTCCCGCTCTCTCCGCGCAGGAGGACGGTGGCGCTGCTGTCGGCGACCTTCCGGATGGAGGCCTTGAGACGATCCATCTCGGAGCTGACGCCTCTGAGCGAATCGAACTCGTACCGCCGCTCCACCTCCGCTTGCAGCCTCTGGATATCACCGTCCATCCGGCGCCGCTCGAGCGCCCGGCGGACGATGATCTGGAGCTCGCGGGTATCGATCGGCTTCGTGAAGAAATCGTAGGCGCCGGCTTCGGCCGCCCTCAGGCAGGTGGCGCGGTCGCCGTCGCCGCTCATGGCGAGGATGAGGGCCCGCGGGGCGGCGCACCGAACGGCCTCCATCGTGCGAAGCCCCTCGTCGATCGAGCCCGTGTCGGGAGGCAGGTGCATGTCCACGAGGACCACGTCCACATCCCGGTCCTCCAGGAGCTCGACCGCGGCCTCACGCCCTTCCGCCTCGAGGGTCTCGTAGGGCTCGGAGAAGAACCGGGTGATTTGCCTTCGCAGATGCGGGTCGTCCTCGATCACGAGGATGCTGGCACGATGCCCCGTCATGCCTGCTCCTCGTCACCTTCGGCGGCGAGCCGGCGCAGATCCTCGGCGATGGAGTTCATGCGGGCGGTCGTATCGGCCAGGAGATCGCTGGCTTCCGTTCGGGCGGCTGAGGGCGCCATATCTCTCTCGAGGCTCGCCGTCAGGAAGGTGAGCCTGTAGGCCAGATTCCGAAGATCATGCGCGGCCGAGCGGAGCCGTTTCCGCGTTCTCTCGCCGTCGGCAGCCATTGAGGTTCGGATGGGTCGTTTCCGGACCGTACCGGAGGGAAGGACGCCGAAATATCCTCAGGGAAAGAAGATATGTCAAGCGCTAGGTCGGACTTCAGACCCGGGGTCGGGCGCGGCTCAGCGAGGCAGGAATCGGGCGACGAGGCTGAGGAAGCCCCGGATCACCAGCGCTCCGAGGGCCAGGCTGAAGAGGAGCGAGGTGAGAATCAGGGAGATCATCAGGACTGTGGTCATGCCTTCATCTTCTCCGCCGGAAGGGTGGCGAGGATGGCTCCACGCGGGGTGTGCAGGCGCCCCGCGGGGGCGGAAGATGCCTTCCGCGAGTCCGGGTGTCAAGGCGGAGCAGCCCCGCAGGGCCCCGGAAAGCCCGAATAGGGCCCGGCCGACCACGAAGTGAGAGTCAGCGGCTGGCGCGCTTGCGGGTCTTGGCGGCTTTTCGGCCTCTTCCACCTTCGAGCCGGGTGGCGAGGCGGTTGAGCGTCTCCTCGAACTCCTTGCGCAGGTCCTTGTCACGAAGGATGTCGTTCAGCACGAGCATGGAGGGGTCGAGCCTGAAAATGTGTCCTCGCACGGGCTCTAGGCTCCCGCTGCGCATGAAGGTCTTCCTGCCGCCGCGCCCGGCGGGGCCCTCCTCCGCCACCTCGACGGGGCCGTCGAAGAGCGTGGACTCCTTCATCCGCTCCACCCCCTGCCCGAGCAGGGCCCGATGGACGGCAACGTGGATCTCGAGCGCGGTGGTGAGAGCGCGGCGCGTCTCGCGGGAGAAATCCTTGAGTTTCTGCGCTATCTCCTCCGGCGTGAGCTTCTCGAACTCCTGCTTCTCGGCCTGCTGGATGGCCTCTACGGCCTCGTTGATGACCTCGAGCGCCGAGCCGAGGGCATCGCGATCTTCCTGGCTGTATTCCCTGAAGCGGAAGGCGAGCTCGTAGATCTCCTTGGAGACGCGTGGCATGTCGGTGGAGCCGTGCTCCCAGTGGCGCCCGGTGAGGATCCACTCCACGGTCGTGTTCCCGATCCGGGCGATCTCCAGAAGGCGCTTGGGCTCCGGGAGGACGCCCCGCTCGTACATGTGAATGGCCGGCTGTGTCGCGCCGATCAGCTCGGCGAGCTGCCATTGCCGGAGGCCAGCCTCTTTTCGGAGTCGCTTGATTCTGGCGCCTATCTCACGCTTTTCAGATTCGTCGCTCGCTGTTCTTTTCATGGCGGATTCCGGTGGCTCTCCAGGTCCCGTTCGAGGCAGGCCCCTCGGCCCCTCGACGGGGTCTTCGCTCTTCACACCCAAGCCCTTCCGATGAGTTGGGTAGGGTCGATGCGGCCCCGTTTCCGTCAGTGCGGGACGGGGTCTTCCGGTCATTCTCGGCTTTGCCGGGACTCAGGCGCTTCGAGGTGCAGCAGCGGGCAGGGAACGCGTACTCGCCGGCCCCCCTTGACCTGTTAGGCAGTATAGGTTTGTCCCAAATAGTCCACAAACAGGAATGCCCCTCCGGACCTCAAGTTGTAACGGCCCTGTTACATGGAGGGGGCAGGACTCGCGGACCCGGCCGTGGGGAGGCCCCGCGACCCCCCCTGGCCGGGAAGGGTGCTACCCTGTGGCCTGTCCCGGCCCCATGGATCGGCCGGCTCCGGCTCGAATCAGGAAGGAGGCAACGATGGAATCGAACCTTCCGAGGAAGCGGCCCCTGAGTTCCGGGGCACCTTCGAGGGCAGGCCGCCGTGAGGGGGCCCGCCATGCTGGACTGCCTGCCGAGGCCCTCGATCGCCTCGGCGCCCTGACGGATCGGGAGGACCTGGCCCGGCTCTACGAGCGAAACGTCGACCTGGCCACGATCGTGAGACTCGCGGGGCGCCAGGTGCCTCGGGAGACGATCCGCGCGCTCCTCGAGAGCCCGGATCCCGGCCGGGAGGCGAAGCGGATACTCGACTAGATGCAAGCGGGCCGGGGCATCCCCACGAGGAGCCTCCAGTTGTCCTGCCCCCAGGGTCTGTGCCTCCAGCTCGGGTTTCACCCGCCCTCCCGACTCCCCTGGATCAGCCGGAGGCCGCCTCCTCGAGTTGAGCTTCCTGCCGGCACATCTCCTGAAAGAGCCCCAGACTGCGCTGCTCGTCCGCGCCCAGGACGAAATGGACGTTCCGCGTGAGGTAGTCCAGAAGGTCCTCCTTCGTCAGTCCCGCCTCGGCCGCGGAACCGGGAACCGGACCCCGGCGAAGCCCCTCGAGACCGATTGCCAGGGAGCGCTCGAGCAGTTCCCCCGCACGGAGGGCGGACTCGGCTGAGCGGGCGGCCCAGATCGCGAAAACGAAGGGCAGGCCAGTCATCTGGTGCCAGGCCGAGGCCAGATCCAGGACGCGCAGGCCGGTTCGCGAGGCCCGCAGCGCCGCATCACCAATGAGGAGGGCCGCGTCGCCCCGTTGGAGCATCCCGGCCGGATCGGGTGCCATGGGCTCCATCGCCGGCCGGATGCCGAAGAGCCGGGCCAGGAGCAGTCTCAGCAGTGCGACGCTCGTTCGGGAGTTGGAGTCCACCGCCACGCGGGCAATCTCCTCGAAGGGGCGCCGTGAGAGGAGGACCACCGAGCGGACCTCCTGCTGTGAAGCGATCCCGAAGCCCGCTGGGTGGGCTCCCGGGATGCCCGCGAGCTCGACGGAGGGGACGAGCGCGACCTCGGCCTCGCCCGATCGGAGCCGCTCAGCACACCGGAAGGGGGGATCCACCAGCAGGTCAGGCCGATCTCCCGCCGGGAGCCTCCGGATCCCCTCGGCATAGGGGAGCGCGTTGAGGAACGAGACGCAGGACCAGACGGGCGCCATGGCGCCGGGATCCTACCATCCGACCCGCCCCGGCCTCCGGACAGGCGCCCTCGGGGGTGGTATCCTCCGCCGCGACGGCGCCCCCGGGCCCCGGTCAATCCGTGTTCCGTATCTACTTCATCTCCGACAGCACGCTGACTCCCTCCGAGCCGCCCGCGCGGCCACTCCTCGAGGCGATCCGAGCAGGTGTGGAGATGGTGCAGGTGCGGGAGAAGGGGATGGGGGCGGCCGAGGTTCTCGCGCTCACCCGCGAGATCGTGGCGGCTGCCCGGCCGGGCCGCACCGAGGTCTACGTCAACGGCCGGAGCGACGTCGCCCTTTCGGCCGGTGCCTCGGGTGTTCATCTCCCGGCGGGTGGCCTGCCTACGGGCGAGGTTCGCAGGCTCTGGGGAGGCGCTCTGCGCATCGGCAGGTCGACGCACTCGGTTGCCGAGACCGAGGCCGCGGAGAGGCAGGGAGCGGATTTCGTCGTCTTCGGCCCGGTCTTCGAGACACCCTCGAAGGCGATCTACGGGCCTCCGGTCGGGCTGGGTGGGCTTGGAAAAGTCCTCCGGTCCGTGAAGATCCCGGTTTATGCCATTGGAGGCATCAGGCCCGAGAACGTCGGGCAGGTCGCCGCGATGCCGGTGGCCGGAGTAGCCGTCATCTCGATGGTCGCACAGGCGCCGGATCGGGCCGCCGCCGTCGAGAGGCTCAGGGACGCCGCGAGGCGTGCCCGTGGAGAGTTCACATGAACCGCACTGTGTTGAGCATCGCCGGCTGGGACCCCTCCGCGGGGGCCGGCGTCGCGGCGGACCTGAAGACCATCTCGGCCTTCGGCCTCTACGGCGTGGGCGTCATCACCTCCGTCACGGCGCAGAACACGCAGGGGGTCCAGGCCATCTACGACCTCCCGATGGAGTTCATCGCGCAGGAGATCGAGTCGCTCATCGAGGACATCGAGGTTCACGCCGTGAAGATCGGCATGCTGGGGACGTTGAGCGCCACGAATCTCATGGCGACGCTCATCAAGGAGCTGAAGCTCCCCAACGTCGTCGTGGACCCGGTCCTCAAGTCCAGCTCGGGCACGACCCTGCTCGAGAAGAAGGCGATACCGGTCCTCAAGGAGAAGCTCTTCCCGCTGGCCCGGGTCATCACGCCCAACATGTCCGAGGCTTCGACGCTGACCGGCAACCGCGTGACGGACGTCGCCACGATGAAGAAGGCGGCGGAGGCCCTGCACAAGGGCGGCGCCGAGAACGTGGTTGTCACGGGAGGTGGCACGGGCACGAGGGCCGTGGACGTTCTCTTCGACGGCAAGCACTACTCGCTCTACGACGCCAACAGGATCGAGACGACGAATACACACGGCGCGGGCTGCACCTTCTCCACAGCGATGGCCTGCATCCTGGCGCGCGGACTGACGGTGGAGGAGGCGGTCGACGGCGCGAAGCGCTTCGTCGTGCGGGCCATGGATCATCCCTACCGGATAGGCAAGGGAGACGGCCCGCTCCATCACCTGCCCGCGAGCGCCTGAGCAGCTCTCCACGCCGATGGATGCAGCGGTGAAGGACGAGCGCAGGGCGGCTGCCCCGACGGAGGCGCCCGGCGCGAGTCACTCCTGGGACGCGCTGCCCCCGGATACCGCGGACCTGGAAGAGCGGACGCTCTTTCACCGCATCCGCAGCCGGATCGTCCGCCTGGCTCCCCGCCCCCTCGTCCGCGCGATGGCCCGCCCCTACATCGCGGGTGAGACGTGTGCGGAGGCGATGGAGACGGCAAGAACGCTCCACGATCGGCATGGCCTTCACAGCACGGTGGATGTCCTCGGCGAGGCGATCACGCAGCCCTCCGAGACGCGCGCCATGCTCGACGAATACCTCGCGCTCCTCGACGCAGTCGGCCGCTCTCCGTGGGCCAACGTCTCGATCAAGCTCTCCGCTCTCGGGCAGGGGCTCGACGAGTCCCTCTACGACAGGAACCTGACCGTTCTTCTGGAGCGAGCCGCTTCGCTCGATCGGTTCGTGCGCTTCGACATGGAGGACGCCACGACGGTGGACTCCACGCTCGCCACCTACAGGCGCTTCGTCGGCCGCTTCCCGAAGATCGGTGTCGTGCTCCAGTCGAGGCTGCACAGGACGGCGCGGGACGTGAAGGAGCTGGCTTCCTTTCGCCCGAACGTCCGGCTCTGCATCGGCATCTACCGCGAGCGCTCCGAGATCGCTCTCGTCGACAAGGGAGCGATGAAGGTCCGGCTCCTCGAGCTGCTCCGTGAGATGTGGGAGAACGGCCAGTATGTCGCCATCGCCACGCACGACGAGCGCGTGATCCGGAAGGCCCTTGAGCTGGCGCGTCAGATGGGGAAGGGGCCCGAGTCCTTCGAAGCGCAGATGCTCCTCGGCGTTCCGCGCAGCGCCATCCAGTCGGAGCTGCTCGCCCAGGGGATCAAGGTGCGCCTCTACGTCCCCTACGGCAGCCACTGGTACAGCTACTGCCTGCGCCGCCTCGAGCACAACCCCGAAATGGCAACCCTCGTCCTGCGCAATCTGCTCCGCCGTCGGTAGGGGCGATCGGGCGAATCAAGGCGTGGTCGTGGAGGCTCGGGAGCCGCGGAACTCGGTGCGGACCCTCAGGAAGAGCGTGTCGGGGGGGCGCATGATGAAGAAGATGGCCTCGGGATCCTGCCGGTGCTTGATATCAACAAGTGCGTCGCGGACCTCCCCGACCGAGGCGACGCGCACCCCGTTGATCGCGAGGATGATGTCCTGGGGTGAGATGCCGGCCACGTCGGCCCAGCCGGAGCTCTCCGTGCTCTCGATGAAGACCCCCTCGACGCCCGGCGCCAGGTTCATGGCCTGCTGAACGTCGATGGTAATCTCCCGCACGCGCAGGCCGAAGTCCTTGTCCTCGTAGTCTTCGGCGAGGGCCGCCGTTCTCGGAGCGTCGCCGAGGAGCACCGTCACCTGCATCGGCTTGAGGCCCCGGTAGACCTCGAGATCGATCTTCTCGCCGGCCTCCCGCCTCTCGACTTTTCTCCTGAACTCGCCGAGCTGGGCGTTGTCGGTGATCCGGATCTCCTCGCCCTCGAAGCGCGTGACGATGTCCCCCTGCACGAGGCCGGCGGCCTGCGCCGGGGAGCCGTCCACGACCGAGCCCACGATGATCCCGCCGGGAACGGGGAGCTTCCAGTAGTCCCTGAGATCCTCGTCGAGCGCCTGCATGATGATCCCGAGCCACGCGCGCTTCAGCTCCGTGTCGAGGTCCACGGGCGGCGGAGAGGCGAGGCTGTCGGCGAAGCCGGAGTAGGGGAGGACCATCGCGTAGCCCGGACGGCGAAGCGGAAACTGACCGGTGTTCGCCACGATGGAGATGAAGTTCCCCGGCGTGCGGACCAGGTCCATCTCTTCCGGAAGGAGATCCTTCACGACGATGCCGGCCGGCACGCCGTCGGCCCTCAGAACCAGCCCGCCTACGGTCAAGTCCTGCACGAGCGCGTCGACGCCCAGGAGCGGCACCGGGGAGGCGACGCTCGAGTTGAGCGTGGCCTGGTAGAGCGCGGGCGCGAAGTCGTACTTCTCGGAGAGGAGGCCGACCAGGATCACCGGGTCCCCGATCTTCATGGCCGGATCGGATCGGAAAATCGCCGGGCGCAGCTCCTTCGCCGCAGCCTGGTCGAAACGCAGGTAGGCGATGTTCAGCTTCCGGTCGAGGCCGACGGCCACGGCGTCCACGTGTCTGTCGGGGCCGAGCTGAATCTCGAACTCCGCGGGGACCATCGTCGTGCGGGGGTCACCGCCCGGCTCGGGGAAGACGTCGCCCGGGACGATCACCATCCCCGGGGCGACCACGACGCCGCACAGGTCACCCTCCATCCGGGGCCCTTCAACGCCGGCCTCCACCTCGACCTGCTTGAGAACGAAGCGCACGCCCACCACGCGCCCGGCGGCCTCGTTGTGGGCCCAGGCGAGCGTCGCGGGTGCGATGGACTCCTGCCCGGGGTCGGCGAGAGCGGATTGCGGGCTCAGGAGTTGAAGCGCAGTGATCGCGAGAAGTGTCCCGGTGAGGCCAAGCGCGCCTAAGGGTCGCCCGAAGCGACCTCTGGCGGCCGGCGCAAGCGCAGCGCGCTGCTGCCACGCGTCTCCGGCCGGAAGTTGGCGCGCAGGGCGATGCCCTTCGTCGCGCGGCGCGCTCACGGCTGGCCTCCTGGCTCGTCGCCCTCGAATTCGGGGGAGGTTCGGATCCCGTCTCGCCCGTAGACCGGCTTGAGGACGTGGAAGGCCAGGACCTGGCCGCGGTTCACCTCGGCGAGAATCCGCGGAGTTCGCCCCTCCGAGAGAGTGGCGCATATCCCCTCGAAGTCCTCGATGCTCGTCACGCGCTCCGACTCGAGCTTCCTCAAGACGTCTCCCGTCTGAAGCCCTGCCTGCTCGGCGACCGAATCACCCCGGATCCCCGTGATGAGTACGCCGCCTCGATCGACGAGCTGCAACGCCCGCGCGATCTCATCGGTCAGCTCCTGCACGGTGAATCCCCACTCGCGGCACTCGGCCTCCGTCGCCTCGACGTTGGGCTGCTCGCGCGTGGTGAGCGTGCCCTTCACGGTCTCCCCCTCGCGCCGGTAGGTCATCTCCATGGCCGTCCCGATGGGCGTGTCGGCGATCATCTTCTGAAGATCCGGAAGGTCGTCAGCGAACTGGCCGACGACGGGCTTGCCGCCCAGCGACATGACCACGTCACCGGCCTCGAGGCCCGCTTCCGCCGCGGGCGATCCGGCGGCCACGCTGGCCACGACCGCTCCTTGTTCAGGCGAAACGCCGAGGTACTCGGCCAGGGGCTGCAGCTCCTGCCAGGTGATCCCGATCCAGGAACGCCTGACGGTGCCCGTCTCGATGAGCTGGCGGACGACCTCCTTCGCGAGGTTGATGGGAATGGCGAAGCCGAGGTTCTCACCGACGATCGTAATGGCCCGCGCGTTCACGCCGATGACCTCACCCTCCAGGTCGACGAGCGGCCCGCCGGAGTTCCCCGGGTTGATGGCCGCGTCGGTCTGTATCCACGTGTTGTAGCGGCCCGTCGGCGCGCCCGAGGGGAGCTGGCCTTCGGGGAAGTAGCGATCGAGGCTGGAGATGACGCCGAGCGATACGGAGCGGGCGAGGCCGAGCGGGCTCCCCATCGCCAGGACGATCTGGCCTACCTCCAGCTTCTCCGAATCTCCGAGCCTGACGAACGGGAGCCCTCCCTTCACGTGGGAGGTATCGATCTTGATGACGGCCAGGTCCGAGAGCGGGTCCCTGCCGACGACGGTGGCCTCCACCTCCAGGCGGCTGCTGAGCGTGCAGGTCACGCGGCGCGCCTTCTCGACGACGTGGTTGTTGGTGACCACGTAGCCGTCCTCGGAGATGATGAAGCCGGAGCCGGTCACCGCCTGCTTGCGCTGCTCGCCTGCCTGGAAGACGTCCAGGATCGGCTCGATGTGGACGAGGGCCGGAAGCACCCTGTCTCGGGCCTCGAAGACCGCCTGCTGGTGCTTCGACGCCGCGAAGGCCGCGCTCATCGCGCAGGCCAGGGCCGTGAGAAGCGCCGGCAATACCCTGCCGGCCCGGGTCGACCGGGGGTTCGTGGAGATTGTCATGACGGGTTTCCGGGAGCGCAGAGACGCTCTACCTGATTGCGATGCCAGCCGGAGCCACCCTATCACAGAGATATGGGTGATGACAGGCGGACCTCAGCCGCAGAGGACCGCGCCTCCGTTGACGTTGATGATCTCGCCGTCGATGAAGGTCGCGAGGTCCGACGCCAGGAAGACCACCGCCCCCGCGATCTCCTCCGGTCGGGCCACGCGCTTCAGCGGGATCGTGGCCTCGATCGCGGCGCGGCCCGTGCCGGCGAAGGGGTGGAGGTTCATGTCGGTGTCGACCCAGCCCGGAGCCACGCAGTTGACCAGGATTCCGCGGGCGGCCAGCTCCGGAGCGAGGGACTTCGTCAGGGAGATCAGGGCGCCCTTCGTGGCCGCGTAGTGCCCGTGGCTCGCCTCGCCTCTCTGCCCGGCCGTGGACGCAATAAAGATGATGCGCCCGCCGCTCGGGGAGCGCTCCAGATGTGCCACGGCCGCGCGGCTGACGTGGAAGGAGCCTTTCAGGTTGATCCCGATCGTCTCGTCGAGGATGGCGTCCGAGATCGTGTCGATGGGCCCCTCGGTCCATACGGCCGCGTTGTTCACGACGATGTCCAGCCGGCCCCAGCGGGAGGCCGCCTCCTCGACAAGGCGGCGGGCCGCCACCGGATCGGCCACATCCGCTTTCAGGGAAACCGCCTCTCCCCCCGCCTTCTCGACGGCCTCGACGACGGAGCGGGCCTCCGCCTCGCGACGGGCATAGTTCACGGCCACGCGGGCGCCGGCCTCCGCGAGCATCAGGCAGCAGGCCCGGCCGATCCCGCGGCTCCCGCCGGTGACCAGCGCCACGCGGCCCGAGAGATCCATCACGACTCCCTTGCGGCTCATGGGCTCTTCTCCTGTACACCGTGCTTCCCGGCCACGGCGAGCTGGCCGCAGGCGGCCGAGATGTCGCGGCCTCGGTTCTTCCGGATCGAGCAGGGGATGCCCGAGGCGGTCAGGTGGTCCGCGAAGACGCGGACCGACTCCGGCTCCGGAGCGCGGAAGTCGAGGCCCCCGCCGGGGTTGAAGGGGATCAGGTTCACCTTGGCCTGCAGCTGGTAGCGGCGGATCAGCCCGGCCAGCCTCTTCGCGTCGGCCATCGAGGCATTCACCCCCTCAAGCATCACGTACTCGAAGGTGATCCTCTCGCGCGGCGCGAGCGGGAACTCGGAGGCCGCGAGGAGAAGCTCGGCCAGGGGATACTTCTTGTTGATGGGCATGATCTCCGAGCGAACCGCGTCCGTGGTGGCATTGAGGGAGATGGCCAGCCGGGGCCGCCTGGGCTCCTTGGCGAGCTTCCGGATGCCGGGAACTAGCCCGGCGGTCGAGATCGTCACCTTCCTTTTCGGTATGGCCATTCCGCCCGGATCGGTGAGGAGCGCGAAGGCGCCCATGACGCCGTCGTAGTTGTGGAGCGGCTCTCCCATCCCCATGAAGACGACGTTGATCCCCCGCCCCGCAGTCGCGGGATCCTCGAGCATCGTCATCGCCTGGGCGACGATCTCTCCCGGCGTGAGGTGGCGGACGAATCCCATCGTCGCCGTGAGGCAGAAGCGGCAATCGAGCGCGCATCCCGCCTGGCTCGAAAGGCAGAAGGTGGCCCGGCGCGCTTCGGGCATCAGGACCGACTCGGCGGAGGCGCCGGCGAGCGCGTGAAGGTACTTCCGCGTGCCGTCGGTGGAGGTCTCCAGGCGCGCTATCCGCGGGCGGTCGAGGGAGTGACGCGCCGCGAGCTTCTCGCGCAGGGATCGGGAGAGGTTCGTCATCTCGTCGAAGGAGCGGACACGGCGGGCGTAGACCCAGTCGAAGAGCTGCTTCGCCCGGTAGGCGGGCTCTCCGAGATTGCCGACCAGCGCCTCGAGGGCCTCACGGGACATCCCGAGAAGCGAGGTGCGCGCATTTGCGCCGGCGGTCTTCATGCGGGCTGGTGCGTCTCCCTTAGGAGGTCGATGATGGTCTTCACGGGGTTGAAGACCTCGAGCGGAACCTCCACGAAGACGGTGTTCCAGCCGGCCATGGCGCCATTCCAGAGGCCGGGTCTCTCCAGCGCCTTGAGCCCGCGGCCGCCGTGGGACTTGCGCGTGATGATCACGGCGGCGGGGTCCACCCAGCGTCGCAGATCGTAGGGCCGGCCACCGCCGTCCCTCACCGAGCCGGCAATGAAGACCGGGTTGGTGTGCGTCGCCGCGGCGAGCAGCGCCTGCTGCTCCCGCGAGTCCGGGTCGATCTGGGCCGTCTCGACGACCTGGAGGCTCCTCCCGCCTCCGGGCTCGCGGACCCAGAAGGGCCCCCCACCCGGCTCCCCGGTGTTGACGACCATCCCGCAAATCCTGATCGGACGATCGAGGAGGCGGATCGCTTCCTCCACGATGCTCGGGGCCCTCGCCTCTCCCGATGAAACATCTGCCGGGCCTCCGGCCACCGATCCCAAATCCGGCTCACGATGGAAGGCCTCCTTTACGAAGGCGAGTGCTTCTGCAAGGGCGGCCGGGCGGCCGGGCTCCGCGCCTCTCAGCCGCTCCAACAGTTCAGTCGTGCGCTCGCGCAGGCGCGCTGCGAGTCCGCCCAGGAGGCGGCTCCAAACGATGGTCGGCTCCTTGAGCCTGTCGGGCCCCACGTTGTCGATGTTCTTGATGAGGACGATGTCGCCCGATAGCTCGTAGAGGTTCTCGATGAGCGCGCCGTGGCCCGAGGGGCGAAGGAGGAGCGCGCCATCCTCGGTCCGGAAGGGACCGCCATCATCCCCGACGGCAAGCGTGTCGGTCGAGGGCTTCTGGGTGGAGAACGTGACATCGAGCCGCGCCACCAGCAGCGCCTCGCAACGGGCCCGGACGGCCTCGAGCGCCCTCTGGAATCGAGCTCTCTCCGCCTCCGCGATCGTGAAGTGAATCCGGCAGCGCCCGCCTCCGTCGCCCACGAGCCGGGCTCCTTCGATCAGGTGCTCCTCGAAGGCCGTTCGTGCTCCCTCGGGATAGTCGTGGAACTCGAGGAGCGCCTTGGGGCGGCCCGCGCAGCCGAGGCCCTGCGCTGAGAGCAGGGACTCGACGAAGGGAGCGGCGTCGTCCTGGCCGAGGAGCTGCGAGGGGTCGGTGCCCCTCATGCGCAGCAGCTCCGCGAGATCATGATAGAACGCGAACCGGTCGAGGTTGTCGAGGAAGCGGCGCGCTTCGAGAGCCTCCGGCATCCCCTCGCCTGCCTCCGAAGCGATCCTCTTCCTGCTCACGGGCCCCTTCGCGAGGTAGTGCAGGAGCGAGCGGAACATCCGTGTCGCAGCCCCTGAAGCCGGCACGAAGCGGGAGCACCGCCCTTCGCGCGCGGCCGCCCGGAAGGCCACCTCGAAGTCCGCGTGCTCTTCCTGATGGATCTTCCGGATGCCGTCCCCGACGGAGCAGGCCCGCTCGACACGCGTGAAGGGCTGCGGGCTCCGCAAGAGCGCGATCTGGCGGGAGGCCTCGCCCGGATCTATCCCCGCGGCACGGAGCTGTCCGAAATCCGTTACCGAGAAAAGGCTTTCGGAAGACAGGCTCAACGGGGCCCTCCGGGCGCGCAGGAAAGATCGCAGGCCGGGATTGTACGCTGGCAGCGCCTGCCTCTGCCTGGAAATGAGTCTCAGTGGGGCCGGGGAAGTCTGATACCACAATCCTTCACCTACTGTCCCGCGTTGAGGCTATCCTGCACGCCCCGCCCGCCCGATCTCTCGGTCCCGGCGCACCGCCCGGAGAACCCTGCTGATGATGAGGCGAATGGCGTCCGTTTCGCAGTGATGCGCCACGGGTACTCTAACTCGATGAGGAGGTTCTGTAGATGAAGCGGACATCCGGTTTGTTGTTGGTGCTGGCCCTGTTCCTCACCCCGGCTTTCGGGCAGACCCCAGCGGCCCAGGACAAGTGGAGGTTCGCGCTCGGAGCGGGCTTCTCGACTCTGGCCCTCAATGGCGACCTCGGGTTCGATACACCGGCTGGTGCCGCGAGCCTCGATGTGGACCTAACCAACAGTGACACGCAGGACATGTTCAAGTCGGCATTCGGATTGGCGGGCTCCGCGGCGAAAGGCAAGTGGCAGATCCTTTTCGTCGGCGGCCGCCTGAGCCTGGAGGACAACAGCGACGGAGCCGATGCGACCTGGGATCGGGACATGATCGAGGTCGACGGCGTCTACAGATTCGCCATGACCGGGAAGAACATGTGGGGCGCGCTTTTCGGCGCTCGTCACACGGCGCATAGCTGGGAGCTGGACGCCGGAAACCAAGGGGATTTCAGTCTCGACGAGAGCTGGACCGACGCGGTGATCGGCATCACCCACACGCTGCCCTTCGCCCAGAAGTGGGCCTGGAGCAGCCGGCTCGATGGCGCCTTCGGCGGATCCGACGGGAGCTTCCTCATCAGCACGGGCGTGAGCTGGAGGGTCGCCACCTGGTGCGCTCTCAGCTTGAACGTCAAGCGGATGTCCATCGATTACCAGAACGGCGAAGAGGGCGATTCCGACTACTACCTCTACGACGTGGACGAAACGGGCGCCGGGATCGGATTCGCCTTCACCTGGTGATCCCGGCCTCGCGCCGTGCCCGACGCCAGAGCCCACAGGGAGAATCATGCTCAAGCGAACGATCCTCATCCTGACAGTCCTCGTCTCCCTCGGTGCGCCACCGCTTCTTGCACAGGGGGAGAGCCTCTCCGACGTCTTCGACCGGGTCAGCGGCTCCGTGGTGATCGTCGTCACGAAGCAGCGCGAGCTGACGGATCAGGGCCCCGGGAAGCTCGTGAGCACGGGGGGGCTGGGCTCGGGCGTCGTCATTTCGGCCGACGGGAAGATCCTCACGGCGGCCCACGTCGTGCAGGCGGCCGATGAGGTGAAGGTCCAGCTTCGCAACGGGGACATGCTCGCGGCGAAGATCCTGTCGTCTGCCCCATCGGCCGACGTGGCGCTCATCCAGCTCACCGAGAAGCCCTCGGCGCCTCCCGTGGTGGCCGTGATCGGCGACTCGGGCGCCGTGAGGGTGGGGGAGGAGGTCTTCGTCGTGGGGGCCCCGTTCGGGATCGGCCACACACTGACCGTGGGCCACATCAGCGCACGGCGCTCGCCGAAGAGCGTCGAAGGGCTCCTGGGGCAGACGGAGCTCTTCCAGACGGACGCCGCCATCAACCAGGGCAACTCGGGCGGCCCCATGTTCAACATGAAGGGAGAGGTGATCGGGATCGTCAGCCACATCATCTCGCACTCGGGCGGCTTCGAAGGCCTGGGCTTCGCCGTCACGTCGAAGACGGCCCGCACTCTCCTGATCGATCAGGCGGGCTTCTGGACCGGGATGGAGGGCTTCCTGCTCGAGGGTGACATGGCACATGCCTTCAACGTGCCCCAGGGCGCGGGCATCCTCGTCCAGCGCGTGGCGGAGAATTCCCCGGCCCAGAAGGCCGGGCTGCGGCCCGGGATCTACCGCGCCGTCATCGAGGAGGAGGAGATCCTCCTCGGCGGCGACGTGATCCTGAGCGCGATGGGGATCTCTATCAGCGAGGAGAAGGCCTACGACAAGATCTACAAGCTCATGAGCGGCCTGCGGCCCGGCGAAGCGGCGACCGTCACGGTCCTGCGCGACGGAGAGCGAAAGACGCTCAGCGTGCCTTTGCGGTAGGCTCTCGCGGGATCGGCCGCGGAGATCGCGACCGCCCGCGGGGGGGGGAGGAGAATGCACGAACCTCTGCTGAGCCGAGGGGCCCGCTGAAGGCGATGATGGCCCATGAGGAGCGCCCCGCCGTGCCCCCCTGGGCGCGGATCCTCCTCACGCTCGCGGCGGTGGTCATCATCGTGGCCGGCCTGCGAGCGGCGGCCTCCATCCTGGTTCCCTTCTTCATCGCGGTCTTCGTGTCGGTGATCGCGAGCGGACCGCTCATCTGGCTTGAGAGGAAGCGAGTCCCCGCGACCCTGGCCGTGGTCCTCGTGGTCCTGGGGATCCTGGGGCTCGGGATCGGTATCGGGACCATGGTGGGCACCTCTCTGAACGACTTCGCCCTGAAGCTGCCCGAGTACCAGGACCAGCTCGAGATCATGCGTGACGAGGTCCTCGCGTTTCTCCAGACGAAGGGAGTCGATCTGCCCGCGGACTCCCTCACGACGCTCGTCGATCCCCGGTCGGCCATGGCCCTCACGGCGAACCTCCTCAAGGGGATCGGCGGCATCCTCGCCAACACTCTCCTGATCATCCTCACCGTCGTCTTCATCCTCCTGGAGATCGCCACCTTCACGAGGAAGCTGAGGGCCGCCTTCGGGAATCCCGACGCTCCCTACGGGGGCCTGGACCGGTTCACTGACAGCGTCCGGCGCTACATGGCGATCAAGACAGCCATCAGCCTGACGAACGGAATCGTGGTGACCCTCTGGCTGCTGATCCTCGGCGTCGATTTCGCCCTCCTCTGGGGACTTCTCACCTTCCTTCTCAACTACGTGCCCAACATCGGCTCGCTCATCGCCCTCTTCCCCGCTCTTCTCGTGGCCCTGATCCAGCACGGTCTGGGGACTGCGGTCCTGGTGGCCCTCGGCTACATGGTCACGGATTTCATCCTCGGGAGCCTCATCGAGCCGCGATTCATGGGACGTGGCCTCGGCGTATCTCCCCTGGTCATCTTCATCTCCCTCGTCTTCTGGGGATGGGTTTTCGGCCCCGTGGGGATGCTGCTCTCGGTGCCGCTCACCGTGACGCTGAAGATCGCGCTGGAGAGCAACGAGGAGACCCGGTGGCTGTCGATTCTCATGGGCGGCGACGAGGACGCCACGATTCCCGCCGCCACGCCGGCGGCCGCCGGGAAGCAGGGAGCCTCGATTCCTCCCGGGTGATGGTCCGGTGAGCGATCGATGCCGATGAGCCTTCAGGACCCCGGGATGATCGCGCAGGCCGCAACTCTCCGCATACAACGCTCCGAGGAGGGAGCGCTCACGCTCCTTCTCAAAGGGCGGCTCGACTCCTCGTCCACGGGGGCCCTCTGGCGCGAGGCGACGAAGGCTGCGAGAACTCCCGAAGAGCTCATCGTGGACGCCACGGGCGTCACCTATTGCGATCTCTCCGGGATCGGGCTGCTGGTCGACCTCCGCCGGAGGCAGGCCGAGGCAGGCCGTCCCTTCCTTCTTCGTGGGCTGCCTCCCGACGCGCAACGGCTCCTGGACCTCTTCGCCGACCGTCCCGCCGCGGTGATCGGCGGCGCGGGGGCGCCCGCGTCGGCGGTGGAGAGGATCGGGAAGGCCGCCTGGGGGCTCTGGTCCGACCTGCGCGAGATGATCGTCTTCTTCGGCGCCCTGTCGGAGGCCCTCTGGCTCGTCGCGACCCGCCGCCAGCGGATCCGCTGGAAGGACACGCTGATGGTCGCCGAGTCGGCCGGGCTGAACGCGCTTCCCGTCATCTGCCTCATGGGCGGGATCATGGGGCTCATCATCGCTTTCCAGGGGGCGATACCGCTGAAGCGCTACGGCGGGGAGATCCTCGTGGCCGACATGGTGGTTCTTTCCATGTTCCGCGAGATTGGCCCTCTCTTCACGGCCATCATGCTCGCGGCCCGATCGGCTTCGGCCTTCGCCGCAGAGCTGGGAACAATGAAGGTCAGCGAGGAGGTGGACGCCCTGACCACGATGGGGATCGATCCTGTTGTCTTCCTGGCCGTTCCGCGCGTGACCGCCGGGGTCCTGGTCACGCCCCTCCTGACGACCTTCATGAACTTCTGCGGCCTGATAGGCGGCGGCGTGGTATTCCTGATGCTCGGCTTCCCGGCCATGACCTACGTCCAGCGGATCATGGAGCGGGGGAACGCCGCCGACTTCGCCAGCGGCCTCGTCCGATCGGTCGTCTTCGGGGTTATCGTGGCCGGGGTCGGCTGCATGCAGGGGTTGCACACCGGAAAGGGCGCGCGGGCAGTGGGGGAGTCCACGACGCGCTCGGTCGTGAGCACCGTCGTCCTCATCATCATTGCGGACGGCCTCCTTGCGGTGGTCTTCAACGTGATCGGGGTTTGACATGGGAGGGGGGCACGGCGGCAACGGCGCGACACCCATCATCCAGGTCGAGAACTTCACGGCAGCCTATGGCGGCACGGTCGTCATCGACGACGTCAGCTTCGAGGTCTACCCCGGGGAGGTCTTCGTGATCCTGGGAGGCTCCGGCTGCGGCAAGAGCACGATGCTCAAGCACATGATCGGCCTCTACGAGCCGGCGGCCGGGAGGATCCTAATCCACGGTCGTGACCTTTTTCGCGCCATGGGAGCCGAGCGGCAGGAGATCATCCGGAGCTTCGGCGTCATGTACCAGCTTGGAGCCCTCTTCGGCAACCTCACGCTACTCGAGAACGTCCGGCTGCCCATGGAGGAGTTCACGGATCTGCCCGGGGAGGCGATGGACCTCGTTTCTCTCATGAAGCTGGAGCTGGTGGGCCTCCGGGAGACGGCGCACCTGATGCCCTCGGAGATCAGCGGCGGGATGCAGAAGCGGGCGGCCATCGCGAGGGCGATGGCCCTCGACCCGCAGATCCTGTTTCTCGACGAGCCGTCGGCGGGCCTCGACCCCGTGACCTCGGCGGAGCTGGACCGGCTGATCCTGAAGCTCAAGCAGACGCTCGGGATCACCTTCGTCGTGGTCACCCACGAGCTGCCCAGCATCTACACGATTGCCGACCGGGTCGTCATGCTCGACAAGAGGGTCAGGAAGATCGTGGCTACGGGCCGGCCCCAGGATCTCAGGGACCACAGCGACAATCCCTGGGTGCGCCAGTTCTTCAACCGCGAAGCGGAGGCGACGCCGTGAGCGCCAAGGTTCATTATTTCAGGATTGGGATCTTCGTCATCACCGGCCTCGTGCTGGCGGTGGCGGCCATCATCGTCTTCGGAGCCGTGGAGCTGAAGCCTAGGCCCTCGGCAACCCTCGAAACCTACCTGACCGAGTCCGTCCAGGGGCTCGACGTCGGGTCCCGGGTCAAGATGAAGGGGGTCGAGCTGGGCCAAGTGGACGAGTTCGGCTTCGTCCAGGCTCAGTACGATCTGAAAGACGAGGAGCTTCTCAAGTACGGGAGCCTCGTTTATGTGCGGTTCACGGTCTACCCGACGCAGTTGGAGCGGCTCTCGCTGGAAGAGTTCGAGGAGGCTGTCCAGGTGCGCGTCAAGCGCGGGATGCGCGTGCGACTCGCCTCCCAGGGAGTGACGGGTATCAAATACCTCGATGTGGACGAGCTGGATCCGGAGAGGTTTCCCGCCTTCCGGCCTCCATGGGAACCACGTGAAATGTACATGCCCTCGGCGCCGGGAGCCTTCACGGAGATCATGGACTCGATCGACGAGCTGACGCAGAAGCTCGGGAACCTCTCGATCGAACAGATGACCAGCGAGGTACAGGGCCTCGTGAGATCTCTCAAGGAGGGCATCGACGCGGCGCACATCGGCGACATCGGGCAAGGGGCCAGCCAGGTTCTCGCCGACCTGCATGGGATCCTCAAAGGGCCGGATCTGCAGGCGACGCTGGCGAACCTCCGCGAGACCACCGAGACCTCGAAGCAGGTGATGGTGAAGCTCGATCGGCTCGTCGAGAGTGAGGGCGTACAGGGCTCGGTGGCCAACCTGCACGAGGCCACCGGCGACATGAAGGCCGCCATGGAGCGGCTGCCCGGGACGGTCGCCCGCCTCGATGCCACGCTGGCCCGCCTGGAGGAGTTTCTCTCCGCCGGGCGACCCGATCTGGAGAGTCTCATGACCGAGCTGAGGGTGACCATCGTAAACCTCCGCGAGCTGACCGACGTGGCGAAGCGGTATCCCGCCTCCCTCGTCTTCGGCGAGCTTCCCCCGAAATCCGATCCGACCGGAGGCAAGCCGTGACAATCGAGCGGAGCGGAGATGGAGTGCCGATGAGCCGCGTCCACGAAGTTGGCGGGACACGATCGGCGGGGTATCGCCCGCTGGCGCCATCGAGGCGGGTATCGCGGCGGAGCGGCGCTGCGGGCGTGTCGTCTTCGGCCGTCATGGCGATGATGGCCACGGTCCTGTTGATGGCCCTCCTCGTGCCGATGATGGGCTGCGGGCTGAAGAAGCCTCCGGCCGACAAGAGGCAGTTCGTCCTCGACGTGAGCCGCCCGCAGGCGTCAGGAGGATCCGCGCCCGCGGACGGGATCCTGCTCAACATCCGCAGCGTGCGTGTGTCTCCCCTCTACGAAGGGGCGGGATTCGTCTACCGGAAGAAGGACGGCACCTTCGAGGAGGACTTCTACAACGAGTTCTTCTCCACGCCCGGCTACCTCATCACGGAGGAGCTTCGGCAGTGGATGTCCGGGGCCTCTTTCGTGAAGCAGGTCCTCGACGGAGACTCCCTCGATCTCGCCACGCACGTCCTCGTGAGCCGGGTAAACGCCCTCTATGCGGACTTCGCCGCCTCCCCTCCGAATGCGGTGCTGGAGATCGAGTTCAACCTTCAAGAACGAGGCGGCGCCCCGGAGATCGTCTTTCACCGCGTATATGCGAAGGCCCTCACGGCCGCGGGCGCAACACCCGACGACCTGGTCCGGGCCTGAACTCGAGGCCTGGAGGAGATCCTCGGGGAGCTGGAAAGTGACCTCGGCTCCACCAGCCTCTGACGCACGGGACTCACCCCGTCAGAATCCTGGCGTCTAGCACGTCGAACCGGACCTTGCGGTGGCTGGCACTCAGAGAGCAGCGAGACCACTGGCTCTCCAGCCGGCGGAGCGCCACCCTTCGTGCCGCGACTGACAGGCGCCGCCATTTCCCCTCGGCCACGAGGAGCCTCTTGCGATCGTCCGGGTCCGGTGCAACGATGTCCAGTTCAACGCCGGGCTCCCAGTACCGCTGGGAGCCCGGGAAGAGAGCGCGGCAATGGTCCTCGAACACCGTGGAGGCGTGGTCGTGGATCAGCTTGCGCTTCTGCGCCGCTGCGTAGGTTCGCCACAGACTCTGGTGCGGTGAGAAGGTGCGGAACCAGAAGCGAATCGTTGGGTCCTGGATGCGGTAGAGAGTCTTCCTGGTGGAACGCACGCCCTGGCCGAATGGCAGCTCGCGGGCCAGGATCGACGCGTCGAGGAGCTGCTGCAACAGGCGCGACAGGCTCGTCTGCGCCGTGCCGAGCCGGCCGGCAATCTCCGATGGCCGCTCCGCGCCCCGGCCGACGGCCTCCAGGACGGCCAGCGCGTTCAGGCCGATGACGCCTTCATCACCCAGGATCCGCTGAGGCTCCTGCTCCATGTAGGGAGCGAAATCGAAGTAGAGCGACTCCGCTACCGACAATGATGCCGGTCGAACATTATGTCCGCCATGCATAATGACTCGCCAGCCGCCGTCGGACCCCGGAGATTGGAATGCCCGCACGGCTCAAGGCTCCCGCGGTCCATCTCGTCCGGGCCTAGACGCAGGGCCTCGAGGAGATTCTCAGGGCATTGGAGAGGGACCTCGGCTCCATAACTCTCTGACGCGGGCTCCCGCGCAGGATCGCCAAAAGGCAGGAGGGAAGCACCTCGTGGAGGAGTGCCGTCCGGAAGGTGCTGAGTTCCGCATCACGTTGGCGCGACCTACTTGACATCCGACCCGTCGGTTGGCCTAATGCGCCCCTCATTTCCCATTTGGAGCTTCGCCAGCCCTCTCGACGCGTTGGAGGTCGCCAGGAGCGGCGCCTCCCTCTCCACGAATAGCGACACCCTTTCTGGCCGGAACGGACGGCAGACGCTTCGAGGCCCTGGACAGGGACATGCAGTGTAACGGCTCCTGCTGGGTCAAACTCACTGACCAGCGTGACAGTCGATAGAGACCGCGAGGTGCAAGCCTCGACTGGAGGGAGGAAAGCATGCAAGGACCGCACGCACTCGGGCGCTGGACGAGCCGATTCGGGGCCGCCGCGCTGGCGCTCACTTTCGCCCTGCTCGGCGCCCCGCAGGCGCAGGCTCAAACGCCCGCGAAGAAGCCCAATATCCTCGTTATCTTCGGTGACGACATCGGGTACTGGAACGTCAGCGCCTACAACCGCGGCATGATGGGCTACCGCACGCCGAATATCGACCGCATCGCCAAAGAGGGTGCGATCTTCACCGACCTCTACGCGCAGCAGTCCTGCACCGCCGGCCGCGCCGCGTTCATCACCGGCCAGTCCACCTTCCGCACCGGCCTCCTCAAGGTCGGCCTGCCGGGCGCGAAGGAAGGCCTTCAGAAGGAGGATCCGACTCTCGCCGAGCTGCTCAAGCCGCAGGGCTACGCGACGGGCCAGTTCGGCAAGAACCACCTCGGCGACCGCAACGAGTTCCTGCCGACGGTCCACGGGTTTGACGAATTCTTCGGCAACCTCTACCACCTCAACGCCGAGAACGAGCCTGAGAACGTGGACTATCCGAAGAACCCCAAATTCCACGAGATGTTCGGGCCGCGCGGCGTGCTCAAGTGCGTCGCGAGCGCCACGGACGATCCCACTGAGGATCCGCGCTTCGGCCGGGTGGGCAAGCAGAAGTGCGAAGACACCGGCCCGCTTACCACCAAGCGCATGGAGACGGTGGACGAGGAGTTCCTTGGCGCGGCGCTGGGCTTCATGGACCGGCAGCAAAAAGCCGGGAAGCCGTTCTTCGTCTGGTTCAACTCCACCCGCATGCACATTTACACCCACCTCAAGCCGGCGTCGAAAGGCAAGACCGGCCTGGGCCTCGAGGCCGACGGGATGGTCGAGCACGACGGCATGGTCGGCCAGCTCCTCAAGCAACTCGACGACCTCGGCATCGCCGACAACACCATCGTCCTGTGGACCACCGATAACGGCGCTGAAGTCTTTTCGTGGCCCGATGGCGGCACCACGCCCTTCCACGGCGAGAAGAACACCAGTTGGGAAGGCGGCTACCGCGTCCCCGGCGTAATCCGCTGGCCGGGCGTCGTCAAGCCGGGCACTGAGATCAACGACATCGTGTCGCACGAAGACTGGGTGCCGACGCTGGTATCGGCAGCCGGGGAGCCGAACGTGAAGGACAAGCTGCTGACCGGCTACCAGGCGGCGGGCACGACCTTCAAGGTCCACATCGACGGCTACGATCAGCGCGATCTGCTCTCTGGCATCGGACCGGGCAAGCGCAAGGAATTCTTCTACTGGACGGACGACGGCAATCTCGGCGCCCTGCGCTATGACCGCTGGAAGATGCTTTTCATGGAGCAGCGGGCCGAAGGGTTCGACGTCTGGCAGGATCCGCTGGTGACACTGCGGCTTCCGAAGCTCCTCGACCTGCGAGGCGACCCCTTCGAGATCGCCCAGCGCGTCGCGGGCAATTACGATGAGTGGCGTGCCCAGCGCGCCTTCCTGGTCCTGCCGGCGGTAGCCCTGGTGAGCCAGCACCTGAAGACCTACGCCGACTTTCCGCCACGGCAGAAGCCCGGCAGCTTCAACCTCAACAATGTGCTGGAGAAGCTCCAGGAGGCCGGCGGCGGCAAGCACTGACGCCGCGCTGAATCAGCCCACCGGGCCGCACCCGCCACAACGGCGGGTGCGGCCCGAAGCGCGAGCCAATCACTCGGGTGCGGCCCGGAAGCGAAGCAGGAAGTCTGAAGGCTGAAAATCACCCGCACACCAAAATCAAGCGATGAAACCGGAGATTCAAACCATGAAACGAGCCATACAAACCTTCCTCGTGCTCGCCGGTTGCACCTTGGTGTCCGGCGCCTGGACGGCGGAGCCCGGCAACGATGAGGCAGCCACGAAGGAAGATGTTGCGCATATCACCAAGACGCAGTTCTCGCCTTATGCCGGGCGAAATTATCCAACTCGCGTCCTGTGGGGTGATACCCACCTGCACACGGCGGTCTCGGTTGATGCGGGCACCATGTGCCGGGTTGGGCAGGAGGATGCCTTCCGCTTCGCGCGTGGCGAGGAAATCGCCACCACCTACGGACTCCGCGCCAAGCTCTCCCGGCCGCTCGACTTCCTGGTGATCTCCGACCACGCCGAGATGTATGGGTTGATGCCGCAATTGCTCAGCGGTGACCCCGAGATCCTCGCCACGGAGCAAGGTAGGAAGTGGTATGACGCACTGAAGAGCGGCGACAACGACAAGGTCTTCGCGACCGCCATGGAGATCGTGGCCTCGCTGTCCACCAAAGTGGCGCCCATCCAAAACGAGAAGGCCGTGCGGAACGCCTGGCAGGCCTACACTGCCCTGGCCGACAAGTACAACGACCCTGGCCGCTTCAGTGCGATCATCGGTTTCGAATACACCACCATGGGCGGCAACAATCTCCACCGCAACGTGCTCTTCCGGGGCAATTCCAGTGTGGCGAACCGCACACTGCCCTTCTCCCAGTTCGATAGTCAGAATCCAGAAGACCTCTGGACGTATCTGGCTGATTTCGAAAAGCAGACAGGCGGCGAGGTGCTGGCTATCCCGCACAACGGCAACCTGAGCAATGGCCGTATGTTCTCGGTGGAAACCTTCGACGGCAAGCCATACACGAAGGAGCTGGCGACGATGCGGGCTCGATTCGAGCCGATCATCGAAGCCACGCAGATCAAGGGCGACAGCGAAGCGCACCCCGCCCTCTCGCCGAACGATGAGTTCGCCGACTATGAGAAGTGGGACAAGGCCAACCTTAACGGCACCGAGGTGAAGAAGCCCGGGATGTTCCAATACGAATACGCCCGCGAAGCCCTCAAGAACGGCTTGTTGCTGGAGCGGAAACTCGGCGTGAACCCGTTCAAGTTCGGCATGATCGGCAGCACGGATGCGCACACCGCCATGGCGGCAGTCGAGGAGGAGAACTTCTTCGGCAAGCACTCCGGCGTGGAGCCCGGGCCGCACCGGTGGGAACACG
>CAZMRF010000054.1:0-35343 GCA_964568735.1 uncultured Acidobacteriota bacterium
CATGGTCGGCGAGATCCGCGACGAGGAGACGGCGCAGATCGCCGTGCAGTCCGCGCTCACGGGGCACCTGGTCTTCACCACGGTCCACGCCAACAACGTGGTGGACGTGCTCGGCCGCTTTCTGAACATGAAGGTCGAGCTCTACAACTTCGTGTCGGCCCTGAACTGCGTCCTGGCCCAGCGCCTCGTCCGGCTCATCTGCCGATCCTGCAAGCGCCCGGTGGACGTCGACCAGAAGATGCTCGACGAGTCCGGGCTGGACCCTGCAATCTTCGCGGGGGTGACGTTCTACGAAGGCCGCGGGTGCATCGACTGCAACGGAACGGGGTTCCGCGGGCGGACGGCCATCGCGGAGATCCTGGACCTGTCCGACAACATCCGCGAGCTGATCCTCAACAAGAAGTCGGCGGCCGAGATCAAGCGCGCGGCGAAGGAGGAGGGCATGAACTTCCTCAGGGAGTCGGCCATCCAGAAGGTCCGGTCGGGGGACACGACCCTGCGCGAGATCAACAAGGTCACCTTCATCGAGTAGATGCATGGCGCTCACCCTTCCGAGAATCGAGATGCCCTCCTGGCTGCGGCTCCCCACGCCGTCCGTCCGCGCCGGCGCGGCCGGCGGGAAGCCCTCCATGCTGGAAGCGAAGGTCCCGCCGGTCGCCTTCGATCTCGATCAGACGAGCCTGGCCATGGTCCGCATGGGGAAGAGGAAGCAGGAGCGCTACATCGCCTCCTACGGCGTGCTCGAGCTGCCGCCCGAGACGGTCGAGATCGACTTCTACAACGTGCACCTCAAGTCGCCGGAGAAGTTCCGTGAGCTCGTCCGCCGGATGGTCGAGAAGGAGGACCTGAAGCTCGACAAGGTCTCGTTCCTCCTCCCGGACAACTATGCCCGCGTGGCGATCATCACCCTCGACCAGCTGCCCCGCAGGAGGCAGGACGCGCTGGAGCTCGTCAAGTGGAAGACGAAGAAGGCCGTTCCCTTCAAGGTCGAGGAGGCGGCCATCGACTACATGGTCCTGCCCGGACCCGGGCCCAAGGTCGATCTCCTCGCGGTCCTCATCCCGCGGGCGGTCGTCGAGGGCTTCGAGAGCGCCTTCAACGCCCTGGAAATCCAGGCAGGGCTCGTCGATCTCAGCACCCTGAGCCTCCTGAACCTCTACCGGCCGGTGCTCGAGAGGGAAATCGTCAACGGGTCGGAGTTCATGGTGGCCAACGTCTCCGGCGGCTTCGTCACCTTCGTGATCTTCCGTGGGCAGCAGATGATCTTCTTCCGCTCGAAGCCCTTCGCCCCGGGATCCGGAGACGACGAGGGGCGCGCCGCGCTGCGGCTGATCCGGCGCGAGCTGCAGACATCCCTCCTCTACTACCGGGAGAAGCTCCAGGGGCGCGAGCTGGCCAGGGCCTACCTGCGCGTGGTGGAGCTCGGCCCGGAATCCGTCGCGTCGGTTTTCACGGAGCAGCCCGAGATCGCCGAGGTGGACTGGATCGATCCCCGCAAGGTGCTCGAGGTCGACGGGCGGATGACCGGCGAGCAGGGGACGCGCCTCCTCCAGCGGTTGGCGCCCGCGCTGGGCGCGACGCTGGGAAGGGAGGCCACGTGAGGCGATTCTCCATCAACCTGGCAACGCGGCCCTTCCACAACAACACGCTCTACTGGGCGGGATTCGCGGCCGCGGCGCTGCTGCTCGCCGGCCTGACCTGGTACAACTCGGCACGAGCTTCCGCAATCAGCGCGGACCTGGACGAGTGGTCGGTCCGCCTGGAGGAGCACAGCGCGGCCCTCTCCAGTCTGGAGAGGGAAGTGCGGGTCATGAACTCGACCGTCGCGAACCTGGATCTCGAAGACCTCGGCGAGAAGAGCACCTTCGCCAACGAGATCATCCTGAGCCGCCTTTTCTCGTGGACCAGCCTCTTCGATCGGCTCGAGGAGGTCCTTCCTCCCCAGGTGCGCCTGCGCTCCATACGGCCGTCCATCGGCCAGGGCCTCATCGAGGTCTCCGTGGACGGGATGACCCCCGACCACGGCGCGCTCCTCGCCTTCGAGGATGCGCTCGACCACTCCGACTACTTCACCTCCGTCTATCCGCTCCACGAGTCCACGCGGGTGAAGGAGGGCGAGATCAACTTCAGCGTGACCTTCGGCTACAGCCCCGCGGGCCGCGTCGAGGAAGCCCCCCCCGCTGTGGAGCCTACCGGCGGGGAGCCGGACTCCGCCGATGCGGGCGTGGAGGAGCCGGGGGATGCCGCCGCCGAGGCGAGAGCCGGCGCGGCGGTGCAGACAGGGGCGGCCGGGGAGCTGCAGCGGGCGCGGCCAGCCGCTCCGGCCGGCGCGCCGGGATCCTCCCCGAGGCAGGGCGCCACGGACCTCTCCCGCCGGAAGGCCGCCGGCCCCGCGCGGCCGGGAGGCACTCCAGGCAAGGCAGCGGGGAAAGCCGGGCGCGCGACCACGGCGCCCGCGCCCGCCCCCGATGACGTCGACGGCGATCCGAACGAGGAGGATCCGAACGACGAGGACCCGAACGACGAGGGGGAGGATGGGGACGGGCAGGGGGCTCGCCCATGACATCCGTGCGGGACTTCGACATCAGGGAGCGGCGTGGTCTCCTGAGCGGCATCCTCGCCCTGGGGCTGGCCGTGAACCTCGTCGTGGTCTTCCTCGTGAATCTCCCGAGGGCGCACCGGGCGGAGAGCCTCCGGTCGGCCGCCGAACGGTTCGGGCACGTCCGCGCGGAGCGCGAGCGGACAGCAGGGACCCTCCGCACGGAATACCAGCGGATCATGGACGGACGCAGGACGCTCGAGACCTTCTACAGCGACGTGCTCTCCACGAAGCGGGAGCGCATGACCGCCGTGCAGCGGGAGGTCCGCCAGATCGCGGGCAAGTACAACATCGACCCGGAGACGATCACCTACGACCACGAGCCCTTCGAGAGGGATCGGATCGCGCGATTCTCCATCGTCATGCCCCTCAACGGCTCCTACGAGAACCTCAGGCAGTTCATCAGCTCCGTCGAGAGCTCGGAGAACTTCCTGACCATCACGAGCATCCTGCTGGCCGACTCCAAGGAAGGGGGCGTCATCCTCAGCCTGAACGTCACGCTGGCCACCTGGTTCTTCGATCCCGACATCGTCCAGCGCAAGAAGGTCGTCGGATGAGAGGGAGCCCCGCGTGAGCCAGAGAGCCAAGCCGGCCCTGGCCGTAGCGCTCGTCGGAGTGCTCGGGTGGATGCTCTACTCGCAGCTCTCGGGGATCTCGCTTCTTTCGGGCTCGGACATCCCGGAGCTTCCGGGAGAGCTCGAGACGGGGAACCTCGTGGGGCTTGGCGAGGTCACCAGCCTTTCTCCGGCCGCCGTGCTGGGCGGGACGCCGACCTACGACCTCGGCGGAAGGAACCTCTTCCAGTACGGCACCATCAAGCCTCCGCCTCCCTCGCCGGAGGAGCTGGAGCGCATGAGGAAGGCCGAGGAGGAGAGGCTCCAGGCCATGGAAGCGGCGGCGAAGCAGCGTCAGGAGGCGGACGAAGCCATGCGGCAGGAGCAGCAGCTCCAGGCCGAGAAGGCGATGGCGGAGGCCAGCGCGCAGCGCGCGAAGGCGCCCCCGGCCGAGACGAGGCCCCAGACCCCGCCGAAGCCGCCGCCGCCGGCCATGGATCTCAAGCTCGTGGGCTACCTGGGACCCCAGAACTCGAGAATCGCCGTCTTCTACACCTCGGGCGGCAAGGAGATCGTGCTGGGGAAGAAGGGCGAGGTGATCGAGGGGAAGTTCACGGTGCTCGACATTGGCGTGGAGTCGGTGGAGATGGGATACGTGGATCCGGTGCACGCGGGCTCGAAGAAAACCATTCAGCTGGGGAAGTGAGCGCATGCGGACTGAGGTGCCGACTTACAGGATAAGACGCCGTGCCGCCGGAGCCCTCGTGGCCTGCGTGCTGCTCTCCCTGATGTCGGGGGGATGCGCCGCGTCGAAAGTCTTCAGCCAGGGAGAGAGGGCGGCGTCGCTCGGGGAATGGGACAAGGCCGTACTCGCCTACGCCCGGGCCCTGACGATGAATCCGGACAGCACCCGGTACCAGATGTCCCTGAGCCGGGCGAAGCAGACCGCCTCCATCATCCACTTCAACAAGGCCCGCCGTTACCTCGAGGCGGGCCAGCTCGAGCTTGCGATCGGGGAGCTGCAGCAGACCACCGTGCTCGACCCGACGAACGACTACGCCCGCGTCGAGCTGGAGAAGGCCCTCCTCGAGTGGCAGAGGGTGCGGAGCGCCGCGGCGAAGACGGAGCTGGAGCTTGCCAAGGAGCGCGCGAGCACGGAGCTCGGCGTCCCGAGGCTCGACCCGGGCTCCAACATCCCCATCATCCTGAAGTTCAAGGAGACCGAAGTCGGGCAGATCTACGAGGCGCTCAGCAAGGCGTCAGGGATCAACTTTCTCTACGACTCGAAGCTCGAGCTCAAGAAGAAGGTCAGCGTCGATCTCACGAACGTGACGTTCGAAAACGCGATGGGGACGCTGATGCTGATGAACAAGCACTTCTTCAAGGTGGTCGACGAGAACACGATCCTGCTCGCCGAGGACACGCAACAGAAGCGCCGGGAGATCGAAGATGAAGTCATCAAGACCTTCTACCTGTCCAACGCGGACGTCAAGGACGTCCAGACGTTACTGCGAACTCTCCTCGACGCGAGGAAGATCGTACAGAACACCCAGCTGAATGCGATCACGATCCGCGACACGCCGAACATCGTGGCCATCGCGGAGAAGATCATCGAGTCCAACGACAAGGCCAAGGCCGAGCTCCTCATCGACGTCGAGCTCATGGAGATCAGCCGCACGGTCAGCGAGACCCTCGGCATCAACCTGAGCTCGCAGCGATTCAACGTGGCGTACCAGGGAGGCGACACGGTTCCCCTCAACAACCTGAGCCTGCTCAGGCAGCTCGGCAACTGGGCGGTCGGCCCGATCCCGTCCGTGACCCTCGACTTCCTCAAGTCCGACTCCGGAACCCAGGTCATCGCGAAGCCGCAGCTTCGCGTCACCGAGGGGGAGAAGGCCAACCTCCACATCGGAGACTCGGTTCCCATCCCGACCACGACCTTCAACACCACCGGCACCGTCGGCACCAGCGTGATCCCCATCACCTCCTTCACCTACCAGGAGGTGGGCATCGTCATCGAGATCGAGCCCCGCGTTCATCACAACAACGAGATCTCCCTGAAGCTGAACGTGGAGGTGAGCCAGCTCGGGGATCAGGTGAGCACGGGCCAGGGCCAGACGGCCCCGGCCATCAACACGCGGCAGATCAACACCGTCATCCGCCTGAAGAACGGGGAAACGAACCTGCTTGCGGGCCTGATAGCCGAGCAACAGAGCGGGGGGCGCGCCGGCTTCCCGGGCGTCATCGACACGCCCATCCTCCAGAGGATCTTCTCTTCGAACGCCTCGACCGTTCGCAAGACCGACCTGGTGCTCACGCTCACTCCGCAGATCATCCGGATACCGGATATCCGCGACGCGGATCTCGTCCCGCTCTTCATCGGCACGAAGAACGACCCGCGCCTCCGCGGAAAGGCCTCGAGCCCCTTCGGGCCCGATCCCTTCGCGGAGCGCGAGAAGGAGGGCTCGGGCCTCGAAGGCGGGGTCGAGGAGGAGCCGGCCGCGGAGGCCGGCCCCGCGGAAAACGCGCCTCCCCAGGCCGCGCCGGGCGCGGGCGCCCCGGCTGTTCCCGCTCCCTCGCCCGTCCCCACCTCGGCCGGGCCCGCCGTGGGGGCACCTCCCTCTGCGGCGGCGGGGGCAGACTCCGCCGAGGAGGACGAAACGGGGGACGAAGACGAAGAAGGCGAGGAAGCCGAGCCCCCTCGCGGGTCCAACCCGAGAGACGTGATGCAACGGCTTTCCGAGAGCGGCAAGCCAGGCGTCCTGGAGGACGCGCTCGAAGGCTCGGGAGCCCCCGTGAGCCCCACACCCGGGGCGCAGGCGCCCCCGGTCATCGAGGAGGCCCTACAGCCCTTCGAGATTTCCCTCATGCCCAACCGCCTGACGGTGGCAGGAGGCGGAGGTTTCGCCTTCAATATCAGGGTGAAGGGGGCCTCGAACCTCCAGAAGGTGAACCTCATGGTTCGGTACGACCCGGCGGTCGCCGAGTTCGACCGAGGGCTCGAGGGAGTGCTCATGCGGGGAGACGGCACGGCGACGGTCTTCACCGCCGTCAAGGCCGGCCCGGGGATGGTCAGGGTCGAGCTGGCGCGGCAGGGGTCGAGCCGGGGCGTGACGGGGAATGGACCCATCGCGTCGCTCCGCTTCAACCCCGTCGCTCCCGGCCGCACCGTGATCGATCTGGTCGAGGCTCGCGCGGAGACTCCCACGGGAGCAGCGATCCCGCTCACCACGGGTGGAGCCGACGTGACGGTGAGCCCGTGAGAAGGCGCAAGGCGGGATCCCGGTGATGCGCCCGGCCGGGCCGGCGGGAAGCGCCCTCGCGCGCCGGCACGGCGTGCAAGGGCTCACCCTGATCGAGCTCGTGGTCACGATTGCGATCCTGAGCATCCTGTCCGCGATGATCCTGCCCATCGCCAAGGTCACTCTCAAGCGGGAGAAGGAGCTGGAGCTGAGGCGGGCGCTGCGGACGATGAGGGAGGCGATCGACGAGTACAAGAAGTACTCGGACTCCGGGCTGATCCAGAAGCGCGGGCTGCGGGCCCAGGGATACCCGGAGGAACTCGACATCCTCGTCGAAGGCGTCCCGCAGGTGGGGGCCATCGACAAGAAGCTGCGCTTCCTCAGGAGGATCCCCATCGACCCGCTGACCGGGGAGGCCGTCTGGGGGCTGCGCTCCACCATGGACGATCCGGAGTCGACTTCCTGGGGCGGCCAGAACGTCTTCGACGTCTATTCTCTCAGCCCGGGGACGGCACTCGATGAGTCGAAATACAGTGACTGGTAACGGCCGCAGGCGCCCGGCGCGAGGCTTCACGTTGATCGAGCTGATCATCGTGATCGCCCTGATCGGGATCCTCGCTACGATGGTCATACCCAACATGCGGCAGACCCCCCTCCGCGCGAAGGAGGCTGTTCTGAAGACGGACCTGCACACCTTCCGGGACGTCATCGATCAGTTCTTCGCGGACCGGGGCTACTACCCGGAGGATCTCGACGACCTCGTCACCAAGGGCTACCTGCGCAGCGTTCCCAAGGATCCCATCACGAACAAGACAGGGACCTGGATCCTCATCTTCGCCGACGAGGCGGGGCAGGGGGACACGGACCTCACCGGCCAGGGCCGCGCGGGGATCTACGACGTCAGGAGCGGCGCGGAAGGCGCCGGCACCGACGGCAGGCCATACTACGATTGGTAGGGCAGGCGGCGGCAAGCCCCGCCCACGGAGGACGGATGTCGACATCACGGAGACCCATCGGCGAGGCGCGGGGCGCCGCGCTCGTCATACTGGTCGCGGGCGTCGCGGCTCTGGTGACCCTGAGCGCGCTGACGATCGGCTGCGAGACCTCAGACCCCACGGCCCCGGAAGGGAGCACCATCACCATGTCCGCCAATCCGCAGACAGTCCTTCCCGGTCAGAGCTCCAGCATCATCGCGACCTTGAGATCGAGCAATGGCACCCGGCTTCCCGATCAGGAGATCGTCTTCAGCACGACCGTGGGCCTCTTGAATCCCCCCGCCCAGACCGCCATCCTCACCGACGATGACGGTGAAGCCGTCACGCTGCTCACCACTCCCTCATCGGCGACCGTGACGGCCAGCAGCGGGACGATCTCCGCCACGACTTCGGTGACGGTCAGCGGCTGCGCCCTGTCGGCCATCACGCTGAACCTCAGCAGTCAGGTCATCCCGACGTGCAGCACGAGCGTGACGCTTACGGTCAATGCCGTCGATACCAACAGCGATCCGTGCGAGGATCTGATCGTCAGGATCTCGAGCCTTGCTCCGATCTCAGGCTTGACCCGGCTCGTGGGGAGCATTGCCCTCTCCCAGGGCCTCACGAACGCCTCGGGGGACTTCATTACGACCTTCACGCCGGATCAGACGTCCTGCCAGTCGAAGTGTGACACGGCCTTCGATCCGAATGCGCCGAATAACGGGAACTGCGAGGTGGATTTCGTCGCGGAAGACGTCTCAGGTTCCATCGAATCATTCCGGGAGACTCTGGGTGAGTCCGTACCCTGAACATCAGCGGACCCCCGATGCTCCCCAAGCCGGGGAGCACGAGGGACGAGCACGCATGCGCGGAGCCCGTTCTCGCGGACCGATGAGGGCGTCGTGCCGCCCCGTAGCGCCTCGATCTGGGCGTGAGCGGGGCCACCTGCTGATCATCCTCATGGTCGGCGTCTCAGTGATGCTCATCATGATGACCGTCGCCGCCCAGTCCTGGACCTTCCGGATCCGCCGCGAGATGGAAGCCGAGCTGATCTTCAGGGGTGAGCAGTACGTCCACGGGCTGGAGCGGTTCAAGCTGGCCACGGGCGGTTTCCCCCTCGGAGATCTCAAGGTTCTCGTGAACAAGACCCCGGAGGGCGAGCGGTTTATGCGCAAGCTCTACCGGAACCCCTTCAACAAGAAGGGAGAATGGCAGTACCTCTTCCTCCACCCGGGAGGCACCGGCTTCATCAACCCCTGCGCCAACGCGACGTCTCCGGCGGCCTTCGCGTCGGGGGGCATGCTGCCCATCGAAGGGATGCAGATGATCGGCGGCAATGTCAGCGGAGGGCAGGCGGCTCCTTCCACGGGCCTTCGGGGCATGGGTGGCGGGCGGCAGCGCTCCGGGCGTCGTGGGGGAGAGGGCGCCATGTCCCAGCTCTCGGCCATGGACCCGGAGGCCTTCAAGCTGACGGGCGTCTCGGGCATGAATCTCCCGATCGTCGGCGTCGTGAACTGCGAGCAGGCGGAGTCGATCCGGACCTACCAGGGGCAGACCTGGCTCTCCAACTGGGCCTTCACGCCCCTGGCGCAGGGTGAGTTCGGCGGCAATGCCATCGGCCGCGGCAGTGGAAAGCTGAACGTGAAATCGGGCCTCGGGATGACCGGAGCCCAGTCCTGGAGCACCCGGAACTCGGCCAACGTGCCGGGTCGCGGCGTCACGCTCGACACCGACAACCGGACGGATCCGGGCCGGCACCGCCCCCCTTCGAACAACTGGATCGGACAGCCCGACGCCAAGGACGACCAGGGCGACGAAGACGACTCGGACCGCGACAACTACCAGTGGCGGCGCGACCAGGGCGGGGCGACGGACCCAAGCGAGCCGGTCGATCCGAATTCCACGGCGCAGGCCCGGCGCCGAGGCAAGGCCCCTCCTCCAGCCAAGGACGAGTCCGGCAAGGAGAAGGACCCGAATGCCCCTGCCGATGGCGACGAGGTCCAGGCGGACGATGATGACTCGGACGATGACACGGCTGATGACGAGGGCGATGAGGACGAGGATGATGATGGGGACACGGACGATGACGATGATGACGGTGGCGGCGGCTCCTCCTCGCGTCCCTGAGCTCTGACCTCGCCTCGGATCGCGCGGGCCGCAGGGTCGCCCTGCGCTCCTACTTCCGTCCGGAGACACTTCAAGCCCATCTGAGACATCTCGACCGGACTCCAGACGTACGCTCCGGGCGACCCTTCGGCCCGCTCTACGTGTTATGCAGCACTTTCTTGAGGCGTCTGCGGGCGCTGTGGTAGATTGCCCGCTCTTCTGAACGGCGCGGGGCGCCGTGCGTCAGCCGACACCGCCCGCCGCGACATCCCTCCCGCCGGATTGCCCCGGCGGTTCCGGACACCAGATGATTCGAGAGCACGTGCTGCCCAACGGCCTCACTCTCCTCACCGAGAGCATGCCGAACATCCGATCCGTCACCCTGGGCGTCTGGCTCAAGCAGGGGTCGCGGCACGAGAGCCGGGGCGAGAACGGAATCTCGCACTTCATCGAGCATCTCGTCTTCAAGGGCACGGAGAGGAGGAGCGCGCAGGAGATCGCCAAGACGATCGATCGCATCGGCGGCCAGTGCGACGCCTTCACGGCCAAGGAGTTCACCTGCTTCTACGCGAGGACCCTCGACGAGCATGTCCCGGTCGCTTTCGACCTCCTCTCCGACATCGTCCTGCGACCGGGGTTCCTCCCGGAGCACATCGAGAAGGAGCGGAACGTCATCTTCGAGGAGATACGGATGGTCGAGGACAGCCCCGACGAGCTGGTCTACGACCTCTTCATGGAGACGCTCTGGAAGGACCACCCGCTGGGCTGGCCGATCCAGGGCACCGTCGAGTCGGTCTCGGAGCTGCGCCCCGAGCTGCTCACGGCTTTCTTCCGCACGGCCTACAAGCCCGGCAACGTCCTGATCTCGGCCGCCGGCAACCTCGATCATGACGAGCTCGCGCGCCTGACCGAGGAGGCCTTCGGCAGCATGCAGGCGGGCGGGGCACCGGGTCCGACCTCGCCGCCCCGCGCCCGTGCCGAGATCGTCACGAGGGAGAAGGCCGAGCTCGAGCAGCTCCACGTCTGCCTGGGAGTGCCGGCCTTCCCTCATGACCATCCGCAGCGCTACTGCGGTTATGTGCTGAACACCATCCTCGGCGGCGCGATGTCGTCCCGCCTCTTCCAGAAGGTAAGGGAGGAGCGCGGCCTCGCCTACACGGTCTACTCATCGATCTCCTCCTTCGCGGACACGGGGTTCATGGCGGTCTACGCAGCCACCCGGCGCGGCGGGATCGGCCCGCTCCTCGAGTCCGTCTGCGAGGAGCTCAGGTCGGTCAAGGAGAAGCCCGTCGAGGACGAGGAGCTGACCGGCGCGAAGGACCACCTGAAGGGCAGCCTGATGCTCTCGCTCGAATCCTCCTCCTCGCGGATGAGCAACCTCGCGAGGCAGCTCATCTACTTCGGACGGCAGTTCGAGCTCGACGAGATCGTCTCCGGCATCGACGCGGTGACGGCGGACGGCGTGCAGGCCCTGGCGCGCGAGGTGCTCGACGGGCGGCGGGCCACGGCCGCGGTCCTGGGGCGGCTGGACGGCGAGAAGATCGATCCGGGAGATATCTCGTTCTGAGGAGGCGGAATCCCCCGCGCGAGGACGGCCTTGAGCGCACCGGTCGAGGTTCTCATCCGGCGAATGCCGGGCAATGACCTGCCCCTTCCCGCGCGCTCTACGGAGCTCGCGTCGGGATTCGACCTCCGCGCCTGCATCAGCGAGCCGCTGAGCCTCGAGCCCGGGGAGCGGGCGGAGGTCCCCACGGGAGTCGCGGTGGCGCTGCCGGCCGGCTGGGAGGCGCAGGTTCGGCCCCGATCAGGGCTGGCGCGGGACAAGGGCCTCACGATGATCAACAGCCCGGGCACCATCGATGCCGACTATCGTGGCGAGGTCATCGTGCTCGCGGTGAACCTGGGCCGGGAGAGCGTCGTCATCCGGCGGGGCGACAGGATCGCGCAGATGATCGTGTCGCCGGCGCCTGCCGTGACGCTCAGGGAAGTGGAGATCCTGCCGGGGACAGCCAGGGGAGAGGGAGGATTCGGCCACACGGGATCCCGGTGAGCCGGACTGCGTTAGGAGAATGCTTTGGGCCTTCGCGTGACCGTGCTCGGCAGCGGCTCGGGCGGCAACCTCACGCTCGTCGAGGGAAGCCGCGGGAGAGTCGCGCTGGAGATGGGGCTGAGCGAGCGCGAAGCCACCAGGCGCCTCCGAGCCTCGGGTATCGAGCCGCGGAGCCTCGATGCCGTCTTCGTGTCGCACGAGCACGGCGACCACGCTCGCGGCGCGTCGCTCTTCTCGAGGAGGCACGGAGTGGCCCTCTACGCGACGCGCGATACGGCCACGGCCGCAGGCTTCTGCGGGCCCGATCTCGGGGGACTCGTCGAGGTGGAGCCCGGAGTCGAGCTGGAGGTCGCGGGGATGCGGGTGAGGCCCTTCCCGGTGCCGCACGACGCGGTGGATACGGTCGGCTACATCGTCGAAGACGGAGGAGCCAGCCTCGGCTACGCCACGGACCTGGGCTACCCGTCGGCCCTGGCCATCGAGCGCCTGCGCGGCTGCCGCATC
This sequence comes from uncultured Acidobacteriota bacterium, assembly GCA_964568735.1. GTDB lineage: Bacteria > Acidobacteriota > Polarisedimenticolia > JACPZX01 > JACPZX01 > CAZMRF01. The sequence goes on from CAZMRF010000054.1 coordinate 12,030, forward strand.
CTCGTGGTGGAGGCCAATCATGACGTGGGGATGCTCCGCGCCGGATCCTATCCTCCCCACGTCAAGCAGCGGGTCCTCAGCCGGCACGGACATCTCTCCAACGACCAGGCGGCGGAGCTCCTCAAGGAGGTGGTCACTCCCTCGACGCGCTCGGTCTTCCTGGCCCACCTTTCGGAGAAGAACAACGACGGCAGGCTGGCGATGGAGGCGGGCTTCCGGGCCCTCCGGTCGGCCGGGCGGGACAGCGTGAGGCTGGAGCTGACATGGCAGTCCCGTGCCAGCGTCCCCGCGGAGGCCTAGGAGCCCCCGCTTCCTGGACATGATGGGAGAATCGAATTGATCGCGCGCTACACGCTTCCGGAGATGGAGAGGATCTGGAGCGAGGAGAACAAGCTCCGCTGCTGGCTGAAGGTCGAGGTTTCGGCGGCCGAGGCCATGGCCTCGCTCGGGATCATCCCTCCCGAGGCCGCCGCGGCCATACGGCGCGGCGCCGATTTCGACATCGCCCGCGTGCTCGAGATCGAGAAGACGACGCGCCACGACGTCATCGCCTTCCTCACCGCGGTGGGCGAGCACGTGGGCCCGGAGGGCCGGTGGCTCCACTACGGGATGACCTCCTCGGACTGCATCGACACGGCCCTCGCGCTCCAGCTCGTGCAGTCGCTGGACCTGATCCTGGGATCGGTCCGGAGACTCAAGGAGGCCGTGCGGCTCCGGGCCCAGGAGCACCGCAAGACGCCCTGCGTCGGGCGGACCCACGGCGTCCACGCCGAGGCCATCACGTTTGGTCTCAAGCTGGCCTCGTGGTACGCCGAGCTCGAGCGGGACGAAAGCCGTCTGGGGGCGGCCTACGAGGCGGTCAGAGTCGGGAAGATCTCCGGCGCGGTCGGCACCTTCGCCCACCTCGACCCCGAGGTCGAGGAGAAGATCTGCGCCTCCCTCGGCCTCGAGCCGGATCCCGTCTCCACCCAGATCGTCCAGCGGGACAGGCACGCCGAGTATGTCTATGCTCTGGCTTCGCTGGGCGCGAGCCTGGAGCGCTTCGCCACGGAAATTCGCCATCTGCAGAGGACCGAGGTGCGCGAGGCGGAAGAGCCCTTCGGCCGGGGACAGAAGGGCTCTTCGGCCATGCCGCACAAGAGGAATCCCGTCATCTGCGAGCAGATCTGCGGCCTGGCGAGACTCTTGAGGTCGAATCTCATGGCGGCGCTCGAGAACGTGGCCCTGTGGCACGAGCGGGACATCTCCCACTCGTCGGTTGAGCGCGTGATCCTGCCCGACAGCAGCATCCTCGCCCACTACCTCCTCGTGAAGTTCACGGAGGTCGTCGAGGGGATGCAGATCTTCCCGGAGCGCATGAAGGAGAACCTCGAGGCCACCCGCGGCGTGATCTTCTCCCAGCCTCTGCTGCTGGCGCTGGCCCGGGCGGGCGTCTCCCGCGAGGAGGCCTACGCGGCCGTCCAGCGTGCCGCCATGGCCACCTGGGAGCGAGGAACTTCCTTCAAGGACGAGGTTCTGGCCGACCGGACCATCGCCGGCCGGCTCGGGCGGGACGAGATCGAGAAGGCCTTCGATCTCGACCATCACTTCAGGAACGTGGACGTCATCTTCGAGAGGGTCTTCTCTTGAGAGCGCGCGTGGTCGTCATGCTGAAGTCGGCGGTGCTGGACCCCCAGGGGCGGGCCGTCCTGGGCGGATTGCAGGCGCTGGGCTTCTCGGGCGTCGAGGAGGTCCGCATCGGGAAGGAGATCGTCCTGACCCTGCGCGACATGCCGGACTCCGAGGCGCACGGGCAGGTTCGCGCGATGTGCGAGCGCCTCCTGTCCAACCCGGTCATCGAGGAGTACCGCTACACCCTCGAGAGGACTCCTTGATGGCGGGCGGCGCGAGGGGGCAGGCCGGGCGGCCTCCGCGCTTCGGCGTGGTGGTCTTTCCCGGCTCGAACTGCGATCACGACACCTACCACGTTCTCAAGCACGTGCTCGGGCTGGAGACGCTCTGGCTCTGGCACAAGGATCCCGACCTCCGCGGCTGCGACGTGGTCGTCCTGCCGGGCGGCTTCGCCCACGGGGACTACCTCAGGGCGGGAGCCATCGCCCGTTTCTCGCCCGTGATGGCGCGGGTCATCGAGCACGCGCAGGGCGGCGGGCTCGTCCTGGGCATCTGCAACGGCTTCCAGGTTCTCGTCGAGAGCGGGCTCCTTCCAGGGGCCCTCATCCGGAACCGCGACGTCAGGTTCATCTGCCGCGACGTTCACGTCAGGGTGGAGTCGGCCAATTCGGCCTTCACGTCGAAGTATCTCCGGGGCGCGACGGCCCGGATGCCCATCGCCCACGGAGAGGGCAACTACGTGGCCGACGAGGAGACTCTCCGCAGGCTCGAGGAGGGGGGGAGGGTCCTCTTCCGCTACGTTGCGCCCGACGGGAGGCCGGACGAGCGCTGGAACGTCAATGGATCCGCTCACGCCATCGCCGGGATCATGAACGAGCGAGGGAACGTGATGGGGCTCATGCCCCATCCGGAGCGGGCGGCGGAGCCGATCCTGGGGTGCGAGGACGGGCGCCCGCTCTTCGAGTCGCTGGCCGCCGCCGCGGCCGTGGCGGTGGGTGGCGGCGCGTCCCAGGCCTCCGTGAGGGAGGCGAGGTGAGCGTCTCGACCCCCGACAACAAAGCCCCGGAGATCACGGAAGCGCTCGTCAGGGAGCACGGCCTCAGCGAGGACGAGTATCGCCTGTGCCGCGAGATCCTCGGCCGGACGCCGAACTACACGGAGCTCGGGATCTTCTCGGCGATGTGGTCCGAGCATTGCTCCTACAAGTCGAGCCGGGTGCATCTCAGGCGCTTCCCGACGACGGGCGAGAGGGTGGTGCACGGCCCCGGGGAGAACGCCGGGGTGGTGGACATCGGCGAAGGGCGCGTCGCCGTCTTCAAGATGGAATCCCACAACCATCCCTCCTTCATCGAGCCCTTCCAGGGCGCGGCCACGGGCGTGGGCGGCATCCTCCGGGACGTCTTCACCATGGGAGCGCGCCCCATCGCGGCGCTGAACTCCCTGCGCTTCGGCGCCCACGATCACGAGCGCACGCGCTACCTCGTCGGGGGCGTGGTCTCCGGGATCGGTTTCTACGGCAACGCCTTCGGGGTGCCGACCGTGGGGGGCGAGGTCGGCTTCCATCCCTGCTACAACGGGAACATCCTCGTGAACGCCTTCGCGCTCGGAGTGGCGAGGCGGGAGGGGATCTTCCTGGGACAGGCCGCCGGGGAGGGCAACTCCGTCGTCTACGTCGGGAGCAGGACGGGGCGTGACGGTATCCACGGCGCCACGATGGCCTCGGACGTCTTCGACTCCGAAAAAGAGGCGCGCAGGCCCACCGTGCAGGTGGGCGACCCCTTCATGGAGAAGCTCCTCCTCGAGGCCTGCCTCGAGCTCATGAATGGCGACGCGCTCGTCGGCATCCAGGACATGGGCGCCGCCGGCCTGACCTGCTCCACGATGGAGATGGCCGGGCGCGCGGGCACGGGGCTGCGCATGGACATCGAGCGGGTGCCCCGGCGCGAGCCGGGCATGTCGCCCTACGAGGTGATGCTCTCCGAGTCGCAGGAGAGGATGGTCATGGTCGTCCGGCGCGGCCGCGAGGAGGAGGCGCTGGGCGTCTTCCGGAAGTGGGATCTTTCGGCCGAGGTGATTGGAGAGGTGACCGGGGACGGCCTCCTGCGAGTGGTCGCCCCGGGCGGGACGGTCGCGAGCGTGCCGGCGGCCCCTCTCTCGGAGCGCGCTCCCGTCTACGAACGCCCTCTCGCGAACCCCATTCCGCCGGAGCGCGACGCGCTCGATCTATCGTCGATCCCGGAGCCCGGCGATCCGGGCGCGGTCCTCGCGCGCCTTCTCGCCTCGCCGAATCTCTGCTCGAAGGAGTGGGTCTACCGCCAGTACGATCACACCGTCGGGGCCTCGACGATCGTCCGGCCGGGCTCCGACGCCGCCGTGATGCGCGTCAAGGGGACCCGCCTCGGCCTCGCGATGTCGAGCGACTGCAACAGCCGCCACGTCTGGCTGGACCCCCGCCTCGGAGCCGCGCTCGCCGTCGCCGAGAGCGCCCGGAACGTGGCCTGCTCGGGCGCGAGGCCCATCGCGCTGACCGACTGCATGAACTTCGGCTCGCCGGAGAACCCCGCCATCATGGGACAGTTCTCCGCTGCGGTGGACGGCATCTCGGAAGCCAGCCGGGCCCTCGGAGTCCCCGTCGTCTCGGGCAATGTCTCCTTCTACAACGAGACCGACGGGCGCGCCATCTTCCCCACGCCGATGATCGCCGTCGTGGGGCTTCTGCAAGACGCCTCGAAGGCGGTCACGCAGTGGTTCCGCGCCGAGGGCGACGCGATCGTGATCCTCGGGGCGACCCGCGACGAGATCGGCGGCTCCGAGTACCTCGCGATCCTGCACGGCCGGGAGGCGGGCGCGCCGCCGCGCCTCGACCTGCGCGCGGAGGCGGCTCTTCAATCTCTGCTCGTCCGGGGCGCGGAGGCCGCTCTCTTCCGGTCTGCCCACGACGTCTCCGACGGCGGCCTCGCCGTGGCCCTGGCCGAGTCCTGCATGACGGGGCCGGCGCCCCTCGGTGCCGACGTGGATCTCGCGGGCGTGAGGGGCCCGGAGGGAAAGACCCTCAGGGTTGACTCCCTCCTCTTCGGCGAATCGGCCTCCAGAGCCATCGTCACCGTCGAGCCGCAGCGGCTCGGGGAGCTCGAGGCGATGGCGGAAGCGGGAGGCGTCCCGATGCTCGTCGCGGGCAGGGTGCGCGGCTCGGGAGCCGCGGCCCGGCTCGATATCCGGTCCGGAGCGGGGAGGCTGCTCTCCGCCGCCATGGAAGAGGTCCGGGGCGTGTGGGAGAATGCCTTCCCGAGGATTATGGGCGCATGAGGTTCCCTCGATGATCGACGAAAGCGAGCTGCTCCTGGACAGGTTCCGGGAGGAGTGCGGGGTCTTCGGCGTCTTCGGCCACGCCGAAGCGTCCAACCTCACCTACCTGGGCCTCCACGGCCTGCAGCACCGCGGCCAGGAGTCCGCCGGCATCATCAGCTCGGACGGTGAGAGGCTGCACCTGCGCGTCGGCATGGGCCACGTGCAGGACATCTTCGAGCAGGAGGCCCTGCAGGGCCTGCCGGGCCGATCCGCGGCCGGCCACGTGCGCTACTCGACGGCCGGAGAGTCCGGGCTCATGAACGCCCAGCCGATGCGCGTCACGTGCCACGACAGGGAGATCGCGGTCTGCCACAATGGCAACCTGGTCAACGCCCGCGAGCTGAAGCAAACCCTGGACGGGGGCGGGGCGATCTTCACCTCCACCTCGGACACCGAGGTCATCCTCCACCTCATCGCACGGTCCAAGAGCCAGAGCCTGGAGGGAGCCATCACGGAGGCGCTCGAGCAGGTTCAGGGCGCCTACTCGCTGGTCTTCCTGACGAAGGACCGGATGTACGGCGTGAGGGATCCACGCGGATTCCGGCCGCTCTCCCTCGGCCGCATCGACGGCGCCTGGGTGCTCACCTCGGAGTCCTGCGCGCTGGATCTCATCGACGCCGAGTTCGTCCGCGACGTGGAGCCCGGCGAGATCGTCAGCATCGGGGCCGACGGCGTCACCTCGATCCGCGCCCTGGCCGCCGAGAAGCCGGCCGCCTGCATCTTCGAGTTCGTCTACTTCGCCCGCCCCGACTCCTTCCTCTGGGGGCGCGGCGTCGGCGAAGTGCGCAAGCGGCTCGGGCGCGAGCTGGGCCGGGAGGCGCCTGCCGACGCGGACGTCGTCGTGCCCATCCCGGACTCCGGCGTCTACGCCGCGCTGGGCTACCACCAGCAGACGGGGATCCCCTTCGACTGGGGGCTGATGCGCAGCCACTACGTCGGACGGACCTTCATCGAGCCTGCGCAGTCGATCCGGCACTTCGGCGTCAAGCTCAAGCTCAGCGCCGTCCGGGATGTCCTGAACGGGCGCCGAATCGTCCTGATCGACGATTCCATCGTCAGGGGGACCACCTCGCGGAAGATCGTCTCGATGGTGAGGGACGCGGGAGCGAAGGAGGTCCACGTGAGGATCTCCTGCCCCCCGACGGTCGGGCCCTGCTACTACGGTGTCGACACGCCCAGGCGCTCCGAGCTGATCGCGGCCCAGCACTCCGTCGAGGAGATCCGGCGCCACCTCGGCGCCGACACGCTCGCCTACCTGAGCACCGAGGGCCTCATGCGCGCCGTGCAGGCGACCTCGGGATTCTGCAGGGCCTGCTACACCAATGACTACCCTGTCGCCGTGCCCAGCGAGGCCGCCGCGACGCCGGCGTCGAGCGCCGCGGGCCCGGGGGGTGCCCCATGCCCCTCTTCCTGAACATCCTCGTGGCCCTCTTCGCGGTCGCGGGCGCGGCCCTCCTCGTCCGGGCCGCATGGCTCCTCTTCCGTGGGGACTACCGGCACGGCTTCATCCACTTCGCCCTGGCGGGACTGGCCTTCGTCGTGGCCATCGGCTTTCTCGTCGCCAGGGGGCTCTTCGTGACCGCCGCGTGACCCCGCCGCCGCACGGCGCGCGCGACGCGAGCCGCGCGGGCTCGCTCGCGCCGGGCAGGACGGACTCCGCCTCGAACCGCGTCGGGATCCTGATCTCGGGGCGAGGCTCGAACATGCTCTCCATTGCCGGCGCCTGCCGCGAAGGGAGAATCCCAGCCAGCGTGGCCCTCGTGATCAGCAACAGGCCCGGCGCGCCCGGCCTGGAGAAGGCCGCCTCGATGGGCATCGAGACGCTCGTCCTCGATTCGAAGGAGAGCCGCGGCCGCGAAGATCACGACATGAAGATGGCCTCCGAGCTGGAGGCGCGCGAGGTCACCCTCGTCTGCCTGGCCGGCTACATGAAGCTTCTTTCACCTGCCTTTATCCGGAGTTTCCGGGGCCGGATCATGAGCATCCACCCGGGCCTCCTCCCTGCCTTTCCGGGGCTCCACGCCCAGCGCCAGGCCGTCGAGTACGGCGTCCGCTGGTCGGGGGCCACGGTCCATCTCGTGGACGAGGGGCTCGACACCGGGCCCATCATCCTCCAGGCGACGGTGCCGGTCCATCAGGAGGACACCGAGGAAACGCTCGCCGCGAGGATCCTTGCCGAGGAGCACCGCATCTATCCCGAAGCGGTGCGCCTGTTCTTCGAAGGACGGCTGAGCATCGAGGGGCGGAGAGTCCGCATCGCGAGCTGACGGATCCGGCCTCGCGGGGGGGTCCCGTGGAGGCGGCGGATCCGGGGGGGCCGCGCGCGGCGAAGGGATCCGTGTGCGCTCGATCCGGTACAGATACAGGGTCTGCGACCTGCCGAAGTCACTCCAGCCCAGGGAGAAGATGGCCCGGCTGGGAGAAAAGGCGCTCTCGAACTCTGAGCTCCTGGCCGTCGTCCTCGGGAGCGGAACGAAGGACGCGAACGTCATCAAGATCGCCGAGGCGCTCGTGAGGCGCTACGGCTTCGGGCGCCTCTCGGGGCTCTCTCTCGACGAATGGTCGGACAATCGCGGGGTGGGGCGGGCGCGAGCCTGCCAGATCCGCGCGGCCTTCGAGCTGGGCCGGCGGGCCTTCGCCCCGAAGCGCGAGGAGGTGCAGCTCGTCTCGGGCCCGCTCGACGCCTTCCGGCTCGTGAAGGACCTGGGGCGGGCGCGCAAGGAGCACCTCGTCGCCCTCTACCTCGACGCCCAGAACCACCTGCTGCTGCGCGAGACGGTCTCCGTGGGCAGCCTCAACACGACGCGGACCCACCCCCGGGAGATCTTCCAGCCGGCCATCGCCTGCTCGGCGATGGGGCTGATCCTGGCGCACAACCATCCTTCCGGGAGCCTCACCCCCAGCCAGGAGGACGTGGACTTCACACGGGCCATCCGCCGCGCGGCCGAGATCCTCGGCATCGGCCTCTACGATCACATCATCGTCGCCGCGACCGGCTACGTGTCGCTCAAGGAGCGGGCGCTGATGGGGTGAAGGTGTCAGCGGACGTAGCCGAGGCTGCGGAGCTTCTCCAGCTCGCGATCGCGGGCGGGGTTCTCGGGGGCGTCGAGAGCGCCCGGGGCCGCGCGCAGGAGGGCGCTTCGATCGGTGCCCGGGTAGTGCGGGATCATCCTGACGGGATGGCGGGCGAGGAGGCCCGGATCGATCGCCTCCTCCAGGACTCCGCCGTCGGCGGGTGCCGACGCCAGCATCCGGCCGTCTTGATGGAGTCCCAGCAGGTAGAGCGTCGTGGGTGCCACCTGGTAGAGGTTCGCCTCGACGTGGAGGCGGCCTGGACGGATTCCGGGCCCGCGCATCAGGAGGATACCGTTATCGCGGTGCGAGCCCGAGAGGCCCGGCACGCGGGAGACGAAAACCGAGGCGTCGATCCGCCGCGACCCGTCGAGGACTCCGTGCGCGGCGCGGACGGCGTAGGAGAAGCGAACCGAGATCGCCGGCTCGCCCGGCATCCAGCCTGGGTCGGAGGCGAGATTGCGCACCGAGGCGAAGACGGGCTCTCCGGCCTCCGTGCGGAGATCCGCGAGCCGTGAAGTCACGTCGCGAGCGGCCGCGGCTGCCTCGCCGGGGTCGAGCGTGCCGGAAGGCTCGACGCCCCGGATGTTGAGCCAGACGGGTTTCTCGTGCCGGTAGGGCTGGCTCAGCGTGAAGAGGAGGCCCCGCTCACCCTTCATCATACCCATGGCTTCGAGCAGGGGAGGCAGATCGGGGACGAAGGCCTCATCGCGCGACATCGGTCCTCCCCCGTGGTCCGAGACGATCACGAAGGTCGTCCCCTCGGGGGCGAGATCGAGGATCTGTGCAAGCGTGCGATCCACGTAACGGTAGTAGGCGGGAATGATCCCGGCGAGATCGGGGTCGGGCGGTCCGTCCTCGGGGAAGGCCTGGCTCTCGGGGTCCATGTGCCGCCAGGCCACGTGCTGGACGACGTCGAGCCCGGCGAAGTACACCGCGACGAGATCGGGCTGATCCCGCGAGAGGATCACCCGTAACGCGGCCATCACTCGCGCGTCCTCCACGAGCGTCCTCCTGTAATCCTCGTTCCAGCCGATCATCTCGAGGTCGCCCTTGCGCATGAGGACTCGCGCCTCCTTCTCCAGGGCCCCGACCAGGCTCCGGGGATGGACCTGGCCCTCTTCGAGCTTCTCGGGATCGAACCCCTTCGACACATAGGCGCCTTCGATCGGCTCTGCTGGGAAGGAGCCGAACCAGCTGATGACAGCCGAGCTCCCGCCCGCCGCGCCGACCAGCTCCCAGAGTGCCGGCGCGCGCCGGTCGGGCGGCCCGACTTCGACGAGCCGGTAGGTGGCCGGCACCTTGACGCGGAAGTTCGTGATGCCGTGGCGGTGCCTGGGCATCCCCGTCGCGATGGTGGCCCACAGGGCAGGCGAGATCGTGGGCTCCTCGGAGCGGAGAATGGTCCAGGCTCCTTCCTTCATGAGCGTCTCGAAAGCAGGCAGCTCACCCCTCTCGGCCATGGGTCGGATCAGGTCCCACGTCGCGCCGTCCAGGCCGATCAACCAGACAGGCCCCGTGAGCGAGCCGGGGCGGGGGAGGGGATCCTGCGTCTCGGGGTACGAGACACCGGGGAAATCGCTCGCGGGCCTCTCGGCGGGGAAGCCCTCGACGGATGGAGGCTCATCGGGCTTGCCCGAGCTCTGCCCGCCTCCGCACGCGGCAAGAACTGGCAGAAGGGGAGCGAGAAGCCCCGCGACCGCGAGCAGCCTCCCGGGTCCGGCAAGGGTGAGGGCTCGGCTCCTCATCTTTTCGGCTCCTCTGATCGATGGCCAAGCAGGCGCGACCGGCGGCGGCCTTCAGAACAGAATCATGCCTCACCTGACGTAGACGCGCTTGCCGGGATCCCAGCGCGGAGGCGCGCCGTCCTGATTCAGCCAGTGCCGCAGCTTCTCGATGAGCGCGGCCCCTCCCGGGCTCTCGGGATCCTCGTCGGATGGCGGGGGAAGGCCGGCGAAGTCGCAAAGGGACTTGAGCGCATCCATGCGGGCCAGCCTGGCGTCGCCTTCGCCTGCGATCTCGAGCAGGACAGGCAGCCCGGCGGGATCTCCCAGCCTGGCCACAGCCACGGCAATCCTGAGCCGCGTCCATTCGTCTTCATCCTCCCGATGGAGCGCATGCTCGAGCGCGGGCAGCGCGGCCGGATCTCCGGTGGCCGCGAGAGCGCCTGCCGCGGCCTCCCGCACAGCGACCGATTGATCGTGGAGCGCCCGCACGAGATCGGGGAGGATCCGCGGGTCGCCCGAGGCCGTGAGCTGCCGCACCGCCTCGATCCGGACGCTCTCGTGGGTGTCCTGGAGGGCGCGGCGCAGATCGGCCACATCGCTGCCGACGGGATGCTCGGGAGCCACCGCCGGCGCCTCGGCCTGCGCGACGGGCTCCCCGCCGTGCTCGAGGTGGGGCTGGAGGAAGGGTGGGACGAGCCAGACCAGGAAGGCGATCGCGAGCGTTCCCGCGGCGGCGATGGCGAGCCGCCGGCCCGCCGTCGTCGCGGTCATCACGGCCCTGGCCAGGCCGCCCAGGCTGAGCGCGATGGCGAAGCAGACCATGATCGTCGGCCCCGAGGGGCGGTCGTAGGAGAAGAGCACGCCGACGGCGCTGACGATCGTGGCCATCACCCATCCCGTCAGGAGCCGCGCGCGGAGGCTATCGAAGAAGAGGACCGCGAAGACCGCGGGCGCCACGAGGTAGGTGAAGACGAGGAGGACTCCGGCGATCTGCACCGCGGAGGTGATGACGACGCCAAAAGATAAATAGAAGAGGAAGTCCCAGAGCCTGACGCGGATGCCGCGGGCGTAAGCCGCCTCCGGGTCGAGCGAGATCAACAGGAATCGCTCGCGGAAGACGAAGTGGAAGATCCCGATGACCGCATAGAGGATCGCGGTCTTGACGATCTGGTGGGGAGTGACCCACACGATGCTCCCGGCGAGCAGGTCGTGGAGGTGCTCCGCTCCGTGGGGGGAGATGTCGGCCAGGAGAATGGCGGCGGCGGAGGCCGTCGCGTAGGTGAGCCCGATGATCGCCTCCTGGGGCACCCGCTCGTGCTTCGTCCGCGTGAGCGCGAAGACGATTGCGGCCAGGATCGCGAAGCTGAGCGAGAAGAGGTAGGCGCCGTTCGATCGCGGGTCGTAGCCTCGCAGGAAGGCCACGGTGGCTCCGAGGGCGGCGATCTGGGCGAGGGCGATGTCCACGAAGATCACCTTCCGGCTGATCACGTGGATCCCGAGATAGACGTGGATGCCCGTGAGGATCAGGCATGCGATGAAGGGGAGGATGAGGACCTGGAGGTCGAAGGACATTCGGTCACCTCGGGGCGGCGGTCGACGGGCGGGACAGAGCCTTGGCGATCTCGCTCGTCACGAACTCGAAGAGCTGGAAGTAGTCGTCCGTTCCCGGCGCTCCTCCCACCTCCAGGGGAAGCGTGATGGTCTGGACACCGGTCCTTTCCTCGAGGAAATCGGTCGAGCGGTGCTCCAGGAAGGGGCGCGAGATGATCACACCGACCTCTCCCCGCGAGAGAAGCTGGGTGATCTCTTCGAGGTGCTTCTGGGAGGGTGTGATGCCGGGCTTCGGCTCCACGTAGGCGACAATCTCGATCCCGAAGCGCCGGGCGAAGTAGGTGTAGTCCTTGTGGTAGGTGACGACGCGCCTTCCATGGAACGGCGCGAGGGCCCCCATCCAACCGCCGAGGCGTTTGCGCAGGGGGGATCCCCCGACCGAGGTCCCGTCCAGGAGCACGTCGAGCGTGCCCGCGCGGGCTTCCCGGGCGAGCTTCGCTCCGCCGACGAGATCGACGAGCTCCTTTCCGAAGAGCGCTTCGTGGAGCCGCTTCACGAAAGCCTTCCGGCGCTCCTCGTAGGCGGAAGCGGAGGCAGGATCCGCCGCCTTCAGGGCCTCGGCGATCGTGGAGGCGACGGCCTCGGCGTTGAGCGGATCGGCGAGGTAGTGGGGATTCCCGTAGGGATGAACGTCACCCTCTGATCGGCTGAGGGAGGAGGGGATCTCCAGGGGCTGGATCCCTGTAGAGCAGTCGATATAGCCCGGCCCGCCGCGGAGGATCCGAGAATTGCGGGCCCCCTCGGTCAGGGGAGGGACCCATCCCACCTCGAGGTCCAGTCCGTTGACGAGGAAGATATCCGCGCGTCGCAGGCTGACCATGAAGCTGGGCTTCGGGTCGACGAAGTGGGCATCCTGGGATCCGACGGCAATCACGGTCAATTCGATCCGGTCGCCTCCCACTTCCGAGGCGATGGAGCCGAGGTTCGGGAGGCTGGCCACGACGCGGACGCGATCGGTTGCGGCCGCCTGGGGGCTCCCGGGCGCGCCGAGAGCCGCCAGGAGGAGCATCGCAAGTGTCGTTTTCGAAGTGCTCATGTCGCCCTCAGAATTTGTGGGCGCCGTGGGCGCCGATGATGGGGATCCACTCGAAGAGGATACGCGTGTCCTCTTCCTCCTCTCCGAGCAGCAGGGCCGCCCGCTCGTCGAACCGGGAGTGGCGGACCTGGAATCGCAGCTCCTGGAACTCCGACGGGTAGAACTTGACGACCCCCGAGGCGGCCCAGAGGCGGGCCCTCTCGTCGTCGGGGAGCCCGGAGAGGTCGATCCGCAGGCCGCTCTTCCAGCGCTTGACGAACTGGGCTTCCACGTAGGTGTATCCGCCCAGGCTCGTGACGTTGCCGGACTCCAGGGTCAATGCCGGGGAAAGCTCCTGGATCTTCCGGTGGCTCCGGAGCACCTCGGTCTGCCAGAGGAAGGAGCGGTAGACGTTCTTCTCGGGGGGCCTCCACTTGTAGGTGAGGTCCAGCCCCTGCACCGCGGAGGAGAGGCTCTCGTCCGGGGTCACGGAGGCCGGTACGGCGGGATCGGAGAGATCCTCCAGGAGGCTCTCCGAGGGGCCGGTCCTCCCCACTGAAGCGCTCGCGCCGATCCCGAGCGTGCTGCTCGGGCCGAGATCGAGGAAGAGAGAGAGGTGTTCCAGGTACGTGAGGGCCCGGCTCGCGCTGTTGAAGGCCGTTCCCTCGCGCGCCGTGCCGGCCTCCGTGACGGACTCGATGTAGAGATCCCAGGGATTCGGCACGAGGACGCTCAGCGACAGCCCGTCGTTCGTGAAGCTCTCGTCGCCGAAGAAGAGCTGCAGCGCGTCCGGCCGATCCACCGTGAAGAAGGCATGTGTGTGAAGCGTGTTCCACTTCCCGAAGGCGCTCTTGAACCTGCCCCCTTTGAGCTGCATCGACCCTGGCAGCGCCAGCGTCGTCACGAAGCCCTCCTCGACCTCGGCCGACTCGGCGTCGGGGAATGTGAGGAAGAGGTCGACCTTCGCGAAGGGATCGACCACGGACTGCATGGCGACCTCCGCCTCGCTCAGGTCGAATCCGTTTTCCTCCCTTTCGCGCCGGATGGAGGTGTCCCCGATTCCCTGGAAGACCGCGCTGATGGCCGGGTTCAGAAGGCTCGCCGCCTTGGTTGGAGCCGCGGCAGCGGGTGGGAAGAGCTCCGTGGAGGGGGGCGGAGCGGGCGGCTCCACTTGAGCGGCCACGGGCGCGCCGCCGGCGGCGAGCCTCCTGACCTCCTCCTGGAGCTCCGCGAGCTGCCTGCGCAGCTCCTGGATCTGCTGCCTCAGGGCCTCGAGCTCATCAGGGGGCTTCTCCCCCGGAGCGGCGCTGGGTGTCGCGGGCGTTTTCTCCTGGGCGGGCAACCCCGCGCCAGGTGCAATGAGAACGATACAGAGGGCCACGCCGATGCGCAGCCGCTGTCGGACGAGTGCCGGAATGCGTCCCATGGGCAACCCCTCCAGGATCGGATCGCCCGCGGCCCGGAATGAGCCGCGGTGACACGGAAATGGGGCGGCTCAACCGGCGAGGAAGTCGGAGTGGATGTCAGGCCGGCCGGGCCGGTGGTGCCTTGGGAGATGCGGGCGGGGCTCTGAGTGGCCGGAGCGGCTCGGCCTCGATGTGCCGCGGTGAGGCGGGCCTGTCGTTGATCGTGATCGAGGCGACGGGAGGCGGAGGGGAGGGCGGAGACCAGGTGTGGAGGAGCGCCGCTCCGCCGTGCGCGAGCAGAGTGCCGCAGGGGCGCTGCATGCACTCGTGGCTTCCCGTCATGTGCATGGCGACCGTCACCACGATGACGAGGATCAGCGAGGCGCAGGTGAAGAGGCGGCGCCACGGGAGGCCAGGCTGGGGGGCTGCTGGAAACATCGGCGTGAATGCTATGCCAGCCCCCCGGGACTGTCAAAGCGTGGCCGGCCGGCGCTGCCCTCGGGGCGCCCATGGCGACGGCAAGCCTCGTCTACAATGGGCCGCATCGTTTTCAGGAGATTAACCATGAGCGATCTGACCGCTAAAGCCTGCGTTCCCTGTCGGGGCGGCGTGCCGACGCTGACCGAGTCCCAGATCAGCGAGATCTCTCCCCAGGTCCCGCAATGGAAGGTGCGTGAGGTGGAAGGGGTGAAGCGGCTCCGGCGCGACTTCGACTTCCCCGACTTCGCCTCCGCCATGCGCTTCGCCGTGCTCGTGGGCGACCTCGCCGAGGAGGAGCAGCACCATCCGGATCTCCACGTCGCCTGGGGCAAGGTCGGCATCGAGATCTGGACGCACAAGATCCGCGGCCTCCACGAGAACGACTTCATCGTCGCCGCCAAGATCGACCGCCTCCCGCGCTGACCCTCCGTCCCACGCGTGCGGTGGTAGGATCGCGAGCCATGCGATCGCCCGCCGACCAGCTCGAGCTTCTCCGAAGGGGAGCGGTCCAGATCGTCGAGGAGGCGGAGCTGCTCGCCAGGCTGGAGCGATCCGCGGCCTCCGGCAAGCCCCTCGTCGTCAAGGCCGGCTTCGATCCGTCGGCGCCCGACATCCACCTGGGCCACACGGTCCTGATGCGCAAGATGCGCCACTTCCAGGAGCTCGGACACCAGGTGGTCTTCGTGATCGGGGACTTCACCGGCATGATCGGGGATCCCACGGGCAAGTCGAAGACTCGCCCGCAGCTCACGCGGGACGAGATCGCAGCCAACGCCGAGACCTACAAGCGGCAGGCTTTCCGGATCCTCGACGGGAGCCGGACGCAGGTCCTCTTCAACTCGGAGTGGCTGGGCCGGCTCGACGCGGAAGGCTTCATCCGCCTCGCCGCGAAGTACACCGTCGCCCGCATGCTCGAGCGGGACGACTTCGCCCGCAGGCACAGGGAAGGAGAGCCCATCGGGATCCACGAGTTCCTCTATCCGCTCGCGCAGGCCTACGACTCCGTCCACCTCCGATGCGACGTCGAGCTGGGCGGCACCGACCAGACCTTCAACCTCCTCGTGGGGCGCCGCATCATGCGGGAGTACGGGATGGAGCCGCAGATCATTCTCACGACGCCGCTGCTCGAAGGGCTCGACGGCGTCGAGAAGATGTCGAAGTCCCTCGGCAACTACGTCGCGGTGGAGGACCCGCCGGTCGAGATGTTCGGGAAGCTCATGTCGATCTCCGACGATCTCATGTGGCGGTACTGGGAGCTCCTCACGGACACGCCGTCGAAGGAGATACAGGAGATGAAATCGGGGATCTCGGACGGGTCCAGGCATCCGCGGAAGCTCAAGGCCGAGCTGGCCCGGCGCATCACGGCCGGCTTTCACGGAGCCGCCGCGGCCGATGGCGCCGAGGCCGAGTTCGACCGGGTCTTCCGCGAGCGCGAGAATCCCGCCGAGATCGAGGAAGTGCGGCTCCCTTGCCGTGCGAAGCCGATCGGCGTGGCCACGCTTCTCGTCGAGACGAGGCTCACGGCATCCAAGGGGGAGGCCCGGCGCCTGATTGCGGGGGGAGGGCTCTACTTCGACAAGGAGCGGGTGACGGACGTGAACCTCGAGATCGACGCGAGCAGCCCGCGGTCGATCCTCATCCGCGCGGGCAAAAGGCGGTTCGTGCGCGCCGTCTTTGCATGAGCGAGAGGCCCGGGGCGTAGCAGCATGCTGACCCACCTCGAATGTCCCGCCTGCCTGGAGCGCTTCGCGGCGAACGAGCTGCGGGGCATCTGCCCGTGCGGGGGGCCGCTCCTGGCCCGCTACGATCTGGCGGCCCCCTCCGCCGTCGAGGCGCGCGAGCACCTCGCAGCGCGCCGCTCCGACATGTGGCGCTACGCGGAGGTATTGCCCGATCCCGGCTTCGACATCTCGCTGGGAGAGGGCTGGACGCCCCTGATCGACGCGGGCCGCCTCGCGAGCCGCTACGGCATGAAGCGGCTGCTCGTGAAGGACGAGTCGGCGAACCCGACGGGCTCCTTCAAGGCACGGGGGCTCTCCGTGGCGGTGGCCATGGCCCGCCGCCTCGGCGCAACGGGCGTCGCGCTGCCCTCGGCGGGGAACGCCGGATCGGCTGCCGCCGCCTACGGCGCCCGCGCGGACCTGCCCGTGCACGTCTTCCTGCCCGAGGAGACCCCGGCCTCGTTCTTCCTCGAGGTGAAGGGGCTGGGCGCCGTCGTGCACGAGGTGCCCGGCCACATCGGCGACGCCGGGCGCGCCATGCGCGAGGTGGCAGGGGAGCGAGGCTGGTTCGATCTTTCCACGTGCCGGGAGCCCTACCGGGTGGAGGGGAAGAAGACCATGGGCTACGAAATCGCCGAGCAGCTGGGCTGGAGCCTCCCCGACGCGATCGTCTATCCCTGCGGCGGGGGGACGGGGCTCATCGGGATGTGGAAGGCCTTCGAGGAGATGGAGGCGCTCGGCTGGATCGCGGGCGGGCGCAGGCCGCGCCTCTATGCCGTGCAGGCGGAGGGATGCGCTCCGGTCGTCCGGGCGATGAATGCCGGGACCGAGCGGATTGCGCCCTGGGAGGCTCCGGTGACGATGGCCTCGGGCCTCCGCGTCCCGGCGCCCTTCGCCGACCGTCTCGTCCTCGCCTCTCTGCGCGAGAGCGGCGGCGGCGCCATCGCCGTGGCCGAGAAGCGTCTGCTCGCGGCCATCCGGCACTTCGGCTCCGCGACGGGCATCCTTCCGGCGCCTGAAGGGGCTGCCTGCCTCGCCTGCCTCGAGGATCTCCTGGATTCGGGCGCGATCTCCCGCTCGGAGACGACGGTGCTCTTCAATACGGGCACCGGGCTGAAGTACCTGGAGGCCCTCGAGGCGGCGGTCGCCTCCTGATCTCGCTCCACCCCGCCTCGCCCCTGGAGGGGCTCCCTTCGGCCGCTATAATGGGCCCGCCGGGCCGCAGAGGACCGGATCCCCTGCCGCATCTGGATGGAGCAAATCCCCTCATGAATCGTGGAACCCGCCCCCTCAGCGCTCTCCGCTCGGCCTTCCTCGCCGCCGCCCTTCTCGCGGCGGCGGCTACGGCCGCCTCCGCCGCCCGCGTGGAGAAGGTCTCGGGCCTCGAATTGAAGAACCTGGAAGGGAAGAAGGCCTCCGTGAGCTTCGAGGAGACGCCGGTCACGCTCGTGAACTTCTGGGCAACCTGGTGCATGCCCTGCCGCGAGGAGATGCCGCAGATCGAGAGGCTGTCGAGGAAGTACGCGGCCCGGGGGTTCCGGGCCGTCGGGATCGCCCTCCAGAGCGGCGAGCCGGCCGAGGTGCGGGAGTTCCTCGAGGGCGGGAAGCTCGGCCTCACCTACACCCTCCTCGTGGGTGATGACGATGTCAGCGAGAGCTTCGGTGGGATCGAGATCGTCCCCACCACCTTCCTGGTGGGCCGCGGCGGGCGGGTCCTGAGCCTCCACTACGGCGTGACCGACGGGTTCGAGGCCAGCGTGGGCGCCGAAATCGAGAAGTTCCTGGGAGCATCCCCGGAAGCCGGGGAAGGCAGGAAGCCCTGACGGGCTCACATTCGCTCTTCTCCTCGCGCCGGGCAGCCCTTATAATGGCGCGCCACAAGCTGCTCCGGCCATCGCGCAAGTACGGAGGCTGAGCGCAACGATCCCAGCCAGGGAGGTCACGCCATGCAGGTCGCTGCTCCGGCACCGCAGATTCCCCCGAGGCTCCGCTCGGAGAAGTTCGCCATCGAGGACGCCCTCTCGCTCTACGGGATCGACTCGTGGGGCGCCGGGTACTTCGGCATCAGCGAGGAGGGCAACCTCACCGTCCACCCCACGGCTGAGCCCAACCACGGCGTGAACCTCGCCGAGCTGGCCGCCGATCTCAGGCGGAGGGGCCTCACCACACCGCTCCTCCTGAGGTTTCCACAAATCCTCAAGACGCAGGTCAGGAACCTCTGCGGCTCGTTCCGCAAGGCAATCACCGAGTACGAGTACAAGGCGGACTACCGGCCGGTCTTCCCCATCAAGGTCAATCAGCAGTGGTCCGTGGTCAACGAGCTTCTCGAGGCGGGCCGCACGCACGGGCTCGGCCTCGAGGTGGGGAGCAAGCCGGAGCTGCTGGCGGCCCTGGCCATCGACCTGCCCCCCGGCGCGCTGCTCGTCTGCAACGGCTTCAAGGACAACTCCTACCTCTCCCTGGCTGCGCTTGGGCGGAGGATGGGCAAGAACGTCTTCGTCGTTGTGGAGAAGCCCTACGAGCTCCATGGGATCGCGCAGATCGCCCGCGACCGGAAGGTGAACCCCCTCATCGGGATCCGGGTCCGGCTGCACGCGAGGGGCTCCGGGAAGTGGGAGAAGTCGGGCGGCCACACGAGCAAGTTCGGCCTCAACACCGCGCAGCTCCTCGACGCCATCGCCTACCTCAAGAAGAACCGGCTGCTCGAGAGCCTGAAGATGTTCCACTTCCACATCGGCAGCCAGATCACCGAGATCCGCAAGCTGAAGAACGCCTTCAAGGAGGCGGCGCGCATCTACGCCAAGGCGCGCAGGATGGGGATCGACGTCGAGTACCTCAACGTGGGCGGAGGACTCGGGATCGACTACGACGGAAGCAAGACCTCCAGCGACGCGAGCGTCAACTACTCGATGCAGGAGTACGCGAACGACGTCGTCTACACGGTGAAGGACGTCTGCGAGAACGAGAACGTCCCGATGCCCCATATCGTCTCGGAGTCCGGCCGCGCGTTGGTGGCCTACCACTCCGTGCTGATCGTGGACGCCCGGGCGGAGATCGGCGGCGCCGCGGCGAGCGTGCGCCTCAAGCCCTCCAGCAAGGATCCTCAAGTCGTCGGCGAGCTCATCGACATCTTGAAGACCGTCAGCGTCAAGAACTACCGCGAGTTCTACCACGACGCCGTCGAGCACCGCGACGAGATGATCTCGCTCTTCAACCTCGGGATGCTCACGCTGCCCGAGCGCGCGAAGGGCGAGGCCGCCTTCTGGGAGATTGCCTCGAAGGCGGTGCGCTACTCCAAGACCCAGAAATTCATGGCGGACGAGTTCGTGGACCTCGAGAAGCAGCTCGTGGACAAGCTGGTCTGCAACTTCTCCGTCTTCCAGTCCATGCCCGACCACTGGGCCCTGGATCAGCTCTACCCCGTGGTCCCCGTCCAGCGCCTGAGGGAGAAGCCGGACCACAGGGTCACGCTGGTGGACATCACCTGCGACTCCGACGGCGAGATCGACAAGTTCGTGGACCTCAAGGACATCAAGGAGGCGCTCGAGGTCCACCACCTGGACTCCGAAGAGCCCTACTACCTGGCGGGCCTGCTCCTGGGCGCCTACCAGGACACGATGGGCGATCTGCACAACCTGTTCGGCTCCGTGAACGAGGCCCACGTCCTGGTCGACGACGAGGGGCGCGTCCACATCAAGCGGACCCGGCGCGGCAACTCCGTGCGCGAGACCCTCGCGGCCTTCGGCTACGACGCGAAGGACCTCGCGGCACGCATGCAGGCGGCCCTGGAGGAGCGGGTGAAGAGGCGGAAGCTGAGCACCGGAGACGCGCGGCAGCTCCTCTCGGAGTACCGGGGCCAGTTCGACGCCTACACCTACTTGACGTAATGCCATCGAAAGCGACGGGCGCGGCCCGCGGCGCCTTCGAGGCCGCCGCGGACCCCGGCGAGGCCGGAGAGTCCCGGCTCGATCCCTACTTCGGCCTGCCCGCAGCCGACACGGGCTACGCGACGTCGCAGATCGTCATCCTCCCTGTCCCCTACGGGGGCACCGTCACCTACGGCGCCGGCACCGAGGCGGGCCCCGAGGCCATCCGCGTCGCGAGCCAGCAGGTGGAGCTCTTCGACGAGGAGGTCCGCCGCGAGCCCTGGCGCCGCGGGATCCACAGCGCACCGCCCGTGATCTTCCGCGCGCCGGATCCCGCGCTGCTCGTCGAGGATCTCTACCAGAGGGTCCGGGACTACCTGCGCGACGGCAAGTTCGTCGTGACCCTGGGCGGGGAGCACTCGATCAGCCCGGGCCCCGTCAGGGCCGTCGCCGAGGTCTGGCCCGACCTGACCGTCGTTCACTTCGATGCCCACTCCGACCTGCGAGAGAGCTACCAGGGCCTGCGCGACAACCATGCCTGCGCGGGGGCGCGCATGAGGGAGCATGCCCGCCTCGTGCAGATCGGGATCCGCAGCCAGTGTCCCGAGGAGAGGGCGCGGATCGACGCCGGAGAGGTGAGCACGATCTTCGCCTGGGAGATGCAGGACGGGGACTGGGCGGGACGTGTCCTCGGGATGATCGCCGCGGGCTCTCCCGTCTACGTGACGATGGATCTCGACTACTTCGATCCGTCGATCATGCCGGCCACCGGCACTCCCGAGCCGGGCGGAGGTCTGTGGCACCCCACGATGAGGTTCCTGCGCCGCCTGGCGGAACACGCCCGGATCGTCGGCTTCGATGTCATGGAGCTGGCCCCCATGCCCGGCCTCCACGCCCCGGACTTCCTCGCCGCGAGGTTCGTCTACAAGCTGCTCGCCTACGTCTTCCCCTGAGGTGGAGGGTTCCCGGCGGAGGCATCCCCGTGCCGCCCATGCCCCTCGGCGAGAAGCGGATCCTCCTGATTCGGAGTCTCCCTGTTGGCGTGGTCGAGCTCGAGGAGCCGGATGAACAGGTACAGGGCTCCGAGGGCGAAGAGGCCCGCGAAGATCCATGCGAGCGGTGATCGCCCCGAGGAGGCCGCCTCGGCTGCGGGGGAGAGGGAGAAGCCGGTGAAACTGAGCATCATCCTCGCCACGGTAGCATGAACGGGACGGGACCTCGTCCACGCTCGCAGGCGTACGAGCGAGAGTCCCTGCCCGGCCACTCCCGGGAGCCTACCGCATGAGACGACGCACGCACGCGACACGCTCTCCCCGCAAGCTCATGCTCTGCATTCTGCTCGCTGCCGCGAGCTCCGTAGGGGCGCTTCATGCCTGGGGGCTGGCAGGCCACAGGATCATCACGGCGGAGGCGGCCCGGAGAATGCCGGCCGACTCCCGTGCCTTCTTCGAAGCCGCCGCGGACGCCCTCGCCGAGGCGAGCCTCGAGCCCGACATGCTCAAGGACGGGGACCCCGGCGAGCGGTCGCGTCATTACCTGAACCTGGATCTGCTGGGGGAGCCTCCCTACGAAGACCTTCCGCGGGATCGCGACGAGGCTTCCCGCCGCTACGGGAAGGAGAAGCTGGCGAAGGCCGGCACTCTGCCGTGGCAGATCCTCGAGGTCTTCGAGGATCTCGTGGATGCGATGAAGGCCGGCGATGGCGAGCGGATCACCAGGGTCGCGGGCCACCTGGCCCACTACGCGGGCGACCTCTTCCAGCCGCTGCACCTGACCTCCAACTTCGACGGGCAGAGGTCCTGCAATCAGGGAATACACGAGGCCTTCGAGTCGGAGATGATCGAGCGGCGCGCGGAGGTCTACCGCGAGGCCGTGGCTCGCGGCCGTGCGGCGGCCGGGCCTCTCGACGATCCGGCCGGGCAGGTTCTCTCCTGGGTTGTCGAGAACGCTCGTCTCGTGGACGAGATCCTGGCGGCCGATACCGCCTCGCTTCGGGCTCTCAAGAAGGAGAGGAAGGACTATTTCGATTCGATGGACCGGATGGCCGGGCCGCTCGCCGAGCGGCAGATGTCGGCCGCCGCCGGCGCCATCGCCTCGCTCTGGCACACGGCCTGGGTCCGCGCCGGACGCCCGAGCCTGCCTATCGCGCCGCGGTGATGGCCTTGAGGAGGAGCCTTGGATCCTCGCCGTCCTGCAGGATCTGGTGGAGCGCCTCGGCGATGGGCAGGCGGAGGTGATAGTCGTTCGCGATCGCGTGAGCGGCACGGCTCCCGTTGACCCCCTCGACGACGGAAACCATGGCCGCCTGCGCGTCGCGGAGGGATCGCCCGCGGGCCAGCTCCTCGCCGAGCATCCGGTTCCTCGAGTGGGGGCTGAAGGCCGTGGCCGTGAGATCGCCGAGGCCCGACAGGCCATAGATGGTTGGCCGCTTGGCTCCGAGCGCCGAGGCCAGGCGCGCGATCTCGGCCAGCGCCTTGGAGATGTAGGCCGCTTTCTCGTTCATCCCCCATCCCACGCCGTCGCCGATCCCCGCGCCCACCGCATAGGCTGTCAGGAGCGCACCACCCGCCTCGACGCCGTTGATGTCGTTCGTGGGCTTCATGCGGAACCTGGAGGTGGAAAGGAGCTGTCGGGCGCGACGGGCGGAATCAATGGTCGTGCTCGCCACGTCGAGGGCCGCCGCGGAGCCGCCCGCCAGCTCCTGCGCGAGGCAGGGTCCCGACATGGCGACGACGGAGACCTGCAGGTCCGGGGGGATCTCCTCTGCGATCACCTCGGACATCCGGCGCCAGGTCCCCTCCTCGAGTCCCTTGGTCGCCGAGATGATCAGGGATCGCTCGGGGATGCTCTTGACCACGCTTCGAGTGACCTCGCGGACGGCCCATGACGGGACCGCGAGGATGGCGGCCTCGGCGTCCTCGAGCGCCTGCGCCATCTCGAGGGTGACGTTGACCGAAGGGGGAACGAGGAATCCCGGCAGGTACTTGGCGTTCTCGTGGGTCTGGTGGAGCGAGTTGACCACCTCGGGCTCCACGGACCACAGAGAGATGCTCCGATCGCGCTTGTGCAGCGCCATGGAGAGTGCGGTCCCTAGAGCTCCGGCACCGAGGATCGCGATCCGGGCCATGGATTCCCTCCGGGTTGCGTCCGAGCCAATCTCTCAGGACGCCGGGTCGCTACCGCCCTGGTCTCCCCTCTGCCGCCTGGCCTGAACGCGCTTTCCGCCCCGCCGTCCGCGCCGACGCCGGGGAGCCTCTCCCGCCCTCGCGGGTGTTGCCGCCCCGGAAGCTGGACGATCCCCTTCCCCCGACAGCTCGGCGTGGATCTCGCCGAGCAGCTCGAGCGGTTCCCCCGAGTCCTCCACGGGCTCGAGCAGGATCGGCTCGCCGGCATCTCCCGTGGGCCCGCCCTGCACGGCGGCGCGGCGCGCCCTGCGCGCCTGCTCGCGCCGGCCGCC
>CAZMRF010000055.1:0-33463 GCA_964568735.1 uncultured Acidobacteriota bacterium
TGCTGACTTCCCAATCCAACGATCGGATGTGTCTTGACCGAAGGGGGACACTACAACGCTGGGTGCGGGGTCGCCAGTCTGCAGGCTGTGGAATCCACATACTCTCCGGGAAGAACACGGGGGAGACGAGCTGAATGCAGCCAATCTGATCGGCTTCCGGGCCGGCCTCGTAGCGAATCCGCTCTCGTATCTGCTCGATCCGGCCGCGCATCGAGTCGTATGACTCACATCCGTTGCCGAGGCCGAAGAGATCCCACGCGAGCCAGGCGGGCAGACGCGAGTACTGCGCGAAGTAGGCGAATCCGCAAATGACGTTCTCAGGGGCACGCAACTTGAAGAGAAAAGGGGAGAACTCAGGCGCCTGGAAGCCAAGACGTGCCGAGGGGGTCCAAAAGTTGACCTCCTCGTTCTCGGGGTGGGCTGAGAGGAACCGATACCACGCCTCGTCTGTGATCGCGATCGTCCCGATCAAGAGGGCCCACCTCCGATTCGAGACCCTTCCATCGGGGCCGCATTTTGGAGCAGCGGTCCCCGAGGGAACGGCAAACCACCGTTCCTGACCCCGGGTGGCGCACGCCCGGTTATCCAGCGAAAGCAGATAACCGAGTCAACGCCAGGTCGAGAAGTCGATCTTCAAACAACCGAAGTTTGCGGTCGGCCGATTCGCGCCCCCCGGGCCACTTCCGGAGGCCTTGCTTGACGCCCTCCAGGCTCGCTTCACATCCCATTCTATGGAGAAGCCAATCCACCGTCGCGAGCAGCTCCATTCCGAGAGGGGACTCGAACCCGTCGATTATGCTCGAGGTCTTCTGCAGGGACGGTGAGTAGAGTCTGGCGGGTTCGCTCTCGAGATAGGCGGTGACGATCTGACGCTTGGATTCTTCAAACCAGATGGGCTCCAAGGGTCCCGCGTCGCTCAGGCGCTTCTCGCAGTGGAGGTAGCTCCCATCGAGCGATTCGAGCAAGTGCCTTAGCTGATCAGCATACGGACCATACTTGTTGGCGCTAAAGCGCAGTTTAAGCGGGTCGGTAAGCCCGTCTGCACTTATCGCGCGGTGCAGGAACCACGCAAGCTTGTGGACCTCGAGATTACTGCACTCGAGGCCCAACACGAGGTAGCGGCGCACGAGTTCCGCGATGAGCGCGCGTGCCGGTGTCAGCTCCTCCACGCCCCGACGTTTCGGTACGTTCTGATAGGCGGCTGTTGGCTCGAAGACGAGTACTTCGACCTCCGGCAACCCCGCGAAGGCTCTCTCGATCTCGCCGCGCACCTGGGCCCAGTCGAGGCCGCCGTTACCGCAGCCTAGGGGAGGAAGTGCAATCGACTTGATCTCGTGCTCCCGGATGACCTTGACGAGATCCTCCAGTCCATCGCGAACCCACTCGAGCTTAGACGGGTGACGCCAGTGTTGCTTCGTCGGAAAGTGAATGATGTATCGCGGGCCAAACAACGTCTTGTTGTGGGTCAGCAAGACGTGGCCCACGCGGACCTCGCCGCGCTTGGCCGCATCCTCGTAGGTCCTGGCGCTCTCGGGATACGCTTCACGGAACATCAGCGCGATGCCCTTGCCCATCACGCCGACCTCGTTGACCGTGTTGACGAGGGCCTCGGCGTGTGCGTCCAGGAGATTGCCCTGAGTGTATCGAATCATCACGGATACCACTCTGGCTTCTGAGCTACCTCGAAGAGCAACCCCCGCCGCTCGACCTCAGCCTCGAGCGCCGCCTTCGGCTCCGAACTGCGACAGCCCAGCATGATCAACCCGCCGACCGGGAGATGCCGGTAAACCAACGCCTCAGCCTGGTACCGCTCGAACCTCTCGGGATCATCGAGGTTCCGCTTGAAATCACGACTCTGGAGCCTTGTCCAGTCGATCCGGTCCAAATCCTTCAAGTCGCTGGAGAAGCGGTCTTGTGCAGTTTGGAGGTAGGCGTGCCGATCCGTGAATACAAACCGTGCTCCTACCTCACTCACCTTGGTCAGAGACGACACGAGCACGGCGATCTCGGACATGGGCCAGGCACGGGGGACATTATAGCCCGTCTTGATGTTGTAGAGCATCGGCGTACAAGGCGTGAAGTAGAAGGGGACGTAGTCGCTCAAGGTCCCTCCCGGGGGGAGCGGGACGACACGCTGAGGTCTCCTCGCGATCAGATCCGGGTTGCCGATTTCGATGAAGTTTGGGTCGAGGACATCGGAGGTGCGGCAGTGTAAGCCGTGGTCGAGGATCCACGCCACGTTAGAGATGTGCGTCACCCGGAAGATGAGAGCATCCTCCGGGCGCAGAAGGGACAACCGGGCTGCGGCCACGACCGCAGTCTACCGCCCTGCGCTCGCCGCTTCGAGAACCACCGTCGTAGCGCCAGGTTCTTCGGTGGCCCCTGGGCTGACTCTCTCAGGACGCTCAGATCCTCACCATCCCTGGTTGCTCGCAGAGGGCGCAACCTGGGGAGCCGCGGCGGCCCCATGGACGAGAGCGGATGAAGCCCGCCAACGACACTCGGGGGTTCTCTCCGCTACGCCAGAAACACCGTGTCGTTGTGCTCCTCGAGGAGCTGCCGGTCCGGGCGGTCACCCGGCTTGCCCGGGAGGTGAATCGCCCGATCGCGAAACGGCTGATAGGACCGGCCGTTCTTGAAGACTTCCTCGATCTTGCGGCTGACCCGGAAGACGTAGTCCGGCGTGATGGTCACGTAGCCGTGATCGAGGAGCCGGTGGATGTCGGCCCGGAGCAGGATCCCGTTCGAGACCCGATGCTCGCCACCCATGGAGTACCTCTGGATGTGCGCCGCCTCCAGGGCGGGCAGCGTGTGCTCGCCGGTGACCGCGCAGGCGCGCCCGTAGGCATCCGTCACGGCGACCCGGAAGGTGCCCTGGCCGAGACGGGGCTCCACGAGCTGAGGCGTGCCGAACCGCTCGCCGTCGGGGAGCGGAGGCAGGGGGGTGTCCTCAATCCGAAGGCGGGCGAGAACGGGAGGCTCCAGCTTCATCCTCCTATACCAGGCGAGGCCCTCCTGCAGGCACACCAGACTTTCAGAGCGAGCGCGTCGCTCCCTGATCATCCCCTAGGTCGATGGATCGAACCGCCGAGCAGGATGCTCGGCACCTGAACTGAGATCTCTGTGCAGCCGCGGGTCCATCAGGTAGTCGAGGAGTTCTTCGACAGGACGCCACATGCGCCGGCCATCCCCGTAGGGCGCTTCGTACATCCGCCGGATCTCATCTTCGCGGGCTGCAGTGCTCTGGCCATCCGGAACGATCGAGATTTCCAGCCGCAGGGCTCGAGCTATCTCCGAGCGGGTCCCCCTTCGAATCTCGTGCAGATGCACGCAGAACCGCTCGAATCGCCGTTGAGGAAGCACCACATCGCCAATCACGATGTCGACCACGCCGTAGGGCGGCCCGAAGGCGTGTTGGATCAGACGCCCATAGATGTCGTCCGCTTTGCCGGCGTAGACGGTGAAGTCGCACTCGGCGCACCGGAGGACGTAGACGCCGCGAGTCATGGTAATCCGGCGGAGATCGGGCTCGAGGACGGCGTCAAGGAGTGTGCCGACCCTCAGGATTTCGGGTCCGTCGCTCGAGTCTTGATCTCCTGGAGTCAGTCGGGGAGACATACCGCTCAGCAGGGTCTTCAGGTCCTAGCGTGCGAAGAGAGAGATGGTGCGCCTGGGAGAATGCCAGTCCTCAGGTACTCAACACGAGCCCTCATGAGCGGGAGCAGCGGCTTCCAGTCCCCTGCCGATCTGATCTCTCTTGCGGGCCAACGATCTCCATGACCGCCCCTCCCAGCAGGGGAGACCCAGATCGCTACGCTGAAGCCAGATTGCGTTCGGTAAAAACCGCAGACCAGTTTTCCCCGGACGACACTGTGGGGGAAGTCGAGCCCCAGGTATGCCTTGGGAGAGGTGTTCTCGATGATCTCAGGGTGGATGCTCCTGACCTCATCGAGGTAGCGGGCCAGCAGGGTTTGCGACTCATCTGGAAAGTCTGTTCTGTTCATTTCCACAAGCCCCCATATTCATCAACTGCATCCGCTAGTTCACGATGCCGCCGTTCGAGGGGCATCACACCGGTGCGTATCTTATATGCGACAGCCGGTGCGCTGTCAAGACCTATTATCGTTGCAATGAGTCAAAGACATTTGTCTCAATCAAACTCTTCACCAATGTCTTAGTCAGGGATTAGATAGTTTTCGATTTCCTACTCATGACCAAGACTCTGTCCGAAGAATGCTTCTGATACTCGGCCAAGACTGCTGATGTGGGCGTTCTCGCCTGTGGTCCTTGAGCCCCGGCGACACCCAGGGATCAACAGACGCCCGACGGATTGCCAAGGCTCAAGCAAGATCCCATGACGCCTGGATGTGCAAGGAACTGTGCGGTCGCTCCCGACTGTCTGCCCGGCTCAGGGTGCCGATCGTCACCTCTCCCACAGCTTCCGCATGATTAGGTCGCTCCCTTCATGAGAGCCAGCACCGCCTTCACGGTGCTCGAGTGGCCGGCATCGTCCAGGGCGGCTTCGAGGATGCGGGAGCGGAGGGTCTCCTCGTAGAGGGTCTGGCGGGCTGCCTCGTCGAGGTCGGCCCAGGCGGGGTGGGGGAGGATGGTCCCGTCGGGGGCGACCTCGCGCCGGGCGACGAGGGCCTCCTCGATCAGCGCGTCGTGCTTCGGCCCAGTCATCACCCGATCTCCACGCCGTTCGCCTTCAGGCAGGCAGCCATGGCCTTGCGCGCCCTCGCCAGATTCTGCCGGAAGGCGTCGGCCTGGGATCCGGCCTTCCGGGCCATCTGGGCAATGGTCATGAGGCCGGCGTCGTTGACGAAGGCCGACAAGGTCGAGCGAAGCCTGCCTTTGAGCTTGCCGAAGCACTCTCGGATCCGCTCGCGCAGGAACGGATCCGTGAAGTCGTACCGGGGATCGGGAAGGTCATCCACGGAAGAGGATCCTCCGGACGGCTTGGATGCGGACCCGGGTGCATCACCCTCGGGCGCCGGGTCTCCGTGTCCCGAGATCTTGCCGCCGCGCCCTCGGCCCGGGTCCGCAAGGTCGTCAGGGACGCCCAGTTCGGAGCGAATGCTCCTGCCGCCAGGGTCGACCACCGGGGATGCCGTGTTTCCCGGACCGGCTCCGTACTGCTCGCGGCGGTGCTTCCGATCCATGTCGATGGCCCTGTTGCGGGCAATCCTGTGCGCGAGGCGCAGGAGGCTGTTGCCCTTGCCGTCTCGCGTGACGCGGCCGGCGCGGGCCAGGTTCCAGATCATCAGCGCGGTCTCCTGGGTCACGGCTTCGGTGTCCACGGTCCGGGCGAACTCGCGCAGCGCCGATCGCAAGGGGGGCTCGGCTCGGGCGAGCCACAGCCCGAAGGCGTCGGCATCGCCCGCGCGAATCGCATTCAGATACTCATCGAGGTCAGTCACGCTGTGGAGGGACTCCCCATCGTCTTGTTCAGGACCCCAGAATCAGTTGCAGGGTCTCGCTCCCGGTTCGGACGAACATCGCGCGCACCCGCCCCTGCTCGTCGTCGGAGATCCGTACGACCAGACGGATGAGCAGGCCCGACCCGATGCCGCCGGGCCCGGTCGAAGCGTCCCGGTCGATGTCGTGCTCCCTGATCTCTCCAGACTCCAGTGTGACGAGGACCGGCGGGCGCGGATCCCAGTCGAGAGATCCTCCTGTGATCACGAACTCCAGGAACCAGACACCGTCCATGCCCCGCCCGATCCACCTTGCCATGATTTCCCCTCGGCGAGGCTCGGGGAAATCCTCCGGCCGGGAATAGCCGAGCGACTCGAGGAGATGGTGGAAGGGGTGCCGGTGCGGTGGCCTTCCGCGACGACGCCCACGGAACAGGCCTGCAGCGCTCTCCCCCGATTCCCTCAGGGCATCCGCATCACGCCCCTCCACGCCGCCAGCGGCATCCACGTCGTACTCGTCCGTGCCCCCCGACCCCGCTGCTCCGGTCTGCGGTGCGTACTTCATCGACGCGCTCATGTCCAGCGTCATGAGACTGCGCATGACCAGCCCCGCCCCCGCTCCCGCCGCCGGCGCAAGCCCCAGCCCGATGGCCGACATCCCGTAGGGCAGCCCCTGGGGGATCCTCTCCACCCGGGCGGGCTCGCGCGGGTCCACGTCCTGGCGGTCGCTGATGGCCACCCACGAGGTCACACGCGTGGCGATGGCGAAGGCGAGGCCGATTCTCTCGATCTCCTTGTCGATCTCCCCGCGCCTCTCACCTGTAGCGAGGTCCAGCTCGAGATCCTCCACCGCCTCGCGCGCGAAGAGCGCGGGGATGGAAGCGTGTCCTTCTCCTGCCCCCGTGGGCTCGACGGCGAGCCGGCGCTCCCACGGACCTTCGGCCGTCCGGCCGCGCACGACGAGGTCGCCCCCCTCCGGGCGGAGCTTCACGCCCGCGAGGACGGGCGAGCCAGCGAAGAGATCGGGGCAGGCGCGCGGGGCGCATCCCATGACGGCGCTCCCCTCGATGACGATGTCGGTCACGACGGGGGCTCGGGTGGCGGCCACGAGCCGCTCCGCGCACTGCGCGGTCTCCGCGTCGAGCCCGGCGAGCAGCTCGCGGCCACGGCCGGCGCGCGCCGCCGCAGCCGATAGTGATCTATTGACCGCCGAGCCGACGCCGACGACGTGCAGCCGGCACCCCCGGGGGAGGCCGTCGCGGATGGAGCGGAGCACGCGGCTCTCGAAGCCGACGAGCCCGTCGGTGATGAGAACGACCTGCTTCTGAGCGCCATCCCTCAGCGGGCGAAGCGACTCCTGGACGGCCTCGACCATCTCGGTACCGCCGGACGCCACGAGGCCCCGCACCCACCCGATGGCCTCGCCGCGCTTCGCGGCGGAGGCCCGGACGGAGGATCTGCTCCACGGACGGGGCCGCGAGCTGAAGGCGATGACCTCGAGCGTGTCGTCGTCGGTGAGCGTGTCGATCAGACCCGTCGCGATGCGCTTGGCGTGATCGAGCGGCAGGCCCGACATCGAGCCGCTGGTGTCGAGCAGCAGGGTCAAATCCCGATGCATGGTCCGCGCGGGAGCCACCGGGGGGACCATGGTCAGAAGCCCGTAGGCGGCGCCCTGCCCGGCACCGTCGTCCTTGCGTGCGCGACGCAGGGTCACACCCGTCTCGGGGATCGCAACCGGCCAGCGAACGACGATGTCACGATCCAGGGCGGCGCCTTCGGCAAGGGTGACGACGCACGACGAAGCCCCGAGGCCGTCGATCCCGCCGATCAACACGGAATGCGACGGAGACTCGGGCCGGCCCTGATCCGCCAGCCGGTCGTCGATGGCGAGATCGAGAGAGGCGCGCACCAGAAGCTCCCGGTCGGCGACCTCCACAGTGACCCTGGAGGCATCGTCGACGCGCCCCGGGTCGCCGAGGAAGCGCGGGGCCACGACGGTGGGGAAGCGCCACTCCCAGCGCCCCTCTACCAGCCAGGTCAGCCGCTGGTCGACGGAGATCTCCGCCCGCACCTCGGTCCCGGCCGGGACGTTGCCGATCTCCTGCGTGAAGACGCTGGAGCGCTCCTGCTCGAGCAGCCCCGCGGTCCTTCCTTCGATCATGGCCCGATCGAAGCGCTCCCTGGCGGCCTTGCGGGTGTCGATCTCGCCGCGGAGGGTCCGTTCGCCGATGTGGATGCTGTAGGCCGACACGGCCCCATCGGCCGGCAGGGGCATCTGGTAGGTGAGGCGAAGCGGCTCGGCGAACGGGTTGGCGAAGACCTGCTCGAGCGTCACACAGGCGAGTCCGCCCCCGGCGAGACCCCGGATGGCTGCGCTCCGCAGCGGAAGGGCGCGCCCGTCGGCGGTGACCAGGCGGGCGCCGTTGCTCGGGTGGGTTGTCGTCGTGTGGGGCATCTGGGTCGCGTGGGTCGAGGCTGTCGTCATGGTCCGTACCTCCTACCCGGTCAACGACGGGGGGAGGCGAACCGTGACATCACTATTCTCGCGCATCCGGCCTGCCATTCCTCGAAGGGCATCATGAACAACCCCTCCAGGGATGGGCGGTCGAACTCCCTCTCCCCATGACCGGATAGACGATCGCCGGAAAACCCGCACAGCGGGCCAGGAATGCCGAGCCCCGTAGGCCGTATCGCGCACGCCCCGTGCGCCGCGGCCGGGTCGATGTCACAATCTCGCAGCCCCGCACGTTGTTCCCGTGAAGGTTCGAGAATGGTTGTCTCCGGGGACCCATCCTGGCGAGGCTCGGCCATGAACAGCACCAACGGCTACGAGCAGGTCACGCAGTTCATCCTTGAGCGATTGCGTCAGGGGACCATCCCGTGGAGAAAGCCCTGGCGCGGCGGCGAGTGGCCCATGAATCTCGCGCGGCGCAAGCGTTACCGGGGCATCAACGTCATCGTCATGGTCCTGGCGAATCGGCCCTCCCGCTGGTGGGTTACGGAGAAGCAAGCCCGGAGAATGGGCGGCCGGATTCTCGAAGGCGCGCGCGGCGTGCCCGTCCTGGCGTGGGGCGGGTCGAAGTCTGCGTGGGTGAAGGGCGCCGGTCGGACCAGCCCGCAGATGACCTTCGGGGATGATGTCTTCTACCAGAGGTACTACACCGCCTACAACCTCGCGGACACGGAGGGGCTGCAGCGCAAGGTGCCGCTGGTCGACAGGCCGCTGGAGACGTTCTCTCCGATTGAGCGCGCCGAGCGGATTGCCGAGGGGTACCTGGGCGCGGCCGGCGCCCCGAGCATCGACCACATGGGCTCCATGGCGTTTTACCAGCCTTCGGCCGACTACATCCAGCTTCCGCCGCACCATCAGTTCCAGTCGGGGCCCGAGTACTACTCCACGCTCTTCCACGAGATGGGCCACTCCACGGGCCATCGCTCGCGCCTGAAGAGGCGGGGCATTAATGATTTCGGCATGTTCGGCGACCACCAGTACTCCCGCGAGGAGCTGGTGGCCGAGTTCGCCGCCTGCTTCCTCTGCGCAGAGGCCGAGATCGAGCGGGCCACCCTGGAGAACTCCGCCGCCTACATCGACACGTGGGCCGCGAGGATCGCCGGCGACCCGAGGCTGATCGTCAGGGCGGCCAATCAGGGCCAGAAGGCCGCCGGGTGGATCCTGGGGACCCGAACTGCACTGAGGGACGAGGAGCCTCCGGCCAGCGCGCCGCACGGAGCCACACCGACTCTTGGGACCACCCTCCCGGCGGTCACCCACGGATCGGATGTCGGGCAGTCGAGCTTCGTCACTCTCCCTTGACCATCCTTCAGGCGCGCCCTGCTCGACCGTGCCATTTCGACAAGATACGCCAGCTTGTACAGCCCAAGAATTTCGTCGGCCGAAAGGTAGGATTCCGGATGACGATGACCTCAGGTCAAGCGAGAAGTGAGCAAGAAGCTGTCTCGTCAACTTCGGAGTCAGTGAAGAGAACGAGCACCCCCGCGGGGCAATGCTCTCAGCCGATAATTCCGCACGCCGCTACAATTGCGCATGCCACGGCCGCGAGAATGAGCAAGAGACACCCGCCGCCCCGCACGGGTGGTGCAAGAGATTGTGGAACTCGGTTCACTGCTCGTTCGATGGGTGGGGGAAGTCCACCTCCTGATCGTCCCGAGTCGAATCGCCTCGCAACTGCTTCAGCGCCCGGCCTCACCGCAGGGGGGTCGAGAAAGTGAAGACGGTCGATCCGAAATGTTCGGTCCTCGCACCTCTTCTCGCAGTAAGCTCGGACGTACGTCTCCGTATAGCCGAGTTTCTTGAACAATCTTCTGGGCTTGATCCAGCGCGACGCGCCGGGCTCGCTGCCTCCCATGTAGTAGACGTAGAGTCGATCCTGACGCGTAATCGCCTCGAGGAGGCGCACGCACGTCGGGTCGGCTGACCTGTAGACCGGGACATCACCAGCCGATTCCCATGTGTGGAGCGAAGCGAAATGCCGCTTCCTCATGATCAAAGTCGCTCAACTCGCGTGAGGCTTCGCGAACCAGGGTTCATCTGGCCCGAGTTGTCCGAGGTAGACGTATCGGATTCCCTCGTCTTCGTTCAGAGGCGCGAAGAGAGTGCGCCACTCGTTGATGTAGAATCTCCCACCCTGAAACCCCTTGAAATCGCGGATCCGCCGGGCCATCAAAGCCGCGTTCGCGGCCCCTACCGAGGCACTGAGCTTGATGTCGATGGTCACGTTTTTTCGTGGACTGCGGCGGTAGTAGATGTCCTTGCCCCCGGCGCTCAGCTTGTAGGGAATGCCTGGATGCAGCCCGTCCCATTCGTCGCCTGCTTTCAGTGGCTTGCGGGATTTGTCGAGCGGTTCGCCCGACAACACGTTTCCTTCGAAGTCGAAGCGGAGATCTGACGAGTATTCTCCCGCGAGGTAGTACTCGGAGGTGCCGTCAGCGCCGATCGGGACGATGACCTGACGATACTCGTTGATATAGAACGGCCCCCCCGGATTCCCGGAGGCAGCGACCTTGACGATGTTCACCATCTTTACCAATTCGAGGTGTTGCTCTGTCGTGGCGTACCAGCGCTCTCCGTGCTCATTCTTGTAAAAGAGTGCCACCACGGATTCCCCTCGCTGTTGCCTCACCATGTACCTTGCGTCCTTGGCCACGTTGTGCGGACAGTTCCCCTCGAACCGAATGAGTTCCATGTCATTCCTCCTGGGTGAACCACGCTTTGGGGTCGATCTTCCCAACGTAGATGGGTTGCCAATCTTCCTCCTCTGCCGCAATGCTCACATTCAACGGCTTCTTCGTGAGGACCAGGCCGTGAGGATTGACGAGGAATCTCACGGGCCCGGATGGCCGAATCTTCCGAAGCAGTTGAATCAGCCTCTCGTCCTGCCTCGGAGGATGATCCGACGCCCCACCGTTTCCATCCTGCCGCCAGAAGTAGATCTGATTCCAGCGCTTGAGGTTGAACGGAATACCCACGTACGGCCTATCCCACTTATGCCCACATATGAGGCCGGCAGGGTCCGAGAGATCGATTGGGCGAGTTGCCTCGAACGGGTTGTCGAACCGGCAGACTCCCTGGCAATGCCCCGCAAGCGCCCAGGCTCCCCCGCCGTCCTGTGCCGGGACGAGCACCTGGCCGAACTCGTTGATCAGGAATGAGCCACCGTCCTGCACGCCGCCAAGGAAGCGCTTCGCCGAGTTCACGGCCTTGGCCAGCGTCAGAGCGTCCGACGAGCGCCGCGCCCAACAGTCACCTGTTCCCTCATCCCGCTTCCATTCGATGCAGAAGTTCCAGTCAACCCCGCTCCATTTGACATGGAATCGCTGCCCGCGTGGCTGCTTGGCGGGTCGCCTTCCGTTCCAGATTGTTGGCGTCGCTGGCTGGAATTGGAATTCCATCCTGCACTCACCTGTTCTTCGAAGGAAACTCCAACCCTCTCCCCAGTGCTGCGAGAAAGTAGAGCTGCCCGCCGTGTCGGTACGTCACGTGATTCAACGCGTTCGTGCTGAAGCGACTCAGTGCGAATCCCGTCTGACGCACTTCTAAGATTGCCCTTAGGAGCTTCGCTGCATCCGATCCCATCTCCGGATCGGTGGCGTCCCCCACCTTGGCGTACACCTCGCCCGTTGTGGTTTTCCGCTTGAGGACGCCGCCGCGTGTTTGACCAAACTTGAGTTGCTCCGTCTCCGGAATGCTGGGGAACGGGTACCGGTCGCCAGGACGAGCCGAGGCGGCCCACACGGCAGGGTCTACATCGGTTGGAGCCGAACCTGATTCCTCGTTGGTCAGCGGCCGACTGAGCCGTGTTACGTGGAGGGTAAGCCAGTCCTCTTCCGCGGGAACCCTCACTAACACGTACAGTCTCTTGGGCGTCACGCGAAACTTGCCGAAGGATCCCTTTGTAGACTTCACTCGCTCGGCAAGATCCGCGGCATTCGCCACGTATGCATTGCTCGCGTCACGGACATTCCCCTGCGGGTCGCAGGAGTACTCGTCCCCCTCATAACGACCCGGGTACACGTCACCTTCCGATAACTGGCCCTCCGGAAGGTCCACGTCGCGCGGGAGTGGAGCCTTCGGCGGACCTGATTGCCGTTCGGGAGCTGATCCGGGATCCCATGTGAAGAACTCGTTTGAATCGACGCCGGTGATCTCACCCCAGTCGACCTTGTCATAGATCACGTCGTCCACCGTATCTCGAAGGTACAGGACGTGAATGACGGAGGATTTCTCCTCGCCCGACTGCGTCTTGTGCCTCCTCAGGACTCTCCCGAGGCTCTGAATTCGTTGCCGCACGGCGCTCGAGGAGGCCACGATGATCCCCACGTCTGCCGCAGGAACGTTGAACCCTTCGATCAGGGCCTTCACGGAGACGATGACCCGCGCGACCCCCTTGCGAAAGAGCTCGAGCCCCTCCTCACGCAGACCCTGGGGAAGCTCGCCATGCTCGGCGACGACCGCGATTCCGTTCGCCTCGAGCACGCGGAACAGGCGCATGGCCTCGTCGATGCTCTCGTGAAATAGGATGACTCGTGCGTCGGGGCGGGTGGAAAACTCAAGTTCCAGAATCCGCTCGACGGCGCGCGCGCGCACGTCCGAACGGTACAGCAGTTCCTTTCGTTTTCGAGTTTCGTACAGAAACCGATTCGCTAGCCCGGCAACGTGACCCTTCCTCTGCATCGCGCCTTTGTGCAGCCAACCGAAAAATCCGCCGCCGGAGCCCTTGTGGGGTGGTGCAATCCCCTGAAGTTCAGTGCGTGCGTCAGAAATCGAACGCGAGAGGCGTTCATACGCGACTCGCTCCTCGGAACTCAGCGGCAGTCCATAGTGCCGAATCGAGAATGGAGGCACGATGCCGAGAGCAACCGCCTCGGACAACGACAATTCGTAAACGAGCTCACCCAGCTCGCGGCCGATGAGGGTGTCGCCGAAATCCCCCGACTCCAGATCGTCCTCGTCATCACGTTCTGGGGTGGCTGAGAGTCCGAGAGACCATCGGCGCGGAGTCGCGAGAACCTTCGATGCTTTCTCGGCTCCAGCGCGGTGACACTCATCCACGATGAGCAGTAGATGTTTGTCGAGGTTTCCTTCCCTGACGATTTCAGGCAGAAGTCGATAGGCGCTCGCCAGGACAGCGATCAACACACGACGTTCGCCTCGGAGATCCTCCTCGAACCCGCCTCCAAGGCGTGCGACGACTCCGGCCGGGAGATTGAGCCGTGCCTGAATTTCGTCGTACCACTGGTTCATCAGAACGATCGTTGGGACCACGATCGCCACCCGTAGGTCCGCGTCTGCTTGATTCTGCAGGCGCTGAGCGATCGCGAGCGCCACGAAGGTCTTGCCTGCACCAGTCACGACCTTGACCGTGCCGCGCCCGCCCGCTTTGAACCATGCGTCGAGACATTCGCGCTGCCAGGGATAAAGTTCTGCGTCCTCACGGAATCGCCACGCGGATGGTGGGCACGTATCTGCGGCGAATTCGCCCGGAGCGAACGGGGAGGAGGCAGCCGGGCGTGCCCTGTGTTCCTGCCATTCCAGAGTTCGAAGTTGCTGGAGTCTGAGACGATCGGAGTCCGTCAGAAGGCGACCGTCTGCCTGCTTGTCCGTGAGCCCAGGCTTGTCGTCTCGCTGCATGACTTCTTCCACGTCGATATCTCGAATCACGAGTTTGTCGTCTCGCTTCAGCGGGCTGCAACGGCCCTGTCAGAACGTCCTGTAGCCGTCATCGTGCGAGGATTGGCTCTCTCGTGAGCGGAGCCTCCCCGAAATCCCCAAGCCGTTGAGAAAACAGGCTACCACTGCGGACAGAGGCTGAACAGGGATCCGCCAGTGTGTTGGAATGGGTGGGCGTCTGGCTGCATGGGTGCTCCCCCGACTCTCTGAAGGACGCGCATCGTCACTGGCCCGGCAGAACCGCCGATGACCTGATGAGCCGGGTTCCTGGAGGTTGTTCGATGTAAACGACATGCCGCCAGGATGTTAGACTCCTCCCCACCTCAACCCTGCACGGGGTACCTGCATGGACGTCTTCGACCTTCGGGATCGCCTCGTCGGCGACTACGCCAGCTACACCCGAAGCTTCATCAAGATCGCTGATCCCCGCATTTCGGACGCCGTCGAGTCCGCGCTGACAGCCGGCGCGTTCTGGCCTGAGCCCCTCCTCCAGTTGAATCCGACCTTTCTGCCGGGCGGGACGATCGATGCGCTGGTGGCCGACGGAACGCTCCACCCGGAGTGCTCCCGGATTTTCCGGATCGACAAGTCCGACACCGATCACACCGGAAAGCAGCTCCTGCTCCACACGCATCAGCGGGAAGCCATCCTCGTCGCGAAGCAGGGCAAGTCCTATGTCCTCACCAGCGGCACGGGGTCGGGCAAGAGCCTGACCTACATCGTCCCGATCGTTGACCACGTTCTGCGGAACGGTTCGGGGCGGGGTATCCAGGCCATCGTCGTCTACCCGATGAACGCGCTGGCCAACAGCCAGTGTGAGGAACTCGGGAAGTTCCTCGAGAGAGGGTTTCCCGAAGGGAAGCCGCCCGTTCGCTTCGCCCGCTACACGGGGCAGGAGAAGGGTCCCGAGCGGGAGGCGATCCGAAACAACCCGCCGGACATCCTGCTCACCAACTACATGATGCTGGAGCTGCTGCTCACGCGCGTCGAGGATCGCGAGCTGGTGCGCGCCGCCCAGGGTGTCCGCTTTCTCGTCTTCGACGAGCTGCACACCTACCGTGGACGACAGGGCGCGGATGTGGCTCTGCTGATCCGGCGCTGTCGGCAGGCGTTCGGCGGCAACGACATCATCTGCATCGGCACGTCGGCCACGATGGCCAGCGGTGGCTCCACCGAGGAACACAAGGGCGACGTGGCGACGGTCGCCAGGACAGTTTTCGGGGTTCCGTTCGATCATTCGCAGGTCATCGGTGAGACCCTTGAACGCGCGACTCTGGAGATCGACCTCGGCGACTCTCGCGTGATCCAGGCGCTCCGTGCGGCTATCGAGGCCGGCGGCGCCCCGCCCGACACCTACGAGGCCTTTCGTTTTCACCCACTGGCGTCGTGGATCGAATCCAGCTTCGGAGTGCGCAGCGAAGAAGGCACGGGCCAGCTTGTCCGTCAGAACCCACGGCGGCTCCAGGGAGAGCACAGCGCGGCGGAAGAGCTCGCGAGTCTCACTTCGACCGACCCTGGGCGATGCGTGGAAGTGCTGCGGCGATATCTCCTGAAGGGCTCCGAATTGCGCCGCAGCGAATCGAGCCGGTTTCCGATTTTTGCGTTCCGGCTACATCAGTTCTTCACGCGTGGCGACACGGTGTGGGCGACCATCGAGCCGGAGGCCGAGCGTCACCTCGAGATGGCGAAGAAGGGCGCCAAGCCCGGCGAGCCCAACAAACCCCTTTTCCCTCTCGTCTTCTGCCGCCAGTGCGGCACGGCCTACTACCGCGTGAAGGCCGTCGCCGACGAGCGCGGCAGGGTTTTGCTGCCAAGGGAGGACCGCCGTGAGGAAGACGACGATGGAAGCAGCGAGGCCTACCTCTATGTCTCCGAGTCCGCGCCATGGCCTCGCGCCGCGGGGCCGGCTCAGCTGGAGCGTCTGCCTGGATTCATAAAGGAGTCCACGCCCCAGGGCGAGCGGGTTCGTCCAGATAAGAGAGCAGATCTCCCGGAGCCGGTTTTCGTCGATTCCGGCGGGCGGATCGTATCCGAGGGGCAGGGGATCCCTGCGGCTCTAATCCCGCGGAGCCTGTTGTTCTGCCTCGAACCTTCATGCGGCGTGGCCTACACCAAGAGCCAGCGCTCAGAGCGCGCCAAGCTGGGAACTCTCGGCGTGGACAACCGAAGCACGGCAACCACAATCCTCGCGGTTCGCTCGCTCATCGAGTTGGAGGGCGATCGGGATCTCCAGCCCGACGCGCGCAAGCTCCTGAGCTTCACAGACAACCGGCAGGACGCTTCCCTGCAGGCTGGGCACTTCAACGATTTCGCGCAGGTGGCCCTCCTGCGCTCGGCCCTCCACAAGGCGATCCGGGACAAGGGGACGGCGGGGCTGAGCCACGGCGAACTGTCGCGCAGTGTCTTCGCCGCGATGCAGCTTCGGTTCGATGAGTACGCTGCAGATCCGGACGTGCGCGGCCCGGCGAGGAACGCCACCGACGATGCCCTGCGCCGAGTCATCGACTACCACCTCTATCGCGACCTTCAGCGCGGCTGGCGCGTGACGGCGCCGAACCTCGAGGACTGCGGGCTGCTTGCGTTCGACTACGAGGGATTGCGGGGCAAGGAGGGACTGCTGGGGGAGACGGAGTTGTGGGAATCCGGCTTTCCCAGTCGCACAGATCGTGGGGCCGACCAGGTTATCGAGACTCCCGCACCCTTGCGTTCCTGCCCTACTGAGTTGCGCGAGGAGGTGATCCGCACCCTCCTCGACATCCTGCGCCGCGCCGTGGCGGTCAAGGTGGATGTGCTGGACCCCCAGAAGCAGCTCGACCTCGTCGAACAGACCAAGCCCCGCCTGCTGGAGGAAACCGTCTGGTATCTCGAGGAGGCGAGCGAACTCGTCAAGGCGGAGGTCGCCTATCCTCGGCCCAAACAGCAGGACCGCACGGGGTTCTTCGTCTCGTCCTACGGTGGCTATGGCCGCTATCTCAGGCGTTCCCTGGCTCCACATGTGCCCCAGGGACAACCCTGGGGTCGAGCAGAAGTCGATCAGGCGATCCGATTTCTCTTCCTGGCACTGAAGCGCTACGGCATCGTCGAGCAGGTTCGGAGCGGCGACGTTCCGGGTTATCAGATCAACGCGGACGCTCTGCGCTGGCTGCCAGGCGATGGTCAGATTCGCCCGGTCGATCGTACTCGTCTTCTCGAAGTGGGGGAGATCCCCCCCGAGGTCAACCGCTACTTCGTGGAGTGCTACCGCACTTTCGTGGAACTGAAGTGCGTTCTCGAGGCGCGCGAGCACACCGCCCAGGTGGCTTCCGAAGACCGCGAGGAGCGCGAAGAGAGGTTTCGCACC
Source organism: uncultured Acidobacteriota bacterium (assembly GCA_964568735.1). Classification (GTDB taxonomy): domain Bacteria; phylum Acidobacteriota; class Polarisedimenticolia; order JACPZX01; family JACPZX01; genus CAZMRF01. The sequence goes on from CAZMRF010000055.1 coordinate 16,946, forward strand.
GCCGATCTGCCACTCCTGTTCTGCTCGCCGACGATGGAACTCGGCGTGGACATCGCTCAGCTGAACCTGGTCAACCTGCGCAACGTTCCGCCGACGCCGGCGAACTACGCCCAGCGCAGCGGGCGCGCCGGACGCGGCGGCCAGCCGGCGCTGGTCTACACCTACTGTGCGGGCCGCAGCCCCCACGACCAGTACTACTTCCGCGAACCCGCCAGGATGGTGGCCGGATCGGTGGCCCCGCCGCGGATCGACATCCGCAACCACGATCTGGTGCGCGCCCACATCCACGCCATCTGGATGGAAGTATCCAAACCCGATCTGGGCAAGACGCTCACCACGGTCCTCGATCTGACCCCTGCCGACGGGAAGTTCCCCCTTCCTGTGAAGGCTTCGATTGCCCGGGAGCTGAGAGACCCCGCACATCGAGCCGCTGCTTTGTCGAAGGCCAACCAGCTCGTGGCCGACATCGGCGAGGAGTTGCGATCGGCGACATGGTTCCACGAGAACTGGACCAAGGAGATCCTCGACCAGATCGAGCGCGCCTTCGATTCATCCTGCGAGCGCTGGCGTGGCCTCTACCGCGCGGCCGTGCGGCAGCGGGAGCTGCATCACAGGATCATCGGTGACCACGGGCGACCCGAAGGGGAGCGAAGCCACTCACGCCGCCTGAGAGCCCAGGCGGAAAGCCAGATCCGCCTGCTGACGGAGGCCGAGGGCATCTACCAAGGCGACTTCTACTCCTACCGGTATTTCGCTTCGGAGGGTTTCCTGCCCGGCTACAACTTCCCGCGCCTGCCGATCTCGGCGTACGTCCCTGGCCGGCGGCGGCGGAACGGGCGTGACGAGTTCATCTCACGGCCCCGGTTCCTGGCGATCTCGGAGTTCGGACCACGCGCTCTGATCTACCACGAGGGGGCACGCTACAGGGTCTACAAGGTGAATCTCGACTTCGGCTCGGACGACGTCGAAGCGACCCACGAGCTTGCGACGGCGACGATGAAGCGGTGCCCGCGCTGCGGGTACGGGCACCTCGAGGCAGGACAAAATTTGGCGGAGCTATGCGATCGCTGCGGCAGCGCTCTCGACGGCCCTGCCAAGATCGAGAATCTCGTCCACCTGCAAAATGTCAGCCTGAAGCTCGCGCAGCGCATCACCTGTGATGAGGAGGAGCGGCAGCGTTTCGGCTACAGGCTCGCTACCTCGTACCGTTTCCCGGAGGTTGGCGGCAAGCTTGACCGAAAGGACGCGGATGTGCTCGTCGGAGACACTCCCGTCATGCGGCTCAGCTACGGCGACGCCACCGACCTTTATCGCATAAACCTCGGATGGGCCAACCAACGCGGCAACCAGCCGTCCGGCTTCATCCTCGATCTGGAGCGTGGCTACTGGGCACGTAACAGGGCCGATGACCAGGACCAGGAGGACGCCACGGCCCAAGGGCGGCTACAGAGGGTCGTGCCATACGTCAAGGACACCAAGAACGCCCTCGTGATGCGCATCGAGCCGCCCCGGTCAGGCCCCGAGATGGCCGGCCTGCAGGCCGCGTTTAAGGAAGCGATCCAGAAGCACTTCCAGATCGAACCGCGAGAACTCTCCTGCGAGCCGATGCCGAGCGCGCAGGACCGCAGGGAGATTCTCTTCTACGAGGCGTCCGAGGGCGGCGCCGGCGTCCTCCGCCAGATCGCCGAAGACCGGACCGTGCTGCCGCTGCTGGCCCGGCGCGCGCTCGAGATCTGCCACCTCGACCCCGAGACGCTCGAAGACAGGGCAGCGCAGCGCTGCGGCAAGGCGTGTTACGAATGCCTGCTCGATTACGGCAACCAGCCGGACCACAAGGACCTGGACCGCGCTCTCATCCGGGACCTGCTCGCCGACCTGTCGAAGGCCGAGTGCCGCCCCGCCGGCGGCACCGGCTCGCGGGCGGAACGAATCGCGGCGCTCCGCAAACGCTGCGACAGCCAACTCGAAAAGCGGTGGCTCGACCTCGTGGACACTCTCATGCTGCGGGCGCCCAGCGATGGGCAGTACCTGATAGAGGCATGCTCATCCCGACCCGACTTCTACTATGAGACGTACAACGCCGCGATCTACATCGACGGGCCGCACCACGACGAGCCGGATCAGATTCGCGAAGACGAGGCCATCACGCAGCGGCTGATCGACAGGGGCTACATCGTCATCCGCTTCCATCACAAGGCAGACTGGAAAGCGATATTCCGTCGGCATCCGGATGTCTTCGGAACTCCTTGCACATGAGTACCGCGTCGCTTTCCAAGCCCGGCACATTGGTCCACGCGCGCGGGCGGGAGTGGGTCGTGCTGCCGGACTCTACCGACGACGTCCTTATGCTGCGGCCTGTGGGTGGTCTGGACGAGGAGGTCACCGGAATCCTGCCGGCTGTGGAACCGGTCGCGTCCACGACCTTTCGGCTTCCGACCGAGGCGGACCTCGGCGACTTCGCCTCGGGCCAATTGCTGCGCGACGCCGCACGCCTCTCCACACGGGCGGCCGCCGGCCCTTTCCGCAGCTTTGGGAGAATCGCCGCGGAGCCGCGGCCCTACCAGCTCGTCCCTTTGATGATGGCGCTCAAGCTCGACCCCGTGCGGCTCCTGATCGCGGACGACGTCGGCATCGGCAAGACCATCGAGGCAGCCGTCATTGCGCGGGAACTGCTCGACCGCGGCGAGATTCGCCGGATCGCCGTGCTCTGCCCGCCGCATCTGGCGGAGCAGTGGCAGCGCGAGCTTGCCTTGAAGTTCCACATCGACGCCGAGCTGGTGCTCTCGAGCACCATCCAGCGCCTCGAGCGCGACCTGCCCCTGGGTGTTTCGGTCTTCGACCGCCACCGCTTCACCGTCGTCTCGACCGACTTCATCAAGACCCCGCGCCACGCCGAGGACTTTGTCCTCAAGTGTCCCGAGTTCGTGATCGTGGACGAAGCCCACGGCTGCACGCTGGCCGGCGGCGTCGGGAGAGGTCGGCAGCAGCGTTTCGATCTGTTGCGGCGGGTGACCGAAGACCCGAACCGCCACCTCTTGCTCGTCACCGCCACGCCCCACAGCGGCAACGAGGAGGCGTTCCGCTCACTCTTGAGCCTGCTCGACGGAGAGTTCGCCGATCTCCCGCCTGACCTCGACCGCGCGGGGCGCGAGGGCATCCGACGGAAGCTCGCCCGCCACCTCGTGCAGCGCCGGCGTGCCGACATTCGCCATTACCTTGAGACCGATACGGCGTTCCCGGAGCGGATGGACAAGGAGGCCACCTACTCCTTCAGCACGACCTATCGCGCGCTCTTCGACGACATCCTCGCCTTCGCGCGCGATTACGTGTCGGAGCAAGAGGGCGGGCAGCGTCGCCGGCGCGTGCGTTACTGGTCCGCCCTGGCGCTGCTCCGCTGTGTGTCGTCCAGCCCCGCTGCCGCCGCAGCTACCCTACGCAGCCGCGCGGCCGTGGACCAGGTCGAAGATGCCGACGTCGACGAAGAAGGCAGACGCTCCGTCCTCGATCAGGGGGATGACGACGACAACGTCACCCTTGACTTCAGCCCCGGCTCCGACACTGAAGCGGCTGCCGATGGCACACGCCGCAAGTTGTTGGAGTTCGCGCGGCGAGCCGACGCCATCGACCCCGCCGACGACCTCAAACTTCAGGGCGCCGCGCGGGAGCTCAAGGCACTTCTCAAGGATGGCTTCCACCCCGTCGTCTTCTGCAGGTTCGTGGACACCGCGGAGTACGTGGCCCGTCAGCTCCGCGAAGCTCTCCCCGCAAAGGTTCGAGTCGAGCCCGTCACTGGACAGCTTCCCCCCGCGGAGCGCGAGGCGCGCATCGCAGCCCTCGTCGCCGACCCTGGCGAGTACGTGCTCGTCTGCACCGACTGCTTGTCGGAGGGGATCAACCTTCAAGAGCACTTTAACGCGGTGCTCCACTACGACCTGGCCTGGAATCCGACGCGCCATGAACAGCGCGAAGGCCGCGTCGACCGCTTCAACCAGAAGAACTCCGAGGTGCGCGTCATCACCTACTACGGCAAAGACAACCCGATCGACGGCGTGATCCTCGATGTGCTGATCCGTAAGCACAAGGCGATCAAGAGCGATCTGGGAGTGGCCGTGGCCGTGCCCGGCTCCAGTGAACAGGTGGCGCAGGCACTTTTCGAGGGTGCTCTATTCCGCGAACGAGCCGTTTCGGGTATTCAACAGCTCCACCTCTTCGGTGACGCTGAGGACAAGAAGACCGTCGCGAGGCTGCATGGCGAGTGGGAGAACGCCCGCGACCGCGAAAAAGCCAGTCGCTCGCGCTTCGCGCAGCACACGCTGAGCCCGGAAGTCGTCGCGGCGGAGCTGCAGAGCGTGCGCGCCGCCATCGGCCGCAGCGAGGATGTCGCCCGCTTCTTCGGCGCCGTCCTTCAGGCCGCGAATGTTCCGGTCCGGACCAATGGCAAGACGGTCACCGTCCATCTCAGCAACGAGGTGCCACGTGCCCTGCGCCAGGCCATCGGCCGCGACGAATCATTCAAAGGGAGCTTCGATCTTCCCCCCCAAGAGGGTGAGATCTACCTGGGTCGAACCAGCCCGGTGATCGAGGGTCTGGCTAGCTGGACGCTCGATCAGGCCCTCGACCCCGTGGCGCGTGACGCCAGGCCTGTGGCGTCGCGTTGCGGTGTGGTTTCCACTTCAGAGGTGAGCGTGCGGACGACGCTGCTGGTCGCGCGCTTCCGCTACCACCTCCAGGTCGCGGGCGCAGATGCGGAGACGATCCTGTGTGAGGAGATCGTCCCGTTGGCCTGCACTGGTGCGGCGGACGCACCACTGTGGCTCACGCCCGAGGAGGGCGAGCGCCTCCTGGGCGCAGGGCGCGAACGCAACCTGATCCCGACCGCCATCGACCAGCAGCTCAGCCTGCTACTGCCCGCGCTGTCGAAGCTGCAGCAAGCCCTCGTGCCGGTCGCCAAGGCGCGCGCTGCCGCACAGCTTGCAGCACACGAGGGCGTCCGAGAGGCGTCGCGCACCAAGGGCCGCGTCACCATCGAGCCCGTGATCCCCGTGGACATCCTTGGGGCCTACGTTCTCCTGCCGAAGTTGAGCTAGGCATGCCTCGGCGCACCCAGGACTTCCAGACCATTCGCTCCGAAGGCGGCCTCTTGCCGCCCGACCTGCTGCGGCGTGTGCTCGATCCCAAGGCGAAACTCGACGGTACCCGCCCAGAGGACTACGGCCTGCCGCAAGGCGAGCGCTTGAACGAGATCATTACCCAATCCTGGAACCGCCTGCGGAAGCATTGGGCCGAGTTCCGCGCTGCCGCTGCCAACCTTTCAGATGGAGAAGCCGGCACCGGACTCACCAACGACAAGTGGAGCCTGCCCCTCCTGCGCGAACTTGGCTTCGGGCTATTGCCGACCAGCGCCGGTCCCCAGATCGACGGCCGCAGCTACGCAATCAACCGCTTCTTCGGCCCGGTGCCGATCCACCTCGTAGGCTGCGGGCTCTCCCTCGACCGTCGCGCCGCCCGACAGCGAGGGGCCGCCGCCGCCAATCCGCACGGTCTGGTGCAGGAGTTCCTGAACCGCAGCACCGGGCATCGATGGGCCATCGTCTCAAACGGTTTTCGCCTGCGAGTGCTGCGCGACAACCAAGCCCTCTCGCGTCAGTCCTTCCTCGAGTTCGACCTGGAGGCCATGTTCGCCGGCGAGGTGTACTCCGACTTCGTCCTCCTCTGGCTGATGGCCCACGCTACGCGGTTCGCGCCGCGTGAGGCCGGTCTTCCTGACACCTGCTGGCTGGAAGACTGGACCAAATTGGCTCAGGAGCAGGGCACCCGCGCGCTGGGCGACCTGCGCGGCGGCGTCGAGCGCGCGCTGCAGATCCTCGGCGAGGGCTTCACCAGCCATCCGAAGAACACCGCCCTGCGCGACGCGCTTCGCACCGCACTGGTGTCGCCCGCCAACTTCCACGGCCAGCTCCTGCGCGTGATCTACCGCCTTATCTTCCTGTTCGTTGCCGAGGATCGCACTCTGGACGGCCAGCCGCTATTGCACCCGCGCGACGATTCCGAGGTCGCCCGCAGAGCACGAGAGCGCTACGCCGACCACTACAGCACCGCCCGCCTACGCGAGCTCGCCGGCAAGATCAAAGGCAGCCGCCACGGCGACCTGTGGCGTCAATTTCAGCTCCAGGTCGGCGCACTATCGGGCGATGTGGCCTTCGCCGCCGTGCGCGAGCAACTAGCCCTGCCCACGCTCGGCAGTTTTCTTTGGAGTCCGGACTCCACGGCCACACTCAGCGACGCCGAGCTGACCAACCACGATTTTCTCGAGGCTTTGCGCCATCTCGCCTTCACCCGACAGGGCAAGGTGCTTCGCCCTGTGGACTACCGAAACCTCGGTGCCGAGGAACTGGGCGGGGTGTACGAGAGCCTGCTCGCGCTCACCCCACAGATCAGTGCCGATGGCGCCCGGTTTTACTTCGCTGAGTTCGCCGGCAACGAGCGCAAGACCTCCGGCTCCTACTACACGCCAGACTCGTTGGTTCAGTGCCTGCTCGATTCCGCTCTCGACCCCGTGGTGGAGGAGGCAATCAAGGGCGAGAGCGGCGCCGGGGCTGAGAAGGCCCTCCTCGCCCTCAAGGTCTGCGACCCCGCCGTCGGATCCGGCCACTTCCTCGTGGGTGCGGCGCACCGGCTAGCCCGTCACCTGGCCCGCGTGCGCGCCCTGACTCAGGGCGAGAGTGAGCCCTCGCCGCTACTCTACCAGCACGCACTGCGCGACGTGATCGGCCGCTGCCTCTACGGCGTGGACGTGAACCCAATGGCCGCCGAGCTATGCCGCGTGAGCCTGTGGCTTGAAGCGCTGGAGCCCGGCAAGCCGCTTTCGTTCCTCGACCACCACATCCGCGTCGGCAACAGCCTGCTCGGCACCACGCCGGAGTTGATCGCCGCTGGACTGCCCGATGACGCATTCAAGCCGATCGAGGGCGACGACCAAGCAACGTGTTCTGTGCTAAGGCGGAGAAACAAGCAGGAACGCGAGGGCCAGCTCGACATGCGCCATCTGATGGTGGCCGAGCCGGCGGCCGAGTACGGGTCGATTACCGAACGAACTCGTCGAATCGACGACGCCCCGGACGACACTATGGATCAGGTTCGCGGGAAAACGGAGCAGTTCCGCAGGCTCGTCGTATCATCTGAGTACCAGCACGCTCAACTCGTCGCCGACACTTGGTGTGCCGCCTTCGTCTGGCACAAGGATGCGGATGAGCGCGCGGAGCCAGTGGCGACTGATGCCATGCGCCGCCTGGAATCGGATCCGAAGGCGCTCGCGCCGGCGCAGCGTGCTGAGGTCGAACGTCTCGCACGCCAGTACCAATTCTTCCACTGGCGTCTTGCCTTCCCAGAGGTGTTAGCGGGAGGAGGCTTCGACTGCGTGCTCGGAAATCCTCCGTGGGAACGCGTCAAGCTCCAAGAGAAGGAATGGTTCGCCGAGCGTAACCCCGAGATCGCCAATGCTCCCACCGCCGCGGCACGCAAGCGGCTGATCGAGGCGCTCGATGCGAGCGACCCGACGCTCTATCAGCAGTTCCTCGACGACTCGCGCAGGGCCGAGGGCGAAAGCCACTTGATGCGCAACAGCGGCCGCTACCCGCTGTGCGGCCGGGGCGACATCAACGTGTACACGGTCTTCGCCGAAGGCATGCGCAACCTGCTGGGCGAGCGCGGACGCGCCGGCTGCGTGCTGCCCACCGGAGTCGCCACCGACGACACCACCAAATTCTTCTTCCAGGACGTGGCGGAGAAGAAGTCGCTCGCAAGTCTCTTCAGCTTCGAGAACGAAGAGTTCGTGTTCCCGCAGGTTCATCACGCGACTCGGTTTTGTTTGTTCACCGTCGGCAGCGGAGCAAGGCCGCTCGTCGATGCGGCAGAGTTCGTGTTCTTTGCCCGTCAGGTCGACCACCTGCGCGACCCCGAGCGCCGCTTCACCCTCTCGGCTGAGGACATCGCGCTCCTGAACCCCAATACCCACACCTGCCCGATCTTCCGCTCGCGCCACGACGCCGAGCTCACCAAGGCAATCTACCGCCGCGTGCCGGTGTTGATTCGCGAGGAGCCGGACGGCCAGCCCGAGAATAACCCGTGGGACATCAAGTTCAGCACGATGTTCCATATGTCCAACGACTCCCATCTGTTCCGCACGCGGGAGCAGTTGGAAGCCGACGGTTGGCGGCTCGACGGCAACATCTTCCGCAAGGACGACCGGGACTATCTGCCACTCTATGAAGCAAAGATGATCCACCATTTCGACCACCGATGGGGGACGTACGAGGGGCAGACCGAAGCGCAGGCGAACCAGGGCAAATTGCCCGAGTTGGACGAAGCGATGCACGCGGACCCTACGTTGTTCGTGGGGCCGCGCTACTGGATCCCGCGTTCTGAGGTTCGCGACCAACTCGATAGCTGGCCCCAACACTGGCTGCTCGGATTCAGGAACATCACCGGCGCGACGGTACTGCGTACTATCATCGCGACTCCGACGCCATTGGTCGCGGTCGGACATTCGATGCCGTTGATATTTCCAATGGCGCCGGCGACTCAAATCGCCGCCCTAGTCGCGCTGCTCGCCTCCTTCGCTGCCGACTACGTCATGCGACAGAAGCTTGGCGGAATCAACCTGACCTTTGGTTACTTCAATCAGCTTCCGGTTCTGCCACCCGAGGATTTCCTTCTTGCTTGTCATTGGGCGAATAGTTCTGTCACGTCGGAGAGATGGCTCCTTTCTCGAGTTCTCGAATTGATCTTCACCGCCTGGGACTTACAATCCTTCGCGCAGGACTGTGGCTGGTCCGGCCCGCCGTTCCGCTGGGACGAGGAGCGGCGCTTCCTGCTCCGCCGCGAGCTGGACGCAGCCTTCTTCCACCTCTACCTGCCGACCCAGCAGAACGGCGACTGGCACCCGGCGGAGAGTGAGACGGCGGCAGACATGGCGCGGCTCAGGGCCAGTTTCCCAACCCCGCGCGACGCGGTGGCCTACATCATGGACACATTCCCCATTGTCCGCCGGAAGGACGAGGAAATGTACGACGGCGAGTACCGCACCAAGCGCGTCGTCCTGGCGATCTATGACGCCATGCAGCAGGCCGTCCGCACAGGGCAGCCCTACCAGACGCGCCTCAATCCTCCGCCCGGTCCGCCTGCCGACCCGCTCCCTGACTGGCGTCCCGGGCAGCCGCGACCCGCGGGCTGGCCATCCCACATCCATACGCCGCGAGGTTGCGCATGAAGGCTATGGACCGACAGTTTACACAGATCATTGACGGCACGAAGCAGTTTCTGATCCCGGTCTTCCAGCGAGACTACAGCTGGTCCGAGGCCGAGTGCGAGCAGCTGTGGAAGGACATTCTGCAGATTGCCGCGGACCCGACTGGTCGCGGCCACTTTCTCGGTTCGGTGGTCTACATAGCCACGGGCGACTCCTTCGCGGGGTTCGCACGCTGGCTCCTTGTCGATGGCCAGCAACGCCTCACGACGTTAACGCTCCTCCTGATCGCCCTGAGGGACCACATTCGCGAGACCCGTTGGACCGGTAGCGAAGACGGCCCAACAGCGGATCGAGTGGAAGCCCGCTTTTTGAAGAATCTCCAGGAGAAAGAGACGCGCCGCTACAAGCTTGTGCTGCGACGGCACGACCAGGAGACGCTGCGAGCGCTGCTCGACGGCGAGGAGCCACCGGATCCGGTCTCGGAGCGGATCCAGGAAATCTACGACTTCTTCATCACGCGGCTCCCGGATGTCGATGTCGAGGCAGTGTATCGCGGCATCTCCCGCCTGGTCGTCGTCGATGTCTCCCTCGACCGGGGAACCGACGATCCGCAGCTCATTTTCGAAAGCCTGAACTCCACGGGCATGGACCTGAGCCAGTCGGACCTGATCCGCAACTTCATCCTGATGCGCCTGCCCGAGGCGGACCAGACGCGGCTCTACGACAGTTACTGGAGCAAGATCGAAAACCTGTTCCGTGGCTCCGAGAATACTTTCGACGCCTTCGTCCGCGACTACCTCGCACTCCGCACCCAGGCCAGCAAGCAGGAGAAGGCCGACGAGATCTACTTCGCATTCCGAAGAGAGTTCGGCACCATCGGTTCGGATCCGGGGCTGCTCGATGTCTTTCTGGAGGAACTTCTCCGGTTCGCCCGCTATCACGCGGCTTTCAGCATCGGCACCGATGCCGCGGAGTTGATTCGAGAGCCGCTCGCCCGACTTCGTCGCCTCGTGGACGTGCCGGCAACCCTCGTCATGCGGCTCTTCGACTGCTACGACCAGCGCGGCACCCTAGCCGCGGAGCAGTTCGCGAAGGCCATCGACCTGATCGAGAGCTACGTCTTCCGCCGAGCCATCTGCGGCGATCAAACCCGTGGATACTGGCAGGTCTTCGCGAATCTGGCGTACAGGATCGATCCCCAGAAACCGTTGGAGTCGCTGGCCGTCGGGCTTGCCCGCCTGAGAGAGAACTATCGCTACCCGAACGACGACGAGTTCCGCAAAGCGTTGGAAGAGCGGGATGTCTATGGCATGCGGGTGTGCTTCGAGTTGCTGGACCGGCTCGAGAATCACGGCAGGAGGGAGCGCACCGATACGAGCAAGTACTCCATCGAGCACGTCATGCCACAGAACGAAAAGCTGGGTCCCGAGTGGCAGGAGATGCTAGGGGAACACTGGCAGGAAGTGAGGCGAGAGTGGCTTCATCGCCTCGGCAACCTCACGCTCACCGGCTACAACAGCAGCTACTCGGATCGTCCGTTCAGCGAGAAGAACACGATTCCTGGAGGATTCCAGGAAAGTTCGGTCCGTCTGAACAAGTTTGTCCGTGAGCAATCCAAGTGGACGCCGTTGGAGATGCAGCAACGGGGAAGAGACCTCGCCCGTCAAACCATTTCGATCTGGCCGCCTCTCGTCGTTGAGAAAGCCCTGATCGAGGCAGCGGAGCAGGAAGAGATGCGAGCGCTGGCGCAGCGACGGGATGTGGCCACCGTCCAGATGAGCCAGAAGGCCAGGGGCCTGTTCGAAGTTCTCCGCAGTCGAATCCGCGAGATGGACGGCGAAATCATCGAGTTGGCCGAACAGAAATCGGTCAGCTATCACGGACCGGACTTTTTCCTCGAGGTATTACCACGAAAGAACAGGATCACCTTGCTCCTCGCGTTGGATTTTAACGAGATCGAGGACGATGCAGGGATCGCCGAGGATGCGTCTCATCACAAGTTCTTCGTGAAGTCCGTGCATGAAGGCGGCGTGTTCGTCTCGATTAGGACGCCGGAAGATCTCGAGAAAGCGCTGCCGATTATTCGACAGGCCAGAGGACTGGCGAGGAGTTGAAAGCTGATGGCTTATGACGCTCATACTTAGAACCTCAAGGAAGAACGACCGGAGATTCCGACCTTCCCGCTGACAAGAACCGAATGACCTGCGCGGGGGACTTCATCCCGGCCGTCCGCTGCAAGGACGAGGAGAAGTATGACGGTAACTACTGCACCAAACGCGTCATCCTCGAGACCTACGACACCATGCAGTGGCCTGACGCCCGCAAGGAGCAGCCCTCGCAGACCCGCCGCAGGCCGATCCGCGCTCTTGCCACCCCGCAAGGCGACGAGAACGAACGGAGCGATAGGCTTATGACCGATTCACTTCCGAATCTGCGACTTCTCGATGGGTCCGCGGCGGCAAAGGAGCTGGACTTGGTGTCCGAGCTATTCCACAGGATCAACCGGATCATTCCTGAGAATCAGTCGGTCCTGATAGTACTTCCGAGCTGTCTGGTCCGAGAGGCCGTTGCGATGATGTTGCAACACGGGTTTTCCCAGGTTCCGGTGGTCCAGGGCGGAGAGGTTCTTGGCGTCTTCTCGTTCCGTTCATTCGCGAAAGGAGCGTCAACGGCGGCCTTGGGGGAATGGATCAAGCAAAAGTGCGCTCCCGGCGACCTGGCGGTTGATGAGTTTCTCGAACAGTTCGAGTTTGCGCGCGTAACAGAAGAGATGACCCAAGTGTTCGACGCGATGGATCGAGACAACGGTGTGCTCATCGGAACACCCGAGCGCCTGGTCGGCATCTTGACGCCGATGGATTTCCTTCGATACCTCTACCGCGTGGCGAGTCCGTTTGTGATGGTGTCAGAGATCGAGCTTGCGGTGCGAGCTTTGATACGAATGGCGATGAGCGAGGAGGAGATCGGTGTTGCTGCCAAACGCTGCCTCTCCACCGTGTATGCCCGCGAGGGAAGCGTGCCTACTTTGCTGGAGGACATGAGCTTCGACAACTACCGGTCGTTCATCTCCAACGGGGACAACTGGAAAGAACTCGAGCCCGTGTTCGGCGGCACCCGGACGCGGGCGGGCGCGAAGCTCAGGGAGATTAGCGAGATTCGGAACGCTCTGTTTCACTTCAAGCGGGAGATCACCCTTGAGGACCACGAGACTTTGGCCGGTCATCGCAACTGGCTGCTCAACAAAACCAAGCAGGCGGAACCGCGCCGCAGAATAGAGAGGCAGCCGTGACCGCAAGTGGAAGGGAAGCAGAACGGTTCTCCATCAGACTCCTACCCCATCAGGTCGCTTTTGTGGAGACTTTCTTCGACCCCGCGAGCAAGCGGGTTGTCGTTCTGAGGGCGCAGGTAGGGCTTGGAAAGAGTATCACCCTGGCCGCTCTGGCGAGCCGGCTACTGCAGGAGCGGCCCACGGCCCGGGTGCTATTCGTCGTTCCCGGCGCTGCGCTCCGAGCACAATGTGTGGAGACACTTCGCCGAGGAAACACGCCGGCCTTGGTTGTGGATCGCTACGAGTACCGAGAGCGACTCGACTTGAGGGGCGAAGATGAGATCTGGCCGCGTGGCACCGTTGCGGTCCTAAGCGGTGATTTTGCGAGACAGCCCGATATCATGGAGAGCTTGGCGAAGGCGCATTGGGACATGGTGTGCGCGGACGAAGCCCATTGGTTCAAGGGTGCTCGTGGAGAGGTGTTCGCGCGCATCGGAAAGTCTGCTGACCGAGTCGTTCTGGCGTCAGCAGTGCCGGACATCCCTCTGCTCGACACCGTTTCGGCAGAAGACGTATCGGTGGTGGTGTGGCGGCGCGACCAAATGGTCGATCAAGGAGGGAAACCATTTGACGCAGTGCCGCGACCAAGTTTACACGAAGTGCCTTTCAGTCTGAATGGAGCCGAGCGGCATCTCGTTGAGACGGTAGGTACCCTATGTAGATTGGTTGAAACCGGAGCTCCGCAGCATGCGCTGGCCGCGAAGGTAATCTCTCGCAGTTCTCACTCAAGTCCGCCCGCATTGGAAGCCGTTCTGCAGAGCTTCTTGTTTAGAACGGACGAGCAGAGCGATGCCGACGCCATCGTAGAGGTGGTTGAGGGTGTCGAATACAGTTCGACCTGGGGTCTTGACCCAGCCACAGCTAGCCAGGCAAGGGCGATCGCCGGACGGGCGCTTCAGGAAATCGAGGTGATTCAAACCGATTCGAAGCTGAATGCTTTCGGGGAGCTGTTGAGCCACCTCGTTAAGGCCACAACCCCAGCCATCCGGATCTGTGTGCTCAGCGGGTACCGGGGCACGGTTTACTACCTGGCCTCCGAAATTGAGGGCCGCGGTCTATCGTGTCGGCTGCTTCACGGTGGGATGGCTTTCAAAGAGCGATACGAATCCCTGAGGATGTTCTCGGATATAGGAGGGATCCTCGTGGCCACAGCGGGGATGACCGAGGGCGTCGATCCCCCAGAGGTTACCGACCTCGTACTGTATGACGTTCCCTTCGGCGAGGTTGCGCTCCAGCAGGCGCTTGGCCGATTTGATCGGTTCGGAAGACTGAGCCAGCTGAACATCCACGTGCTTCTAGCTCGAGATGGCGCTGATGGCGTAGCTTCCGGGCCCCTTCGTCTTCTCAAGGAGATTCTCGTTGGTGGGGCCGGGGCGGACGCAACTCCCTGAACCATGTTTCATCATCTGCCTTGACCCACCTGTGGGGCGATGCGGGTCTCTACGATCCATCAGGTGGTATCGGAGAAACTCTCAACCTGAACGCGCGATTGCCGCCCATACGACGATACGGGCCACTGGGGAGACTTACACGGTCACTCTGGCTGGACTGATTCCACCAAAGAGGCTGCCGACCGTCCATGTGGTTTCAGGATTTCCGACCGATCTCGAACGCTACTGCTACCGGGAAGCGGACGACGGACTCTCCATCCGGCGTACCTTGGTCAAGGCAGTACACGTGATACGGCGTATCGTCTGCTTCATCGCCGATGAATTTCCTTGAGATCCGAAGCGCTCCCTCGGAACCGGCTGCGAACTGATAGGCCGCCTGGGGTGGCTTGCTGCTCCAAGGATCTGTACTCGTGTCTGAGGGCAAAAATCTCTCGGTGGTTGCATGGAAGAATGGTACAACCACACTTCGAAACTGCTCCCTGACGAGAAGGTGTAATCCGAACTTCTCTACGTGACCGTATAGCCTCGGGTCGAAGTAGGCAACCATCGGCGGGCCATCTGTGTTCGATTCATTCCAAGGCCACTCGTATTGACATCGAATGATTTTCCGTTCGCCGTGGAGGATAGGGGATGTGCGAATGCTAATCAGTAGCTGGTGCCCTGGGACATGCCTCGGAAGTGTCCGCCTGCGAATTACCTGGGCACGAGAGTACGCGGAGGTGTCTGGATCGCGATCCTCGCACACGAATCGGAGTGCAGCAAATGGCGGAGCAGGCGCTCTAGAGGTGATCTGTAGATGGAATTGATCGACCATCTCCTGCCTGCTGTTCTCAACCTCGAAAGTGTAGAGTGACTTGATCACGCGGCCTTCGTACTTCTTATACAATTGGACTTCTTTGACCTGCAAGTTCGGCTCTATTCTCTCGGAAACAGCTAGCACTTTCTCGATGGCGTCGAATCGCGGTTGGAGGACCTCGCCGAAAGGCTTTCTCGATTCCGGCCGATCAGCAAGTAGAGCTTGGACCTTTGTGTCAAGCTCTCTGCTTACGGCGTAGACCCTCACCAGAGTGATCACTGAAGCAGCCAAGATCAGAGAGCAGATCAAGACAAGTGAGGAAGCGGCCCGGATCTGAGTCCTAGCTGCCAGTTTGCGTGGTGCATGGTCGCGTCGAAACAGTGCCGCAAGACGAATGGTCGCCCGATCAAGTTGGAGCCCTCCCGTCGCGGCGACCTTCGAGATCGCCTCTTCCCCAAGAATGAGGAGCGCGAAGGCGATGAAGAGCGCGATCAGGATTTCCGCCATGTAAGGTTAGCCTTCGTACGCCGTGCGATAGGAAGCGGCGAGGAGGATGAGGGCGATCATCATGCAGAGGAGTCCGAGTCTGTTGATTATCTTCTCTTTCGTCAGATTTGGAGTGTAGGCTCTGCCCCGTCTGCTCATGCGACCGGCGTGGTTGTACTGGATGCGGAGGACACCGAACACGAGGAGGACAACCACCATTGCGACTTGCCAGTTCTTGAGCACGGACTGGAGCCCCGTGGGGAGGTTTCCGTAGTCGACGACAAGGAGAAGGGCCAGCGCTGAAAGCGAGAGAGCATGCCCACTCTTGGACAGAGACTCAGCCCGCAGCTCCTTACGCCAGGGTATGTCCTTGTACCGAGAGCGGAGGGATTCCCCGAAGGCGGTGGACAAACCCAGCGTGAGAAGTGGGATTCCCGCCCCGATCCATACGAACGCGACGATCGCACTGTAGTCAAGTTCACGACCCAGAAGGTACCGCACTACCGGGTCCCTGCCAAGCGCCGACTACCGCTTCGATCAAGAAATACAGCCGGGAGTATACGTCTAGGGTGATCGGAGTCAAGATGTGGATCACCGGTGATCTCGCCATGTTCGTCGCGCGAAGTGACCGCCAGATAGCTCCTGATCGATCTAGGCAAGTGGCCAGGAAGCTTCCACGGTGATCGGAGTAAGTTCAAGCCGCAGGGACTGCAGTCTAACATCTGGATCCTGTCGCTGGTCGAGCGAGAGAATACCGTTGCCTGGAAAGGAAAAACTGCATCAGTCGGATCTTCTCTCCCCAAATACCTACTCGAACTCCGTCCGACCAGACGCGATCTGAACCCAGCTACCGTTGGTCCGGATTCCTACGTGCCCATCGCCAGGCACTCGGCCGGCCCCAACGAAGAACCTGGCGCTGTGAACAATTTCCCGTCTCGTGTCGACACCCAGATGTTGACCGCGTCGGTATGGTTGGCTAGGAGGTAGTCGATCTTCGTGACATCCGAGGTAGTGAGGGTGACCGCGACGAGAGCTTGATCCATCGGGATCGACTTGAAACTTGAAGGCTCCCCTGTCGAGGAGAGTTGTGACCCGGCGCCCTGGGGCGGTCGGAATTCCGAGGATCAAGGGTTAGTCACGCGGGCAAACGTCTTGGCGAATGGTCTCGAGTTCTGAGAGCCAAGCTAGAGCGAGGCTGAGCGCAGCACGGAGATTTGTCAGCATGAGTCTGTCCATGGGATTGTACTTTGCCTTCGACACGCCTGCGTTT
>CAZMRF010000055.1:33473-35246 GCA_964568735.1 uncultured Acidobacteriota bacterium
GGACCAAGGGGAGTGTGGAAGGGGACGTTCTCGAGGGGGTTCCCCCCCCCCCCCCCCCGACGATAGGACTGGTTAGTAGCCGGGAGATTCTGCCGTTCCTGGGAGTGAATGGCAATACGTGAATAGGCCTTTGCGTCGATGTCCCAAAGTGTCCATCTAGGTGCGAGTCGAATCCACTGAGCGGTCATGGCCGATGCTGCAAGATGGCACCAGAGTGGCTTGGGAACTGACATGAGACAAAAGTTCGGATCAAGGGGTCAGGAGAGAACGGCGGCGGGCCTTTCGAAACCATCACCCCCCCATCCCCCCCAACCACCCCCTGCTCATGTAGTCGCCAAGGGTGATGAATACCAGGAGGAATAGGAACGCCACCGCCGCCAGAACCCCGAGCCCGTTGAGCTTCTCAGCCCAGCGCAGGTGCATGAAGTAGAGGCCGACGAGGGTGGCCTTGGTGAAGGCGATGCCTAGGGCGACGATCGTGTTGAAGAAGCCCAGATCGAGAAATGCCACGGCCGCCGTGACTCCCGTCAGGATCATCAGGGCCGTGAAGACACTGAAGTAGACCCCTACCGGGACGACGTGGCCCACTGCGCCGCGGTGCTCCGCGCGCCCCTCGGCCATCCCGGCCCCCTGATTCTCCATGTCCCTCAATGTCCCACCCCCGGGCCGTGGCGGCCTACGAGGTAGAGGAGGGGGAAGAGGAAGATCCAGATGATGTCCACGAAGTGCCAGTAGAGGCCGGTCATCTCTACGGGGGAGTAGTACTCGGGGGTGAAGCGGTCCTTGGCGGCCTTCACGATGAGCCAGGTGAGGAGGCCGGCTCCCACGATCATGTGGAAGGCGTGCATGCCGGTCATGGCGAAGTAGAGCGAGAAGAAGATCTGGCCCTCCCGCGGGTACTGGTCCAGGTGGAAGGTGGGGCCGGGGATGAGGTTCTCGTGGTACTTGTGGCTGTACTCGACGACCTTCACGCCCAGGAAGACCGCCCCCAGCACGATCGTCAGGACGAGGCCGAGGATGAGCGCCCGCTTCCTTCCGAGCTGGGCGGCATGGACGGCCATCGCCATCGTCAGGCTGCTGATGATCAGGACGCCGGTGTTCATGGTGCCCAGGAAGACGTCAAGGTGGTGGCTCGCCTCGGCGAAAGCTCCGGGGTACTTGAAGCGGTAGACGGTGTAGACGCAGAAGAGGCCGCCGAAGAACAGGATCTCGGTGATCAGGAAGACCCACATCCCGAGCGCGGCGGTGAGTTGCTGCTGCTCGAGATTCTCGAAGTGGTGCGCCAGCGCCCCGCGGGCCTCAGACAAGGGCGGCCTCCTCCCGGGCTGGAGGCGGGTAGTTGTAGGCGTCCTCGTTGACCGTGGGGGTCACGGGGAAGTTCGCCGTGGGCGGGGGGGACGGCGTCTTCCACTCGAGGCCGGTCGCGTTCCAGGGGTTGGCGGGCGCCACCTTCCCGTACCTCATCGACCAGATGAAGTAGACGAGGGGGATGACGTAGCCCACCCCCAGGATCGACGCCCCCGCGGTGGACATGACGTTCAGGACCTGAAATTCCGGCGGATAGATATGGTAGCGCCTCGGCATGCCGAGGTAACCGAGGACGAACTGCGGTAAGAAGGTCAAGTTGAAGCCGAGGAAAATGATGAGGGCCGAAAATTTGGCCCACACTTCGGGATACATGCGCCCGGTGATCTTCGGCCACCAGAAGTGCAGCCCGGCCAGGTACGCCATCACCGCGCCGCCGACCATGATGTAGTGGAAGTGGGCGACCAC
>CAZMRF010000056.1:0-34967 GCA_964568735.1 uncultured Acidobacteriota bacterium
CTGAATGGAATCGACCGAGCGCGCTCGTCACTCTGGCGCCGATGTCCGAGCCGTGCGCGCCGAAGCGGCGGTAGCCCAGTACCTCGGTCATCAAGCGGCGCCAGAAGACATCGACTCGCACCAGACCTCGATGGGCGGGCCGCTCGGAAAGGCCGAAGCCCGGCATCGAGGGCACGACGACATCGAAGGCGTCCGCGGAATCGCCCCCATGCGATGATGGATCCGCGAGCGGCCGGACGATCTTGTACATCTCGAAAAACGAGCTCGGCCATCCGTGCGTGATCACCAATGGGAACGGCCGCGGACCCTCCCCGCGGAGATGCACGAAGTGAATGTCGAGCTCGTCGACCCGAGCGCGGTACTGGGGCAGGGTGTTGATGAGACGTTCTTGCTTCCGCCAGTCGAACTCATCGAGCCAGTATTCTACGAGCTCCTTCATGTACGAAAGCTCGGTGCCGTAGTCCCAACCCGCCCCGCTCACCTGATCCGGCCACCTCGTTCGCGCGAGGCGGTCCCTGAGATCGACCAGCACCTCCGGGTCGACGTTCAGAGTGAACGGCTCCATCGGCGGCTCATTTCCTCGTGTCATCGTCAATCAGCGGGAGCAGGTCGGGGAAACTCGCGCGCCCGAATCTGCCCGGTGCCGCATGGTCTCCCTCCGGCACCTCCAGCCAGATGTAGTCGATCTCCTCGATCGAGGTCAACGAGAAGGTCACCTCGGCCACGTAGCAGCGGGCACCCGTGTCCCCATCCGCTGGGTCAGATGTTCCGGGTCGCTGACCGTCAGAACGACTGTGTCCTGATCGGTGCGGAGTATGCGAATGGCCGGCAGCTTCGCCAGCTCGAACCGCCGGTTCAGAATAGCGGCGATTTCGGCGACGGTGTGAGCTTCAGGCCGCGAGTCAGGGATCACAGCCATTGCGTCGCTGGAGCACTTCCACAACGTAGGCTGATGATCATGGAGGATATCAACGAGGCGCTGCCTGCCCTGAGCTTCCGTCAGGCACGGGGAGTCGCTCGCAGCAGGCGACGCTGGGCCTGCACCGAGAAGCAGCGGCACGAACAGGATGACAACCAGGGTTCGCATCGATCTCCTTCCGCTCCATTTTGGGCGCACCCGCTTCATACATGCTTGTTCCACTGGCGGACGATTCGCTCCAGTGCAGCCTTGCCGGCCCGTATCTCGTTCATGCCTGTGAATGTGACCATCGCCCGGTCCTTGCCAAGCCACTTCAGCATGCCCTCAGGGTCGTCTATCCGGAAAGAGGGAGTCTTCCGCACCTTGGCGCCGAGGTGGAAGATCACACCCACCCCGCTCTTCGCTCGAAGGTGGGTCGTGGCGAAGTACTCCGTCGTGCGAAAGCTCGGCGCATTCCACTTCACACCCTCGACGATGGACGGATCGACGCCGCGGATGATCCGTCGAATGGCCTGAATCTCCGCCTTGCAGGGATGCTCGAGGCTCGACATGAATGCATCGACGGCGGCACTCGACTCAGTGGGGGCCACAGTGCGAGCGGGGCTCTTCTTTCTCGAAGGCACGAACGATCTCCTATCGACTGCGGTGAGCCGTCCTCTGCGCAACGCCCCACAGTCTGACACGATCTGTGCCGCATCGGCATACGCTGCGCGAAGTCGACGCGCCTGGCGGGCAGGCGCGCAGATGGACATGCGGCTCCAGCAGGGTGGTAGCATCCGTGGCGCGCGCCGGTGATCCGAGGGAGACCTGGGGGAGGAGGCAGGCGCGCCATTGTGATGAACACGGAATCCGGCACCGGGAGATCGATGTGACCGGATATGTGATCAGGAGCACCATCCAGGCATGTGTCGCAGCTTCATGAGCGGGAACCAGACATGAGTGAAGGTCCGCCCCTTGTCGCCGTGGTGTCGGGTTGCTCGACCGGGATCGGGCACGAGGTGGCCCGCCTTCTCGCGCAGCGAGGCCACACGGTCGTAGCGGGGGCGCGCAACCCCGCGACGCTCGCCGATCTCGCGACGGCACACCCCGGCCGGATTCATCCCGTCGCCTGGGACGTCAGCGACGCTGCCTCCACACGCAGCGCCATCCGCGGCGCCATCGAGCGCCACGGCAGGATCGACATCCTGATCAACAACGCAGGCTACGGCCAGATGGGGCCCATCATCGAGGTGACGCGCGAGGAGTGGAGGCGCCAGCTCGAAACGAACGTCATCGGTCTCGCCGACGCCGCCTCCGAGGCCGCGCAGGCGCCCGGCGGGATGATCGCGCGGCGCGCGGGCCGCATCGTCAACATCGGCTCGATCGTCGGTCGCGTCACGCTCCCCCTCGGGGGCGCCTACTGTGCCAGCAAGCATGCCGTCGAAGCCATCTCCGATGCGCTCCGGGTCGAGCTGGCCCCCTTCGGCATCCAGGTCGTCCTCGTCGAGCCCGGTCCCGTCGTCTCGCAATTCGGCGCGAACGCGCGCAGGACAGTCGAGTCCATGCTCGCGCGCAGAGACGGGCCCTACGAGTACCTGCGCGCACAGATCGACAGGAGGACGCAGGTCTCCCAGGAGAGCGGCATCGCGGCAGCCGCGTGCGCAGAGGTGATCGTCCGCGTGGCCACGATGAAGCGGCCTCCGTCCCGGATCCTGGTGACGCCCCAGGCACGGCTCGCCCTGTGGGCGCGGCGCCTACTGCCCACCTCGGCCTTCGACGCCCTCGTCCGCCGCCGCTTCGGCCTGGGCGGCAACGCCCCCTGACGGGTATTGCGCCCTCCTGCCCGGACGGGGCCGGATTCCAGAACTGCGGTCACTCGGACGGGGGTAGCCTGCAAGCCAGAATCTCAGCCGTTGTGGACGCGCGTCGCCCCGGACGGCCATAATCGCCCATGCCCAGGCCTTCTCCGACAGGAGCTTTGCCGGCCACCGCCTTCGTCACGGGCGCGGGTCGGGGGATAGGCCGGGCTATTGCCACGGCGCTGGCAGCGAAGGGCCATCCTGTCGCGCTCGTCGCTCGCTCGCGTGAGGAGGTCCAATCGACGGCGAAAATCCTGAACGCGACGGCCGGTAGGGAGATCGCGCTGCCCCTCCCGGCCGACGTGACAGATCGGCTGGCCGTCGAAGATGCCTGCCGCCAGGCGGAGAGCCGCCTCGGCCCGGTCGGCATCCTGGTCAACGCCGCCGGCATCGCCGAGAGCGCCCCCTACGAGAAGACCGACGACGCGCTCATCCGGCGCCACCTCGAAGTGAACCTGATGGGTGCCCACCACGCGATCTCATCCCTCTACCCGGCCATGGCCGCGCGCGGGGAGGGCTCCATCCTGAACGTCGCCTCCGTCGCGGGCCTCGAAGGCTTCGCCTACGTCTCGGCCTACACGGCCTCCAAGCACGCCCTCGTCGGCCTGACGCGCGCGCTCGCCATGGAGGCGGCGCCGAAGGGCGTGCGCGTCAACGCGCTCTGCCCCGGCTACGTGGACACGCCCATGATCGAGAAGGCCGTCGAGCGCATCGTCGGCACCACGGGGCGCAGCCGCGAGGAGGCTCGCGAGACTCTCGGGAGAATGAACCGCGGCGGCTGGCTCCTCAGGCCGGAAGAGGTCGCCGCCGCCGCGCTCTGGCTGCTCTCGGATCGCGCGCGCGACGTCACGGGCCAGGCGATCGTCGTGGACGGGCTGCCGGGTGCATGGGAGGGCGAGACCGACGCCGGCGCGGCTCCTCCCCTACCCGTGAACCCCGAATCCCTCGGCGAGCCGAAGGGCTACAGCAATGGGCTGCTCTTCCGCTCGGGCCGGACGCTCTTCGTGGCCGGGCAGATCGCGTGGGACAGCGAAAAGAGAATCGTCGGCGGCGATGACTTCGCCGCGCAGTTCGACGCCGCGCTCGCGAACGTCCTGCGCGTCGTGGAGGCGGCGGGCGGGCGACCCGATCAGGTCGGCAGGCTCAGGATCTACGTGGCTGATCGGGAGCGCTACCTCGCCTGCCTTCCCGAAATCGGAAAGGCCTACCGCCGCAGGATGGGAAGCCACTACCCGGCCATGGCCCTCGTGGAGGTCCAGCGCCTCCTGGAAGAGGGAGCGCTCGTGGAGATCGAGGCGGAGGCCATCCTGTGAGTGGCTCGTGTCACGGCGAGAGCACGCGATCCGGGATCTGCGAAGACGCGGTGCTCGCCCGCGAGCCCGGCCACCCTCCGCTGGGTGCGAAAGGAGCAGACAATGCCCGCGAAAAAGCCTGACGCCGGATTCACGACTCCCACGGCCTTCCTCTACGAAGAGCGCGAGGGGATCGCGCGGATCACGCTCAACCGCCCCGAGAGGCTCAACGCGCTCACCTTCGAGGCCTACGAACAGCTCCTCGCCACCTTTCGCGCTCTGAGCGGGAGGCCCGGGATCCGCGCGGTGCTCATGGCGGGTGCGGGCCGCGGCTTCTGCTCGGGCGGGGACCACGAAGCCATCATCCGGCCGTTGCTCGAGTCCACGCCGGAGCGCCAGCTCGAGTTCACGCGCCTCACCTGCGATCTGATCCTCGCCATCCGGCGCCTCCCCCTGCCCGTCGTGGCGGCCCTCCACGGCGCCGTGGTGGGCGCCGGGGCGGTGATCGCCGCCGCCTGCGACATCCGCATCGCCTCCGAGGACTCGAAGATCGGCTTCGTCTTCGTGAAGGTGGGCCTCTCGGGCGCCGACATGGGCGCCGCCTGGCTCCTCCCCCGAATCGTCGGCCTCGGCACCGCGACGCGCTGGCTGATGACCGGGGATCTCATCGACGCTCCTCGGGCGCGCCGGGCGGGCTTCATCACGGAGCTGGTCAAGCTCGAGAACCTGGCCGCCCGGGCCGAGCACTGGGCCGCGCGTCTCGCCGCGGGGCCGGCCCGCGCCCTCGCCGTCACGAAGGAGCAGCTCGAGGGCGAGACGTCCATGGACCTCGAGGCGGCCCTCGACGCCGAGGCGCGCGTGCAGGCGCGGCTGATGGGCGAGCCCGACTTCCGCGAGGGCTACGAGGCCTTCCGCGACAAGCGCGATCCGCGCTTCCAGCGATGACGCTCACGCCCGCGGCGCTCGTCGCGGGGCTCGCGGGCCTCGATGAGCTGGAATCCCGCGAGCCCCTGACGCCCGAAGAGGAGGACGCCGCGCTGCGCGAGGCGGTCGCCCTCCTCGGCCGCGGCGGCCTTCTCGCCTTGCTCGTTCCCGCGGAGCTGGGCGGCGCGCGGGAAAGCGTCCGCAATGCCGACCTCTGCGAGGCCCGCGAGGCGCTCGCCTATCGCTCCGGGCTGGCCGACCTGGCCTTCGTGATGCAGGGGCTCGGAACGGGAGCCATCGCGCAACGCGGGAGCCCGGAGCAGAAGCGGCGCTACCTCCCCGGCACGCTCCGTGGAGAGAAGATCGCGGCCATCGGGCTGACCGAGCCGGAGGCAGGATCCGATCTCACGGCCATCGCCACCCGCGCGAGGCGCGACGGGAGCGGCTATCTCCTCGACGGCGGCAAGACGCTCATCAGCAACGCCGGCCTCGCCGATCTCTACACGGTCTGGGCCCGCACCTCCGGCGATCCACGGGGAGGGCTCACCGCCTTCATCGTCGAGCGCGACGATCCCGGCTTTTCCCTCAAGGAGCGCCTCCGGGCGATGGCCCCCCATCCGATAGGATCCCTGGCCTTCGAGGGCTGCCGCATCCCCGCGGATCGACGTATCGGCGAAGAGGGCGAGGGGCTCGCGATCGCCTTCGGTGTCCTCGATTTCTTCCGCCCCACGGTGGGGGCCGCCGCAGTGGGCTTTGCCCGCCGGGCTCTCGCCGAGACATGCGCCCAGATGAAAACGCGGGTCCAGTTCGGGGAGCCGCTGGCCGCGCGCCAGGGGCTCCAGGCCATGGTGGCGGACATGGCCACCGAGATCGAAGCCGCAGCGCTCATGGTCCAGAGGGCCGCCGCCGCCATCGACTCGGGCAAGGGCCGCACGGCCCGCGAATCGGCCATGGCGAAGTATCTCGCCACTGAGACGGCCTGGAGAGTCGTGGATCGCGCCGTCCAGATCCACGGTGGGCGCGGAGTCATCCGGGGCAGCGTCGTGGAGCGCCTCTACCGCGAGGTGCGCGCGCTTCGGATCTACGAGGGAACCTCCGAGGTGCAGAAGAACATCATCGCGAGGGAGACTCTCCGGGGAGCCTCATGAAGCTCCTCGAGCCCATCGAGATCGGCGCGCTGAAGCTGCGCAACCGGATCGTGCTTCCTGCCATGGTGACGCGCCTTTCGGGCGAGGACGGCCACGTCAACCGCGACATCATCGATCGCTACGTCCGCTTCGCGCGAGGCGAGCCGGGGTTGATGGTGATCGAGGCGATGGCGGTCCACGGCGCGCGCTCGGGGCCGCTCCTGCGCATCAGCGACGACAGCTTCCTCCCCGGCCTCATCGATCTGCGCCGCGCCGTCCACGACGCCGGCGAGGTGAAGGTCATCCCCCAGATCATCCACTTCCTCAAGATCGCCCGATCCGGCTGGCGGCAGAAGATCGGGGATCTCACCCGCGAAGAGATCGGCTCCATCGTGGAGGGCTACGCCTCCGCCGCCGCCCGCGCGCGGCAGGCCGGCTTCGACGGGGTCGAGCTGCACATGGCGCACGCCTACACGCTGTCGTCCTTCCTCTCGCGGCACAACGTCCGCCGCGACGAGTACGGCGCCTCCCTCGAGAACAGGATGCGCCTTCCCGCGGAGGTCATCGCCGCGGTGCGCCGCGAAATCGGCGACGGCTTCCCGCTCGGGGTGCGCTTCGATGCCGAGGAGTGCATCAAGGACGGCTACACGGTCGTCGACGCCGCGCGGATGGCCCATCGCTTCGCCCTGACCGGGGCCGACTACCTCTCGCTCTCGGCCGGGGGGAAGTTCGAGGATGCCGTCCACAAGGAGGGGGATCCCCTCTACCCCTACACCGGCTACTCCGGCGACCGCTGCATGCCCTCCGTGAACTACCCTGACGGGGCCAACACCTACATGGCCGCCGCGGTGAAGGAGCATCTCGTGGCGCGGGGATCCGTAACAGCAGTCATCACGACGGGGAAGATTCGCTCGCCCCGGCAGGCCGAGGAGATCCTCCAGTCGGGCGCCGCCGATCTCATCGGGATGGCCCGGGCCCTTCTGGCCGATCCCGACTGGCCCCGCAAGGTGCGGGAGGGGCGCGAGGAGTCGATCGTCCGATGCGTCTACGGGAACGTCTGCAAGAACCTGGACGAGAACTTCAAGAAGGTCCGCTGCGTTCTGTGGCCCCGCGGGGCGCTCCAGGCGCCCTCGAGCACGGACACGATCCCTCCCGCCTGGAAGGGCGGGAAGAGCCTCGTGGCCGCCGCGCGCTCCGGCCACGTCCAGCTCCTCTGGAAGCAGGCCGAGGACAACGAGGCAGTCTACGGCTACGAGATCCTGAGGGCGTGCGACGGAGGGGGGCAGCTTCACCTCACGACGGTGAAGGGATCCTCGTACAATGACCACGACGTGGAGGCGGGCGTGAGCTACCGGTACTGGGTCCGGGCCTACGATCTCGCGGGCAACCGGAGCGAGCCTCTGGGGCCGGCCGAAGTCGGCCTCCCCTGGCCCGAGACGGCCCGCCCCCGCACGGGCGCGAGGACAACATGAAGGGATCCCCTCACAGACTCCTGAGAATGCCATGAACGATCCCCTCCTGAAGCTCCGGGAGGAGTTCCCGATCCTCTCCACCTGCACCTACATGGTCTCCCACTCCCTCGGCGCGATGCCGCGCGGAGCACGGACGCAGCTCGAGGAGTTCACCCGCATGTGGGAGGAGCGGGGCGTCCTGGCCTGGAGCGACGGCTGGTGGGAGGCCCCCCTCGCCGTGGGCGACGAGCTTGCGCCTCTCATCGGGGCTCCCCCGGGCACCATCGCCATGCACCAGAACGTCTCGGTCTGCATGTCGATCATCGCCTCCTGCTTCAGCTTCACCGGCAAACGCAATAAGATCGTCTACACGGCGCTGAATTTCCCCTCGGTCATGTACGTCTGGGAGGAGCGGCGGCGCTTCGGGGCGAGGATCGTCATGGTCCCCTCCGATGACGGAATCACCGTGGACACGCAGCGCCTCCTCGACACCATCGACGAGGAGACGCTCGTCGTCCCCATCTCGCACGTCCTCTTCAAGAGCGCCTTCATCCAGGACGCCGCCGCCGTCGTGGAGAAGGCCCACAAGGTGGGCGCGCTCGTGGCGCTCGACGTCTACCAGTCGGCGGGCACGGTGCCGCTCGACGTGAGCGCGCTCGGCGTGGATTTCGCAACGGGCGGCTCGGTGAAGTGGCTCTGCGGAGGCCCCGGTGCGGGCTACCTCTACGTCCGGCCCGACCTCCAGCCGAAGTTCCTCCCCGCCGTCACCGGCTGGGCCGCGCACGCCCACCCCTTCGACTTCGAGATCGGTCCCATCCAGGCCGCGGAAGGGATCGCGCGCTACCTCCATGGCACTCCCGCCGTGGCTCCCCTCTACGCGGCACGGGCGGGCTACGAGATCGTCTCGCGCGCGGGGATCGAGGCCATCCGGGCCAAGTCGGTCCGCCTCACGACCCACATGATCGACGGAGCGCTGGGCCGGGGCTGGAAGACCAACTCTCCCGCGCGCGCGGAGCAGCGCGGCGGCAGCGTCATCCTGAACATTCCTCATGGTCAGGCTGTCGCGGCGGAGCTGATTCGACGGAAGTTCCTCGTGGACTTCCGGCCCGGAGCCGGGATCCGCCTCGCTCCTCACTTCTACTCGACGCAGGAAGAGTGCGACGCGACTCTGGAAGAGATGGACAAGATCCTGGCCACCCGGGCCTGGGAGAAGCAGGAAGGCGCCGGCGCCCCGGTGATCTGAGCTGGTGACGAGGGTGCCTGCACTCGTGGTGTGCAGGTTCATGGCGAAGCAGCGACGGCTGCCGGAAGGAGCGCTACCGTGAGCGAACAGGATCGTCGCGCGGCCGGATCCCCTGCCTCAGGGTCTCCGCTCACCTATGGCAGCTACCTGAAAGTCCCCGAGCTGCTCTCGCTCCAGCAGCCTCTGTCGTCGCCCCCCGAGCACGACGAGATGCTCTTCATCGTCATCCACCAGGTCTACGAGCTCTGGTTCCGACTGATGATCCACGAGATCGAGGCCGCCCGCGTCGCTGCCGCGAAGGGCGACGCCCGCGTGTGCTGGAGGATCTTCCGCCGCCTCATCGAGATCCAGCGCGTGCTCCTCCAGCAGATCTCGGTCCTCGAGACGATGACCCCCGTGGACTTCGCCCGATTCCGCGATCACCTGAACCCGGCCAGCGGTTTCCAGTCCGGGCAGTTCCGCGAGCTGGAGTTCCTCTCGGGGATGAAGGACCCGGGCATGGCCGCCCACCTGAAGGGCAGCCCCGAAGGCGTCCGCAAGCTCCAGTCACGCCTCTCGGAGGAGGATCTCCGCGACTCGCTCGACGCGATGCTGCGCCGCGCGGGCTTCCAGATCCCCGTGGGCGGCGCGAAGGACGACGGCGGTGCCAGGGGACGGGCTCGCCTCGAAGCCTTGAGATCCGTCTACACCGACCCGGCGACGCACTCCGAGCTCTACCAGCTCTGCGAGGCGATGATCGAGTACGACGAGAACTTCTCGCTCTGGCGCCAGCACCACATTCTGATGGTTGAGAGGATGATCGGAAGGAAGCCCGGCACCGGCGGCACCGACGGAGTCGGCTACCTCGCGACGACGCTCGGCAAGCGCTGCTTCCCCGAGCTGTGGGAGGTCCGCACACTCATCGGCGGCACGGGCTACGGGAGCTGATCCCGCCGCGATCGGTTGCGGGACGGAGGGTCGCGCTGCGCAGCGATGAGGAGGGGCGAACGCATGCCCACACAGACGAGCGAAACATCATGGCCTCCGTCGCTCGAACGCTCGAGCCTGCGGGCTACGTCATCTACCCCGGGTGTATACTGCGGTCCGCGTTCCTGTCAGGAGTGTGGGGATGTCTCGCGAGACCATTGAAGACCCTCTCGATGTGGTTGCGGGAACGGCGGAAGCGGCCTTCGCCACAGACGAGAAGGGCCGAGTGGTCATCTGGAACAAGGCCGCCGGGCGTCTTCTGGGCTACGACGCCGCCCTGGTACTCGGCAGGCCCTGCCATGAGATCCTCTGCGGCAAGGATGTCTTCGGAAACCGCTATTGCGGCGAGAACTGCTCCGTCGTGGAGATGGTCCGCCACCGCGAGCCGGTCCGCCATTTCGAGATGGACGTCCGCACCGCCTCGGGGGCGACGGTGCACGCCTCGTTCTCCGTCGTCGTCATCCCCGGCTCGAAGCCATCGCGCTTCACAATCGTCCACCTTTTTCAGCCGGTCGGCCGCGGCCAGGAGGTGCACGATCTCATCCGGCGGATCCTCAGGACGGCGCCGGCCCCCGATCCCTCGCCGCTGATCGACCTCCATCCTCAGCCCGCGGGCATTGCGGCGACGCTCACGGCTCGCGAGGTCGAGGTGCTGCGCCTGATGGCCGAGGGCGCCAGCACGCAGAAGATCGCTGACGCGCTCTTCATCAGCAAGGCGACCGTGCGGAACCACACCCAGCACATCCTCGGTAAGCTCGAGGTTCACAGCAAGTTGGAAGCCGTCTCCCTCGCGTACCGCAACGCCCTGATCTGATCCCCGCGACAACCCCGCTTGTGATGCACCTGTATCACGAAAATGATGTGCCTGTCGTATTTCCTCCCCGCCACCATGGCCGTAGAGTCTCGAAGTCGGGTTGTCGTCCCAAGGGAGGATATGATGATGCGCATATGCCGACGGTCCGCGAGCGTCCTGCTCTTCTTCGTCCTGGCTGTGGCGGGGACGTCCCCCTCCATGGCGATTCCCGCCTTCGCGCGCAAGTACCACACGAGCTGCCAGACCTGTCACATCGCCTTCCCCGCTCTTAACGCGCATGGCGAAGCCTTCCGTCTCAACGGCTACCGCTTTCCGGCCGGGAGCGACGCCGGCATGTCGAAGGACGAGCCGGTCGCCCTGGGAGCCGAGGGATACAAGAAGATGTGGCCTCAGGCGGTCTGGCCCGGGGAGATCCCCGGCTCGGTGCCTATCTCCGTCGTCGTCGAGAGCGAGATTGCCAACGACAGAGCGTCGAAGACGAGCTCATTCGACGGCCTTGGTGGGGAAGTCGGGCTCCTAGCCGGTGGCACCTTCGGAGAGCACGTTTCCTTCTACTCCGAGGTCGAGTTCGCGCGGGATGCCGGAGAGGTCGTCACGGAAATGGAGCGCATCAACGTCCTGTTCCGGCCGTTCAACAGCCCCGCCTTCCAATTCAAGATTGGCTCCTTCGAGCCGGGAATCTTCCTGGTCTCGAACCATCGCCGCCTGACGGATCACCGGTATTTCGTCACAAACGAGACGGCAGGGGACAACGGATGGTCTGCGGAGCCGTTCCAGCAGGGAATCGAGTTTTTCGGCGTGGCTGCCCACAGGCTTCTCTACAACGGCGGGTACGTCGAAGGAGTCGGCAACGCCTCGAACAACGCCAAGGATGTCTACGGTCGAGTCGCCTACAAGTTCGGCGGCGAAAGGCTCGATGGGACGACGAAGGGGGCGGAGGGAGGCCACATGGCCGAGAACCCGAAGCCGTGGAGCGAGAAGTCACTGACCGTCTCCGCGTTCGCGTACAAGGGCTCGCCGCTCCTGAGCGAGACCACGAGCATTCTTGTGAACGATCCGAACACGAATATCGTGACGCCGGTGGAGACGACCGTGTTCCAGGACGACAGATTCACGGTGTACGGGGGCGACGTCGCGTGGAATTTCTTGGACCTCATCGTGCGGGCGGGAATGTCGAACCGTTCCGACCGGCGGCCTTTCCTGTCGAATCCCTCCGCGACCGACCAGTCGATCAAGACCAGATTCGGGGAGGTGGATTGGGTCGCCTATCCGTGGCTCATACCGGCGGCTCGATGGGAATCGTTCGAGGTCGCGGGGGTGAAGCAGGACCGGATCTCGCTCACGGTCCAGTTCCTCGTCCGGGCCAATGTCCGAGCCTTCGTGGCCGCCGACCAGCTCAAGGAGCCCGCCAGCAGCTACAAGACCGAGGAGGTCGTTGCGGGCGTCGTGTTCGGAATGTGACGGCCGGACTGGACCTCGCAAGTCCCTGGAGGAATCGATGAATGCCATGAGAATCGTCGGGGTTGGACTGCTCATGCTCGCCGCCGTCGCCGTCGCCGAAGCGGGCGAGATCAAGGGCGTGGTGAAGGCCACCGGCGCGAAGAGCAACGCCGACGCGGTGGTGTACGTTGACGCGATCGCGGGAAAGACCTTCCCGCCTCCGGCCGCGCACGCGAGGATCGATCAGAAGAACATGGTCTTCGTGCCGCACGTTCTGCCCGTGCTGCTCGGAACGACGGTGGATTTCCAGAACAGCGACGTCGTCCTCCACAACGTTTTCTCACCGGACAAGTGCGCCGAAAAGTTCAACCTCGGGACCTGGCCGCAGGGACAGTCGAAGGGATACACCTTCAAGCAGCCGTGCGCGGCGACGATCCTGTGCAACGTGCATCCGGAGATGGAGGCATACGTGGTGACCGTGCCGACGCCGTACTTCGCCGTGACGGACAAGGCCGGCGTCTACGACATCAAGGATCTCCCCGACGGGACCTACACCGTCAAGGTCTGGCACCCGAAGCTGAAGGAGACGAGCCGGCAGGTCATCGTCGGCGGCGCCACGACGGCCGACTTCGAGCTGAGCAAGTAAGAGACGGCGTCCATGGCCGGCTGCTTCGTGGACAGGGAGTGGCTGGAGACCAACTACCCCTGCCACACGGCGTGCCCCGTCGGCACGGAGGCCGGCCGCTATGTCTCCCTGATCGCCGAGGGGCGCTACCGCGAGGCTTACGCCGTGGCCCGCCGGCCCAACCCCCTCGCCTCCATCTGCGGGCGGGTTTGCGCCGCCCCCTGCGAAACCGCCTGCCGGCGGGGATCGCTCGACCAGCCGATCGCCATCCGCGCTCTCAAGCGATTCGTCACAGAGCGATTCGGCGTCGAGAGCATGATGGATCTCGATACGCTCCGGGAGATCTATGGCAAGCGGGGCGTCCTGCATCCTGAGGAGCGCGTCGCGGTCGTCGGCGCGGGGCCGGCGGGCCTCGCCGCGGCGCACGACCTGGCGATTCGAGGCTACCCGGTCACGATCTTCGAGGCCCAACCGGTCGCGGGAGGGATGCTCCGCCTCGGCATCCCGGAGTACCGGCTCCCTCGCGAGCTGGTGAAGCTGGAGATCAACGCCATCCTGAGCCTCGGCGTGGAGCTGAAGGTAGGCCGCCGACTCGGCGCCGACTTCTCCCTCACCGATCTTCGTGCACAGGGATACCGGGCGATCTTTCTCGCCATCGGCGCGCACAAGGGACGCGACCTCCACATCGAAGGAGTGAACCTCGACGGCGTCCTCAAAGGCGTGGACTTCCTGCTGAACGTCAACATGGGGTACCGGCTCGATCTGGGGAAAAAGGTCATCGTCGTCGGCGGCGGCAGCGTCGCCCTCGACGTGGCGCGCACCGCGCTCCGCGCCGCGGGCCTCGACGAGGCGATCAACCCGGAGATCAACATCGTCACCGCCCTCGACATCGCCCGCTCCGCGGTCCGCTTCGGCATCAAGGAGGTCCACGTCGTCAGCCTCGAATCGATGGTGGAGATGCCGGCCGTGCCGGAGGAGATCGAGCAGGCGCGGGAGGAGGGGATCGTCTTCCATCCGAGGCGGGGGCCACAACGCATCCTGGGGATCGGCGGGAAGGTGACGGGGCTCGAGACGATCGAGTGCGCCTCGGTCTTCGACGAGAGGAAGCGCTTCAACCCCACGTTCGTGCCAGGCACCGAGCTCGCCATGGCGGCCGACACGGTGATCCTTGCCATCGGCCAGGCGAGCGACCTTTCGTTCCTCCGCCCGGAAGATGCCGTCGATGTCACGCCCCGCGGGACGATCAAGGTGAATCCGGAGACGCTCGCCACGACGGCCCCAGGCATCTACGCCGGAGGCGACGTCGCCTTCGGCCCGCGGATCGCCATCAGCGCGATCGCCGATGGTCGCCGCGCCGCCTCCTCCATCCACGCCCACCTCCGCGGGGCGATCTCCGCTCCCGAGCCGGTGGAGATTCTCCTCGAGGCGCTCCCCGGGTACACGCGGCTGCCGGATTTCGAAGGAGCTTTGCGGCAGAACCCTCCCGTGCTCCAGATCCAGCGTCGGATCGGCATCGCCGAGATCGAGCAGTGCTTCACGGAAGCTCCGGCCCGTCTCGAGGCCTCGCGGTGCCTGCGGTGCTGGGTCAACACCACTTTTCACGAGGACCCGGTGGAAGGAACGGAGTGCATCCTCTGTGGAGGATGCGCCGATGTCTGCCCGGAGGACTGCATCGAGTTCGTCCCGGTCGCGGAGATCAGGGCCGACCCGGCGCTCCGGGACGAGGCCCTGGCTGAGCTCGGAGAGGCGGCGGGCGCGCTCTTCGAGGGGGGTGAAGCGCGCGGGACCGTCCTCATCAAGGACGAGACGATTTGCATCCGATGCGGGCTCTGCGCGGAGCGCTGCCCTGCGGGCACCATCACGATGGAGCAGTTCCA
Source organism: uncultured Acidobacteriota bacterium (assembly GCA_964568735.1). Taxonomy (GTDB): domain Bacteria; phylum Acidobacteriota; class Polarisedimenticolia; order JACPZX01; family JACPZX01; genus CAZMRF01. The sequence continues at coordinate 14,517 of CAZMRF010000056.1, forward strand.
GCTCCGGGAGGTCGATCATGTCCGAGGGTGAGAACAAGACCGGCGATGGGATGACGAGACGCCACTTCTGCCAGGCGACGGGGGTGTCGGCGTGCGCCGTGGCGGCCGGCGGGACCGGACTTCTCTCGATTGATTTCCTGAGGCCGCGTGTCCTCTTCGAGCCGCCGACGAGATTCTCGCTCGGATCTCCGGAGGCGATCGAGGTGGGATCGGTCGTCACCGACGAAGACCACCGTGTCGTGGTGGCACGCCTGAAGGACGGATTCCGCGCCCTTTCTTCCGTCTGCACGCACCTGGGCTGCATCACGAGGTATCAGCCGGACGCGCAGGTCATCGCCTGTCCCTGCCACGGCAGCCGCTTCAACCTCGAGGGCGAGGTGATCGGCGGGCCCGCGCCGCGCCCACTTCAATGGCTGCAGATGAGCGTCTCCGACAGGGGGTTCATCACGGTGGACACATCGGTTGAGGTCCCACAAGGGACGGTCTTCAAGCTCTGAGGCGTCAGCCATGGGTTTCGTGACCTCGGTTACCGGGAGCCGGCTCTGGCGGTCGATCGTCCGCCACGGCATCGCCCCGACCAACCGGAACCGCGTGATGCTGGTGATGGAGAATCTCTTCCTCCACCTCCACTCCGTGAAGGTCCGCCGCCGGAACCTCGAGGTCTCGAGCCACTACTACCTCGGGGCGATCTCACTCGTCCTGTTCGCCGTGCTGACGGTGACGGGGCTGTACCTGATGCTCTACTACCACCCGTCTGTCCCCCAGGCCTACGACGACATGAAGGAGATCCAGTTCGCCGTCAGCAACGGCGTTTTCCTCAGGAACATGCACCGCTGGGCCGCTCACGCGATGGTCCTCCTCGTTTTCCTTCACATGCTCCGCGTCTTCTACCACAAGGCGTATCTGCCGCCGAGAGAATTCAATTGGGTTGTCGGCGTGGTCCTCCTCCTGATGACCCTCCTCCTCAGCTACACCGGATACCTCCTACCGTGGGATCAGCTCGCCTTCTGGGGCGTCTCGGTGGGAACGAACATGGTGCAGGCGATGCCAATTTTCGGCTCGACCTTCCGGTTCCTCCTGCTCGGGGGAAACGTCGTCGGAGAGAACGCTCTGCTGCGCTTCTACGTCCTGCACTGCGTCCTGCTGCCGCTCTCGCTCGCACTCGGCGTCGGCATCCATCTGTGGCGCGTGAGGAAGGATGGCGGCGTCCGCGGCTCACAGGGAACGAGCCGCCCCGAATCGGGGAAGAGCGCATGAGCCCGTTTGAGCTCGAGAAGACGAGCGATGCGAAGGCGGTGCCGAAGCGCATCGCGCTGATAAGGCGGGAAGCGCCGGCCCGGATCCTGGCGGATCGCGAGGAAACGTGGATGACGGCCCCCCACCTCCTCGTCAGGGAGATCATCCTCTTCCAGCTCTGCATCATCCTCCTCGCGATCGCATCGCTGATCTTCGACGCGCCGCTGGAGGGGATCGCCGATCCCTCCCATACCCCCAACCCGGCGAAGGCTCCTTGGTACTTCCTCGGACTTCAAGAGCTCTTGCACTACTTTCCGCCCGTCGTTGCCGGGATCCTCCTGCCGGCGCTGGCGTTGACAGGCATCGTCGTGATCCCCTACGTCCGGATCAACCTGGAGGTCGTCGGCTTCTACGAGCGCCCGTGGAAGCGGAATCTCGCCATTCTCGGCACGCTCGTCGCCTTCACCAGCGCCCTCCTTGTCATCTATCGCGTGTGGCCCGTTCTCATCCCGACGCTCGCCATCTTCCTCGCGATGAGCCTGCCCGCCCTCCCCTTCTGTCCCGCGGGAATCAAGAGCCGGCTGTCGCGCGTTCCCCTCGCCGACTGGATCATGAACTGGTTCGTTGCGGTGGTCGTGACGCTGACCGTGATCGGAACGCTCTTCAGGGGCCCCGGCTGGTTGTGGGTCTGGCCCTGGCGCGAAGGGATCTTCTGATGGCCGGACATCGGGACGGGAGATCCGATCCCCTCTGGCTCGCTTTCGCCCTTTCGAGCGTCGCCTTCGTCGCCGTCCTCGCGATCTCCCCGGTGAAGGACTACTACCGCGAATACCGGGGGTACCAGAACGCCTACAGGACGCAGCTCCTCGCCGGCGCCGGCAGCGCGCAGGAGCTGAGGCAGGCTCAGGCGCAGACGGTCGGCATCCACCAGATCTGGATCCCCGAGTTCAATCGGCGCGTCGATCGCTGCGTCACCTGCCACCTCGGCGTCGAGAACCCGAAGATGCTGGAAGCGAAGGAGCCTTACCGGTTCCACCCCCCGACACCGCACACACCCGGCGACTTTCAGCGATTCGGCTGCGTGAGCTGCCACATGGGCCAGGGGCGGGCGACGAGCCTCGCCGAGGCGCACGGCGACGTGCCGGACTGGGACTCGCCTCTCCTTCCGCAGCGCTACACCGAGGCTTCGTGCGGCCGGTGCCACGCCGGAGAGACGGTTCCCGAGGCGTCGCTTCTCTCCGAGGGCCGCGCCCTGATGAGCCGCGCCGGCTGCTTCGGCTGCCACAAGATGCGCGGGCACGAGAGCTGGAAAAGCGAGGCGCCGGATTTGAGCGGGCTCAGCCAGAAGACCTCCGCCTCGTGGCTCGCTGCATGGCTGAAGTCGCCGAGGAGCCTGCGCGAGAAGACGTGGATGCCCGACTTCCACCTCAGCGAGGCCGAGGTCGAGGCTCTAGCGGCGTTCCTCTGGGTTCAGCCGGCGGCGCAATCGCAGAAGATCGACGCCGAGGAGAACCAGCCGACGGGAGACGCCGACCGAGGAAAGACGCTCTTCGCCGAGTCGCGGTGCGTTTCCTGTCACACGATCGAAGGGCGTGGGAACGGAACAGCTCCGGAGCTGTCGGGGGTCGGCTCGAAGGTCAACCGGCGCTGGCTGATCACCTTCCTCGGCGATCCGCAGTCTCTCCAGCCGGGCACGAGGATGCCGCGCTACGACTTCACCCGCCAGGACCTGCTCGATCTGAGCCGGTACATCATGGACGAGTTCACCGACAACTCGGCCCCGGCGCCGGGGCCGTCCCTGAGGCCCGCGCAAAAGACGATCCTCGGGGGGGAGGAGATGTACAAGAAGTACGGCTGCGCCGGGTGCCATCGCATATCGGGACGCAACGACGCCGCTCAGTCGGGACCCGATCTCTCCGGCATCGGCGACAAGCCGGCCGCGCTCCTCGACTTCGGCGGCCGCGCGGATCTCCCGCGACGCCTGCCTGAATTCCTGGCCGCGAAGGTCACTCAGCCACGTTCGTTTCGGGAAGGCTTGAAGATGCCCGACTTCAACTTCACTCCGGAGCAGGTCGAAGCCGTCGTTACCGCTCTTCTCTCGTCCGGGCGCGATCCCGTGCCTCAATCCTATCGCGTGGCGGCGGCTGATCCCCATTACACGCCCCCGGGCCGATTCGGCGAGATGGTGGACGGCTACCGCTGCCTCTCCTGCCATGAGATCCAGGGGGTCGGGGGCGACATATCGAACGCGCCTTTGACGACCGAAGGAAGCCGCGTGAAGCGCGAGTGGCTGATCAACTACCTGCTCCTTCCGAGCACCATCCGCCCCATCCTCACCGACAGGATGATCCCGCTCCGGATGGAGAGAGAGGAAGCCGTCTTCCTCGCCGACTTCATCCAGAACGTCTACGTGGACAACGAGACCCCCGAAGAGATCTTCCCCGGCGGGCCGGCGGCGGTGCAGACCGAGCGCGGGCGAACGCTCTTCTTCGAGCGGTACGGCTGCCGTAGCTGCCACATGATCGATGGCAAGGGGGGGTACTACGGCCCGCTTCTCGACGGGGCCGGCGCGCGTTTGAAGTCCGGCTGGGTCTTTCGCTGGCTCAAGGGCCCGCAGCGATGGCGTGCGGACGTGCGCTGCCCCGACTTCGGCCTGAGTGAGGACGACGCGCGCGATCTCGCAGCCTTCGTCGTCTCGATACCTGCTCCGGCGGCGGCCGGCGCCGCAACCGTTTCGAGGAGGACGCGATGAAACGCTTCGTGGCGGCTCTCCTTCTCGGAGCTCCCGCCTTTTTCCCGGCTTGCGGAGGTGGCGGCGCCGCGGGGAGAGCTTCCGCGAGCGGAAGGGTCAATGGCTCCTTGGAAACCGGCGCTTCCGCTGAGGCCGGCGTCACGGACGCCGCATGGAAGATGCCCGTCCCCGATCAGGACTACAACGCGCGGGAGGGGCGGGCGCTGTTTCAACACTACTGCGCCACCTGTCACGGCAATGAGGGTCACGGCGACGGCCTCAACGCCTTCAACCTCGATCCGAAGCCCCGCGATCTGGCCGACGCCGCCTTCCAGGAGAAGCGCACCGACGAGGACCTCGCGGCCGTCATCCGCTCCGGCGGCGGCGTGGCCGGCCTCTCGACGGGAATGCCGCCGTGGGGGCGCACCCTCGGCGAGCGGAAGATCAGGAACATCGTCCTCTCCATCCGGACCCTGAAGCCTGAGGCACCCTAGTTCGGCCGGACGATCGTGATCCCCTCGGCCGAGTACCAGGGATGGAACTTCACGACGAGGCGGCCGGCCTTCACCATCGGATCCACAGCGACCATCGCTTCCGCCTGGGCCACCATCGCCTCCGGGCTCTCGCCGTCCAGCTTGAAGACGAAGAGGCCCCGGAGATCCCCGTCATCCATGAAGGGGCCGGCCAGGATGAGCTTGCCGGTCTCCGCCATCTTCGTGATGTTGGCCAGATGGCCTACCTGGAGCCTGTTGACCTCTTCGCTGGGCTCCGGAGTCCACGTCGGGCCCCGATAGAGGAAGCCCACGACGTAGGTCGTCATCTCGTAGCCCCCCTCACCGCGCTTTTCCTCGGCGATGGCAATCCCGGCAGCCGTCACGAGGAGGGCGAGCACGAACGTCAATCCGATCTTACCTGTCTTGCTCATCAGCACAAGCCTCCCGTTCTGGATGGATGAGGGGCTACAGATACGCATTGCGTGCCAGCGAGGGGCTGCGAGCGCGTACGAGCGAAGCGCTGGCTTGATCGCACATCAGGCCCCGTTGCGGCTATGCGCGAACAGAGTCCCGCCTTGCGGGAGACCAGGGAGCGGCTCGCAGCCCCGAGAGTCGTCGCGCCGAACGCAGGCGGCTCACGGGCCCTCAGCCTCGAGGCTGCCGAACCAGACCTTTGCATCGTAGATGAACCGGACCCGCCCCGCGGAGACGTGAGTCTTCCAGAGCCACTCCAGATCGAGGATCATCGGCTCGAAGCCGGGGCCGCCCTCCTCGGGAACGTAGGAGGACGAGAGGAGCCTGCCGCGCAGGCCGGCGAAGTCGAGATCCTGGTGGTGGCGCACCACGGCCGTCTCGCAGCCCCGGGCGCCGAAGAAGCGCCCCAGCACCTCCGGCGAAGGGTCCCGGCGGCGGACCTCGGCGTAGTCGGTCCCGTGCCGTTTCAAGAGCGCTTCGTAGTCGTCCAAGAAGTCCGAGGCCCCGGCCGGGCGCTCGTTCCAGACGAGAACGACGCGGCCACCGGGCTTCAGGATCCGGGCGAACTCCCTGCGGGTCGCGTCGGGCTCGAACCAGTGGAAGGCCTGCCCGGCGGTCACGAGATCCACGCTCGCGGCCGGCAGGCCCGTGGCCTCTGCCCGCCCTTCCAGGCTGCGAAAGGCGGGCCAGCCCGCGAGTGCTCTTTCCCCCGCCGCGCGCATCTCCGCGTTGGGCTCGACGCCGAAGACAGCGTGTCCCCGGCGCAGGAAGAGCTCGGCGAGCTTGCCCGTCCCCGAGCCGATGTCCGCGACGACGTCTCCGGATCTCAGGATCGAGCGCGCGAGGAGGAGATCGATCATCTCCTCGGGGTACGAGGGGCGGAAGCGGGTGTAGTTGTCCACTCTGCTCGAGAAGCGCTGGGTCGGATCCTGCATCGCCGTTCCTCTCATCGCGAACCTCTCCTTTGCCCGAAGCCCCTCCCCCCTTGATTCGATAGTGTAGACGGCCGCAGGGCAGACGGCAGCGAGTCGGATGCCCACGACCCCCGTCCTGCCTCCCCGGATCCCCGCCAGGATCCATCCCGACGATCCCGATGAGGCTCACCTTCCAAGCGGACTCGATCCGATCCCCGGCCAGATCCTCGCGATACCGAAGCCCGCACGGATCGCGATCCACCCGGCTGTCACGACCCAGACGAGCGTGAGCGATCCGGAACCGCCCGCCTCGAGCGCGGCCAGCCCCGCGGCGCCGCAGCCCGTGGCCACGAACATCACGTTGCGCAGGTAGCGGTAGTCGCTCGTGCCCCAGTGTATGCCGTCGGTGGCGAAGGAGAGTGCGGTGAGCGGCTGCATGGCCGCGGAGGCGAGCCACGCGGAGCCGAACAGATCGTGCGCGGCCGCAGGGACGAGCGCTGCGGCGGCGAGGCGCGTCATCGCCGCCATGCCGGCCGCCAGCGCGAGGCCCGTCCCCAAGCTCCACAGGCAGGCCAGCCGCGCGACCCGCCGCGCTTCGGATCGCATCCCCGCTCCGAGGAAGTACCCCACGAGGGACTGGGCCGCGGCCGCCCAGGCGTCGAGCACGAGCGCCGCCAGGAGCCAGACCTGCCGGATTGCCTGGTGCGCGGCGCCCGCCTCGGCCCCGATCCGAGTGGCGGCGCGCGTGCTCAGGAGGAGAAAGGTCGTGAGGAGTCCCGTGCGCAGGAAGAGGTCGCGCCCCACGACCAGGAGAACCCTCGCGTCGCGCGCCCGGAGGCGGGAGGGCAGACCCAGGCGCTTCCGGACGGCGGCGATCGCCCACAGCGCCCCCGTCCAGTGGCTTGCGACCGTAGCCCAGGCCGCCCCGGCGATCCCCAATGCGGGGATGGGACCGGCGCCGAAGACGAGAATCGCGTCGAGGACGACATTGAGAAGGTTCAGCCCGACCGCGACACGCAGCGGCGTCTTCATGTCCTGGATGCCCCGAAGCGCGCCGAAGGCCCCCGAGAGGATCAGCACCGCGGGCATCCCGAAGAGGCGGATGCGGAGGTAGAGCATCGCTCCCTCCTGCACCTCGCCCGCGGCGCCCATCAGCGACGTGACGGTCCTCGCCGCCGGCATCCCCACTGCGAGGAGGCCCAGCCCCGCGGCGATGCCCAGCACGATCGCCAGCCCGCTCACCTCTCGCGCCGTCTCACCCTCTCCCGCTCCCGTGGCCCGGGCCACCTCCGTCTGCGTCCCGACGCCGAGGAAGTTGAAGACCCAGGCAATGCTGGAGAGGAGCACCGTGCCCACGCCGAGGGCGGCGAGCGGCCCGGGGCCGAGCCGGGCGACGAAGGCCGTATCCACGAGCCCGGTGAGGGGCTCCGCGATGAGGGAGACGAGGACGGGGATCGACAGCGAGATGAAGGTCGCGTGCGGCCGCGAGAGGAAGGGATGGCTCGACGCAGGTCGCAGGGTCGGCCCGCCGTGCTCGGGGTCTCGCGTCAATGCCTCACGTCCGGTGAGATCCCGTCCATCACTTGTCGGGACGTGCCCCCGGATGCTGCGGCAGATCGTCCGTGATCTCCTCCCAGGGGGCTTTCGAGGCCACGAAGGTGTGCTCCTGGGGGCGGATGCCGGGGTCGCCGTCGAGGGCCCCGAAGCGGATGGAGACCTCGGGCCCCTCGGGCCACGTCCCGCCGAAGAGGCTGGAGCCGCAGCGCACGCAGAAGGCCTTCACGGCTCCCCCTTCGGGGCGCCAGCTCCTGATCAGCTCCGCCCCCTGGAGCAGCCGGAACTGCTCCTGCCGCACTCGCCCCTGCGTGCTGGCGGCGGCGCCTGAGTGCTTGCGGCAGCGGGAGCAGTGGCAGTGGCCCGCCCGCGAGAAGGGCAGCGTCACCTCGAAGCGGACGCCTCCGCAGAGGCAGCTTCCTCCGATCACGCCGGCCATGCCGCTCCTCGACGCATGGGTTGATGCCTTCTCCCCTACGCCGCGGGGGGCTCGTAGCCTTCCACGATGATCATCCGCGTGGAGGCGGAGCGCCTGCGGATGGCCTTCGGCCCTTCGTAGTCGTGCGAGGCCCACCAGGCCTTCGCCTTCGCCATGCTCTCGAAGCGAAGCACGACGATGCGCGAGGGACGCCAATCGCCCTCGAGCGTCTCCGTGGCTCCGCCGCGGATGACGAAGCTGCCGCCGTGGGCCACGACGGACTTCTCAGCGGTGCGGCGGTATTCTTCGTAGGCGGCGGGATCGGTCACGACGATCTCCGCAATCACATAGGCTGCCATCTTGGGGGCCCTGCCCTTCCTCGCTTCTCTTCCGGGACGGGCCGGAGTCTAGCCCACTCCCCCACGAGCCCGCGACTCGCGCCAGGAGAAGGCCTCCTCCATCCTGTCATTCCCCCAGAAGAGCTCCCCGTCCACGATGAAGGAGGGGGCGCCGAAGATCCCGAGGCTCCAGGCCTGCTCGGTCCGGGCCCTGAGCTTCTCCTTGTTCTCGGGGCTGCGCGCCGCATCGAGGATCTGCTCCGCCTCGAGCCCCATCCCCTCGAGGATGCCGGCGATCAGCTCCGGCTTCGAGATCTCCTGATCTTCGGCGAAGTTGGCCCGGTAAACCCGCCGGGAGAACTCCCGCATCCAGGGCTCCGACTCGCCGAGGAGAGCCACCCGCGCGGCGAGGAGGCCGTTGCGGGGGAACTCCGTGGCCCGCCTGAAGGGATGTCCGTACTTCGCGCAGAGCCGCTCGATGTCCCGCCACATGTAGCGGCCGCGCGCCGGGTAGATGTTGTAGGGCGAGTCGTTCCAGCCCTGCCGCTGGAAGAGCGGGCCGAGGAGGAAGGGCTTCCAGACGATCGGCACGCCCACCGCCGCCGCGACGTCGTCGACCCTGAGGGCCGCCACGTAGGAGTAGGTGCTGCCGAACTCGAACCAGATCTCGATCGGGCCCGGGGAATCATCCCTCATGAGAGGAGCGCCCGGAGTCCCTTCGGACGGATAGGCGGCTCCCCGACCCCTCCTTCCAGGCTCACCCACTTCACCTCGAGCGGAGTCCCGTCGGCCTCCACCGCTTCCAGCTTCTCGCGCTCGTAGACACGCGGATCGGCGAAGTGCGCCTCGAAGACGAAGACAATCTCGTGGAGGAGGCGCCCGCCGTAATCGAAGATGCTCTCGAGCACGCCGAGCAGCTCCGGCTGCGTGATCTCCTCGCTGACCTCCTCCAGGATCTCGCGCCTCGCGGCGTCGGCCGCCACCTCGCCGAACTCGACGCTTCCTCCGAGCGGCCGGAAGAAAGGCTCGCGAGAAAGAGGGTCTCTCCCCATCATGACGAGGATCTTCCCTTCCTTGCGGAAGACACAGAGTGCGACGGGGCGGATGCGGCTCAACGGGCGCTTCCCGGCTTGCTCTCCTCGGCCTCCCGGCGCTCGAGCATCTCGTTTCCCCAGAGCAGGGCTCCCGCGGCCACGACGATGACGAGGAGCGCGGGCAGGGGCGCAGGCGAGAGCATCTTCGCGGCCGTGAGGAGGATCGCCGGGATGACGACCGCGGCGATCCAGCCGGCCGCGCGGCTCGCGTTCAGCAGGGGCGCGGACGCTGCGACGAGGATGGCGACCGCCGTGAGGATCCAGACAGGGGGCGGCGCCGAGAAGACGTCGGAGTCCCAGGCCTGTGAGCAGCCCACGAGCACGATCACGCCTGCCAGGATCCACCTGCGTGCCGGCGCCGTCACGATGTGCGCCTCGACCCCTGTTGCGTGACCGTGACTCCAGCCATGATCAACTCTCCTTGCTCCGGCGGATCGAGGTGACCTCTACGACCTTGGCGTGGCTCTCGCCGATCGGCAAATCGTGGTTCGGGCCGGGCTGAGTGTACCTCGCCGCCTTCTTCAGCACCTGGGCCATGTCGGCTGGGGACGGGCGGGAGGGCTTCAGGATGTTGATCGGCCCGTCATGAAACCGGAAGCTCCACCGCCTGCCTCAACAGCTCTCGGATCCCCTGGGCGGTGATCCCGACGACGGAGCGCACCTTCACGTGGCGCAGCCGCTTGCCGGTCCCCTCGAGGAGCCCCTGCGGGTCGAGGAGCAGGACTCCCCGCGTCAGGTAGAGATTGCACCGGTCGCCCGCGGGCTGGATGCCGCAGATCTCGGATCCCTTCTTGTAGAGCGCGATCTTCCAGCCGAGGTAGACCGTCTCGCTCACGTCGGGGATGACCTCGTAGACCAGCTCGCGGAGCTTGGCGGCGATGGACTGGACCTCGGGGCTGCTCGACGCGAAGAGCTCCTGGAAGGTGCCGATGCGGGCCCTGTCGAGCTGGCGGCGGACGGCTTCGGCCCTTCGCGCGGCGGCCGCCTTCAAATCGGCCTTCCTCGCCGCCGGGCTCTTGATCGGGGCCGCTGACGCCGGCCGGGTGGCCTGGCGCTTCGCGGGCGGCCGCTTCGCCGTGGAGCGGGCCGCGCTGGTACTGATCGAGGCTCTGGCGGGCTTCGAACCCGCGCTCCGGGGGCGCGCCTTCTTCGTGCCTGCCCCCTTCTTCACGGGTTCCTTCTTCCGGACGGTCTTCTTCGTGGCCATTCGAACCTCCGGACCTACGAGCGTGTCCGAGTTACTCTCCCTCCTCCCTCGGCAGCTCGAAGAGCGCCGCCACGGCCCCTGCAGGATCCTCGATGACGCAGTAGGCCCCCTGCCCGCCCATCTTCTTCGGCGCGACGAGAATCCTCCCCCCCAGCTCGGTGCACCGTGTCGTGCTCCTGTCGAGATCCTCCACGACCATGTAGACGAGCCATTGGGAGGGAAGCCCGGCGTTCGTTCCACGCTTGTGGCAGATCCCCGCGACGGGGCTGTCGTCCCCGGGGGCCATCATGTTGAAATCGCTGTAGTCCCCCATGGACACTTCGGAGGAGCGCCAGCCTACCACCTGCGAGTAGAAGTCCCTCACCCTCTCCGCGTCGCGCACCGTCAGATCGGTCCAGGCGATGACGCCGGTCCTGGGTCGTGTCGACTTGCTCATCAGCCCTCTCCTGCCACCTGCGGCCGGCGGGGACGGGATCGTCCCCCACCCGTCCTCGCGCGGGGCGAGCCGCTTCGCGCTCAGCCACTTCAGCGCGGGGAAGCGGCGCCCGGTGATCTCGCAATGGGTTGTTGAAGACGGGCCGAACCATGCCACAAACGGGATTCCAACGGAAGCGGGGGGCCCCGCGAGTGTGACGGCGGCCGGGAAACTCCGCCGAGGTGGGCTTTTCGGGAGCCAGCCGGTGGGCCCGGGCTTCAGGGAGCCTCTTCGTCGCGATGGACGGTCTGAGGCGAGAAGGCGGGCAGGCAGATGGCGACGTAGGCCGCGCCCCCGGGATCGGGCGTGCTGTATCGGATCCACTCCCCCGGCCGCGTTATCACGGCCTGGCCCGCTCGGACCTCGAGCGCTCCCCCCTCGTACTCGACCCGGACCATCCCCTCGAGGACCACGGTGACCTCCTCGAAGTCGGGGCGCTGCCCGGGCTCCTCCCATCCGGAAGGCGACCTCATCCGCGCCACGCTCACGGTGGCGTGGCCCGTGTTCACGCGGCCGACGTACTCCTCGATCCGCTTCGGGAGCCTCCCGGCCGCTTCGATAATGGTCGGCTTGTCGATCAGCCTGGGCATGCGAGGCTCGTCCGCCCTCAGGGGCGCGTCAGGGCGTGGTAGATGACGTAGACCCACGAGAGGATCCCGTGGAAGATGGCCCACAGGATCGACTGGTTCTTGGACCACGAGATCGCGATGGCAAGGGCGGCCCCCATGCTGATCCCCGCCCGTGCCGCTTCCCTCCCGGCGCTGCCTGCCATGAGAGTCTCCTTCCCCCCGGGCCTTCGGTCGTCAGGCCCGCTCTTCCGCCCGGCGCTTGCGCTCGTTCGGATCCAGCCACCGCTTCCTGAGCCTCAGGCTCTGCGGCGTGATCTCGATCAGCTCGTCCTCGCGGATGAACTCGATGCTCTCCTCGAGCGAGAGCCTGCGCGGCGGCACGATCCTCTCGAAAGACTCCGAGGTCGAGGACCGCATGTTCGTGAGCTTCTTCTCTTTCGTGATGTTCACGTCGAGATCGGCGTCCCTGCTGTTCTCTCCGACGACCATCCCCGAGTAGACCGGCTCGGTGGGCCCCACGAAGAGCTCCCCCCGTTCCTGCAGGTTGACCACGGCGTAGCCCGTGACCTTGCCCGTCCGGTCCGCCACGAGGGCGCCCGAGGTGCGATGGACGATCTCGCCGGCCCACGGACGGTACTCCTTGTAGAGGTGCGTCAGCATCCCGGTGCCCTTGGTGTCGGTCAGGAACTCGGTGCGGTATCCGATGAGGCCCCTGCTGGGCACGTCGAACTCCAGCCGGACCCTCCCCGAGCCGTGGTTGATCATCTTCGACATGACCCCCTTCCGGGTGCCCATCTTCTGTACGACGATCCCCACGTACTCTTCCGCGACGTCGATGAAGGCCGTCTCCCACGGCTCGTGCAGCCGGGTCTCCACCTCCTTCGTGAGCACCCTCGGCATCCCCACGGCGAACTCGTGGCCCTCCCGGCGCATCTGCTCGATCAGGATCGCCATCTGCAGCTCGCCGCGGCCGAAGACCTGGAAGCGGTCCTGGGTCGCTCCGTCCTCGACCTTGATGGCCAGGTTGTGCGCGGCTTCCTTCATCAACCGGTCGCGAAGGTGGCGCGAGGTGACGAACCTCCCCTCCTTTCCGCTGAATGGGGAGTCGTTGATGACGAACTCCATCGACATCGTGGGCTCGTCGACGTGCAGCGGCCGGAGGGGGACGGGGTTCTCGCCGTCGGCCAGGCATTCGCCGAGGCCGATCCCGGTCATCCCGGCCACCGCCACGATCTCCCCCGGCCCCGCCGTCTCCACCTCGACCTTGCCGAGCCCCTCGAAGACGAAGAGCGCATTCACCGTGGCCCTGGTCTGTGAGCCGTCCCGGTGGCAGAGCGTGATGGGCTGCCTGTTGCGCAGCGTTCCCTGCGTGACACGGCCGATGGCCAGGGGGCCCAGGTAGGAGTCGGGTTGCACGTTCGTCACCAGGACCTGGAGCGGCGCCCCGGCTTCACCCGCGGGCACGGGGACCTGCCGGAGGATGGCGTCGAAGAGGGGGCGCAGGTCGCTGAGGGGCGCCCCCGGCTCGGTCGCGCAGCGCCCGCCTCTCGCGATGGAATAAATCACCGGGAAATCGATCTGCTTCTCGGACGCGTCCAGGTCGATGAAGAGGTCGTAGACCTGGCTGAGGACCTCGCTGGGCCGCGCGTCCTGCCGGTCGATCTTGTTGATGACCACGATGGCCGGCAGCGCCAGCTCCAGCGCCTTCGACAGGACGAAGCGCGTCTGGGGCAGCGGGCCCTCGGCCGCGTCGACGAGCAGCATGATCCCGTCGACCATCTGGAGCGTCCGCTCGACCTCGCCGCCGAAGTCGGCATGGCCGGGCGTGTCCACGATGTTGATCTTGACGCCGTTGTAGCTGATGGCCGTGTTCTTGGCCATGATGGTGATGCCCTTCTCGCGCTCCAGATCCATCGAGTCCATCACCCGCTCCCGCACGTCCTGGTTGTCGCGGAAGGTGCCGCTCTGCCAGAGCATGGCGTCGACGAGCGTGGTCTTCCCGTGGTCCACGTGCGCGACGATGGCGATGTTGCGGAGCTCGCGGTAGTTCATCCGGGGATTCCGTCTGGAGGGTCAGGGACCGGGACGGAGAGTATCACCTGGCGCGGCGCAGGGGTCGGTTGGAGAGCCCGCCTGGTCGTCTCTCAGGATCGTCCAGACCGCGGGTAGGGGTCTTCCGCGCTGCGCTCGTGGAGCCACTTCCCGAGGCGGCTGAAGAAGTCTTCGCGGACACCCCTCTCGATCCAGGGGTAGTGGCCGCAGCGGGGCCATTCGTGGTACTGCAGCTGCGGCAGGTGAGGCTGAAGGCTGGCCCGCACCTCCCCGCCCGGGTGTGGGTCCACCTCGCCGTGGAGCATCAGGACCGGCGCGCTGATGGCCTTGAAGGCCGCCGGGTAGATCCCCTCCGACTGCAGGCGGAGCATGTCCGCCCAGCTCTCGTGGTGCGCTCTCGCGTCACAGCTCTCGATCTCGAACCGGTCCGTCATGGCGTCGTGGGAGTAGGCGGGCAGGAGGAGATCGCAGGTCACCCTGAGCCTCTCGTCGGGATCGGGATACTCGATCTCGAGACGGCTGATGCGCCGCCTGAGACTCTCGTCCATGCGCCGCTCCACCCTCTCGCGCAGGCGGCTTCTCGTTACCGGGTCGAAGGTGCCGCACCCGATCAACGCGAGGCCTCGGCTGTCCCCCGGGTGGGCGGCCGCGTAGGCGAGGGCCAGCATGGCGCCCCAGGAATGGCCCACGAGGGTGGGCGGCGCCGATCCGCACCGGCTCCGGATCACCTCACGGAGATCTTCCACGTGGCGCGCCACGGTGAGGGGCTCCGCGCCGCTCCCGCGCTGAAGGGGCTCGAGGACTCGGAAGGCGCCGGAGAGGTCGCGTGCCACGGGCGCCATGTAGCCCGCGGCACCCGGCCCGCCGTGGAGGAGGACCACGGTGGGCCCGGCGGACCCGTATTCGCGAACGGCGATGACCTGGCGACTCGAGGGAGCAGCGTCCATTCTTTCACCACGGGCCGGCAACGCACCCGGCCATACGACGGGGAGCGGCGTCAGCCGGAGCGTTGGCCTCCCGGCCCCTGATTCCCGGTCGCCCTCTCGTAGGCCACGAGCACCAGGTCGTGATCGGTCAGCTCGAAGGGGCGGCACCTCACGAGGTCACCGGCCGTGAAGGGCCACGACTCCGCCGAGCCCGCCTCGGGCCCCTCCAGGATCCGGTAGACGTTCTCCTCCACGCGGACGGCCTGGACTGGTCTCCACGAGGACCCCGATGCCCCCTCGATCCTGATGTAGATCTGGGTCTCGCTCGGCATGGTCACTCCCTGGAAGAGCGCTCACGGACATCGTAGTGCGCCGAACGCTCGTCGAACCGCAGCAGGAGCGCGCGCGCCTCGGCGGGCACCACGGCAGCCTCACAGTCGGTCCCCGCGAAAGCCCTGACCGCCTCGAGCGTGTCGAACCACATGACGGTCACGAACTCGACGGTGTCGCCGCTCTCGCGACGGAGCAGGTCGAGCCCGCGGTAGCCGGGAATGCTCCGCTTCGCGATCCCGGTGAAAATCTCGGCGCGGAGCAATCGCTCGTAGGCGTCAGCGTTCCGCGGCGTCGTCCATCCCCGCCAGATACGGCTGATCACGGCACTTCCATGCCTTTCAGGCTTCACACCTGCCGGGTGATGCGCAGATCATCACCTCGTCGAGGACTGGCTCCGTCCAGACAGCGCGGCCAGCAACGCCGCCCCGAGGGCGCCGTGCAGGGCTGCGGCGAACAGCACGAGGAAGCCGCCGCTCCCCAACGCGAGACGTGCCCACACCAGCGTCGCACTTGCGACCAGGTTATACACCAGGAAGGCCCGTGAGACCCCCAGGCCTGCGGGCGTCCCTGGTGTCCCGCGCGCGAACCAGCACGCGATGCCCAGGGACAGCAGGCCGCCTCCGGCGAGACGGGCCACGATCAACCCGGATCCTTGCAGAGGTGAGCCGAACAGAAGGGATGCCAGAGCCGATGGGACGACAAGCAGCCCCAATCCCGCTCCGGTCTCCAGAAGCGCGCCGATGCCCAGGATCCGGGCGAGCCAGACCGTCTGCCTCATCGTCGATGACCCTCACGTCCCTGCAGGGCGATCATCGCGGCGAGCGCGGCGACCTTCTGGTCCTTGGCCCAGGGCGGGCCCACTGCTTTGCCCAGGGACGCGATCCTCTTCCGCACGATGTTCACCGAAGTCGCGAGCGCTCGCTCCGCGTTCTCGTCCAGCCGTTTCTCGGGGATCCCGAGGAGCTTCAAGCCGCACGCTTCGGCGGCGCGAGCCAGCGCGTCTCGGAACAGGACCCCTTCGGCCTTGTGCATCCGGAAATGCACAGCGAGGATCTCGCCGACGGTCCAATCCGGCATGGGATCGACCGTGAGTACGGCGCAAGCGGCTACCTGGTGCCCAGCCTGGCGAGCACGTTCCACGGCCGCTCCCATCTCTCGAACCGCGATCCGGCGCGCCTTCACGACACCCCGCTTGACCAGATCTGCTGCGTCGCCGGCGCTCATGTGTTCGGCAGCGTGGTAGGGCGCCTTCGCCCACGACAAATCCTCTTTCTCGACCAGCTCCATCCGGCACCGGTCGACGACCTGCGTCTCGCCGCCGCGCGTGCCGAGAACGACGAGCGCTGCCCACCCTGAATGAGCCTTCATCCCGAACGCGACTTTCATGGTCAAGCCCGCCTGCACGCTGGTCGCTCTGTCATTGTGTTGGAACCCCGGAGAGCTTTTCGCAGGGCACACTCGCCATGGTCAGCTCCCTGATGCTGGTTCCAGCCGGATTCTGGAGAGCCAGAACGGCGAAACAGAGGTCTGTCCGCTGGTCATGCAGGTAGACGAGATCCTGACCATGAATCGAAACCTCGCTCGTCGACTGGTATCCGCTCTTGCATGACAGGCCAAGCAACAGCGCCAGAACGGCGGCAGGTCCGAACACCTGCCGTGCGGCCTTCCTCATTCGAACCTCCTTGACCGTCCAACGAGTGGCATTCAGCGGCACGCGCATGCGCCTCCGCTGCAACACCGGGTCAGCCACCAGCGGCTCCATGTGACAGCCTGCGTGATATCAGCGCGGCTCCCGGAACAACTATCGCCATCAGCAACCATGATCCCGGGGGAACGGCAACGAACACGAAAGCACGCGGCGACCCCGCGGGCGGCATGACGAGATCCCCGTAGATGGCCAGAGAGCCCAGCGTGATAACGAGGGTCACACAACAAAGCGTCGCTCGGGTAGCAGCCGACCAACGCGTCGAAACGAAGTTCGCCCATGCGAGGGCCACGAACGGCGACAGTACCCAGATCATGAAAAGAACCAGCAGGAAACGGGGTGTGTCGCGACCTGCACGGAGCGTCAACGCGACCGAGCCCCCCGCCCCGGCCACAACCACGATGAGTGCCACCGCGCGCAGGAGGCCAAGGAACCCACCATCGGGCCTTCCCCCGCTCGGGTGTGAGGTCATCGCACCGGGACCACCCGTGCTCATGGATCCCTCCTGGTGCCCAACGCTCAGCGCGGCCACCAACCCTCAGGGCCGCCGCCGGCTTCGTGCCGAGGTCAGCCCGCTCTTTCCGATTTCCACCTTGCGAGCCGGGGTATCTTCCGCGTGAACACGAATGACAGGAATCCGGGCATTCCCATCTCACGGAGCTTCTCCCGGACCCGGGTTAGCATCTCCTCCAACGTCAGGTTCGGAAGCGTAAACCTGCCATTGACGAAACAGTGACTGCAGTACATGCGGCTCCTGGCTCTGTCTTCATTCGAGCCACCACCCTCGGTGTCACGGCTCAGCGGCATCCCGCAACTCTGGCAGTTCTTGTAGCCTGACTCCATGACAGCCCACTCCTCCCCGAGAGCACCTGGGGGACCAGGTGCGCGCATCGCCTCGCATCCCCCTATGTATCAGGATCTCTGACGCCACCGGTCCCCTCTCACCCGCTGCCGCCTGATGACAAGGCTCTATTCATCCTGGTCGAGAGCCGACCGCAAGGCGGCGAATGAACGCTCCAGCGCAGGCGCCCGCCAGCGCGAATGGTACGGCGAGCAGGACACCCGTGCCGCCCGGGAGCTCTGCGACCAGGAGGGGCCCAGCCACGAGTCCTGCGGCCAGCAATGCTGGAAGCTGAGCGAGTGAACCCACTGCAGCCACGATCACGAGCACCCCCGCGGTCACACCCGCGTCATCCCAGGTCGGGCGGGAATCGACCCATGCGATGCCCATGCCGGCACACAGAACAAGAGCAGCGACGATCCAGAGCCACAGCGAACGAGCACGTACCCCTTGCCCTGGCCTCATCTACGCCTCACCTGGCGGCTGGCTCGATATGGATCACCAGATGCCGGGGACGAGACGCTTCGTCTCGAGAACCAGGGGTTCATGGCCGTGGCATTACTCCTCTGGCCGTACCTGTGTCGTCCACCCAACGCCGCGCATCACCTGCGAACGGGCCAGGGAGACGAACCGGCAGGGTAGCAGCGCATGCCTGCCGCAGCCAAACACACAGATGGGCTGCGAGTGCGCCGCTGACCGCCGAGGAACGGCCACGCCGATCACCTGGGTCACCCGCCAGCCTGGGGGGTCACCGAAGTCGGAGTGAAGGACGATCAGGACGCGGGGGCATTCAGTGTCTCCTCCTTTGCGCCCTTGATCAGGAGCCACAGCATCAGCGCCATCTCTCCGAGGAGGGCGGGGAAGGCGATGTTCGAGACCGCATCCTCACCCGGATCGCGCCGGAATCCTCACTTGGTCGGGGACGGCGCCGGCGGGAGCAGGGTCCTCGAGTACAGGCCGATCGGGTGGCCAGCAGGATCGACGACCAGGCCTATGGCTCCGGTGCCGTCCGGCAGGTTGAAGGGGAACCCTGCCACCACGGTTCCCCCCAGTTCCTTCGACTTCTTGCAGCTGGCCTGGATGTCATCCACCTGGACATAAACCAATCCGTTGAACGGCGAGATTTTCCCGTCCGCAACGCGAAGTGTCCCGATCGCCGTGCCCCCGGCGACAATCTCCGCCGCCAGATCAGTGCCCTGCACCGGGTTAAACTGCCACTCGAAGAGCTTCCCGTAGAATTCCTTGGACAGAGGCAGGCTGGTCGTGCTGATGTCAAACCAGGCTATGCGGCCCGGTCCGACATCCGCCGGGAGAGCCTTTGAGGTCGCTGCATGCAGCTCTCCGGTCACGAGTATCGAGGCCATGATCATCGCCAACACCACGTTTCGCATCGCCGTTCTCCTGTGTCATATCGTGAAGTGGGGACCGCATGCTAATACGTGGCCTCGGGACCGAACAAGTAGACACACGCTGACACGCCACCCGTAACGATCATGTTCGGCCGCTACGTTGGAACGCGCTGGAACCCTCTGGTTGCCGAGGATTCATTCTCTGGACATCTTGGCTTCGCGCACCGCTGCAAAGGGCTCATCGACGGGAGAGTCGTAGCAGCATACGCCGTCATGGCCTTGCCAGAACTCGCCGTTGCTGAAGATGAGATCCACATCATAACCCGCATGAGCACCGCCGCCGGGATAGACGTCTTGCTCTCCATTACGCCCCCAGGACCAGACGACGCTGATGCTGCCGGAAGCGATGTACTGAATCGTTCGACCCCACCCGTCTTCCGAAACGAGTTGATCGACGGCGTAGGGCTGGAGGCGGCGAAGTACCCAGCTCACGGGCACCTCGTCGGAATCCGGGTACTCGCCGTGCGCAGCACGATAGGCTTCAAGAGCCACTCCGATGGACCTCAGGCGGATCATGCTCGTCTGCTGCCTTGAGCGCTCGGACGCATGATACAGGTACAGGCCAGCGGCGCACACAACGGCGACGAGTGCGAGCGAGAAAGCGCATCGTACGAGAAGCCTGCGAACGGTCATGGTCTGCTCTTGTCGGCCCACCGGCCTCGTCAATCCGCGGGCTGGCCTGCCACGGCGGTCGCGTCAGCCGCCGCCGGAACAGGGCAGGGCCGACAGCTTCAACGATCAGCTAGGCCGCGTCCCGGCCGGCCGACGCCGCCCCCGCGCGACCGTGAGAACGCAAGAACTGCGACGCTCAACGTGGTGCCGCTACGGCGGGGGCAGGCTGCCCGCACTTCGCACGCCACTCCGGCAGGCTGCCCCAGCTCGCACGCTTCTTCGGGTTGGCTAGATCGTCCCCATGCTTCTGCCATGCGGCTCGATGGTCTGCGTGAGCGGCATCCTCGGGGGCGTACTCCTCGAGCGGGAGCAGGTCCACCATCCTCATGTCGTCGACGGGCACCTGCCAGATGTACCCGTCAACAAGATCGACCATGCGTAGCAGCGGATGAGCAGTAGCGTAGAAACTCCTGGCGTCGAGCTTCGTCTCGGCGATCGGCGAGCCGAGGATGTCGAATCCCACCGGCGTTCCGCCGTTCCGCACCGCGGCACAGTCGATGGCGCCCCCCAGCGGCGCGCACAACTTCGCGAATGCGTCCTCTCCCTCGCCGCATGCCTCGGGTTTGTGCAGCGCGACGAGAAAAACATCCTGCCCGAACTGCCGCCAGAGGATATTGCCCATGCGGTCCATGAACTCGGTGGCGCGACCCTTCCGCAGCCGCTCCACCTGAAGGTAATGGGTGAAGGCGTGATGCATTCCGCAGTAGACGAGGACGCGATGCTGGTCGTCGGTCGTGTAGTTGCGGACACGTTCGGCCATGAACGTGTCGTAGTGGATTCCCTGCTTGCGCCAGTCGTCGGGCGGGCCGACCGCGATGACTTTCAGCAGCGGCACGCCGGCGGCGCGGTTCGCCTCCCATGCCTGATGCAGGATGTCGCGATACTGGACATAGGGCCAGTTGCCGGCTCGCATGATCTCGTTCGCCAGCGATTGGTCCCACTCCGTCGCTGAGATTATTGACCTTTGCGTAAGTAATAGAACGTCTACTGCCATGGTGCTGATGGGAGA
>CAZMRF010000057.1:0-34520 GCA_964568735.1 uncultured Acidobacteriota bacterium
TGGGTCTCATGCTCCATAGTGTCGCACCGTTCTATTAGTTACGCAATACTCAATAATGCTGATAAGGACCATCGCGAAGACCAGTTGAAGGTAAGGGTGCGGTGAGGGGAGAGCCGCGAGGACGCTCCAGAAGAGGATGTACACCACGAGAGCCCATGCACGATTCCTCAGGAGGGCGTTGAGCAGGAGAAGCGACACGATGTAGATGACATTGAAGAACGGGTTAGCCGCCGACAGCTCGAGGAGGTTGGCGAAGGCATGCCGGAGATAGCTCAGGTTCTCGAACTCCATCCAGAAAGGCGCCGTGTCGAATGGAGGGGCCGGCCAGCCGAGCCATCGGGACCCGAGCGGCCAGGCCTGCCTGAGAATTGTGAGCGAGGATCCGGCGAGGAGGCCCAGGAGGACATCCCGGCCGACGAGGGGGTCGTGGAATCGACCTTCGAGCAGGCGCACCCAGGAGACAAGCACATCGGGCCACGTCCGCCTCACGTACGGCTCGAGAGCCAGGTAACAGACCCATGCCACGCTGGTGAAGAAGACGCTGCTCGAGAGGCCTCTCAGGAAGATCCATAACTCGTCCCTTTGAGCGACGTGATGGATCTTGAGGACCCAGCTCAACCACAGGACCGCCAGCATGAAGAGCGCGAAGGTCGAGGCGCCCCGTCGATCTCCCCGGCCCAGGCGGACGTTGCGCCGGGCGATGAGCGCTCCGCCGATCAGGATGGCGAGGATCACGGCCGCGAGGAGGAACGTGAACAGCCGCGAGCTGACGCCTTCGGTCGAGGGCACGGAGGCTGTGCTCGCCCATGGGCCGAGGATCCGGAACGAAACCGGCGTGCCGTGGTATCCAGCCGCCTCCACGCGAATCCGGACATCAGGCAATGCTGAGTGCGGCCCCTCCCACGCCGCCCGGGTGTCGGCATAGATCGGTGGAAGCCGTTCGGGCTCGACACGCGTGAACACGGATGGATCGAGGCCGGCCTCCTCGAAGAGAAGGGTCCAGGATGGCTCGACGGCAGGACCGCCCGTGTCCCTCGCTTCGTCCGCCTCGGGCGGGACGATGTCGATCTGGGCCAGCCGGCCATCCGGCTCGAGCATGACGCCTGCCATCCCGCTCACGAGTCGTGGCGGATCCCCGTAGTTCACGATGCCCCGGTCGTAGGCCACGAGGGGCTGCGGGCTCTGCCTGTACCAGAAGAGAATGGGCGTCGGGCCACTCTGGCTCAGCCTCTCCCAGACCTGCGGCGCGGGGACCGTTCGCAAGTGGTAGTCCACACGGTCCGAGTCGTATTCGAAGGCATAGAGGGTGTCCCTTGGCGATTCTCGCTGGCCCACCTTCAGGAGCAGATCACGAGCCCTTTCCGCTAGCACCTCCGGCGATTTCGGGAGCGGTACGATACGGCTGAGCTGTGTTTGGGCCGAGAAAAGAATGACGAGTCCCACCGTGGCCGCCAGGGCCCCGATGCACGCGATGGCCGCGCCAGGACGAAGGCCGCCGACGGCACCTGCCTCCGCCACCAGCTCGGGCGAGGGCGTTTCGCCGGCAGCCAGAGCCGCCGCCAGGGGATCGCCACCGGGCAGGCTCAGGGCTACGTGCGCGGCGCTCGCGGGCCGCCCGGAGGGCTCGCTCGCGAGGCATCTCAGAATGACTCGTTCTACCGCGGGATCGAGGTTCTCGACGAGCTTCGAGGGATTCGTCGGCGCCGATTCGGTCTTGACGCGCAGCAAGTCGGCGATGCTTCCGCTCTCGAACGCCGTCCTCCCGGTGAAAATCTCGT
This sequence comes from uncultured Acidobacteriota bacterium, assembly GCA_964568735.1. GTDB lineage: Bacteria > Acidobacteriota > Polarisedimenticolia > JACPZX01 > JACPZX01 > CAZMRF01. The sequence goes on from CAZMRF010000057.1 coordinate 1,779, forward strand.
AGAGGATCAGCCCCAGGGCGTACACGTCAGTCGCCACCGTGGCCGGCCGCCCGGCGAGCTGCTCCGGAGCCATGTAGAGCGGCGTGCCCGCCTTGCGATCCGGGTCCGGGTCACTCTGGGCGAGGATGGCCAGGCCGAAATCCGCGATCTTCGTTCGGCCGCGCCCGTCGATCATGATGTTCGCGGGCTTCAGATCCCGGTGGAGCACTCCCTGCTCGTGGGCGGCGGCGACTCCCGAACAGAGCTGCCGCGCGATCTGCAGCGCCTTGTCCCGCGGGAGCCTCCCGATCCGCCTCAGGAGGCTTCTCAGATCTTCTCCGTCCACGTACTCCATCGAGAGAAAGTGGTGACCGTCCACCTCTCCGACGTCGTAGACGCGACAGACATTGGGGTGGGAGATCTGCCTTGCGATCCTGGCCTCTGCGAGGAAGCGCGCCAGGTAGGCGGGATCCGCCTCGATGCGCCGCGGGAGGAACTTCAGCGCGACCGCCTGTCCCAGCTTCAGGTCGTCCGCCCGGAAGACTTCGCCCATCCCTCCCACGCCGAGCAGGCCGTAGATCCTGTATCTGCCCGCCAGCATCGCTCCCGGGAGGAAGCGCGAGGCGCCGCCCTCGGGGTTGCGGCTCGACGATTCGACTCGAGCCCGGGGCGCCGTGCGGGTCGGCTGGAGAGAGGCCAGTTCATGAGCTGCCCCGCACCCGGGACAGAACGGAGCCTCTTCCGGAAGTTCGGTCGCGCAGGAGGCACATCGCGTCACCGCCACAGGATGCCACGGGCAGGAGAGCCATGGTAGGGCGCGAGTGAAGCTCGACCATCCCTGAGACGCCGCTGCCGGCGGTAGCTTCGAGCTCCCATCCTGCATCTGCTGGCTTGCCGGGCCGGTTCAGTGGACATAGCCGAGGGTCTTGAGCCTCTCGATCTCCTCCTCCGTGAGAATCGCCTCGTCGCCGGGTTGTGAGCCGGCGCTCGGGAGGGCATCGAGCGCGCGCGCGAGGCGCGCCGCGGCTTCTCCGGCGGCTGCGGCATTCCTTGCAACGGCCTCATCGTTCGCGCCATCCCCCCCGAGGGTCTTGTCCGTCGAGAGCAGATTGCGGCGCTCGCCCGGATCCGACGCGAGGTCGTAGACCTCGACCGTTCCCCCGTCGGCATTTCGTATCATCTTGTATCGACCCTCGAGCACGGCCTTGCGCTCGGCGTAGATCCCCCACTGGTCCACGTACTCGCTGAAAGCGGGCCCCGGCGCAGCGGTGCCGCGAGCGACATCGAGGAGATTGACCCCACCCATCGAGCCTCTGCCGAGGCCCGCCATGCTCAGGATCGTCCGTGCCACCGATCGAAGCTCGACGGGCTGCTCCACGCGCAGACCGGCCAGGGCGGGGTCGCGGGCATCCACGATGACGAGGGGCACGTGGATCAGCTCCTGGTAGAGGTGGCGGGCGTGGCCGAACTGGCCTCGCTCGAGGAACTCCTCGCCGTGATCCCCCAGCGCCACGATGACCGTATCGCGATCCAGCCCCCGCTTCTCCAGGCCGTCGAGCAGGTCTCCGAGCGATCGATCGAGGACGGTGATCTCCTCGTCATAGATATCCCGGATGTACCGGACATCCTCCTCCTGGAGCCTCTCCTTGATCTCGTAGAGAGCCTCGAGATCGACGACGCGGGGCAGGAACCCCTTGTAGCCCGAGGCATAGTCGACCCCCTCGTGATCGACATAGGCGCCGTGCGGCTCGACATAGTGGAGCCACAGGAAGAAGGGAGCGTCATCCGCCGAGTCGATCATCTTCAGGGCTCGCCGCGTGACCTCGGGGGCAAGGACCTCGCTGCCGTCCTCGGCGATCACGTCCTGGTCGAAGAGCGTGAAGCCCTGATCGAAGCCGTGGGTCCGCGTCACGAAGGGCCACGAGACGACCGCCATCGTCTCGTAGCGTGCCTCGGCCATGTGCTCCGCCAGCGTGGCGAAGCGCTCGCCCAGCTTGCTCTTGTGTCCGGCAGCCCCGTGCTCCGAGAGGTAGAGCCCGGTGTGCACGCTCGCCATGCTGGGGAGCGTCCACGGCGCCTGGGCAATGGCGTTCGCGTAGAGGACGCCACGCCGCGTGAGGGCCGCCAGCGCGGGGGCCGTCGGCCGTTCGTATCCCCACGCCTCGAGGTGATCGGCTCTCACCGTTTCGAGCGAGATCAAGATGATGTTCGGAGCGCTCGCTGCATCCACCGTCTCCAAGAATACTGCGGCGTTGACTCCAGCAACGAAGAGCAGCAGCGCAACCGCCGCCGCATCGAGGACACGGCGCGCCCGGCCTCCCGCGAGCAATCCGTCGAGGGCCGCGGCTCCCCGGCCCTGCCCCATTAGGCGGACACCGGCCACGACCAGGAGAGCGCCGCCCGTCACGGCACCTCCGCACAGGAGAAGGAGCTTTCCCGCGCCCGTCCCGAGGAAATCTCCCAGCGGCCCCAGCAGGGCCTGGACGGCATCGACGACGGGCGATGTGCGGACGGCAGAGTTGAGGCTGGGGAAGAACTCGACGGTGACGAACGCAGCCATGACCGCCGTCAATGCGAGAAGCGCGAGCGCCGCCTGCAAGGCCCGGGCGGATCGGCTGCCGGGCGCATGGCGACGGGCGGAGGAAAGCAGAGCAGGCATCCGGATGGCGCCGAGAGCCAGGAGCACGGCAGCGGCGAAGAGCACGACGGCCGTGTTCAGGATCCGCCTGAGCATGAGCAGCGCGAGGTAGTCGAACCCCTGCGCGAAGTAGCGGTTCGCCGAGATCTGGACCAGCGCCGCGCCCAGCCCTGTCGCGAGGCAGGCCGGCAACCCGACCGCCAGCAGTGCGCGAGCCCAGCCCCTCCCCTCCGGCATCCATCAACCTCCCGGGAGTCTCTCCCGCTCTGTCAGACGGCCATCGTGTGATCCGCCGATTCGCAGTCATCGCATTGTAACAAGGAGGCACGCGGGGCTAGCATGCGGACCCCACGAAGCAGATCCTGGGCCGGGAGCGCCGCCTCGCATGTGCGGGATCAGCGTCATCATCGACTACAGCGCGGCGGGGTTGCCCATCAGCAACGCGCTCGCCACGATGCACGAGCAACAGGCACACCGGGGGCCTGACGGCCAGGGGTTCCTCAGGGTGAACCGGTCGCTCGAGGCGACGCGATCCGTCACCTACTTCCCGGACTTCTCCTGGAACGACCCCGAGACCCTCGTCGCGGCCGCCTTCCGCCAGCTCAAGATCCAGGACCCGGGTCCCGCCGCCGAGCAGCCCCTCTCCTCTCCCGATGGCCGGACCTGGATCGTCCTGAACGGCGAGATCTACAACTTTGCCTCGCTCCGCAAGGAGCTCGAGAAGCTGGGTCACTCCTTCGTCACCACGAGCGACACCGAAGTCGCGCTCGCAGCGTGGGCTCAATGGGGCGATGACTGCTTTCCGCGCTTCAACGGGATGTGGGCGATCCTGATCCTCGATCTCGAGCGCGGGCGCCTCATCGGGAGCCGGGATCGGCTGGGGATCAAGCCGCTCTACTGGTCCCTCCATGGCGGCCGCCTCTCCTTCGCCTCGGAGCCGAAGGCGCTGGCGAGAGCGATGCAGGGCGGACCCTCCATCGACCCCGAGCGTTTCGACGAGTTTCTCAGAGGGTACCCGCCCTCGATTCCCTCGGGGACCATGTTCGCCGACGTCCATCCCGTGCCCGCGGCGAGCCTGTTCGAGATCGATCTGCGGGCCGGAACGGGAACGGCTCCCGCCTTCCGGAGGTTCTGGAACCTTGCCGACTACGTAGCCGATCCGGAGAGCGCCCCCCCCTTCGAGGAGGCGGCACGGCAGCTCCAGCATCTGATCCGGGACTCCGTCAGGCTCAGGATCGGCGGGCAGGTCCCGGTGGGCTGTCTCCTGTCGGGAGGCCTGGACAGCTCCGTTCTCGCCTGCGCCATGGCGGAGGCGGTGCGCGAGCGCGGCGGGCAGGAGCCGCGATCCTACTCGGTCATCTACGACGACCCGGCCATGAGCGAGGCCCCGTGGATCTGGTCGGTGGCGCAGAAGGCCGGGCTCAAGAGCCGGACGATCCGGATGACGCCGGAGAGCTGCTGGGATTCGATCGACGCCTCGGTCCGCGCGCAAGGTCAGCCGCTGCTCGGGCAGGAGCTGATCGTCCTGCAAGCGGCCCACCGGGCCGCGCGCGAGGACGGGACGATCCTCATCCTCGAAGGGCAGGGAGCCGACGAGCTGCTCGCCGGACTGCCATCCTATGCGGCCTTCATCTTCAGGGACCTGCTCTCCGGGTTCCGGATCCCGGAGCTCCTCGGCGAGGTGAGAGCCTTCGCCCGACGCCAGGGTCGATCCCCGCTCGGCGTCATCAGGAGAGAGATCTTCGGATCCCTGGGCGCCGGCCTGCGCGACAGGATCCGGCCCAGGGACTATCCGTGGCTCAACGGTGATCCGAGGGCTCCCCTCATCGAGGGGGGCGCCGGCCGCGAGGGGCCCGGCGGCCCGGCCTCCGAGGCCCCCCGGGACCTCTCCCACCTGAACAGGGAGTTGCGCCGGCTCGTGAGCGTGACGAACCTGCCCGCGATTCTCTACCACCAGGATCGCTTCTCCATGGCGCACGGGGTGGAATCGAGGGCCCCCTACCTGGATCACCGCATCGTCGAGCTGTGCTTCCGGCTTCCCGCCGGCTACAAGGTCGCCGGCGGTGAGCGGAAGCGCCTTCTGCGCCACGCGGCCCGCGGGCTCGTCCCCGACATGGTCCTGGCCCGCACCGACAAGAAGACGGCCGTTTCGCGGATCGACTGGATTCCCCTGCGCCAGGAGAGAGCCGCTGCGCTTCGCGAGATGGCGGCCTCCACGGCAATGCGGCAATGCCCCTTCCTGCAAGGCGACGCGATATCTTCCTTCGTCGAAGGCTACCTGAAGGGGGCTCACGACGACGGCATGGCCGTGTGGCGTCTGTACACGGCATGGAGGTGGCTGGAGATATTCCAGCCCTCTTGACAGCCGGAAGGGCGTGGGGCCTACTATGCGCCGCTGAAAACGCCCTGGTCATCCATGCACGAGAGGGTCCCGGGTCTTCAACGGCCCGGCCTCACGGGAGGATCTCGATGCGCAAGGGGTCTGCCGCCGCCGCCGTTCTGCTCATCCTCTTCTCCTTCACCCGCCTCGAGGCGGGAGCCAAGGACGACCTGCCGTTGTCCCAGCTCCTGACGAACAAGTTCTCGTCGGCGAACCCGCTCATCCTGTCCAATACGGGCCACGCCGCCCATTTCAACACGCAGCCCGTCGCTCTCGAGACCCTCGATCTGCTGAACCGCGGCATCGCGACACAGGTCGCGACTCTGCCCCTGGGCTCGTCTTCCGGTGGATTCACCTACACCTTCGACCCGGCTCTCGGCGTCTACGATCGAAGCGCCGAGTCCTTCGGCCCCCTCTTCGGAGAGCGCGCCGTGACGTCAGGGAAGGGCAAGTTGAACCTCGGCTTCAATTACATCTACTCGGAGTACGACGAGTTCGAAGGGATCGGCCTCCAGGAGGGCGAGTTCTTCGTCAACCTGATCCATGCCGACCTCAACGGCGACGGCAGCACGCTCAACCCATGGTTCGAAGGCGATTTCGTCTCGGCGAACTACCACATCGATCTTAAGACCCAGACCTTCGCCGCCTTCGCGAACTACGGCGTGACGGACATGATCGACGTGGGCATCGTCATCCCCGTCATCAAGATCGAGATGGACGCCACGATCGATCAGGAGATCCACGACCTGGCCACCTCGGGCGACATGTTCATCTCCCATACCTTCGATCCCAACTGCGACGTCTTCAAGGATCCCAACTCGTGCCCTAAGGATCCCGACCCCAACATTTCAGCCGTCGACAACTTCGCCAGCGAGAAGCTGAGCGATTCCGCGAGCGGGATCGGGGACGTGGTCGTGCGGACCAAGGTGAGGATCAAGTCCAGTCCGAACGGCGACGTGGCCATGGGAGTAGATCTCCGACTGCCGACCGGCGACGACGAGGAGCTTCTGGGCCTGGGCAGCACGCAGACGAAGATCTCGGTGATCCTGTCGGGGCCGCCGACTCAGTTCTCCCCGCACGGGAACATCGGGTACACGGTGTCCACGGGCGACTCGCCCGTGCTCGGCGAGATCTCCAATGAGCTGAACTACACCGTGGGGTTCGACGCCTCTCTCGGCCAGCGAGTGTCCATCAACGCCGACCTCCTCGGCAGGACGATCTTCGGCATCGACCGGCTGCAACTGAGCGAGCGGGAGTTCGAGTTCCGCCCGGGAATGAATGGAACGGCTACCAGCGTGATCGGGCAGGAGTGGACCAGCGAGCAGGGGGACCTGACCCAGGTCTACGGCTCGGCCGGCATCAAGTGGAACGTCTTCGGGAACTTCCTGCTGAACCTGAGCGGCCTCTTCTCCCTCAGCAACCAGGGGCTTCAGGATCGCTTCGCGGGCGTCATCGGCATCGACTACACGTTCTGACGCTAGCGTGCGGTGACCGTGGGAACGGCGCGGGCCGGCTCAGACGACTGGCACCAGCTACTGGCCGAGGCGCTCGATGATCCAGCCCCGCGCGCTCGACTTCGTCAGGAAGAGGGTCTGACTGATGCGCGGCCGGCTCTTCCCGTCGATCGTGTCCTGCCGCAGGATGCTGACGGTGGCCTCGTTGCCGTCCACCTGGATCGAGTTGATCTCGACGGACACGTCATAGGTGGACACCCGATCGAAGACACGCTGGAGGCCCTCCACCTCCTTGGCGGAGACGTTCGGCTTGATCTGCTCGTAGAGTCCGAGGTTCTTCTTCTCGAAGACCTCCTCGTACTTCCTCACGACCTCGCGGATGGCCGCGGTCTCGTCGACGGGCGTCTGAGGCGGCGGCTGGACGGGCTCCGGAGCCGGCGGCTGCGCCGACGGCGGCACCGGCTCCGGCGGCTTCGGCTTCTGCTGGGCAAGCCGCACGGCCTCCCGCCGGGCCGCGTCGAAGCCCTCGGCGGCGGCGCCGAACTTCGCGGCGGCGAGTGGGTATTCCCGCTGGCCGAAGAGTGACTCCCCCTCCTGCGCGAGGCCCGCGGCCGCGACGTAGCTGCCCAGGGAGGCCGCGCCTTCCGTGGAGTCGGCCTGCCGGCGCGCACGGGTCATGGCCTGACGGGCCGCTTCGGCCACGGAAGGATCGGGCGGCGCCGGGGTGGGCGGCGTGGGCCCGGGCCTGTTCTGCTGGGCCTGCTGTTCCTGGCGCAGAGCTTCGCGCCGCGCGGCCTCGAACCCTTCGGCCGCCGCCCTGAACTTCCCCGTCGCCTGCACGAAGGAGCCCTGCTCGAAGAGCGCCTGGGCCTCGCCGGCCACCGAGGCGGCGGTCACGTAGCCGCTCAAGGATGTGGCGCCGGCTTCGTTCGCGCGGCGCTTCGCCTGCTCCATCTCGCCTTTCGCACCGCCCGCCTGGCCCTTGAAGTGCACGTCGAGCTGATTGGAGAGGCTCAGGGCCGGGCCGTAGGAGGGATGAATCTCCAGCATTCCGGACACGATCGCGGCGGCTTCTGAGTGATCCCCGGCGTCGAGAGCGGCACGGGCCTCGCCGGCCTTCCTGTCGAGGTCGGCGAGCGTGGTCTCGATCTGCTGCTGGATCCCGAGGGCCTCGCTGTTGGCGGGCTCCTTCCCGAGCACGCGCTCGACGACGGCCATCGCGCCGTCGAAATCCCTCTGCCGCAACTTCTCGGCGGCCGATTCGAGATCGCGATTCAGGAGATCGTGCTGGAGCTGGTTGACCTGCGCCGCGGCGGCCGATTCCTCCCGAGGGAACCCCGGGAGGTGCCCGGTGCCATAGAGAACGACGGCTATGATCGCCAGCGCCGCCACTCCCAGCCCGACGTAGAGGCCGCCGTAGGATTTCTGCACGACGATGGTCGGCTGCGAGAAGCTGCCGAAGCCCTGGCTGCCGGGTGTCATCACCGAGCCGGGCCCCACGGAGCCGCGCGAGGTGGGCGTAGCCGTGTGCGGATAGGCGGAGATGCCTCCGCTCATGGGAATGGGAGTTCCGGGCTGCCCGCGCCGGGGCGTCGTGCCGGGACCGCTGACCGGGCCGGACCCCGGCCGCGGCGTCGCGGGCCCCGGGAGGCCGGGAATGGGCGTCTGGCCCACCATCGTCATGTCCGCGACCAGCGTCGCGTCGCTGTCGCCCGCCTTGAGGGAAGTGCGCGCCTTGCGAAGGGCGTCGCGCATCTCGCCTCCGTTCTGGAAGCGCGACGCCGGGTCCTTCGACATGGCGCGCTCGACGATCTCCACCACGGAGGTCGGCAGATCGGCGTCGAGCTTCTGGATGGGCTCCGGCTGGTTGTAGAGAACCTGGAAGAGCAGGGCGTGCGTCGACTCTGCCTGGAAGGGGCGCCGCCCCGCGATCAGCTCGTAGAAGACCGCTCCGAGCGAGTAGACGTCCGATCGGGGATCGGCCTTCCCTCCCTGCACCTGCTCCGGGGCCATGTAATCGGGCGTTCCCATGATCACGCCCGTGCGCGTCATGTCGGAGGACTCGAGCCGGGCGAGGCCGAAGTCCATGATCTTCGCCCGGCCGTCGGGCTGGATGTGGATGTTCGCGGGCTTCAGATCCCGGTGGATGATCTCACGGTAGTGTGCGAAGGCGAGCCCTTCGCAGACGTCCTCCATGAGGGCGAGCTTCTCGTCGAGGGTCGGCAGGCCATTGGACTTGATCGCGGCCTTGAGATCCTTCCCGAGAAGGAGCTCCATGGCCATGTAGATCTTCCCGCCCTCCTCGCCGAAGTCATAGATGTGGACGATGTTCGGGTGGTTCAGACCCGCCGCGAGCTGGGCCTCGCGCTCGAACCTCTGCCGTAGATCGTCGTCGCCGGAGACGCCGGCCGTGACGGTCTTGATGGCCACGTCGCGCTTGAGGAGGGGGTCTCTCGCCTTGAAGACCTCGCCCATGCCGCCCTGGCCGATCTTCTCGATGACCTCGTACTTGCCGAACTTCCTGGCGTTCATGGGCGGGCGCCGTCACTCCGGGCTTCTGGATGGCGAATTGGAGAGCTCCCGAGAGGCAAAAGTGCGGGCGGGAGAATACCACGGCAGGCCGCTCCGGGCACGGCCGCGCCCCGGGAGCCCCCGGGAGGCGCTGCCTGGAGGGGCTTCCGGGGGGCCGCAGGAGGGTCGCCCCTTCCGTGCCCGGGATCACGCCCCTTCAACGCTTCGACGGGAGCCTTCGCGAAAGCCGACAGATCCGCCTACCGATCCGCGAAGCTTCCGAAGCCGGAGACATCCCGGCCAGTCGATCCGGGGCTCCCCAGGGGGCAGGGCGCGGAACCCCGCGCGTTCTGGCGCGGAGGGTCGCCGGCTCTATATTCCCTCCGCTTCCGCCTCCCCTGCGGACCGTTTCTACCGGAGGTACATCCCATCATGCCCAGGCAGGACGACATCTACGTCATCGACGACGGTAACGTCTTGACCGTCGATCCCCCGGAGCAGTTCCGCAAGGCCGCACGCGCGGTGCCCGCGGATCTTCGGCAGCCGGAATTCGCGACGATGGGAGCGGTGCCTCAGATGAGGGCCCCGGCCCCCGCCGGCTCGTGGCGCCCCGTCGCGGCCGGCACGCTCTCGTTCCTGATCTGCGGTGCCGGGCAGGCCTTCAACGGACAGCGTCAGCTCGGTCTGCTCTTCTTCGTCATCGAGATGCTGGTGGTGGCCATCCACTGGTCGGCAGCCGCCATGTGGGGATTCCTCAAGGAGATGGGTTACATCTTCGAGGTGAGCCCGCAGCAGATGCTGGCCTCGCTGGTCATCTTCGACGCGCTCTTCGTCTTCTTCGTGCTCGCCAACGTGGGGCAGGCCTGGCGCAGAGCCTCCATCGACAGCGGCGGCGTCGGCGGGATCGGACATCCCATCGTCTCGGCTCTCGGCTCCGCGCTCCTTCCGGGAGTGGGGCAGCTCTGCAACGCGCAGCCTGGCAAGGCCCTCTTCTTCTTTTCCTGCCTGCTCGGAGGCGCCCTCACATCCGCCTCACTCGTCCTGGAGCCCTTCGCCACCTGGTTCCGCGAAACGAACCTGGTCGGCCGGATCACCGAGCAGGGCGCCCAGGCGGTTGCGGGTGTCGTCTTCGTGGCCGGGGCCCTCTGGGTCCTCAGCGTCTACGACGCCCTCGTCGTCGCCCGATACCGCCGGGCACGCTGAAGAGCCGGGGCGCGGCGTCTCGCCGAGCCGCAGCCTGACAGGGGGCGGGAGTCGGTAGCCAACCCTCCTGCTTCGGATAGACTCTGGCCCGGCGCCATGGCACCGGGTCCCCCCTTACCGAGCTCCCCCGCCCCCATCCCCGACGACGAGGGAGGGCTCCGGCGGCAGCTCGAGCTGACCGACGTCGTCGCCATCCACGTCGGCAACATCCTCGGCTCGGGGATCTTCGTGGCGCCCGCGGCCGTCGCCCTGGCTCTCTCCGGGGCGCGCGGCGCCTTCCTCTGGGTGGGCGGTGGGGTCATCGCTGCCTGCGGTGCGATGGTCTACGCCGAGTGCGGCGCGCGGCTCCCCCGCTCCGGCGGCTTCTACGTCTGCTACCGCATCGTCTACGGCGAGGCCGTCGCCTTCGTCGGCGGATGGGCCGCGCTCCTGATCACCTACCCGGCCTCCATCGCCGCCATCGCGCTGATCTTCGGCTCGTACCTCGGGGAAATCGTGCCGGCCCTGGCCGAGGCCCGGACGCTCACGGCCGCCGCCGCTCTCCTGCTCGTCGCTGTCATCAATGCTTCCGGCGTCAGGCGGGCCGCGTGGACGCAGCGGATCCTCACGGCCGCGAAGATCTCGGCCCTGGCCGCCGTCTGCGTCGCGGCGATTCTCGTTGCCGATCCGGCTGACATCGGAGATTCTCCCGGAACAGCGCAAGCCTTGCAGCCCACCGGGGCGGGCATGGGGAGCGAAGCGCAACAGCCGGAGCCGCCGCCCCCGCTCCCATGGTCGATCCTCCTCGGCGCCCTGGTCGTGATCCTGTGGACCTACGACGGGTGGTCGGACATCAACATGGTCGCGGGTGAGGTTCGCGATCCACAACGGGTCCTCGGACGAGCAGTTCTCATGGGAACGTCCGTGCTCGTCGCGGTCTACTCACTGGTCCAGGTCGCCGTGGGACGCCTCCTGCCGCCGCAGGCCGCGGCGGCCTCGGATCGTGTCCTTGCCGAGGCGGTCGAGGCCGGCCTCGGAGGAGCCTCGGGCAAGGTCGTCGCCCTCCTCGTCGTCCTCGCCACCTTCGGCTCGGTCCATGGAATCGTCCTCGCCGCGTCCAGGCTCGGCTGGGCGATGGCGAGAGACGGCGTCTACTTCAAGTTCTTCGGCCGAGTCAACCCTGCGAGGGGAACTCCGGCAAGGGCGATCTACGCCCTCGCGGCGACCTCCTCGGTCTATCTCTTCGCCGCGGGCTTCAGGAACCTGCTGGCTCTCTTCTCGTTCACGGTCTGGATCTTCTACGCCCTGACGGCCACGGGGCTGATCATCTTGAGGAGAAGAGGGATCGGAGAGGCGGCCCAGGGGCGGCTCCGGGCATCCATGGCCGTGCCGGCGGTCGTCATTCTTACCGGCATCTCGATGAGCGCGGGCCTCTTCGTGGAGAACCCCGGGCGCTCCCTCGCGGGGCTGGCACTCCTGGCGGCGGGGTTCCCCGTTCACGCGCTGTGGCGGCGGCTCAGGGATAGAGGCGCTTCAACAGATCTTCCCAGCCGGGCCTGACCCTCTCGGCCTGCGCCCCATCCTTCCCCCAGGCGGCCAGCCAGAGGCTCCCCTCGCAGCGGCCGTAGTACTCCATGACCATCAGGCGGAAGAGCGAGCCCCCGTGGTTCTCGACCGTGCCCGCGAATCCGTGCGGTGGATTGCAGACGAGGACCCTGCCCTCGAGCGTCTCGCCGGTCGTCGTCGTGATCCTCCAGACGTCGTTCTCACGAAGATCCTCGAGGCTTCCTTCACGTACGAGTCCACCGGGGGCGGCGAGCCGGTCCCATGCATCGTGAAGGGAGCCCTCGAAGGTGCGGCGGACCCAGGTCACCCGCCTGTCTTCTCCCCTGTGGCGCTCGAGGTAGAGCCGGAGGCTTCGAATCTCGATGGGCCAGCCGCGGGCCACCTCGTCGTGCTCATCGTTCCACTCCGGGCCCGGACCGAAGCCCGAGTGCACGATCCGAAGCACGGTCCTGCCGCCCTTTCCCTCCAGGAAGAAATCCACGGTCATCCGGACTGCTTCGCTCGCCGCAGCCTCCGATGGATGAGCCGAGGCCCATTCCAGGGTCCTGCCGGAGCTCTTCCTGGCCTCGGGCGCGGGCTGCTCACTGACGGTCCGCAGATGACGCTCCGGCTCCCAGACTTCGATGGCGCGCTCAAAGACCCAGTCGCTCCCCCAGGAGAGCCGGACCGAACCGCCCTTTCCCGGTCGGACACGGGCTTCGAGCGAGTACCAGCGCTGCAGCTCGCCGGCCTCGGTCAGCGCCTTCCAGACCGCCTCGGCGGGAGCCTTGATCTCGATGCGTGCCTCGACCGATCGCCCGCCTGGGGGAGGGGTGGCTTGCTTCGTCATCGCAGATTCCTTTCTTTCGTGGTTTTCGAGAGTCTCTTCCGAGGCAGGAGTTTAGTTCCTGACGGCGCCCCTGCTGGTGAAGAGCGTCGACTGTCCATGGTGGTGCGGAGCCTGTGGTGCCCTCATATGTAGATGGCACCCACCCTCTGCTGCAAGCGGGTCGGCACGGGCAAAGTATTCCCGTGAAAGGACTTGGTTCTCCGCCTGCAACAGGCTTCGCACCACCATGTAGATAGTCGGCCCCGGAGGCGCTAGATCTCACGGGTGCTTCGGGGGGAGAATGGCCCAGAGATGAAGATCCGCCCCCGCTCCGTCCGCCCCGCCCCCCTCCTGCCCCGATCCGCTCGCATGGCGCTCGTCCTGGGCGCGCTGATCGTGCTCGCACCGGGGCTCGCGCTCGCGCAGCCCGTCCCGACCGGCAACGAGTTCCAGGTCAACACCTACACGACGGACGACCAGGTTCTGTCGGCAGTCGCGATGCAGTCCTCGGGCAGCTTCGTCGTGGTCTGGGGGAGCAACGGGCAGGACGGCAGCCTGTACGGCGTCTTTGGCCAGCGATTCGACAGCCTGGGCGCCGCCCTCGGCCCCGAGTTCCGGGTCAATGACGTTACGAATCTCTCCCAGAACTTCCCGGCGGTGGCCATGGATGGAACGGGCAACTTCGTGGTCGTCTGGGAGAGCGACGGACAGGACGGGAGCGATTTTGGCATCTTCGGCCGGCGCTTCGACAGCGCAGGGAATGCGCTGGGAGGCGAGTTCCAGGTCAACACCTATACCTCATTCGATCAGCGTTTCCCCACCGTGGACTCTGCTCCGGGAGGAGAGTTCGTCGTCGTCTGGCAGAGTGCTTTCCAGGACGGCTACTACTACGGCATCTTCGGCCAGCGATTCGACAGCACCGGGGCGCCTGAGGGCACTGAGCTTCGGATCTCAGCCGCGCCACTCCGGAGCCAGCGCAACGCCGACGTCGCCCTGGACACGGCGGGGAACTTCGTCGTCGCCTGGGGCTCGTACTATGCGACCTACGATCCCAACGACAACCTCGAATTCCACTTCAGCGTTAACGCGCGGAGGTTTCCTTCGGCCGGTTCCCCAGATCCCGAGTTCTTCATCTCCACCGCCATCGCCGATTTCGACGGATACCCCGCGATAGCATCGGCGCCGACGGGCGAATTCATCGTGGTCTGGTCCGACTACACCCGGCCCTCGCTGTCGGGCGGATCCGGGATTGCGGGGTTCCGACTCAGCAGCACCGGCTCTCCACTCGGTGCCTCATTCACGGTTTCCCCTGGCCATCCGTACGAGGATCAAGGGTCTCCCGATGTCGAGGTCGGGGATGGCGGCGAGTTCACGGTCGTCTGGAGCGACACCTACGGCCTCGATGGATCCTCCTCTGACGTCCTGCGCCGGAGCTTCGACAGTGCCGGATCCCCCCAGGGAGGGGATCTCAGGATCTCGAGCACCCTCTCTGGCAACCAGATCTCGCCAGCCCTCGCCATGGAGGGTGGCGGCTCATCGATCGTATCCTGGAGCACACGTCCGACAAGTACGTTTCACGACGTCGCAGCGCACCGCTTCCTTCCCGCGAGCGCCTGCCCCTCCGGGGACACCGACGGTGACGGGGCCTGCCAGATCGCCGACAACTGCCCGGGCGTCTACAACAACACGCAGGCCGAAGGCGACGGGGACGGGCTCGGAGATGCCTGCGACGTCTGCCCCGCCGTCTCGGACCCCAACCAGGAGGACGGGGACGCCGACGGCGCGGGCGATGCCTGCGACAACTGCCAGGGCCTCTCCAACCCCACCCAGGCGGACCCCGACATGGACGGGATCGGTAGCGCGTGCGACATCTGCCCCGCCGCTGCCGATCCCAACCAGGAGGACGGGGACTCTGACGGCGACGGGGATGCCTGCGACAACTGCCAGGGCCTCTACAACCCGAGCCAGGCCGACCTCGACATGGACGGGATAGGCGACCTGTGCGATCCGGACGACGACGGGGACGGAATCCTCGAGGACGGGGACGGCAGCGGGACGGCGGGAGACGCCCCCTGCACGGGCGGAGTCTTCCAGCTCTGCGACGACAACTGCCCCATCCGCTCCAACCCTGCCCAGACCGACGTGGACATGGACGGCATCGGCGATCTCTGCGACCTCAACATCTGCATCCTCGGAGATCCGGACAACGACACGATCTGCGACGACGATGACAACTGCCCCGGCTTCTACAACCCGGGGCAGCAGGACACCGATAATGACAGTGCGGGCAACGGCTGCGACGTCTGTCCCCTCATTCCCGATCCTGCGCAGGCCGACGGCGACAACGACGGAGTGGGGAACGTCTGCGACAACTGCCCTTCCAACTCCAACCCGACGCAGACCGACACCGACGGCGACGGCAGAGGCAACGCCTGCGACAACTGCCCCGCGGCTTCCAACCCTACCCAGACCGACGGCGACGGCGACGGAGTCGGGAACCTCTGCGACAACTGCGAGTTCGACCCGAACCCCACGCAGGCCGACACGGACGGCGACGGCGTGGGAAACGTCTGCGACATCTGCCCTTCCAACCCGGATCCGGCTCAGGCCGACACGGACGGCGACGACCTGGGTGATGCCTGCGAGAACTGCCCGCTGAAGTTCAACCCGCAGCAAGGCGACCTTGACGGAGACGGGGACGGCGACGCATGCGACAACTGCCCCGACGACCCGAACCCCGCCCAGGACGACGCTGATCTCGACAGCCGCGGAGACGTCTGCGACAACTGCCCCGTCGATTCCAACCCCGCGCAGGCCGACGGCGACGGCGACGGCCCCGGGGACGCCTGCGACAACTGCGCCGCGATCTACAACCCGGGTCAGCCCGATATGGACGCCGACGGCGTGGGCGACGAGTGCGACATCGCCATCACGGCGCCTGCGGGCGGCGCCGTCCTCGACTGCACGAACCCCATCCTGAGCCAGCCGCTCATTTCCTGGAGCCCCGGGGACTACGACAGGTTCAAGGTCTTCATCTCGTGGGATCCCGGCCTGCAGAGCGAGAGGAGCATCTCCAGCGGAGACAAGCTCGTGACCGGAACGTCGTGGAGCCCGCCGCGGCTGAAGTGGAGGAAGGCCTGCCGCCAGGCCGTCAAGGTCAATGCGGGAAACCCCGCCCTCTACATCAGGGTCAGGGGCCAGGACAGGGACCGGGGCAGCCGGGATCCGGCCGGTGCGACCTGGACCGATGTCACTCAGGTGACGGTCCAGCCCTGAGCGGGCCATCGGGCCGCGGGCGGCGCAGGATTAGACGGAAGGCCGCCCGTGCTCTATCCTGCCCCGAACCTTTCGAGGGGCGGAATCCGGAGCGGCTCACATGATCGGCGCTCCTTTTCGAACTGACGGCCGAGCGAGGCCCGGGATCCCAGACCCATGACGAGAGCCATCCGATTTCAGACAATCGCTTCCGCTGTCATCGCGGCCTCCGCGGCAGTCTTCGCAGGCGGCGCGGCGCTGGCTGCCGATCCTATCCCGGACGGCACCGAGTTCCAGGCGAGCGAGTGGACGACGGGCTTCCAGGGCTTCCCCCGTGTGGCCACTCATTCGGACGGCAGCTTCGTCGTCGTCTGGGACGACTACGGCCGCGACGGCTCCTATTACGGCATCTTCGGCAGGCGATTTGCTTCCACGGGCCAGCCGGTCGGGCCGTCATTCCTCGTCAACACGACGACCATCGATTACCAGCGCCTTCCCTCGATCTCGATGGATGACTCGGGCAACTTCGTCGTCGTCTGGGACGACTACGGGCAGGACGGGGACGGCTACGGCGTCGTCGGCCAGCTCTTCGACAGCACCGGGACGAAGGTCGGCTCGGAGTTCGTCGCCAACACCTACACCACCGACTGGCAGAGAATCCCCGACGTGGCCATGGATGACGCCGGCAACTTCGTCGTCATCTGGGAGAGCCGCGACCAGGACGGCGATCTCTACGGCGTCTTCGGCCAGCTCTTCGACAGCACCGCATCTCCGGTCGGCGGGGAGTTCCAGGTCAGCACCTACACGACCGACAACCAGGAGTACCCCAGGGTCAGCATGAACGGCTCGGGTGATTTCCTCGTCGTGTGGGAGAGCAACCTGCAGGATGGCTCCGGCGACGGCATCAGGGGCCAGCGCTACGACAGCGCGGGCTCCCCGGCAGGCGGCGAGTTCCAGGTGAACAGCTACGCCACCTTCAACCAGCTCTATCCCGTCGCGATGGTCGATCCCATGGGGAACTTCGTGATCGCCTGGGACAGCGCCATTCAGGACGGCGAAGGCGCCGGGATCTTCATGCGCCGCTTCGACAGCACGGGCGCGGCGCTGTCGGGCGACCTCCAGGTGAACACCTATACCTCCAACTACCAGACGCTGCCCGCCATCTCGGGCGACGACGACGGCAACTTCGTCGTCGCATGGAACAGCTTCAACCAGGTGGATCCCAACTCCTTCTACGACATCTTCGGCCAGGCCTTCGACAGCAGCGGCGTGCCCGTCGGGAACGAGTTCCAGGTGAACACGGAGACCTACGACTACCAGAGGATTCCCGCGCTCTCGATGAACGGCCTCGGAGACTTCGTCGTCGTCTGGGACAGCTTCTACCAGGATGGGGACGCCTCCGGGATCTTCGGCCAGCGCTTCTGCTTGCCCACGGACCCCCTGTGTGGTTTCGTCGTGACGTCGCCCCTCGACGGAGGTTCGCTGGACTGCTCGGATCCGGCCACCAGCGTCCCGACGATCACCTGGGACACGGGGCGCTTCGAGCGCTTCAGGGTCTGGGCGGGCAGCGATCCCGGCTTCGTGAAGGGGACGCGGATCAAGAGCTGGGACGGGTGGAAGGCCGTCACCTCCTGGATGCCCAGCAAGAAGAAGTGGAAGAGCGCCTGCAAGAAGGCCGTGACCGCAGATCCCAACATGCCCGTCCTCCACATCCGAGTCGAGGGCAGGGACGACGACCTCCCCAACAACGATCCCGCCAAGTACGACTTCACACCCACCGTCATGGTGGACGCCACGTTCTGAAGCAGGGATCGTGATTCCGGCTCACGGCGGAGGCAGGAACAAGGTGGGCGCGCGGCGGTCACCCGGAGCGCCGGTTTAACGAGAGATCTCTCCCCGCTCGCGGGCTCTGAGGACGTGGCCGCGCGCCCACGCCACGTAGCCGCGGGGCTCGAGCAGGGCGGCCATCGCCAGGTGCCACTCGGGCGAGCCGTGCTCCAGTCCCGCGAGCGACGGCTGCCCCATCAGGCTCCGCTCCACCTCCTCGAGCCGCACGGCCTCCTCCACGACCTCGATCACCTTGTCCGAGGCGCGCGGGCGGTCGTGGCTCGCGAGGTGGCGCGGGTTGATGGCCTGGCTGCGACGGAACCACACCAGGGCCTCGGGCAACAGGCCGCCGCGCCTGTAGATGAGGCCGAGGTTGTAGTAGAGAACGTCGTTGTCGGGCGCCGCATCGGCAGCCCGGCGGAACTCCGCCGCGGCCCCCTCCCAGTCCTTCGTCTCCAGCGTCACTCCCTTCATGTAGTGGAACTGGCCGATGAGGTTCTGCGTCAGGTGGTCCCTGGGAACACGCGGATCGTCCTCGCCTTCGAGGAGGTCCGGGAGGCGCATCGGCTCGGGCCAGGGACGTCCTTCACGCCATGCCCGGAATGTGAGGCCCACGGGCACGATCTCGAGGCCCGGCTGGTTCCAGTTCGGGTGGTGCGTGAAGTAGACCGGGTCCTCGTCCGGGTTGAACTTCAGCGGCGGAAGCTGCGCGCCGCCGACCCCTTGCAGGATCAGATTCACGTCGGGGCGCACCCCTTCCACCAGGTGCAGGTACATCGACGTGAAAAGGATGTTGTCGTCGGTGGCGATCAGGTGGGCCCCGGGAGGCAGCGATTCGAGCACCGTGCGCGAGAAGGCCTCCGAGACGCGATAGCGGCTTCGATCGACCTGACTCCATCCCGTGACCAGGAGCCAGCACGGGAGGGCGAGGGCGACCCAAGGGACCGCGCGTCGCCCCAGGCCGGTGTGGGATGTGGCTCCAGCTCGTGCGCCCACTCCCAGCGCCGCTGGAGCCGGCCCTCCCTCCCAGGACATGTCCGAACCACGCCCACCCGTCGTATCCTGGCCCGCGGCCAGCCCAGGATCGTCGACACCGCCAACTGATCCTGCAAGCCGCCCTGCGATGAGATCCCACCCCGCTGCTGCGAGCAACGCGGCCATCAGGTATGTAGGGATGTAGTACCGGTGCCAGATGAAGATGTCCACTCGCGAGCCGTGCAGCGCCATCGAGGCGAGGTTCGCGCCCATCACCATCACCGGAAACAGGACGAAGCGGCCGAGCTTCCGCCAGGCGAAGAGCCCCGCCAGCATCAACACCAGTCCGACCCAGGCCAGCTCCCCTCCGAGCCCCTTCAGATAGTCGGCGCAGATGGGCAGGAGATCCATGGGCCCTTCGATCCAGGCCCGCTCCCAGAAGTCTCCCCTACCAACGACGTCCATGAAGCCCCGGAGCGTTTCTGGATTTCCCCAATCGAGGCGCGGGTTCATCCTCGAGCGGAGCGGAAGGTAGATGTATGGGAGAAGCCCGAGCGCGACAACCGCGCCTGAGAGGAGGATCGTGCGGGGGCGGTGGAGAATCGCCGGGGACCTGAGCACGGCGAAGACTCCGAGGCAGACCGCGGCCGGCCCCATGAAGAGATGATTCGTGGCTCCGAGACCGCAGAGGAAGAAGGCGAGAATGAGCCATCGATCAGAGTCCTCTTCGCTGCGCAGGTCGTGCCAGCGCCAGGCGGCCCAGGTCACCAGCGCGAGGAAGAGCGCGTTGAGCGTGTAGACGCGCTGGATGTTGGCCTCGGCCCAGAAGCTGGGAGCGAAGGCCAGAAGGAGGGCAGCGAGGAACGAAGCCCCCCGCGACAGGCGCATAGCGCGTCCGGTGACATAGAGGATCGCGCAGGCCCCGGCGGCGCAAACCGCGCTGAAGAGGCTCATCCGGAAGGCCACGGAGCCTGCGGGGACAATCAGCGTCCAGAGCTTCCCAAGCATGACGTAGAGCGGGTAGCCCGAGGGGTGGGGAATGCCCAGGAGGTAGACGGCCGTGACCAGCTCTCCGCTGTCGCCGACGTAGATGGTGCGCGATGATCCCGCGGCGTACATCGTGAAGAGAATCGCCGCGATGCCCGCCGCGATGAGCCGGTCTGGCAGCGGAAGGCTGCCGCGCGCTGGGCCGCTCAGCGCGGGGTTTCCTGAAGCCGCTTCAAGTTCTCCTTGAAGAGCGCATTGTCGGGCTCCAGCGCGAGGCCCTTCTTCAGCGCCGTGATCGCGCCCTCGCGATCGCCCATCAGGTAGGCCACGTTCGATCGGTACTGGTAGACGAGCGCGAACTCGGGCGCGATCCTCTGCGCTTCATCGAGGCGGGCCATGGCCGCGCGGTAGTCGCCGCGCCGGGCGACGGCGCCCGCCTCCTCGGCCAGCTTCCAGGCCTTCTGCTGCTCGGGCGTCGTGGGAGTCGCGGGCCTCTCCGGCGCTCCGAGGCGGACGAGCGAGTCGCGTGAAGGCTGATACTGCGGGTTGTACCTCAGGGCAGTCTGGTAGTCGTGCACGGCCGCGGCCCCATCGCCCCGCCTCTCGTGGATGACCGCCCGGTTGTGGTAGGCCTCCGGGTTGAGCGGCTGCAGATCGATGGCCCTCTGGAGCTGCTCGAGGGCCTCGTCGTAGCGGCCGAGGGCTCCCAGCGCGCCTGCCAGGCTCGTCCTCAATCCGCCGTCCTCGGGATCCGCCTCCACCAGCTTGATGTAGGCGGCAGCGGCCTCCTCGTACTTGCCCGATTCGAAGAGAACCGCGGCGAGATTCCTGTCGCCCGTCGGCGACTCGGCGTCGAGGTAGCCCAGGCTCCTGAGCCTCTCGAGAATCTCCTCATCCACCTTCTTGTCCTCGTCCGCGATCTCGACGCCCTTTCGGTCGCCGCTCTCCCAACTCGGCACGCGGACGGGCGCCTCCAGGTCCACGGCCTCGGTCAGGACGCGGCCCGGCATGTCGGAGCCGGGCGGCAGCCCCATCAGGGCGAGCACCGTGGGCGCCACATCGAGGATCGCCGCGTCTTCCAGCCGCGTATAGGTCTTCACGCGGTTGCCGAACATGTAGATGATCCCCTCGGGCGTGTGGAACTTCTCGCTGACGCGCCTCATGTCGCGCGTGCGGCTCGGGTCGTCCTGGAGCTGGCCGAGATTGAACCCGTGGTCCGACACGACGATGAGGGTCGTCTTGTCGTCGAGAGCCTCGAGGAACTTCCCGACGATCCTGTCGGCCTCGATGTACATCTGCTCCACGGCGCCTCCGTATCGGCGCTGCTGCTCGGCCAGCTCCCCGGCGAGCCCCTCGGCGCGGAAGAGGTGGCCAAAGAGATGCGAGGTCGAGTCGGTTCCCTCGATGTAGAGCATCATCAGGTCGGGATTGTCACGCCGCCAGAGATGGAGCCCGATGTCCCGGTAACTCCTCGCCGTGGCCAGCGCCCACTTGAAGTGGCCGAGCTCGTCCTGGAAGCTGAAGGGGCGGGCGAACTCTTCGGCGGAGACGTGGACGAAGGGGGCGATGTCCTCGGGGGTCAGGTCGCCGGGCCGGATGACCATGGGTGCGACGTCTTGAAGAAGACCGGCCGGCCAGGTCTTCCCTCCGGGATCGGGCCCTCCGTCCTTGAAGCCGTCGTCGAAGAGGAAGTGGTAGCAGAGGTGGTCGCTGATGATCGTCCCCTTCACCGTCTCCGCGGGCCAGGTGGCCCACCATCCGATGACGGAGACCTTCTTGTCGCGCTCGGAGGCCATGTTCCACAGAGCCTTCGTCCGGCGCATCTGGCTCGTGACCGGGAGCTGCTCGCCGGTGATCTGGTTCACGGCGGTGAAGTGGCCGATGTGGTGCTGGTCCGGCGTCTTTCCGGTCGCGATCGTCGTCCAGATCACGGGGCTGAGGAGCGGCTTGCTGCTCTTGAGGATGCCGTAGGCCCCCTCCTGCCTCATCCGCGCGAAGGCGGGCATCTTCCCCTCGGACATCAGGAGGTCCACGACGCGGGGGTCCATCCCGTCCAGGCCGATGACGAGGACGCGCCCCTCCGGCGCTCCCAGCCCGCACCCGGCGGCGGCGAGGCAGAAGGCGGCTGCGAGCACGAGCCGTGGCGCGAGACGACGCACTGCGTCGAGGTTTCGTCGCAGGTTGGGGACTGCCTGCTCAACCAAGGCTCGAATGACCTCCGAGATCGTGAAAGGCCAGGCGTCCGGACGAGTACCGCTCGCTCCATCCACCGAGGATCCGTCAAGGACCCCAAGGCCCTGCCGCTCGATTAGAATCCGCAGTCTATCCAACCGCCCCTTCCGAGTACAGGAGAGCGCAAGGGGGCGCGGCGCGGGGTTGCGCGGAGGTCTCGCGCGGAGGCAGCAGCGGCTAAACATGTTGGCCTACAGGATCTTCGTCTTCCTCGTCCTTGCCCGGTGGATCGAGCGGGCCATCAACCTGTGGCGCGGGTGGGACCGTGTGCCGGCTCTGGACAGGCTCTCCCCGGAGGGGCCGGCTCCCCTGCCCCGCCTCTCCGTCGTCGTGCCCGCTCTGAACGAGGCATCCACGGTGGCCGCGGCGATGCGGACGCTTCTCGCCCTGGACTACCCCGACCTCGAGATCATCGCCGTCAACGATCGATCCACGGACGGTACCGGCGAGGTGCTCGACCAGCTCGCGGAGGAGAACCCGCGCCTGCGGGTCGTCCATGTCCGGGAGCTGCCCGACGGCTGGCTCGGCAAGAGCCACGCCATGCACCTGGCCAGCACTCAGGCCACCGGCAAGTGGATCCTCTTCACCGACGCCGACGTGCACTTCGAGCCGTCGTCCCTCGCGCGAGCCATCCGCTACGCCGAGAGCACGGGCACCGATCACCTGGTCGTGATGCCCGACGTGATCGCGCAAGGCTTCTGGGAGAAGGTCTTCCTGGGCTTCTTCTGGCTCCTCTTCGCCTTCCGGTGGTCGCCCGCGAGGATCTCCAATCCCCGGAGCCGCGCCTTCGTGGGGATCGGGGCCTTCAACATGGTGCGGGCCGAAGCCTACCGGAAGTCCGGTGGCCATGCGGCGATGCCCCTCGAGGTCGTGGACGACCTCATGCTCGGCAAGCTCCTCAAGAAGAGCGGCGCGAAGCAGTCCTGCATTCCGGCGGCGGGGATGGTGTCGCTTCGCTGGATCGAGGGGCTGGGAGGAGCCATTCAGGGGCTGACGAAAAACATGTACGCCGCGCTGAGGTTCAACCCGATCCTCGCCTTCCTGGCGTCATTCATGATCTTCGGCGGCGCCGCCTGGCCGGCGATCGGGCTTTTCGTGGGCCCATGGGAGACGCGCCTCGCATGCGCCGCCACGATGGGCTGCATGGTCCGGGTGATCCGGGGCGCGAAGCAGGTGCGCGGCCTCTCTCCGCTGCACGGCCTCACGATCCCGCTCGGAGGCCTGATCCTCGTCTACATCCTCTACCGATCGGTCTTCATGACCTACCGCAGGGGAGGCGTGGTCTGGCGCGGCACCTTCTACCCACTCGCGCGTCTCCGGCGCGGACTGATCTGACCCTGCGCCCGGACGATCCCGTCTCCAGGGGAAGAGGACATGCACCTCTCTCGGAACGTGCGCGTCGCGGGGGGCGAATGCAAGCCCGCCCAATCAGCCGAGCGCACCTTCGCGCGAAACCGGGACGACTGCGAAAGAGGTCCGCAACTGACGGGAGATTCGTCTATGGAAGTTCGTAACGCAGTGCGTCGAGGACTGTGGCTCTGGCTCCTGGCGCTGCAGCCGGCGATGGGCTGGGCGGCTCTGCCCGGCGAGACCGACCTTCGTCAGGTACTCGAGCAGCGGATGGCCTGCGCCCAGGCGCCCGGGGGCATGGTGGCCGGAGTGATCGAAGGCGACGCGCGCGTCGTGGTCGGAGTGGGTCGCGCCAACGAGGGCGGTGTCGCGCCCGACGGCGATACGCTGTTCGAGATCGCCTCGGTCAGCAAGCTGTTCACCGGCCTGTTGCTGGCCGACGCCACGCTGCGCGGCGAGCTGGCGCTTGACGATCGCGCCTCGATCTACCTGCCCCCGGGAATCGCAGTGCCGAAAGGCGGCGAGGCCATCTCGCTGCTCGACCTCGCCACCCACTACGCCGGTCTGCCGCGCGATCCGAAGGGCTACCGCCCTGGCGAGTCGTACGCGATGGACGACGGCTGGGCGTTGTTCTCGGCCGCGAAGCTCGAACACGCACCGGGCGAGACGTTTCGATACTCCAACGTCGGCGTGGCCGTTCTCGGCAACCTGATCGCGCGACAAAGCGGCCGCGACTACGCCACACTCCTGTACGAGCGCATCGCACGGCCGTTGGGACTTGCGGACACGGTGATTGCGGTCGAGGGCGCCAGGGCCGCGAGGCTGGCCGTGGGGTACGATGCGCGAGGTCGGCCATTGCCGCCGACCACGGGCCTGGAGACCTTTCCCGGGGCGAGCGAGATCCGTTCCAGCGCCAACGACCTGCTGCGCTTCGTCGCCGCTGCGATGGCGCCGGATGGCTCCGTGCTCCGGGCGGCCTTCGACGTCGCGACGGAGCCGCGCCGAGCGGCCAATCTGGACGTGGCGTATCTCGGCCTCGGCTACGACATCGATCGCCAGGAAGGCCGGCCGCTGATCTACCACGGGGGCGACCGGATCGATGGATTCAGCGCCTTCGTCGCCTACGATCCCCAGCGCCGTCGCGGCGCTGTGGTGCTGTCGAACTCGCGCCGCCAGCTCGGCGACGTGGCCTGGCAGTTGCTCGACCCGAGCCGGCCGCTGGAGCCTTGCGGTTACCCGGAGCCCCCGCGACTCGCGTTGGCCCCGGCCGCGCTCGACCCGTTCATCGGCGACTACCGCGTCACCGAGGGCTTCGTGGTCCACGTCGTGCGGCGCAAGGACCGCTTGCAGGCCTACGCCGACGGTCGCCCGCACGACATCGAGCCCATCGCGCGGGATCGCTTCCTGTCGTCGAAGACACGCGTTACCCTGACCTTCCTGCGCGATGCCGAGGGCCATGTCGACGCGCTCTACCTGCAGCAGGGCGGGCAGTTCCTGAAAGGACATCGCGCGCCATAGGCGCAACTGAGCTGTGCGCCCCGGAGCGCAAGCAAACGCACGGGCTCGTCTGCGTGACGTCGCCCGGAATTCTACGGGAGCGGATTCCCGTCCACGAGCGTCGTGCCAGGCTGGATCTCGTCGACCCTCCAGAGGAGCCAACCCTCCGGGGTCCTCATCCAGGACTCGCGCTGGACGACCGAGGTCCGGACTTCGTGCAGCGCTCCGTCAGGAAAGCGCTGCTGCCGCACCGTGCGCTGATCGATGACGGCATGCGCCGTGTCGCCCTCGAGCGTCAGCGCGACGATCGTCTCCGTCAGGCTGTCGAACCGCTCGATGCGACCGATGAACTGCCGGGTGCGCTCGTACATCTGCTCACGCGTGGAGACGTTTCCGTCCGGCGTGATCGTGTGGAACTCCGGGTGTCGCAGCCGCATCACCCGGTCGGGGTCGCGAGCGATGAAACCGGCCTCATTCTCGGCGTATCGAGCCTCGAGCTCGCGGCGCACGACAGCCACTGGATCTTCATCGGGCGCCGAGGCTGCCAGGTGCTTCTGCTGGCAGCCAACCCCGGCTGCGGCCACGACCAGCACGCCGGCGGAGATCCATCGTCTGAGCTGGCACATTCCATTCCATCCCACAGGCTTCGGCACCACGCTCGACGTCATGTTGGACGGGCCCTGGATCGAGAACGTTTCGCCTGCCGCCCTGTACTGCTGCGAGGTGGGATGTGCTTGACGCGCTTGGCTACTTTGGACCCGGCCTCGGGCTTTGGTTTCATAGTGGTCACCTTGTAGATGCGACCTTGTTGATCGTAGGTGGTCCACTGCCCGACTTGCTGGCCGGCCTCGAAAGAGCCCGAGCGCATCCTGGTGCCGTCCTTTCTGTACCATTCCCAGTACCCGGTCGGCACTCCGTCGACGGTCTGACCCTTAGCCCAGATGGTCCCGTCCTGATGGTTCAGGACATGCTCCCTTGCGACAGATCGTTTTGCAGCCATCCGTGAGCCTCCTGGAGGGTCATGCTAGCCTGTCGGCGTGACACGCGCTCGCTCGATAGCTGCTGCTCAGACCGTCCCGATCCGCGGCGATATTGACGCCAACATCGAGCGCCACGCTCGACTCGTTCACGCAGCGGCGGAAGAGCAGGCGCAGATCCTCGTCTTTCCTGAGCTGTCGTTGACGGGCTACGAATTGGATCTCGCCGATGAGCTGGCCTTCTCGGAGGCCGATCCGCGTCTGTCCCCTCTCGCCGAGCTGGCGTCCACCTTTCGTATGACCCTGATCGTCGGGGCCCCGGTCAGGATCGGATCCCGGCTTCACATCGGCGCGTTCATCCTCTCCCCGGATCGCGTGATCGACCTCTACACGAAGCATCGTTTGGGCGCCTTTCCCGCCAGCGTGAGTCCGGACGGCATCGTGCCTGCCGCCGAGGCGACCGTCTTTCATCCCGGCGACCGGAACCCGCTCGTCCATTTCGGCGAAAACACCGCCGCCGTGGCAATCTGCGCCGATACGGGGCGGCCGTCGCATCCCAGGGATGCAGCGGAGCGGGGCGCGAAGAGCTACCTCGCGAGCATGTTCGTCATCCCGGCCGACTTCGAGAAGGAAACCGGGAGCCTCAGATCCTACGCGGAACGCCACTCCATGGCCGTCGTCTTCGCGAACTACGGCGGCCCGTCGGGCGGGCTCCCCTCTGGAGGAGGAAGCTCGATCTGGTCCGAGAAGGGAGAGCTGCTGGCCCGGCTCGAGAGCGTCGGAGCCGGCCTTGCGGTCGCCATCGAAGACGACGCCGGGTGGCGTGCCAGGACGGTCATGGTCGGCGGCATCTGAGCCACAGAAAGGCCATTGCCATGACCATCGTCCCCGGAATCCTGGATCGATCCGCTCCAGCAACCTCCGTTCCGATGGCAGGAATGAGCCTCGCCGCCTTCGGCTTCATCCCCACTCAGGCACCGCTCAGACGACAGGTGGCTCACCCTGATACCAGCGCCTGAGACGAGCCGTGCGAAAGACCAGCGTCGAGAGCGCTGTCAGGGCCGCCACGCTACCCAGGATAAGTATCAGCCTCGATACCGGTTCCCCGGCCTGCGATCTCGAGGCAGCGAGGACAACAAGCGTTCTCACCCACTCGGCAGCACCCAGCACGAGGGCCACCTGGAGAAGCTGCACGGCCCATCGGCGCCTCACCCCCAGGATCCCCAGCAGTACCAGCACGACACCCACCATCAAGATGTTGCCGGCCCGCAGGAAGTGCGCCGCCAGAACCGGGAGGCTGAGCACCGCGGGAAGGAGCTGAATCACGATCAACTTCGACCTCCACCGACGCGTCCGTGCCGGAAGCAGTCGATGGCGTGATCGTTGACCATGCCGACCGCCTGCATCAAGGCGTAACAGATTGTCGAGCCGACGAACTTGAAGCCTCGCTTCACCAGGTCCGCGCTCAAGGCATCTGACTCTCGAGTCCGTGCCGGTACCTCGTGACCCGAACGCTGCTGATTCACAATCGGCTCTCCCCCGACGAAGCGCCAGAGGTACGCGTCGAAGCTTCCGATCTCACGCTGAACAGCGAGGAACGCCCTGGCGTTGCGCACAGTGCTTTCGACCTTGAGGCGGTTTCGGACGATTCCAGGGTCTTGAAGAAGGCGCTCGATCCGTGCCGGCGTGAATCTCGCCACGCGCACGGGATCGAAATGGGCGAATGCCTTGCGGTACGCATCACGCTTCTTGAGGATCGTCTCCCAGCTCAGCCCCGCCTGCGCTCCCTCGAGCGTCAGAAACTCGAAGAGGACTCTGTCGTCGTGGACCGGCACCCCCCACTCGCGATCGTGATACTCAATGCTGGGCGGCGTGCGAGCCCAGGCACACCGGATAAGCTGACCCATGACTCTTCTCCCGCGTGGTGCAAACTCCGACGCGCCACAGTCCACGCCCGCTTGGACAGGCCTTCCAACTGTCGGCTGAACGCTAGTTGGGTAGTCGGCTGTTCGCTAGTTCATGCGTCGACCCATCGCAGGCCGTCCGGCCGGCCAACGCTACCCAACCGTGGTCGAGGCCGCCAGCTCAAGATCGACGACGAAGATCCCGATCGTTTCGCCGCGCTCACGGTTGAAGACAATCCGCTTCCCGTCAGGCGAGACGTTCGCGCGTCCATCGAAGTAATCGGCCGACGGAAAAGAAATCTGCTGCTGCTGCGATCCATCGGACTTCATGACGAAGAGCGAGAATGGGCCCGTGCGCCGAGAGGAGAAGACGATGTGGTTACCATCGGGGGTCCAGGCCGGCCAGCCGTCTTCCGGCTCATCATCGGTCACGTTGGCCGGGCCGGAGCCATCGCGGCTCCTCACGATGATGTCGTCACGGCCGGCGGAGAGGTTCGTCAGGTAGACGATTCGGTCGCCCTTCGGTGAGACACGGGCACAGGTGTCGTCATCGCCGCTGGTGACGAGCCGTCGGACCACCTTCTCACCAGGGGTCACTTCATAGATCTGGAACTTGCTCCCATCGCGGGTGGAGCTGAACAGGATCGTCTTGCCATCCGAAGACCAGTAGGGGTGGATGTCTCTTCCAGGGTTGTTCGACAGGTTCACCAGGCTGCTGCCGTCAGCCTTCATGACGTACACCTCTTCGTTCCCGTCACGATCCGAGACGAACGCGATGGCCGCGTTATCTGGCGACCAGTCCGGGAAGTTGCTGTTCGACGGTCCCTGAGTCAGCTGCTCTCCGTGCAACCCGTCTCGAGTCATGACGTGGATCTGCCACGTCCCTCCCCGATTCGATTGGTAGAGTATCCGCGACCCGTCTTTCGACCAGTGTGGATAGGCGTACTTCACACCATCATCCCACAGCACCCGTTGCGGCTCCGCCCTTGTCGGCGGCCCGGGCCGCGCCTCCGGTTCGCTCGCCATTCCGCGGCCAGGCTGAACCGACAACGCCACAAGGACAGCAAAAGCCATACATGCCTGCCCACTCACCACTCGCAGAATTCTCACCGGACCTCCGTCACCTGCATGCCATCGTTAGCTCGCTATCTACTTGTGCATGCTCCCGACCACCTGTGTACCACGGGGGTGTCGTGGCGGGCGGCGTTGCTGATGGTCATTGTACACCCCACAGCTTCCTCCCTCTGCCGTGATCCGCACACGCCGCTGATTCGGAGAGGCGAAGTAACCAGTTTGTGGAGAGGTGATCCCCTGAGGGCTGCATTCCGGGCGGGAGCCAGCAGAGGGCGCTTCGGGGCGCGGACGCGAAGTCAGGTGGGGCTTTCGTGCGGCCGCGTTTGCTCGCAACCGGATCGCCGTGAAGCGGGAGTCGGCCATGACGGCGGGCACGAGCGACGATTGACGCATCACTGCCGCCCCACTGGCCTCGTGGCCGTGAGCTCGATGGCCAGGAGGATACGCCGCCCCATCCGTGTCAGAACGACGGCGAGGGCGAATGTGCACCACGTGATCAGGCATGTCAGGGCCGCCACCGCAGCGGATATGACGTGCATCACGCGGGCGACGTCGGGAGTTCCCCGCGACACGTGAGCGAGCCAGAGGTACGACGCGAGCGTCGCCACGACTGTCACCCAGCCGAGCCCGAAGATGCGCTTGTGCGTCCGTTCCATCGCGTCCAGCACGTTGCGCAGCGTCGGATCCGATTCATCCTTCATTGAGACCTCCTGTGTTGCCGCGGCCTCGGCGAAGCACCGAGAGGCCGTATGCGAGCCGTGATTTCACCGTGCCGAGCGGCAGCTCGAGCACCGCTGCGACCTCCGGCAGGGACAGCCCTTCCTGAAAGTGCAGTATCAGGACAGTGCGACTGGCCGGCGATACGTCGCCCCGCTCCAACACCTCCACCAGCGTTTCGTCATTCGGAGGCGTCCCAGGTGCGGGGATGGTCTCCAGCAACGCGACCTCTCCGGGGTCATCGAGCCACCGCCGTTCCTTCTTCATTTGACGTAATCCGATTCGCTTGGCGATGCGAAATGCCCAAGGCCGGAACAGTTCCGGTCGCATGAGCTGGCCGAGGCTTCGGTACACGATGATCATCGTTTCCTGCACGACGTCATCCGCTGATGAAGTCCCGACGAGCCCCCGTACGACACGTTGAAGCGACGGACGAATGCTTCTCAGCAACAGCTCCAACGCGTCACGATCCCCTGCCTGGGCCCGCAACACCCACAGCGCTTCACGGGCTGTCTGGTTCATTCAGCTGGTAGAGGCACGCTCAGTAGAGGCTCGTTCCTCGGGAAGAGTTCGAATTGGCGAAGGGGAAGATGACGGATCGATGATGTCGAGTTGCGAATCGACCGGTATGTGGCGAGTGGATTATTTGAGAGTTGCATCTCCGGCGTTAACGGGCCGGGCGCGCTTCGGGGAGCGGGTGAGGCGGGAGGAGAGTCCTTCGAGGTGGACTTTCAGGTCGACCGACTTGAGATGGAGGCCCGGGGGGGCTTCGAGGACTCCCGGCACGAAATTCAGGACGGCGCGGATCCCGGCCCGGGCCGCCTGGTCGAGGGCCTTCTGCCCCGCGGAGGGCGGGACCGCGAGGATCGCAATCTCCACGCCGTGGCGTCGGACGAACGCGGCGAGCTCTCGCGGCGTGCGGACGGGCACGCCCCTCCGCGAGGTCGTCCCGATCTTCGACCTGTCGGGATCGAAGAGCGCGAGGACCTGGAAGCCTCCGGTATTGAAGCCGCTCGAGTCCGCGAGGGCCATGCCGAGGTTGCCCGCCCCCAGGATGACCACGCCGTGGTCGCGATCCAGACCCAGGATGCGGACGATCTGTGACTTGAGGCGGGAGACCTCGTAGCCGACGCCCCGAACCCCGAACTGGCCGAACTGCGTCAGATCCTTGCGGACGAGCGCCGGTTTCACGCCCGAGGCCTTCGCGAGGTCATCCGATGCGACAACGGGGCGCCCGGACGCTTCGCACCGCGCCAGGGCTCTCAGATAAAGCGACAGCCTCGTCGTGGATACGTCGGAGGGCTCATCGGCGCCAGGTGAGAGCTGTGCCCTGGGGCGTGCAGGTCGCCCTCGGGAAGGGCGCGCCCTCCGGGTCAGAGGGTCACCCGGAAGATCCCGGTGAAGAACTCGGCCACGGGGCCCGGGTAGATCCCCAGGATGAGGACGCCGGCGACGGAAGCGGCAAGGGCGAGAGTGACGGGGATTGAGACCTGAATGGGGCCGGGCTCGGTGGCCGGTTCCCTGAAATACATGTAGAGGACGACCCGCAGGTAGTACGCCGCGGAGATGACCGAGTTGATGCCGAGCAGGACCGCCAGGGGGACGAGGTCCGCGTCGAGCGCCGCCTTGAAGATGTAGAACTTGGCGACGAATCCGCCCGTGAGGGGCACGCCCGTGAGGGCGAGCATGAAGAGCGTCATCGCCGCCGCGGTCATCGGCTCGCGCCGCCCCAGCCCCGCGTACGCTTGCAGCAGCTCTCCCATCTCGTCCCCCTCGCGGGTCTGCTCGACGAGGTGGATGACGGCGAAGGCTCCGAGGTTCATGAAGGCGTAGGCGGCGAGGTAGAAATAGATGCTGGAGATCCCATCGTCGCTGCGGCAGACGACGGCGACGAGGAGGTATCCCGCATGGGCGATGCTCGAGTAGGCCAGGATCCGCTTGATGTTGTTCTGGGCCAGTGCCACCAGGTTGCCGGCGGTCATGGTCAGGAAGGCGATGACGGCGAGGAGGCCTGCCCACTTCGCGACCGAGGCATCCCCCCAGAAGACCGACGTCAGGATCCTCAAGATGGCCGCGAAGCCCGCGGCCTTCGTCCCGGCGATCATGAAGCCGGTGACTGGCGTGGGAGCGCCCTGATAGACGTCCGGGAGCCAGAAGTGGAAGGGGAAGGCCGCGATCTTGAAGAGAAACCCGATGAGCGTCAGGGCGAACCCGGCGAGCAGGAGGCTGCGGCCCCCGGCGCCGGAGATCGCGGCGGCCGCGGCCATGTTCCGCAGCTCGAGGGTCCCCGTCGCACCGTAGAGGAGCGCCATCCCGTACAGCGTGAATCCCGTCGAGAAGGCGCCCATCAGGAAATACTTCATGGACGCCTCCAGGGATCGCTCCTGGTGGCGCGTGAAGCCGGACATGATGTAGAGCGGAAGTGACAGGATCTCCAGGCCCAGGAAGAGGCCAAGAAGACTTGTGGAGCCCGCCATCATCGTCATCCCCGCGGTGGCGAAGAGCATCAGCGCGTAGAACTCGCCGTGCTCGACTCCCTTGCGGCGCAGGTCGGCCATGGAGAGCAGTATCGCGAGCAGCGCTGTCGTCAGGAAGAGAACGTCGAAGGCCAGGGCGAAGCGGTCCACCGCCACGAGGCCACTCATCACGATCCTAGGCGACTCCCAGAGCACCCAGACCGACCGGCCCGCGAGAAGGACCGCGAGAATCGCGACCGGCCCCGCGAGGAGGCGAACCGCTTTCGTGCCCACGGCGAGGAGGACGGCGGCCAGACCCCCGGCGCTGAGACAGAGGAAGGGGCCTACGGCCTCCCAGTCGATGGCGGGCATGCTCGACATCCTCTATCTCCTCACGCCATGAGGTACCAGACGATCCCCGCCGCGCCCAGGAGGAAGAAGAGCGCGTAGTTCCTGACGACGCCCGTGTGGAAGAGCCTGAAGAGGTTCCCTGAGACCTCGGCCGCCGAGCCGGCGCCGTTGACCGCGCCATCCACTCCGTAGCCGTCCACGAGATTGAAGGCGCGGCAGAGCGCGTAGTAGGCCCTCAACACCGTGGCATCGTAGAGCTCGTCGATGCGGTACTTGTCGTGGAGGAGCCGGTAGAGGCCTCCGGCCGAGCGCGCGAGAGCATCGGCCTTCTCGCCACGCCCTCTGCGGTAGTAGCGCATGCCCACCAGGATGCCCATCACCGCGGCAACGACGGAGACGGCCATCAGCCCGATCTCGAGCGCCATGCTCACGTGGTGGCCACCCGAGATGCCCTCGGCCCCGTGCACAGCGGCCTTCGGCATCACCGGCGCCAGCCAGTCTTCCAGCAAGTGGATCCCGGGGAGGCCGAGCAGCCCACCCGTCAGAGAGAGGAGGGCCAGCACGACGAGGACGTACTTCATGCTGGAGGGCACCTCGTGCACGTGGCCCTCCACGTGCGCGT
>CAZMRF010000058.1:0-33162 GCA_964568735.1 uncultured Acidobacteriota bacterium
AAGCGACGAGAGGAACCGATCGTCTTCGAGCTACCGCGAAGCGGTTTCGTTCAACTTCTTCAGGAGCCCATCCTCGATGGTGTTCGACGGACACAGAACGAGCACCCGATCGACGGCGCCTTCGGCCAGTAGAATCGCTGCAACTCCATAGAGCACGTAGCTCTTGCCGCTCCCGGTGGCCTGATCCAAGGAGCAGCTGAGTTGTTCTGGTAGCTGAAGCTGGCGCTCGATCGCCGCCCACGAGCCGTAACGCTCTTGCAGCTCTGTGTTCTGGTCGAAGTTGTCCTTCGCGAGGCTGCGAAGATCGGCGTACTTCCCTCCAAGCAGGTATCGCAGCGTCGTCCGAATCGCGTCCTTCTGGTATTCCCGATAGCCGGACAATTCATCGAGAAACGCCTCGTACTTCGCGTCGTCCCAGCTGGCCGGGTCAATATTCTCGGAGACCTTCAGAACAAGGTCTTCGTTCCGGAATGTGCGGCGATCACCCTTGGTGCTCATCCGCTCACTTCCTCGTCCTCTTAGTATTCTTGGCGCGCTTCGCTGCTGCCTTCGCTTTACGGACGCCGAACGTACTGGCCGGAATGACCTCGCGCGCTTCGTTACCATAGATATCCACAAACACAGCCATGACCTGATCCCCGATGGCTCCGACGGGAAAGCGCACTTCCCAGTTGGCTTTCTCAATGGCTTCCGCGTAGAAGACCGCGTCGAAAGCAAACACATCGGCCTCGCTATCGAAGTCGTAGTCCAGCATCACCATCGACAATGTTTCGCGGTTTCCCTTCTTCCGCATGGACTCGCGCACAACCGCTTCGCTCTTGAAGATTTTGATCTTGATGAAGCCGTCCTGGATCAGCTCGCCCTTGGGCTTGTTCGCACCGGCTTCGTACTGCAGCTCTGGTCGGCGCACGAAATCGAAGCCCACCGCGTCCACCGTGTCATTCACGGCGAGCTCGTCATCCGGCTGCCTGAGCGCCACGAACTCACGTTGATGCAACTCGTGGATGATCGAGTACGGAATGCGCAATGCGTAGTAGCGAACGCCGTCTAGCATCAGGTAGTCCTGCTGGAAGTCGAACACAAGCGCGGGGGCAATGACGAACATCCGGCTGCCCACCTTGGAGCCCAACGCCTCGTGCATGCTCTGGATGGTCTCTTCGTCGATCCGAACGCCCGGCTGCTTCTGGTGGTTGAACACCAGCACGCTAGAGCCCTTGAGGTAACCATCGAGCTGGATGCCGCCGATCTTGTGCGGCTCGTCCCGGCACTGAAAGAGTTGCAGCGCGAAAAAGCGCCATGAATCCCATTGCAGTTCCTTGAGCTTGCTGAAGTCGTAGAGCCCCGCATTGTAGAGAGCGAAGGGCTTGGCCTTGATGGGCTTGCCTTGGTTATTCCCAACCTCCCTCTGAAGGCTCAGGAGTCGCTTTTGAATTGTGTACATCGACAGCTTACCGCAGTCGATTGCGAGCCATCGTCGGCCCAGCTTCTCAGCCACAACGCACGTCGTGCCCGATCCTGAAAACGCATCAAGAACAATGTCCCCCTCTCTGGAAGACGCCCGGATGATGCGGTCGAGCAGTATTTCTGGCTTTTCCGTGGGGTAACTACTGCCCCCTTTCATGCGTCCCAGATTTAGCCAAACATCTTGCGCAAGCTGACCCTCTTCCTCTCGTTTGTCTAGGAAACTGACTCGGCACCGCTTCACTCCCTTTTTGGGATCGCGCAAGTAGAGAAGAGGTTCGGGACATTCTCCTCTTAAGCCGCCGCGCAAGTACTTGAGGCCTCGTCGCACCAGCCCATCCATCGCTGCCGGCGAGGGTGCGGGCCATACGCGCTTCTCTGAACCGGTCGCTCCGCGCCATTCGAACTGACGTTCTCTGTTCCTTCCCTTGACCGTACAATCATCCAGTTTGAAGCGCCGATGACTCTCGATGATGTGCTCGTCCCAGTCGACGATCTCACCATTCTGTAGTACGGCAAGCCGGTATTCGTTTAAGGCCGCCGGCGATAGCTGCTCCGCAATGTCCTGGTAGTTGAACACGCGCTGGTCGGAGCGTGTGTACCAGTAGATTACGTCGTGAATCCTGCCGTAACGGTTCACCGCATCATTGTGCGGATCGTGTCGTTGCCAGCAGATCTCACTCTGAAAGTGGTTCTCACCAAAGGTCTCATCCAAAATGGCCTTGATATAGGACCCTTTTCGCCAGTCCAGATGCACGTAAACCGATCCATCGTCGCTGAGGAGTTCCCGTATCATGATTAGACGCTTCCGCAAGAATTCTATGAATTGGGCGCCGGCAATCTTGTCCTGATACGCCTTTTGGTCCTGCCCACCGCTGAATTCCTGCTTCGTCGAGAACGGGGGATCGATGTAAATCAGCCGCACCCCGTCGGTCCCGTCGGCATTACGTAGAGTGCCCGCTCTCTTCAGGTCCAGCAGATGTTTCATAACCTGCAGGTTGTCGCCGAAGATGAGCATGTTGTGCCAGTCATCGCCGTTCGTACCGAAGGTGCGCACCTTTTGGAGCGGCACGGCAAGGGTGTTGGCGATGATGTCTTCCTCGCGGTCCTTGCCGTGATAGACGAGCTCGTATTCGCGCTTGTCTGGTGGAAAGAGGATGCGCGCCCACTCCGGCGAAAGCTCCTCGCCCTGCTGGAGGCGCCGAATAATGTCGTGTCGTTGTGCCTCGTTCATGTCACTTGCCTGCTCTGGAGAGTTTCGACGGCTTGCGCCCTTCACCTGGGGCGAGGCACAGCAGTTCCAGTTCGTCCATCAATCCGCTGTCGGCGAAGCTGAACGTTGTCTCGTCACCGACAATGACGTGGTCCAGCACCTGCAGCCCAAGTGGGCGGCAGGCTGCAATAAGATCCTGGGTTAGAAGTCGATCCGATTCGCTCGGTCCGGCGACACCGGACGGATGGTTATGCACGGCGATGATTCCCGACGCGCTTACCTGCAACGCACGCGCAACAATGCTACGCAAAGGCGGCCGGACCGAGTCGACAGCCCCCTGCGCAATAAGTGCGTCATCCAGAAGCGCCTTCCGGCGATTCAAGTAGAGCACGCGGAACTGCTCGTCAGCCAAGCCACGCATGCGCTCGCGCAGGTACTCCGCCGCTGCGTGCGTGCTCTTGATGACCAGTTCCCCTCGGCGGGACGGCACCGAGACGCGCCGGGCAATCTCCATCGCGGCGAGCAATTGCGCTGCTTTCGCACTCTTCAGGCCCTTGACGCCGAGCAACGCGATGACCGGTGCTTCGACCATGGTGCGCAGTGACCCGAACTGCTTCAACAGATCGCGCCCCAGCTCCACCGCGCTCGTGCCCTTGAAGCCAACGCGAATGAGGATCGCGACAAGCTCGGCGTCCGTCAGCGCTTGCGCGCCCTTCGAAAGCAGTCGCTCCCGTGGCCGCTCCTCCTGCGGCCACGAGACGATGCCTTTCGAGTTATTTGTCATGCGTGTTAGTACCCTTGGGAACAGCTGAGGCGGTAGCGCGCCGGAAGAGATGACGCCCAAGAGCATTGGTGCGGTCTCTTCAGTCGTTGCGTCATGTTCATCTGGTCCCGTGCGCCTAGCGCCCAGCATAACCCGCGGCGGGCGAGCGCAGCCACGATACCGGCGCGAACATCCCGCCCACCGCCGGGTTCATGCTGTAGTTAGACAGTCCGTGCCCTACTCCTTCTTGAACCTCAATTCACTGATCTCTGCGGCGAGCGTCGTCAAGTCTGGAAAGAGCGAGGAACGTCTGAACCCCAGCGACTCGCGCTCAGCGCCGATCTGCAACTTCGCACCAGCTGGGATGACGTACTTACGAAGTATGTTCGAGTCGTCCACCAGACCCTCGAGGGGTTTCCCAGTATCGTGGACTGTGAAGCGGGACTGCTGGAGGAGCATTCTCAAGTCGACTTCCATAGGCCAGACGGCCGCGACTTGGTTCCCGGCTGGCTTGTCGCCCGAAAAGGCGCGGCGAAATATCGGTGCGATCTCTGAGGCCGTCGGTAGGAAGATCCCGCTTCGGCCAGAAAACCGCCTGTTTAGACGGTCGGGATTGAGTATCCACAGGGCGCCCGGCATTTCGTCGGGTGGCACGACCGCGAAATAGAGTGCGGTCAGAGCCGCTTGGGTCCAGTCTAAGATTCGAGTGGGTAGGCCGTGGTGACGAGCGAGGAAGAGCCAGGCGAAGTCCGAGCGATCCGGTAGCGTTTCCTGTCGGCTCGGTGCCGCTGTCATGAAAAGGCCGAGCATAGACGGTTCAGACCGAGATTCAAGGTCCTGACGTCGGAAGACGGATGCGATGAGTTTCCAGTCGACGTTGCCGTGCCCCCGCCACCACGGTTGGACAGCAAATGAACGGCGCACCTCGAAGGCGGTCTCAACTGTCTGAGCAACCGACGTGAGCTGCGCCTCGTGAAGCCTCGCTCGACCCCGTCTGGCCCTGACTCGCGCTCCCACCCGGCTCTTCATCTCCAGAACTGTCTAACTACATTTCATCTTCGATGATACCCGGATAAGCGTGTGGCTGGCTGCAGGATAGAGGACCCGGGACGGGGGCGATTCCCACGCATCTGACTCATTCACTGGTAGTTTGGACAACTGAGCCGGTGGAGGATCAGCAGTTATCCGACGGAGGGCGCCGGATAGCAGGATACGAGCAGCGCGATGCAACGGACGGGGCGGAGCCTCCGGCTGTGCATGTTGCCGCAGTTGCGGGGAAGTCCTGAGAGGTCCGGCGTCACTCATGGTCTCGAATCCAGAGGGATGCGACCTCCTCGCGGGAGAGGACCACGGGTAGTCGCACGGAGTGCTTGGCACGCACGATGCGGTCCAGCCAGGCCAGCTCCACGCGAAGCACGTCCCTGTAGAGAAAGAGCAGGGCGCTTCCCGAGGAGGAGGATGGAATCCCAGGACCCGAGGGACGTTCAAGGAGTGCCCGCTCCTTCGCACCCGGCATGCATCGACATGGCTGGAGCAATGATGCCCCAGAATATATCACCTGAGCCCGGCCCCGCTTGCTGCCACTCGGGCCACGTCCTCGCTCCGGGCGACTCTCCGTCCCACGCCTACAGCGGAGCGCCCACCCTGTGCTACCGTCCGCGGCCGTGAAGATCTTCTATTTCTATCGGGTGCCACTGCCTTCCCCCCGCGCCGACGCCATCCAGATCGTCCAGACATGCGCGGCCATGGCGAAAGCGGGAGCGGAGGTTCTCCTCCACGTCGAGCACTCCGGAGGTTCGGAGCCCGCCGCGCTCTTCGACTACTACGGGATCCCTCCCGCCGAGCGGCCCCCCGCCGAGAGCTTCGCCGTAGCCGCGGCCGGTTCGCACTGGTCCTGGCCCTTCCTCCACCTGAAGGCCGGCAAGGCATTCCGCACCGCCCGCGGATCGCAAGCCTGCCTCTTCGTCCGCGAGGTGCGTCCCTACGTCCCCGGCCTGGTCGCGAACGCCCGGCGGTGCGGCTTGCGCACGATCTTCGAGGCGCACAACGTCTCGGCATCGCTCGCGCGGGAGAAGCAGGAGAGCGCGGGCGATTCCCCCGCCCTGCGTGAGAGGACGGACGCCCGCGACTCCCTCGAGCGATCCATCCTGGGCGCCGCCGATGGCCTCATCTGCACGCAGAAGGCCACGCTCGACCACCTTCGTCCGCTCCTTCGCGAAGCGGTGCCAGCGATCGTCCTCGGCAATGGCACGCGGCTGCCCCCCGAGCGCCCCTCCCTCTCCCGGGATATCGACATCCTCTATTGCGGCTCGCTGAAGCCCTGGAAGGGCGTCGACACGCTCGTCGCTGCCATGCAGACCCTGCATCCCTGGACCCTCACGATCGTGGGCCCCGGAACGGAGGCGGACGTCGCGAGGCTCCGCCAGGCCGGGCTCGCCATCGGCGTCCATGGAAGGCTCCGGATCCTGCCGCCGGTCCCGCCCTCGGAGGTATGGGACCTCTACGCGCGCGCGACGGTCGGAGTGGTGCCCCTGCCGTCGGGCGGCTCCGTCGAAGCCCGCGACTTCACCTCGCCCCTGAAGCTCTTCGAGATGCTCGCATCCGGTCTTCCCGTCGTCGCCAGCAACCTGCCCTCCCTTGCCGAGTACGTCCAGGACGACAGGGAGGCGATCCTCGTCCCCCCCGACGATCACAGGGCTCTTTCCACCGGACTGAGGCGCCTGCTCTCGGACGAGGCGCTGCGCGCCCGCCTCTCGCAGGCCGCGAGGCGGCGAGCCGCCGACTTCACGTGGGAGGAGCGAGGCCGCCGCATCGTGGAGTTCGCCGCCGGGCTGCTGGCTCCGGTGGGAGTTCCTCGGTAGCGGGCCCCCGCTACCAAGTCCTCATGAACTTCCCGGTCACCCATCAAGGCGGCCGGGAGGTTTTTGCGCTAGGGCCACGCGAGCTTCCGGGCGACTTGCTCAGATCCCCGCGACACGCAGGCCGCAGGAGCCGGTTGCGAGCGCGAGCGCCACGTCGTGGGTGGCCATCACCAGGTCGGCGGCACCCCGCTCGCGCCACAGCAGCGCCGTGGCGAGGTGGATGGTGTCGAGCGTTCCGAGAGTAACTGGCAAGGGCTGCGATGCCCGGGCCAGCACAGGGCCCGTGGGCTCCACGATGTGGATCTCCTCCATGAGCCGGTAGACAGCTTCACGACGAAGCGCGATCTGAGCATCGTCAATCCCCTCCTGACGCTTGAGGCGATCGAGCGTCCGGAGACACTCGATCGCCACGAGGGCGCTGGCAA
The DNA here is from genome assembly GCA_964568735.1 of uncultured Acidobacteriota bacterium. Lineage (GTDB taxonomy): Bacteria > Acidobacteriota > Polarisedimenticolia > JACPZX01 > JACPZX01 > CAZMRF01. The sequence goes on from CAZMRF010000058.1 coordinate 6,724, forward strand.
CCCCTTCCCGGATCGAGCCCCACTCCTTGAGCCGGCCCCGCTGCCCGAGAACGATCCTCAGGATCACGGACGAATCGAGATAGGCGTTCACCGCTCGCCCTGCCGTTCCGCCACCAGGTATTCCACGATATCCAGATCGATCCGGAGGGGAGGTGGCAAGGGAACGCGTTGCAGGGACGGGGAGCGGCCGGCGGGCCGGCGGATCGTGAGGGATCCGGACTCCTCCTCGTAGGGGACCAGGCGAGCAATGGGCGTGTCACGGTCGAGGACGACCAGCGTGCGGCCGCGGCGGACCTGCCGCAGGTGCTCGCTGAGGCGGGCCTTCAGCTCGGCGATCTTGACCGTCTTCATGACCCTATCCCAGTCATATCTGGTCATGATATCAAGCCCGGCCGAAGCGCCGCAAACGACCTTCACGACGTGACGCGTGGGGGACGAGGCGAGGGTGGGTGTGCCATCATTGGATGGACCCGCGTTTCCCGGAGGCGCGGCGGGCCTCCGGAGTTCGAAGGAGGTCGACCATGACATGTTGCAAGAAACCCTGCAAGGTGCTCCTGGCCGCGACGCTCATTGCGTTCATGGGACCGGCGCTCGCGTTCGGAGACGGGGAGAGAATCGGAAGCGCTTCCCGGATGGGGCGTGGGCATCCCGAGGTCTCCCTCTTCCTATTCACGCAGCCCGGCGGCGACCCGGAACAGATCGGGCTCACCGTGAGCGTGCAGGCCTCCAACGGCGTCTCGAAGGTCTTCGCGAGCGTCGACGGCGAGATCGCGGGAGGCCGGACGGATGCGCCCTACGACTTCGCCCTTAGGATCCAGACCTATCCTGTCGAGATCTGCGCGGTGGCCGACGATCGTCAGGGGAACGCGGGCAGAGCCTGCGAGAAGCTCCTCCAGCCGCCTCCTGTCGCAGGTTGCCTGAGCAACGCAGACTGCACCCAGCCCGTCTACTGCAGGAAGCCGCCCGGCCAGTGCAACGCCAAGGGAGTGTGCGTCCTGCAACCCGGGTTTTGCCCTCAAGTCTACGACCCGGTCTGCGGCTGCGATGGTCAGACCCACAGCAATGCATCGTGCGCCGCCGTGGCCGGAGTGAACGTGGACTTCTTCGGCCCCTGTCCGTAGGGTCCGGTGAAGCTGCCCCTGCTCGCGAGCCGCGACTTGCAGCAGTTGGAGCAGGGGGCGATCACGCGAAGTGCTGTCGCCACCAGGTCTGGAAGCAGACGATCTGCCAGATCCTCCCCTCCTCGGCGGCGCTCGACGGACCGGCCTCGAACTTCTTCCCGAGGGCGCCGAGCGCCCGCTCGTCGAAGATGGCCTGCCGCGCCAGCAGCCCGGGCGAGAAGGCCTCTTCGAAGAGCGGTCGCCAGGGGCCGCGCATCCACCGGCCCACCGGCACACGGAAGCCCTGCTTGCGCCTGTAGACCAAGCTCGACGGCAGAAGGCCCGCCGCCGCGCGCTTGAGCAGGCGCTTCGAGGTTCCGAACCGCAATAGAAGCCGTGTATCGATCCGCGAAGCCCACTCCACCCATTCGCGATCCAGGAAGGGCGAGCGGCACTGCACGCCGTGAGCCATGCCCATCTTGTCCACCTTCATGAGAAGGTCTTCGGGCAGACCATGGATCGAATCGAGCCTGATCGCGGCATCCACCGATCCACCCGGCTCCCAGCGGACCGGCGCACCCGTGTAGGTCCGGGCCGTCAGCTCGACATCCACCCGCGCACGGAACGACTCCGAGTAGATGGAGAGCCGCTCCTGAGGGGTCCATTTCTCGCGGAGCTTCAGGTAGCGATCAGAGGGGCTGAGCGCGGCCAGGCCCGCCAGCTCCTTCATCCTGGCGCCGCTCCGCCGCCCGCCGAGTGAGGCGGCGGCCGTCACGAGCCTCCGGCCCGCCTCCGGCATCCGGACGAGACGGTCCAGCCGCTGCATGCGCCGGAACCAGTGGTCGCCCGCGAGGAGCGCGTCGGCCCCGTCTCCCGTCATGGCCACCGAAGACACCTCGGAGGCCGCGCGGGCCAGGATCCACGTGGGGACGGCGGCCGCGTCCGCCATGGGTTCGTCGAGCTGGGCAATGACCCGCTCCACCAGATCGGGCGCGACATCGCGGAGGATGATCTCCCTGTGATCCGTACCGAGCAGCGATGCCACCTGCCGCGCGTGCGCCGACTCGTCGAGGGAGGGATCTTCGAACCCGACGGAGAAGGTCGGCAGGCCGGCGAAGCCCTCCTCGCGCAGCAGCGCGACGACCAGGCTGGAGTCGAGGCCTCCACTGAGAAAGGCCGCGAGTCCACCCTTCGAGGGAAGGCGTCTTCTCAGCGCCTCCCTGAGCCGGCGGAGTGCCTCTCCGGGCGTCGCCCGCAGTCCTTCACGAGGCGGCGCAGACCAGTAACGCCGCAGCCGGGGAGTGCACGGCCCGTGCGCCGGAAGATCGATCTCCACGACGTGGCCGGCCGGGACCTTGTGCACGCCCTCGAGGATCGTCCACGGTGCCGGCACGTAGGTGAAGGCCAGGTAGGCATCGAGAGCCTCGGGGCGGACCTGCCACCCCTGCACGAGCCCGGCGGCCACGAGGGCCTTCATCTCCGAGGCGAAGGCGAGGCCCCCGCCGGGCGTGGCGTAGCAGAGAGGCCTCTCTCCCAGGCGATCGCGCACCAGCACGAGGCGGCGCCCCGGCCGGTCGTGAACGGCAATCGCGAAGGAGCCCTCCAGAGCCGAGGCGAAGGCCGCGCTGTCGCCCCGCGCTCCATCCCAGGCCTGCCCGAGGGCGGCCCGGTCCATGTCCGGGGAGTCCGAGGCGAAGGTGATGGGCGAAGCCGCCCCCTCCACGCCCGGATCGATCGAGGAAATGGCGCCGCGGTGGGCCATGGCCCGCTTCATGATCCCGACAACGCCCGCGGCGTCCACTCCGGGACTCCCCTGCACGCCGGCCCCGAGCCAGCCGCAGATCCCCCCCATGGCAATCCACCTCCCGCCCGGATGGTCCGGGGCAGCCGGCGAACACTACCATCATGAAGCGCGTCAAACCGGTGAGCACCGGCAGGCGCCGCGCGCCCCTGGACTCGGAGGGGTCCGTAGAGGCTATCCTCACGCGGGATCGCGATGTCATCCAATCCTTCGCTGGCCGAGAGATCCGGCCGAGAGGCGAGCGCCGAGGAGCTGGCGCGCAAGCTCTCCGGCGCGCCGCGCGACTATCTCGCGGGTGCCGTCGAGAACCCCGCTCTGACCACGCGTCACGTTCTCCTGCTGCTCCGGAACAGAGCAGCCGACGAGACCCTTCTCCAGCGCATCGGCTCCGACGCGTCATGGACGAGCAGCTACCTGGTCAAGCGTGCGCTCGTGCTGCACCCGAGCACCCCTCACGCCCTCGGGCTCAACTTCATCAGGTTCCTCTTCTGGAAAGATCTTCAAGTCGTGTCGGAGGATCAGGCGCTCTTCCCTCCCCTTCGCCGCGTCGCGGAGCGGACGCTCGGGGAGAAGCTGGGAGAGATGGCTCTGGGGGAGAAGATCACCTTCGCCCGCCTGGCCGGGCGCGGTCTCGTCTCGAAGCTCCTGGAGGAGACGCACCCGCTGGTGCTCGAGGCCGCTCTCTGGAACGGGCGCGCGACCTCCTCGGAGATTCTCGCGATCACGAGCAGGTCCACCTCGCGCCCCGAAATCCTCGAGGCGATCGGGAGGCATCCCCGCTGGTCCACCCGGCGGGACATCCGGGTGGCCCTCCTGAGGAACCCCCGGACCCCCGTCTCCGTGTCGATGGCGTTCCTGAGCGCCATGCGGCCCGAGGATCTCAGGGGGATCGCCGACCTCCCGGAGACCCCCCGTCTCGTCAAGCTCGCCTGCCGCCGGCTGCTCCTCGGCCGGGGCCAACCCTGGGGGGGTGGCGGATCGGGCCCCTGATCCGGGATCCAGCGCCATTCATTCTTGACACCCCGGAGCGGGGGTCTCTACATTGCCGGGGACGCCGTCGATTCATCATCTATCTGAGATTCAGCTCGGGTCGGGACCCCCATGGCCTCCTTTGGCGAGGATCTGAAGCGCGAGCGCGAGCTTCGGGACATATCCCTGGAGGAGATCTCCAGGGCGACGAACATCTCCAAGTCCCTCCTCGAGGCCCTCGAGCAGAACAACTTCAGCTCGCTTCCCGGCGGCGCCTACACGCGCGGCTTCATCCGCTCCTACGCCCGCCACGTGGGAATCGGCATCGAAGAGACTCTCGACGCCTTCAAGGCCGAGACGGAGCGCCAGGAGTCAGCGAAGGCAACCGATTCACGGCCCCTCCCGGTCCAGGGCATGGCCCGGCCGGTCGGTCACGCCCCCGAGGCGGCCGTCGCGCTGAGTGTGTTCCTGACAGCCATGCTCATCGGCTTGATCTACTGGGGCGGCCCGTCGGGCGGCGCTGCTGCGGCGCCGCCGGACCCCGATGCGCACGGCGCTGCCCTGCGAGCCCGGTTCAAGCGCGCGGGCAAGCTGCCTTCGCTGCCGCTTCCGGATGAGGATTCGCTGACGGAGCCCCTCCCGGCAGCGGAGGGCGTGGAAACACCCCCGGGGACGGCCGAGACGGAGGCTCCTGAGATCCTGATCGTCATCCGGGCCAGGGAAACGACTCGCGTCCAGCTGACCTGCGCGGGAAGGGTGGAGTTCGACGGAGAGCTCTGGGTGGGGGCGGAAAGGCATTTCCCCTGCCGCCCGCCGATCCTCCTGAGCGCAGCCAACGGAGGCGCCGTCGAGGTGGGAGCCTCCGGTTCCCCGATGACACTGCTCGGAGAGGATGGGGAGCGCGTTCAGCGCCGGGAGGTCTCCGTCGGGGGAGAGGCGCCCAAGCCTCCGGCCGGCATCAGGGAGGCAGCCTCCCGGTGAGCGGCCGCGGCCCCGCGGACGACCCCGAAGCGGCCGGGGCGGCAGGGGAGGAACCCGCAGCGAGCCCGCTCCTTCGTTCGATTCTCTCGGGATCCGCGCCACTTCAAGTGAAGCTCGCCGCCGCTCGGGGAGCCCTCCCCCTCTCGCGCCCCGAGCTGCTTCAAGCTCTCGTCAGCCTCGCCGCGGACGGCGAGCCCCAGGTGAGCGAGACGGCGCTGGACAGCCTCGCGAAGTGGCCCGCGCCAGAGATGGCCATCCTCGCCGCCGATCCGGAGACCCCCGCGGGCATCCTCTCATTCCTGCTTACCCTGCCCTCGAGCGACGAAAGCGTTCTCGCCTCCCTGTGTGCGAACCTCTCGACCCCCATCGAGTCCCTGTCGGCGGCGGCGCGGAGCTTCCCCCACGAAAAGCTCGACGTCTTCCTCTCGGCACAGACGCGGCTCATCCAGGCGCCCCGGCTCGTGGACGCCCTGGAGGCAAATCCCACGTTGACCCCCCTCCAGCGTTCCAAGGTCGAGGAGGTGAGGCACCATTTCTTCCGAGCCCCGGCGGAGCGGGCCGCCGCGCGGCGTGAGGCCGGGCCCTCGGTCGCGGAGCCCAGAGCGCCCGCGGCTCCGCCTCCTCTCCCGGATGCCTCTCATCACCCGCGCGCACCGGGGGCTCCCCGAACGCCGCCCGAGGGCGGGGCCGGTGCAGCTCTCCCGCCGGGCGAAGCCGGGGCCGACGAGGCGGGCGAGCCTCTCGACGAGGATCTCGAAAAATCAACAGGTGTCTACCAGAGGATCCTCAAGCTGAACGTGACGGAGAAGATCACGCTCGCCACGAGGGGTGAGCGTGAGGAGAGGCTCATCCTCATCCGCGATTCGAACCGGTCGGTGCAGGTGGCCGTCATCAGCAGCCCGAAGCTGACCGAGCAGGAGGTCGAGATCATCGCGAAGATGAGGAACGTCAAGGACAACATCCTGCGCAGCATCTCGGCACGGCGCGACTGGATGAAGAACTACGGGATCGTCAAGGGCCTCGCGAGCAATCCCAAGACTCCCCTGCCCGTCGCCATGGAGCTCCTCAAGCGGCTCACGGTCAACGACCTCAAGACCCTCGTCACGGACCGGAATCTTGCCGACACACTCCGCCGGATGGGAAAGAAAATCCTGGAGCAGCGGCTCAGTCGCGCCCACTAGGAGCTGCCGCCGCTCGGCTGGACAGAGAGAGGCCCTGCAAGTATCCTCGCCTGTTTTCTGGGGAGAATGGTGGCCAGGAACTCGATAAAGGTCGTCCACGCGGGGCTCTCCGACGTCGGCCGGAAACGGGAGCACAACGAGGACAGCTACGTCATCGTCAAGGAGGACGAGCTGTTCGTCGTGGCCGACGGCATGGGAGGGCACGCGGCCGGTGAGGTCGCCTCCCGCATCGCGGTGAATGCCATCGCCGATTTCATCGCCTCGACGCGCAGGGACGCCGAGATCACCTGGCCCTACGAGTACGACACGAGCCTGACGGTCGCCTCCAATCGTCTCAAGACTTCCATCCGGATCGCCAACCAGAAGATCATCGACACCATCGCGCAGCGGCGCGACCTGGAAGGGATGGGAACGACCCTCGTCGCGGTGCTGATCAGCGACGCCACCGCCTGCGTGGCGCATGTCGGTGACAGCCGCTCCTATCACGTCCGCAACGGAGCGATCTCCCAGGTGACCGGTGATCACTCGTGGGTGAACGAGCAGATCAAGCTTGGATTCCTGACGCGCGAGGACGCCTTGCGCCATCCATTCCGCAACGTCGTGACGCGGGCGCTCGGCTCGAAGGAAGATGTCCAGGTCGACCTCGTGGAGAAGCCCCTCGAGGTGGGTGACACGATTCTGCTCTGTTCGGACGGCCTCAACACCATGGTGGACGACGCGTCGATCCTCAGGATCATCGGCGAGGTCGGAAAGGACATGGATTCGGGCGTCCAGAAGCTCATCGAGCGCGCCAACGAGCAGGGCGGCGAGGACAACATCACGGCGGTCCTGATCCACGCGACCTGACGCTCGGACCTCCGGGACGCAAGGCCCACCCCTTCCGGCGGACCACCTCCTCGCCATCGACCCCACCCTCCCGTGCACGGCCCTCCGCCCCCGCCTTTCGGGGCCGATCCGGACGGGAGGCCCGCCTTGACGCCCTGTTCGGGGGGTCTCTATACTCGCCATTCGTCAGGAGTCCCTCCCCAACATGCTGAATCGCTGGAACTTGCCGTCCATGGTGACCCCCTTCGCCGTCCTGACGGCCCTCTCGGCGGCGGTTTCGGGCCTGTCGCTCGGCGCCTCCACATCCCAGCCCCTCCCGAGACCTGACGAGATCGTCGAGCGCCTGCGCCCGGGTGGTGACCTTGCCTCGGTCTCCGCCGGAAGCCGCCGCGAGGTCTTCGAGCTCTTCCTGGAGGGCCGGCCCTACCCTGGACGGTGCGCGACGCCCCTTCTTCTCGCTCTCCAGCAGGCCAGGCCGCCTCTGGAGGGGGAGGGCGCCGCCATGTTCCGCCGCCTCGGCCCATCGGGCGACGCTCTGCCGCTTCTCGCGACGTCTCAACCCCATCCCTCGCCGGGATCCTTCCGGCTGCGCGCGGGAGTCGATCGTGGACGCTCGCTCCTGGAGCCCGAAGACGGGGACCTCGACGGCGTGCCCGATGAGGCGACCCGCCTGCTCGAGCGACTCGATCTCGCCCGCCGGGAAGTGCTCCGGAGCTTCGAGCAGACGGGCACACCGCTCTCACGACCTGACGGGGACGAGCCGATCCACGACGTGGAGATCGCCGACCTGCCCGGCACGCTGGCCGCCTACGTCTGGAGCGCGGACGGTCCGCCCGTCCTGATCCTCGACAGCCGCCGCGTGAAGGGCGCGGAGGGTGAGGCAGTCCTGCGCCACCAGATCGCCCATCTGCTGCAGCTCGAGCTGACCGCCGACGAATCCCCATGGTGGTATGAAGCTCACGCCGTCTGGGCGGAGGATCCCCGGGGCTTCGGGGCCGGGGCGAGAGCCGGCGCCGTGGCCTCCTATCTCGAAGCCTCATCGGGCGGCTTCGAGCCCCGCGCGATCGAAGCCTGGGAAGGCAGCTTCCTGTGGCCTCACTACCTCCTGGAAAGCGGCGCCCCTCCCTCCGTCCTGGGGATGGCCTGGGAAGAGATGGCAGCCCTCCCCGGCAACAACACCCGTCAGGCCATGGACGACGCGCTCGCCCGGACGCGCGGAACCACCCTCGAGGAGGAGGTCCGCGCCTTCAGGATCTGGAACGTCTTCCTGGGGGAGATGGACGACGGCGCGCACTATTCATTCGGCGGAGAGCTTCGGGCTCCATCGAGCGAGCTCTCCCGCAGGGATGCGGAGGGCTGGAGCGGTCGAGGGCCCATGGCCGTCCTGGGCGGCGAGGTGCTGCAGCTCACTGCGGATCCTGCTCCCGGCGGGTGGCTCATGCACTTCGACGGAGATCCCCGGGTGCGATGGGACGTCACCCTGCTGACGCTGCCTTCATGGCTCGGCGGGCGCCCGGGGCTTGCTGTCATGGAGGTGGTCGACGGGCTCGGCAGCGCGGCCATCCCGTGGCAGGATCTCTCTGGGGTCTTCGCCGTCGTTCAGAACCTGGGAAGCGAAAGAGAAGGCCCGGCGAGCTTCCGTCTCCAAGCGTCCTATGACGCGCTCGTGCCTTTTGATCTGATGCTCTTCTCCGCCGGCGACGAAGGAGGCGGCACGGTCGCCCTCCGGTGGAACACGGAACGGGAGGTGGACATGCTCGGGTGGCGTCTCTACCGCAGCCGCGCCGCATTCTCCGGCTTCGAGCCCATCAACGAGCTCCTCATCCCTGCGGCGGGCGGCCCTGACGAGATGGCCTACATGTTCATGGATGAGCCCCCCGAGGCAGGGCGCAAGTACTACTACCTGCTGGAGGGCGTGACGGCGCTGGGCTTCCGGGAAGCCACCTACCCGGTCGGAGTGAGGCTCACCCGGCGGGAAGCCTCGGAGCACTAGGAGCCCGGCCGGGCTTCCGTCAAATACCCGAAAGCGCCTTGGAAGGGCGGGCGGAGGCTGTCTATACTGCGCCCCCCACCGCCCGCACCTGACGCAGGAGCCTCTCCTCGACGTGCCCTCCGACATGACCGCTTCCCTGAACGCCGAGATCCGAGAGGCGATCCGCGCCGCGGTCCGCGGCCGCTTCGGAGTCGAGCCGCCCGACTTCAACCTGGAATACCCACCCTCCGCCGACCTGGGAGACCTCGCCTGCATGGTCGCCTTCTCCCTCGCGAAGATCTTCAAGCGCAACCCGCGGCAGATCGCCACCGAGCTCGCCCTAGCCTTCCAGGCGCCCGAGGGCGTCGCCCGCGCCGAGCCCGCGGGCGGAGGCTACCTGAACGTCTACCTCGATCGGCCCGCCGTGCCGCAGCGGGCCTGGAATGCCCTGAGGCGCGGCCCCGCGGCTGCCCCGGGGGGAAAGATCATCGTCGAGCACACGAACATCAATCCGAACAAGGCCGCGCACATCGGCCACCTGAGGAACGCCGTCCTGGGAGACACCCTCGTGCGGCTCCTGCGCCACGAAGGCAGGCAGGTCGAAGTCCAGAACTACATCGACGACACGGGAGTGCAGGTGGCCGACCTCGTCGTCGGCTTCCTCCACTTGAGAAAGCTCACGCTCGACGAGGTCCGGAAAGTCTCGGGACGCTTCGACTACTACTGCTGGGATCTCTATGCGGAGGTCACCGCATGGTACGCCGGGGATCCCACGCGCGAGCGCGAGAGGTCCCTCAGGGGAAGGACCCTCAAGCACATGGAAGAGGGCATCGATCCCGAGGCGGGCCTCGCCCGGTATGCCGCCGATCGCATCGTGCGCTGCCATCTCGCGACGATGGAGCGCATCGGCACTCGGTACGACCTGCTCCCCTGGGAGAGCCACATCCTGGCCCTGCGATTCTGGGCCGCAGCCTTCGAGAAGCTCAAGGACACCGGGGCGATCCGCCTGGAGCGCGACGGGCCGCGCGCGGGCTGCTGGATCATGGAGATGGCCGGAACCGACGAAGGCCAGGGAGAGGATGCGAAGATCATCGTCCGGAGCAACGGGACGGTCACCTACGTCGGAAAGGACATCGCCTACCAGCTCTGGAAATTCGGACTGCTCGGGTCGGACTTCCATTACCGCCCGTATCACACCGGCACGGATGGCGCGATCGTCTGGAGCACGACCGCCGCCGCCAACGAAGGGGATCCGCCCGCCTTCGGGGGCGCCGCGGAGGTCTACAACGTCATCGACGTCCGCCAGTCGTACCTCCAGCGCGTGGTCACCCAGGGTCTCCGCGCGCTCGGCCACGAGGAGGCAGCGGACCGCTCCCGGCACTTCGCCTACGAGATGGTGGCGCTCTCGCCCGCCTGCGCCCGGGCCCTCGGATACGCCGGCGGCGAGAGCGACGATGGAGGGAAGGCCGTGGACATCTCGGGCCGCAAGGGCACCGGGGTGAAGGCCGACGACCTGCTCGATGCCCTCATCGCGGCCGCGGGCGACGAGGTGCGCAAGAGAGATCAAGATCCCACCGCCTCCGGCATCGAGAGCATCGCCGAAAAGGTGGCCGTGGGGGCGCTCCGCTACTTCATGATCCGCTTTACGCGCTCGAGCCTCATCGCCTTCGACTTCGACGAAGTTCTCAGCTTCGAAGGAGAGACGGGGCCTTACATCCTCTACGCCGCGGTCCGCGCATCGAACATCCTCACCAAGCTCCGGGAGCGGACCGGGCTCGACATGAGCGATCCCGCGCGGGCCTTCGAGGCCGCGGACTGGAGCGTCTTCGACGCGCGGCCCGTGGACGACCACTGGGAGTTGATGGCCCTCCTCGCGAGATTCGACGAGATGGTGGGACAGACCCTGCGATCGGAAGAGCCGGCGACCTTCGCGAAGTACCTCTTCGCACTGGCTCAGCGCTTCAATCACTTCTATCACGGGTTCCCCGTGATCCAGGAGGAGGACGCGGGGCGGCGGGCCGCGAGAGCCTGCCTGACTTGGCTCTTCCGGGAGCACATGAAGCTGGGCTGCGGCCTCATCGGCATCACCATTCCGCACAGGATGTAAGGGCCGGGATAACCTTGACTTGCCCCCGGACGTTCACAAGAATGGCCTCCTAACGTGACCGATCCCTTCGTCCTTCTCGTCGCCGGATCCGCCGGGGACGCCGCTCCGCTTCTCGATCGGCTGACCGCCCTCGGCTTCCTCTGTGAGTTCGCCGCCGAGCCGGCCGCATCGGCGACGGCTGACCCGGTCGTGATCCTCGTGATCGACAGGACCGACGCGCCAACGTCGGAGCCTGCTTTCATGGCAAGAAGCCGGAGAGAGATCCCCGCCGGTGTGCCTGTCTTGAGGATGGGGCCGGAGGGAACGATCGGAGAGGAGGACGAGCTGCTCGCCCAGGGAATCGATGACGACGCGCTGTCGAGGAGGCTCCGGGTCTGGGGACGATGGAGCTCCCTCGCGCGAGCCGGCCAGGCCGCGCGCAGCGCGGGCGGACAGGCGGCTTCGCCGGGCGCGCCCACGGCCCTTCCCGGGCACAAGGCATTCATGGACCGCCTGGCCGAGGAGGTCAAGCGCCATGAGAGGTACGACGCGCCGCTCGGGCTCGTCCTCGCGGACATCGACGGCCTCCGTGAGATCAACTCGCGGTACGGCCACAGAACGGGCGACCGGGTGATCGGCGAGGTCGGCGAGACGCTCCGCGAGGCCGTGCGGGCCTCCGATCGCGTCTTCCATTACGGCGGGGATACCTTCGCCGTCCTGCTCACCCACGCGACCAGCGAGGCCACGCGGCGCGCCGTGAGCCGGCTGCGATCCGTCTTCGGCTCCAGGATCTTCAGGGGCGACCCGGAAGGAACCGCGCCACCGCCCTTGCTGAAAATCTCGCTGAGCTTCGGGCACGTGTCGCTTCCCGAAGCAGGCCTCCATGAGCCCGATGAGCTCGTTGCGGCGGCCGAGCAGGCTCTCGCGGCCGCCCGATCGGGAGCGTCCGGGACCACGATCCCGACCGGAAAGTCATGAGGGCCGGGGCCGGCGGGCGCACCCGCCTCCCCGGGCTCAGCCGATGGATCCTCTTCGCCGCCGCCCTCCTGCAGGCAGCCACTTCCGGGGCCCTGGCTCAGGATCAGAACCGCGGAACCATCTCCTTCGACGAAGTCAGGGCAGGCATGACCGGATATGGACGGACGGTTTTTTCCGGAAGCCGCGTCGAGTCCTTCAATGTCGAGGTGCTCGGGAAGCTCACGAATTTCGCGCCGAAGCGCAACGTGATCCTCGCGCGCCTCTCGGGAGGGCCTCTCGCGGAGACGGGAGTGCTCCAGGGGATGAGCGGCAGCCCGGTCTACCTGGACGACGGCCGCCTGGCCGGCGCCGTGGCCTACTCGTGGGAGTTCTCCACGGAGGCCATCTGCGGCATCACGCCCATCGAAGAGATGCTCGATCTCCTGACCCGTGAGGGCGTGGAAAGCCGGGCATCAGGGCGCCCGCTGCGTGCCCTCCCCGCCGGGCTCGATGCCCTCTACCGGCCCACGGCCATTCCCGCTTTCCTGCGCGAGCGCTTCGCCAGAAGCTCGGGCGCCTCCGCCGGCGGGGGCCTCTCGCCGATCCCCTCACCGCTGGGCTTCCCGGCGGCGAGCCAGGGAGCCGGTGGGGCCGAGATCCTGCGCTGGAAGGAGGTCCTCTCCGCTCACGGGTTCTCGCCCGTGACGGCGGGCTCCGCAGGCGAGACCGCCTCGGAAGCGCCGCCGCCGCTCGAGCCGGGCGCCGCCATGGGAGTTCAGCTCGTCCGCGGCGACGTGGAGATGGCGGCCGTCGGGACGATCACCTGGGTGCGTGGGGACAGCTTCCTTGCCATGGGTCACAACTTCCTGGCGCTGGGGCCGACGGCGCTCCCCGCCACGCGCGCCGACGTCCTCGGCCTCCTTCCCTCGCTGGCCGCCTCGGCCAAGCTGGCCGCGGCCACGACGCCCCTCGGCGTCGTGACGCAGGACAGGTTCGGGGGGATCGCGGGATCGAAGGTGGGCACAGCACCCATGGTCCCCGTCAAGGTCGGCCTCTCATCCGACCCCGAGCGGCGGGCCACCTTCGAGTTCGAGGTGGTGGATGACCCGCTCCTCACGCCGATCCTGATGCACCTGAGTTTTCTCCAAATCTTCTCGACCGCGGAGAAGGCCGCCGGGGACATCACGCTCGCCATCCGCAAGGGCTCACGGATCCGCATGCAGGACGGCCTCGACGTCAACCTCGAAAACCTCTACTCGGGCGAGCAGAGCGAGCTCATCGCCTCGGCCACCGTGGCTTACATGACGTATCTGCTCATGAACAACCCCGACAGGCCCTCGAGGGTGGAGGGGGTCGAGCTGGACCTCGAGTATTCCGACCGGTTGAGCCTGGCCCGCATCGACAGGATCTGGTGCGAGCGCTACAAGGTCGCTCCTGGCGAGACGCTGCCTCTCTACGTTTCGATCAAGCCCTATCGAGGCGAGCCCTTCATCGAGGTGATTCCCCTCGTGGTTCCCGAGGAGGCGCCCGAAGGGAAGACGCTCCTGCAGGTCGGCGACGCCAGCACGCTCAGCAGGATGGAATACGAGGCAGGAGGGCTCTCGATACAGCCCAGAAATCTCGAGCAGCTCGTGTTTCTCCTCAACCGGATCCGCACCAACAACCACATCTACGCGACGCTCATACGTCCCGACAACGGCATCTACATCTCCGGCGAGCGCCTTCCAAACCTCCCTCCCTCTCTGTCCACGGTGCTCCTCGATCCGCAGCGGGACGAGGCCGGCGCCGTCAGGGCGAGGTTCCGCGGGATCCTCGAGGCCGAGCGGGAGACGGGCTTCGCCCTGCGGGGATACGAGAAGGCCATCGTGGAGATCCGGCGGTGAGGCGCCGGGCCGGGATCATCCTCATGGCGGCGGCCTGCCTCGGAGCGGGCCCCGGGACGTGGCGCCACCCTCTGCCGGGCGAGCTGCCCGGCGGTGAGCCGGAGGACATCTCTCTCACCACCGGCGGCTCGATCCTCCTGGCGCCCGGCTCGGAGGAGATCCTCCCTGGCAGCAAGGCATGGGCGACACCTCTCTTCCTCTGGGCGATCGAGGCGGAGGCCGACGGCAGCACGTACGTCGGCGGCGGTCTCGGCGCGCAGGTGATCCGGATCGACGGGAAAGGAGAGATCCACACGGTCTTCGAGTCATCGGGGATCGGTGTGAGGGCCCTCTCCTCGGACGTGGCGGGAAACCTGCTGGTCGCGACTCTTCCGGGCGGCCGCCTCTACAGGGTCGCCGAAGGAGGCGCCGCGGAGGTGATCGTCGAGCCCGAGGAGCGCTATCTCTGGGCGATGGCAACGGACGCCTTCGATCGAACCTACCTCGCGACAGGGGAGCGCGGGATCATCTACACCGTTTCGGGGCCGGGCGAGTCGGCCGTCTTCTTCGACAGCGACGAGCCTCACATCACGTCCCTGGCGACGGACCCCACGGGACGCCTGCTCGCTGGCAGCGCCGGTCGCGGGCTTCTCTACCGGATCGAGCCCGACGGAGCCGCCTCGGTCATCCTGAGCAGCGGCCTCGACGAGATCAGCTCCATCGCCGTCGCTTCCGACGGGACGGTCTACGCCGCGGCCATCCAGGATCCTGGCCCTCTCCGCCCCAGATCCAGGACCGACGGACGGAGCGAGCTGACCTTCGAAGTTTCACCCGAAAACGACGAGGAGGTGCTCGAGGAGACCGCCGAGCCGCGCCAGAAGGTCGTCATCGACCTCACGGAGTTCCTGCCACCCAGGGAGGAGCAGGAGCGAAGGCCGGCCTCGAGGGTCTACCGGATCTCGCCGGGGAGGACTCCCGCCGTCGTCTGGTCCTCGCCCACGGAGTGGAGCTACGTCCTCAGCCTCGACGGTCGCGGCCACCTGCTGATCGGGACAGGACCCTCGGGACGGCTCTACCGGGTCGAGCCCGACGGAACCGCCACCCTCGTGCGGCGCTTCCCCGCCTCGCACGTCACGGCGATGGCGCCCGGGGCGCGCGGCGAGACATGGGTGCTCACCAGCAGCCCGGGGCGCGTCTACAAGCTCGGAGCTTCGCCCGTGGAATCGGGCAGGTACCTTTCTCCCGTCCACGACGCCGGCAACATGGCGGCCTGGGGCACCCTTCGCTGGGACGCCGACGTTCCGAAGGGCACCCGGATCTCCTTTGCAGCCCGTTCGGGCAGCACGGGCGTCCCGGACGCGACATGGAGCCCCTGGTCGGAACCGATGACGGATCCCGGGGCATCGCCCCTGGGCCTGGCGCAGGCCAGGTACGTCCAGTGGAGGGCGACCCTTTCGCGCGTCAAGACCGAGGCGAGCCCGATACTGCGCCAGGTCTCTCTCACCTACCTTCCGGAGAACCTCCCCCCCGCCGTCTCGGGCGTACGCATCAGTGAGCCCGGCAGGAAACCGCGCGCCGAAGGCGAAGCCGCCGGCGAGCCGGAGGAGGCAAAGGACTCCGGAGGCGGAGCGGAGGCGCGGTGGCTCTGGATCTCCTGGCGCTCGTCGGATCCCGACGGAGATCCCCTCACGCACAGGATCTCGATCCTTCGGGGGGAGGAGTCGGCCTGGATGGTCCTCGCGGAGGGCCTCACGGAGCGGAGGATTGCGCTCGACCCCGCGGGCCACCAGGAAGGGACCTACGTCGCCAGGATCGAAGCCCTCGATACCGAGGTCAACGGATCGGCCCGCGCGCTGCAGGGGGCGGCGAGATCAGCTCCCTTCGTCGTCGACAACACTCCTCCCAGGATCGAGGCCAAGGATCCCGAGTTCGGAGAGTCGTCGCTCACCCTCGAGTTCACCGGGATCGACGAGCTGAGCTCCATCGCCAGAGCGGAGTGGGCGCGTGAGCAGGAGGGTCCCTGGGCCGTTCTCCTTCCCGTCGACGGGATCGCGGATTCCGCGAGTGAGAAGTTCTCCCTGGCCCTGCCCCTCGAGGGATTGCGGCGGGCGATCCATCTGCGCCTCGCGGATGCTTCGGGCAACGTGGCGACGCAGGAGGTGGCGCTGCCCAGGAGCCTGACCAAGTAATGGCTCCCGTCGCGCCTGGGGGGGCGCGCGGTGCAGCAGGAGAGGCCGACCTGCGAGCCTGCGGGACGACGATCCTGATCGCCTGTCTGGCGCTCGGCGTGGCGGCCTGCAGCCCGGCTCCCGCGCCTGCTGGGAGGAACACAGCTCCTGAGAGCGAAGCCGTGGCGGAGCCGGTCCGCGGGGGTGAAGTGGTCATCGCCGGGGATGCGGAGCCGCAGGATCTGAACTGCCTGCGCGCATCGGACAGCCCGTCGGTGAGCCTCTGTCGAATCTTCTCGGGCACTCTCCTCGACTACGACCGGGATCTCAACATCGTGCCCCGGCTGGCAGAGTCCTTCGAGGCCTCGAAGGACGGAACCGGGCTGACATTCCATCTCAGGCCCGAGGCGCGATGGCACGACGGCCATCCCTTCACCTCGCGGGACGTCCTCTACACGGTCGAGGCGATCCGCCACCCGGAAGCAGCGATCCGCGGCAACCTGCCCGCCCTCTTCCAGAGCCTCGAGGAGATCAGGGCTCCCGACGATCACACGATCGTCGTCAGGTACCGGGAGCCCTACGCCCTCGCCTACCATGCATGGACGCGCGCCTTCATCATGCCGGCCCACCTCCCCTTCGGGCCGGGCGAAGAGACGCCCCTGTCGCGGGAGCCTGTCGGAACGGGCCCCTTCCGCTTCCAGAGGTGGGAGCCGGGAGTCCAGATCGTGCTCGCGGCGAACGCGGACTACTTCGGCGGCCGGCCCTGGCTCGACCGGATCACGTACAGGATCGTGCCCGATCGCCAGTCGTTCATCGTGGGCCTGCGGACGCGCGCGCTCGATCTGGCCGCGCTGAGCCCCCAGGAGGCGCCCATCGAGGATCCCAACCTCCCATTCACCATCCTCCGCTATCCGTTGCCGATGGTCGACTTCATCCTCTGGAACACCCGCTCCACGCCGGGGCTCTTCACGGATCCGAGGGTGCGCCGGGCCTTCTCGCTGGCTCTCGACCGGCAGGGATACATCGACCACGTCACCGACGGGCACGATCTCCCCGCCGTTTCCACCTTCCTTCCCGGCGCCTGGGCCCATGACGCGTCCCTCACTCCGCTTCCGCATGATCCGGCGGCGGCCCGGGGGCTTCTTGCCGAGGCGGGGTGGCGGGACACCAACGGCGACGGGACTCTCGAGACCCCGCGGGGGCCTGCGACCTTCACGCTGCTCTACTTCTCGGGACTCCCCGCGCAGGAGAAGATCGCGACCCTGATGAAGGAAGCCCTCGAGCCCCTGGGCGTGAAGGTGCGCCTGCAAGGGCTCGACTGGCCGTCCCTGAAGGCGAAGGTGCAGGGGAAGTCCTTCGATGCCGCGGTCTACCGTTGGAACCTCGACCCCGATCCCGATCCCTACGACTTCTTCCATACCTCTGAAGGTGAGCACGGGCAGAATTTCGGAGGCTACTCGAACCCTGAAGTGGACCGGCTCGCCGAGGAAGGACGCCGGACCCTGGATCCCGGGCGCCGGGCCGCTCTCTATCACCAGGTGGAGAGAATCCTGAGGGAGGAACAGCCCTACACATTCATCTCCCACCCGGCCGCGGCCCTCGGCCTGAGCCGGAGGCTCCGGGGAGTGGAGATAGGAGCCAGGGGATTCTGGGGCTGGTACCCCGCGCCGATGCGCTGGTGGGTTCTTCCCGACTCTCGTCCGAGATGATCCCGAGACTCGCCGGGCGCCTCCTTCTTGCCTTCCTGACCCTGCTCCTGAGCACGCTCCTGCTCTACTTCGCCATCCGCCTGATCCCCGGCACCCCGTGGGCCCACGATGACGCGACACCGCCCGATCGGATAGCCCGCTGGATGGATCAGCACCATCTAGACCGGGGATTCCTCCACGGGTATCTCCTCTGGACGAGACAGGTTCTCCGCGGCGATCTCGGCAGCTCCTACACGGTGGCCGCCGGCAAGGATGTGGGGAGCCTCATCGCCTCAGCGCTGCCGGTGAGCCTCGCCCTGGGGACGCTGGGATTCGGCGCGGCCCTCGGCTTCTCGCTCCTCCTCGGCCTCGTCGCCGCTCGCCGCCCGGGCGGCCCCGGCGATCGCATCGGATCCGCCCTGCTCTACCTGCTCAACGCAGCGCCGACCTTCTGGATTGCCCTGCTGGGCAGGGACCTCTTCGCGGTCCGGCTGGGATGGCTGCCTCCCTTGGGAGCGGCCCCGCTCGATCACGCGGAGATGGGGCTCTTCGAAGGAGCGGTGGCCAGCCTTCCCTTCTGGATCCTGCCTCCGGCCTGTCTTGCCCTGGGGAGCATGGCCTTCTTCTTCCGCTTCAGCCGGGCGGGGCTCCTGGAGGCGGTGAAGAGCCCGCACGTGGGAGCAGCCCGCGCGCGGGGACTTCCCGAGGTCCTCATCCTGGGTCGCCACGCTCTCTCCACGACCCTGATCCACCTCATCACGCTGCTGGGCCTGCTGGCCCCCGCCGTCATCGGAGGGAGCGTGATCATCGAACGGATCTTCGCGCTGCCGGGCGTCGGCCGCCTCTTCTTCGAAGCGGCATCGCAGCGCGACTATCCCCTGCTGATGGGCGTGGGCCTCGTCATGGCCATCACGACGATTGCCGCCAGCGCGGCCGCCGACGTGCTCTACATGGTGGCGGAGCCGCGGCTGCGCGATGGGCGGCAGCTCCGATGGTGAACCGTCCGCTGAAGTCGGGTCTGGCCATCGTGGGAGGCCTGGCGCTCGCGGCTGCCCTCGCTCCGGGGCTCACGGCGGCCGGGCTTCTCGCCTCTCCGACGGAGACGGCCATCGAGAGGAAGTTCGAGGCGCCCGGGCCCGGCCACTGGCTCGGCCGGGACGAGCTGGGTCGCGACGTCCTCTCGCGGCTCCTCCACGGAGCCCGGCTCTCTCTCGCCGTCGCGATCGTCGCCACAGCCGTCGCGCTCGCCGCCGGCCTTCCGCTGGGGGCGCTGGCAGGCCTTCGCGGAGGGCTCTGGGATCTCCTGCTCACTCGTCTGATGGAGCTGACGGGATCCCTGCCCGCACTTCCTCTCGTGCTCCTGGTGGCCTCCATGACCATGGGGGGATCGGGCGACGGCGCGTGGGGCACGATCCTCCTCCTCGCAGGCGTCATCGGGGGGACTCGGTGGGCCGGCATCGCGCGCCACGTCCGAGGCGGGATCTGGAAGACACAGGTGGAGGACTACGTGGCAGCGAGCCGGACCCTGGGATCGGGCCGGAGCCGGATCCTGCTCAGGCACCTCCTCCCGGCGGCGACCGGCCCGGCCCTCGTCGCGGCGGCTTTCGGCGCGGGCTCCGCCATCCTCCTGGAATCCGCGCTCAGCTACCTTGGGCTCGGCGCGCAGCCTCCCCTTCCGTCCTGGGGGCGCATGGTCGCATCCGCCGCGCTGGAGCCGGGTGCATGGTGGCTCCTGACAGCGCCCGGAGCGGCGATCGCCCTGACAGTCCTGGGATTCAACCTGATGGCGGAGGGGATCCGGATCGGAAGCAGCCCGGTGGGAAGCGAGGGACCACGGGGCGCATGAGCCCGGGGCGCCCCCGGGCAGGCATCGGAGAGCGCCTCAGACGGGGTTGAGGCTGCCGGTCCGGTAGCCCCGGAGATCCACGGCGACGAAGCGGTAACCCAGGCTGCGGAGCGCCTCGTCGATCCGCCGCCTGCGCTCCGGCTCCATCAGGCGGTCGATCTCATCGCTCAGGCATTCGATCCGCGCCACGTCGCCGTGGTCGCGGACCCTCACCTGGCGCAGGCCCTCGGAGTGGAGGAGAGATTCGGCCTTCTCCACGCGCGCGAGGAGCTCGGGCTCGATGCGTGTCCCGAAGGGTATCCGCGAAGATAGGCAGGCGCTGGCCGGCTTGTCCCAGGTAGGGATGCCGAGGTGGCGGCTGATCTCGCGGACATCGGCCTTGGAGATCCGGGCCTCCAGCAGGGGTGCGCACGCTCCCGCCTCACGGGCCGCATCCATCCCCGGCCTGAAATCTCCCGTGTCGTCGGTGATCGCTCCGAAAGCGATGCGGCCGTAGCCGGCACTCTCGGCCTCCGTGCGCAGGATCCGGAAGAGCTCCGCTTTGCAGAAGTAGCAGCGTCGCGGCGAGTTCTCCCGGTATCCTTCCTCTTCCATCTCGTGGGACTCCACGAGATGGTGGCGTGCGCCCATCTCCGCGGCGAGCGCCTTCGCGGCTTCGAGCTCCGACGCGGGAAGGGAGGGAGAGACGGCCGTCACGGCCAGGACGCCCGCTCCCAGCACGTCCACCGCGGCCTTCAGGAGCAGAGCGCTGTCGGCGCCGCCCGAGTAGCCCACGACCGTGGGGCCCCCGGAGCGGAGAATCTCGTGCAGGCGCCTGAGGGCTTCCGCGGCCGGGGGCGAGAGATCGTGCGCCGTCGTGGGGCTCGCGGCGGCTCTCATCCTCTCGGGCCCTTCGTCCTGAGCCAGGCGGAGGCGATCGAGGCTGCCGCGAAGAGCTTGAGCCCCTCGCCCGGGAGGAAGGGCAGACTGCCCAGCTCGAAGGCGCGTGCGAGGGAGCCTCCGGTGTAGACCGCGAGATGGAGAACGCCGAGGGCATGGATGACGGCGGCGCCCGCGCTCATCGCCAGGAGCACCCTGCCGAAGCCGGGGGTCTCCGTTCTCCGGAGCAACGCGCCCACGAGGAGCGCCGCGGCCGTGAAGCCGATCAGGTAGCCCCCCGTCGGGCCGGAGATGTGGGCCAGCCCGAAACCTCCGCCGGCGAAGACGGGCAGGCCGAGGGCGCCCGCTGCGATGAGGAGAAACTGGCTTCCGCTCCCGCGGGCCGGGCCGATCAGGGCGCCTGCCAGGAGAACCGGGATGATCTGGAGCGTGACGGGCACGGGAGTGAAGGGCAGCGGCACCCTGAGCTGCCCCGCGAGCGCGGTCAACCCGGCGAAGAGCAGGATCGAGAGCGCTCCCTGGCCCGCGACAGCCAGCCCCAGGTTCCGGACCGGCTCGGCCGTGGCGGCCATCGGAGAGATCCCGGTGAATCCGGAAGGGGCCGAAGATGTCGGCGGGCGGTTCAGCATGGCAACTCCGGCTTGGCGGTGGGTCGGGAGCCTGGCCGAGGAACGGCTCGTCCTGGGCCCTCGATCCCGTGGGAAGCTCGCGGGAAGACTATCAATCCGGGTTCATTCCCGCCAGAGCGCGCCCTGCCCCTCCGCGCTCCCCTCGAGGGGAACTCCGAGGTGGCGGGCGGCGCTGGCGGTCGTCCGCCGGCCGCGAGGTGTACGCTCCAGGAAGCCGATTTGAAGCAGATACGGCTCGACGACCTCCTCGATGGTGTCGGCCTCCTCGCCAATCGCGGCCGCGATCGTCCCCAGCCCTACGGGCCCCCCCTGGAACTTGTGGAGGATCAGATCGAGGACCCGGCGATCCGTGTCGTCGAGGCCGTAGCGATCGACATTGAGGCGCTCGAGCGACGAGGAGGCGGCCTCCGCCGTCACGCGCGAGGCGCCGGCGACCTGGACGAAATCCCTGACGCGCCGGAGGAGCCGGTTCGCGATCCTGGGCGTTCCCCGAGAGCGTCCGGCGATCTCCAGCGCGGCGTCGCCGTCGAGATCCACCTCCAACAGGCGGGCGGACCGCTCGACGATCGTGCAGAGGTGCTCTGCGGGGTAGAAGTCCAGGTGATGGGCGATTCCGAAGCGATCGCGGAGCGGGGAGCTGAGCAGGCCGATGCGCGTCGAAGCACCCACGAGAGTGAACCTGGGCAGCTCCAGACGGACCGACCTGGCCGAAGGACCCTGCCCGATGATGATGTCGAGCTTGTAGTCCTCCATGGCGGGGTAGAGGATCTCCTCGAGCGCCGCGCTGAGACGGTGAATCTCGTCGATGAAGAGGACGTCACCGGGCTCGAGGTTGGTCAGGATGGCGGCCAGGTCGCCGGCCTTGTCGAGGGCCGGCCCGGAGGTGATGCGCAGCGACGCGTGCTGCTCGGAGGCGATGATGTGGGCGAGCGTCGTCTTCCCGAGCCCGGGCGGCCCGTGCAGGAGGACGTGCTCCAGCGGCTCCCCTCGCTGCCCCGCCGCGCGGATGAAGACGGAGAGGTTCTCCTTGACCTTATGCTGCCCCACGAACTCCGCGAGGCTCCTGGGACGGAGGGAGGGGTCGAGCCCGAGATCCTCCGGCAGCGGCTCCGGATGCGTCAGATCCTCCCGGCCCGCTGCCGGGACCGGCTTCTTCCGGGATCGAGGATCGCGGAATGGACGCTCGCCGCGGCTCGCATCGCCGCTCACGGGGCACCTTCCGGCCGGCTCCGGCCGGCCGATCCGGCCTTCCCGGCGGCCGGCTCTCTCCCCGGCTCCCCGGGCCCGAGCCTGCGCAGGGCGCTGCGGATGAGGGAGGCGACGGGCACATCGTGCGCGCCTGGTGCCGCGAGCACCTTCTCGGCGATCGAGGCTGCCTGCGCCGCCCGGTATCCGAGGTTCTCCAGGGCCGAGATGAGGTCGGCACGCCGCGCGGGCTGGGAGGCCGGCCCCCCGGCGGCGGTCGCCGGGAGCCGCTCCATGACCCCGCGGAGCTCCACGGCCAGCCGCTCCGCGGTCTTGGGCCCGATCCCGGGCACCCGGCTCAGCAGAGCCGTGTCCCTGGATCGCACCGCTTCGGCCATCTCCGAGGGTTCCAGGTGGGAGAGGAGCGCCAAGCCGAGTCTCGGGCCGACGCCGGGAACGGCAATGAGGGCCTCGAAGAGGTCGCGCTCCGATCGGTGATCGAAGCCGAAGAGAGCGAGAGAGTCCTCGCGGACGTGGGTGTGGATGCTCAGGGTCAGGGACTCGCCCACCGCAGGGAGCCTGCCGTAGGTCGTGAGGGGGACCCGTATGCGGTAGCCCACGCCGCCGGCTTCCAGGAGGATCTCCGCCGGGTTCTTCTCGACGAGACGACCGCTGAGCGATCCGATCATCGGCCTCCTTCCGCCGAGGAGCAGGGATTCCGGAGCGCGAGGCACGCTTCGGGCAGCGCCATTATAGGCCCGGTACCTTCTGCGATACACCGGGCCTCGCTTCAATTTCTTCGATGGCCGCGAGCAGCCGCCGGGCCTCCTCCTGCCCGGGCCGCCTCTCCAGGCTCGCATCGATCAGCTTCCGCGCTTCCGCGAGCTTCCCGTCGAGAAAGAGCGCGTAGGCCATCGCGTTCAACGCCGCCACCGGGCCGGAAGCGCCGCCGGATCCCTCGAACGCCCGCCGGGCACCCTCCACATCTCCCAGCCTTCCCTTCACGACGATGAGGTTCACCAGGCTCTCGACGTGACGCGGGTCGATCTCGATGGCCTTCTCGAGGAGGGGCAGCGCTCTCTCGTTCCTGCCCAGCCGGATCTGGAGGCCGGCGAGGTTGGCCAGTGTGGGCAGGCTTCGCGGCGTGGCCTCGAGCTGCTGCTCCAGGAGGGCGATGGCCTCTTCTGCCCGCCCCGCACGCTCAAGCGTCAGGGCCAGGAGATTCGCCGCCAGCGCGTGGCCGGGCCGCT
Organism: uncultured Acidobacteriota bacterium; assembly: GCA_964568735.1. Classification (GTDB taxonomy): domain Bacteria; phylum Acidobacteriota; class Polarisedimenticolia; order JACPZX01; family JACPZX01; genus CAZMRF01. The sequence goes on from CAZMRF010000058.1 coordinate 30,103, forward strand.
CCGCCAGGGCCCGCCTCAGGATCGACTCCAGCTCGGCCCATTCGCGCCGGCGAGTCAGGAGGCCGTAGATCTGCTGAGCGCCCCAGGCTGCGCCGGGTCGATGCGCAGGCCCGCCCGCAACGCCCGCTCCCCCGACGCGGCGTCTCCTGCCGCGTCGTACAGGATGCCCAGCGCGGCCTGCCTCGCGGCTTCCAGGTCCGGCATGGGCGACAGCCTCTCGAAGACGCCGGCACCACGCCTGGCCTCGTTGCGCTCGAGGTAGAAGCGCGCGACGGTCAGGTAGGTGTCCGGGTCGAGACCCGGCCCCTCGCTGAGCGCGGCGGCGATACCGGCATAGCCTTCCTCGGATCGGCCCGTCGCGATGAGGCACTGGGCGAGACCCAGCCGCGCAGGAACGTAGGCGGGAGCCAGGCCGAGCGCGGCCCTGAATTCGCGTTCCGCCCGCTGGTAGTCGCGGCGGACGAGGAGAGCGTTGCCCGCGTTGAGGTGCCCTGTCACCGTGATGGTCGGTCCAGGAGATCCTCCGGCTCCCGGCGCTGTTGCGGTGTCACCCCCGATGTACCCCAGCGCCGTGAGCCTCGCGACGATATCCGCATCCACAGCCGAGGTTGTGCCGCGCGTACTCTGCGGGGCAGGCCGGCCGCTCACCTCGTAGCTGGCGATCGTGGGAGGGACGGCCCTCGGGAGCTCGCTCCATGACGTCAGCGCGGCGATCGGCTTCCCCGGCATCTCGTCGGACAGGGGCAGTGACAGCAGGGCGAGGAGGGTCGGGGCGATGTCCAGCAGGCCGGGATCGGCGGGCAGCCTTCCGGGCGTCACCGTCGGCCCCGACGCGAGGAGGATTCCCTCCATCGTGTGCCATCGCCCCGGCTTGCCCTCGATGTCGGGTGGCACGTCGGTGGGCCGGGCGTCTCCCCATGCGAATCCATGATCCGAGATCACGAGAACGACCGTCTCCGCCGACACCGCTTCGATCAGCTCGCCCACGAGGCGATCCTGGAATCGATAGAAATTCGGCACCGCGTCGCGGAAGGCCGCCAGGCGGCGGGGGTCGGCCCATCGCATCGGAGGAGGCGCGTAGTGCGCGAACCGGTGGCAGACCTCGTCGATCCCCTGGAAGTACACGAGGGAAAGCGGCGGTTGACCTCGGCCCAGCTCGTGCAGCGCGATCCGCTGGTAGGTGAGGGTGGAGGCCAGGATGCGGAGCAAGTGAACGACGGGGTCTTCCCAGGAGGCCGGATCCTCGAGGAGGGAGCGCGCCCGGTCCAGGTCGCCCTCGTCGATGTCCACGATTTCACGGACCTGTGCGAGGCTCAGCTCCTCGGGGCTCACAACGAGGTCATGGAGCACTGCCGAGAGCGCGTCGGGCCAGGCGACGTTTTTCACCAGCGGCTCTGCCCCGCTCTCGAAGAGCGTGTAGGCGATGCGATCCGTCGCCATCGATCCGAGCACGGGCTCGGCGGGCCAGGTGGCCCACCATCCGACGGTCAACGACGGCTGGTCCACGTCGGTGAGAATCGACCAGAGCGCCCTCACCTTCCGGAAGCCACTGCTCATGGGAACGTCACGGCCTGAAGCCGGATCGTGGACGAGGAAATCCACGATGCCATGCACGTCGGGGGTCCGGCCGGTTGCCACGGTGGTCCAGAGAAGGGGTGAGAGTGTCGGCTTCATGGACCGGAGAACTCCCCAGGCACCCTGATCCCGAAGCCTCCGGAGCGCCGGAAGATCTCCACTCTCCATCAGGGGGTCCAGCACGGCCCAGTCCGCCCCGTCGAGTCCCAGGACGAGCACCGGATAGCGCGGGCCACGGTAGCTGCGTCGCAGCTCCGCGAGCGGATCGCCGGCCGTCTCTCCCCCCTCTCGCGCCTCCCCGATGGCGAGGGAGCTTTCGACGAACCCGAGAGGCCTCAGCTTCGCGGCGATCCACGCGGCGGCATCATCGGGACGAGGGGATGGCCCGGTCCCATCCATGGATCCACGCGACAGGCGGCGCCGTGAAGCACCGGCGAGATCGCCGCTGGGGGCTTCCTCGAAAAGAGCCCTTGGATCGGCGCGTGAGGCTGCGAGCCAGAACCGGCAGGGAAGGCGGACGAGCGCATCGCCTCCCACCGAAGGCAGAACGAGATCGTCCTCCACCTTGACGGGCGCCGCGGGGAAGAGAACGGTCCTTTCGATGAAGGGCAGGCGGAGGTGGAATCCCTCCCCGGCGAGCCTCGGTTCGCGAGGGCTACGAAGACCTCCCGTGACAGCGATGGATCCGCCGGGCACTCTGTACACGGTGGAGGAGAGGCCCACGACGAGGAGAAGCCCTGCCGAGACGGCCAGGAGGCGGAGACGAAGCCCGCGGATCACGCCGGGCCGTTCCTCCGCGAGTGGGCGTGGCAGATCGCCACGGCGAGCGCGTCGGAAACATCATCGGGCTCGGAGGTCATCCGCAGTCCTGTGAGCCGTTCGACCATCGAGCGGACCTGCTCCTTGTCTGCCGATCCGGCGCCCGTGAGCGCCTTCTTGATGGTCCTCGGGGCGTAGGTGAAGAGCTCGACGCGACGACGGGCCAGCTCGACCAGGATCGCGCCGCGCACGTGAGCGAGCTGGAGGGCGCTGCGGGCGTTGGTGGCGTGGAAGAGGTCCTCCACGGCGGCTTCTGCCGGCCGACGGTCGTCGATCAGCCGGCCGAGCTCGTCGGCGATGCGCAGGATCCGCTCGGTGAAGGGGAGCGAGGCCGGAGCGCTCAGGCAGCCCCGGCCGACCGGGATCAACTCCGATCCGCGGCAGTCAATGATGGCGTACCCGGTCCTCACGGAGCCTGGGTCGATGCCGAGGATGCGTGTCACGTCGCCGCCGACGCTGGCTCAGGCCTCCAGCTCGGTGGCGTTGATGTCGAAGTTGGCCCAGACATTCTGGACGTCGTCGTGCTCTTCGAGCGTTTCGATGAAAGAGAGCAGTCGCTTCGCCGTCGCCCCCTCGGCCTTCACGGTGGACCGGGGGATCATCTTGATCTCGGAGACGACCGTGAGGATGCCCTTGTCCTTGAGGGCGGTCTGGACCGCCTCGAAG
>CAZMRF010000059.1:0-29561 GCA_964568735.1 uncultured Acidobacteriota bacterium
ATCCGCGCGTTCCAGGATCTCGACATGCCGGCCATCCTCAAGACCATCTGCGAGGAGCGGCGCGGGCTGATCCTGTGCACCGGGACGACCGGATCGGGCAAGTCCACGACGCTCGCCGCGATGATCGACTACATCAACTCCACGCGCACCGAGCACGTGATGACGATCGAGGATCCGATCGAGTTCCTGCACCGGGACAAGAAGAGCCTCATCAACCAGCGCGAGGTCGAGGTCGACACGAAGTCCTTCGCGCAGGCTCTGCGCTCGGCGCTGCGCCAGGATCCCGACGTGATTCTGGTCGGCGAGATGCGCGACTACGAGACGATCGAGACCGCGCTCACCGCCGCCGAGACGGGCCACCTGGTGTTGAGCACCCTGCACACCCTGGACGCGACCGAGACCGTCAACCGCATCATCTCGGTATTCCCGCCCCACCAGCAGAAGCAGATCCGCATCCAGCTCGCGTCCGTGCTCAAGGCGGTCATCTCGCTGCGGCTCCTGCCGAGGATGGACGGGCAGGGGCGAGTCCCGGCCGCCGAGATCTTGCGTGTGACTCCCTACATCAGGGACTGCATCGAGAACAAGGAGAAGACCAAGTTCATCCGCGAGGCGATCTCGCAGGGCACCTCCCAGTACGGCATGCAGACCTTCGACCAGAGCATCTTCGTGCTCTACCAGAAGGAGCTGATCTCCCTCGACGAGGCCCTTCGCCGCGCCACCAACCCCGACGAGTTCAAGCTCAAGATCCAGGGCATCCAGTCCACGGCCGACGCCGCCCGTGACGAAATGGATGCGACGCTCGGCGGCCCCGGGGAAGGCGGCGCCGCCGAGGAGTTCGGGCCCGATGGGCCGGACTCGCCCTTCACCATCACCCGCTGAGGGCTCCGCCCCCGGCCGCCCGCGAGCTCGCAGCGCGGGGGGCGCTCTCCCGCGCCCCGGCGCGGTCGAGGCCGCCCTCGAGTCCCTCGCCCGCCGGCCACGGACCACGGCGGAGATCCTGACCTGGCTCAGGCGCCGCAGGTATACCGAAGAGGAAGCCTCCTCCGCCGTGGCGCGCCTCCAGGAGCTGGGGTACCTTGACGACTCCGCCTACGCCGCGACCTTCGCCGGCACGATCGCGCGGTCTCGAGCCTGGGGACCCCGGCGCGTGAAGCAGGAGCTTGCACGGAGGGGGATCCCGCCCGCGGCGATCGAGCAAGGGCTCGCCCGGGCCGAGGAGGATGGCGCCTCGACGGAAGAGAACCTCCGCCGGGCCGTCGCGCGCCTCACGCGGGCCGGCGCTCCCCCGAGCACCCCGCGCGAGTGGCAGCGGCTCAGGGCCGCGCTCCTCCGGCGCGGCTACGATCCGGAATCGATCGGTGAGGCCCTCGCGGCCCTTGGCGACGAGGCGGAGGACGCGGAGGACGCCGGGGAGGCTCCGGAAGAGCCGGGAGAACCTTCGTGAATTCGTCCGGGATTCGAGCCAGCTTCCTGAAGCACTTCGAAGAGCGCGGCCATCGCGTGGTGCGCAGCTCTTCGCTCATCCCGGCCGGGGATCCGACGCTCCTCTTCACGAACGCCGGCATGAATCAGTTCAAGGACGCCTTCCTCGGCCTCGAGCAGCGCGGCGAGCGGCGGGCGGCGACCGCGCAGAAGTGCCTGCGGGTCTCGGGCAAGCACAACGATCTCGACCAGGTCGGGCGCACGGCCCGCCACCACACCTTCTTCGAGATGCTCGGGAACTTCTCGTTCGGGGACTATTTCAAGAAGGATGCCGTCGCCTGGGCCTGGGAGTGGGTCACGAAAACGCTCGGAATCCCGGCGGACAGGCTCTGGATCTCGGTCTTCGAGAGCGACGACGAGGCGGCGGGCATCTGGAAGTCCGCCGCGGCCGGGCTGCCCTCCGGCCGGATCGTCCGGCTGGGGGAGAAGGACAACTTCTGGGCGATGGGGGAGACGGGCCCCTGCGGGCCCTGCTCGGAGATCTACTTCGATCAGGGCCCCGGGGTGGGATGCTCCACGCAGGCCTGCGGGCCGGGCTGCGACTGCGACCGGTACCTCGAGTTCTGGAACCTCGTCTTCATGCAGTACGACCGCCAGCCGGGAGGCGATCTCAAGCCGCTGCAGCGGCCGAGCATCGACACGGGCGCCGGACTCGAGAGGATCACCGCGATCCTCGAGGGCGTGACCAGCAACTACCGGACCGACCTCTTCATGCCGCTGATCTCCGCGGTTGCCGGAAAGGCGGGGGTCGAGTATGGCCGCAGCGCGTCGTCCGACATCTGCCTTCAAGTGATTGCGGATCACCTCCGCGCGATCACCTTCCTCATCGCCGACGGAGTCGTGCCCTCGAACGAGAAGCGAGGCTACGTCCTGCGCCGGATCATCCGGCGCGCGCTCACCTTCGGCAGGACGCTCGAGCTCGAGCCTCCCTTCCTCCATGCCCACACCGGCGAGGTCGTCACCCTGATGAGCGGCGCCTACCCCGAGCTCGCGGAGCGGAGAAGCGTCATCGAGGAGGCCTGCCGCAGGGAGGAGGTCGCCTTCGTGGCGACGCTGGCCCGCGGCGTGGAGGTCGCCGAGGAGGTCTACCGCCGTCACCGGGGAGGAGAGGTCTCCGCCTCGGAAGCCGCCGACCTCTACACGACCTACGGCCTCTCCTTCGAGATCCAGGAGGCGCTGGCGCTGCCCTTCGGCACGCGCCTGCCCCCGGCCGGCCGGCTCGAGGCGGAGATGGAGAAGCACCGCGAGCGTGCTCGCGCCTCCTGGCACGGAGCAGGAGCCGGCTCCCTGCCGCCTGACCTCGCCGCGGCCGCCGCCGGGAGCCGCAGCCTCTTTCTCGGCTACGAGACGCTCGTCGCCCGCGACGCCAGGGTCGAGGGGGTCTTCACGACGGCGGGCCAGGTGGACGAGCTTGAGGAAGGACAGCGCGGGTTCGTGCTCCTCGACAAGACCCCGTTCTACGCCGAATCGGGGGGCCAGGTGGGGGATACGGGGAGACTGACCGCGCAGGACGGAACGGAGGCCGAGGTCGAGGACACGACGGCGCCGGCACCCGGGCTCGTCCTCCACCACGTACGGGTGCTCTCGGGCGCGCTCCAGAAGGGCGGACAGGTCGAGGCCTCGGTGAACGCGGCCGCGCGTGCCGCCACGATGCGCAACCACACGGCCACCCACCTCCTTCACGCGGCCTTGAAGAAGGTCCTCGGCCCTGAGGTCCAGCAGGCGGGCTCCTACGTCGGCCCGGATCGCCTCAGGTTCGACTTCAACTTCCCGGGCCCCGTCAGCGCCGAGGCGCTCGAGGCGATCGAGCGGGAGGTCAACGGGCAGATCCTGATGAACACCGAGGTGTCCAAGATCGAGAAGCCCTACGAGGAGGCGATCCGCGAGGGAGCCGTGGCGCTCTTCGGCGAGAGGTACGGGGATCGCGTGCGAGTGGTCACCGTGCCCGGCTATTCGCAGGAGCTGTGCGGCGGCACGCACTGCCGGGGAACGGGCGACATCGGGCAGATGATCGTGATCTCCGAGCGGGGCATCGCGGCGGGGGTGCGCCGGCTCGAAGCCCTGACGGGGAGCGCGGCCCTCGAGCGCGCCCGTGAGAACGAGCGGATCCTCAGGGACGTGGAAGGCTCCATGAGCGTCAAGAGGCAGGAGGCGCCGGAGGCGATCTCCGGCCTCCAGCTCGAGGTCCGCGCGCTCAGGAAGGAGGTCGACCGCCTCAAGCTGCGCCTGGCCCAGGCCGATCTCTCGGGCGGCCCCTCCGAGAAGGGAGCTGCCTGGGAGGAGGTCGACGGCGTGAAGCTGGTCGTCCGCGAGGTCGAAGGGCTCGATCGATCCGGGCTTCGCACGCTGGCCGACAACCTCAAGCGGGAGATCGGCTCCGGAGTCGTCGTTCTCGGGTCGGCCGATGGCGGCAAAGTCGCGCTTCTCGTGGCCGTCACCGACGATCTGGCGAGCCGGGTGGACGCGCGCGACCTCATGCGCGAAATTGCCGTCGTGGCCGGAAGCGGCGGCGGGGGACGTCCTACGCTCGCGGAAGCCGGCGGCAAGCATCCTGAGAAGCTGGGCGAGGCATTGGGCACAGGCAGGGCGGCCCTGGCCCGCCACCTGGCGGGCACGGGAGGTACGGTGTCGGGAGGGCATGCATGAGACGCTCAGCCCGATCTCTCGTGGCGGCGGCTCTCGCCCTCGCGGGAGCCCTCCCGCTCTTCGCCGAGATCCGCCAGGAGATACTGGAAGACGAGATCGTGGCCACGAACGCGCGGCCCGACTCCCGGCCGCCTGCGCACCTGAGCCTCCCCCTGGCGCCACCCCGTCCCGCGGGAAGCGAAACGCCGCCACCCGAGATTGCCTCGCTGCTCGTGACAGCCTCCGCGAAGCACGGCTTCGATCCCGCGCTGGTCCGCGCCGTCGTGATGGCGGAGTCGGGCTTCGACCCGACGGCCGTCTCCGGCAAGGGCGCGCGGGGCCTCATGCAGCTCATGCCACCCACCGCCGCGCGGTACGGTCTCCGCGACATCCACGATCCCGGCGGAAATCTCGACGCCGGGCTCGCCTACCTCCGCGAGATGGTGGCCCGCCACGGCGGAGATGTGAGGCTCGCGCTGGCCGCCTACAATGCGGGCCCGGAGACGGTGGCGCGCTACGGGGGGGTGCCTCCCTACGAGGAGACGATCCGATACCTCGAGACGATCCGCCGTGTCTACGGTGAGGACCTCGACGCGGGGGACTGGAGCGACAGGAGCGGCGACATACGTCTCAGCGGCGTCGAGCAGGGCGGGACGCCGCATTACACGAACCTGCCTCCGCGCCGCATCCTCGGGCGCGCGGGGCGGACTCCCAGCCAGGAGGGAGCACGATGAGGGGAAGGGAGGGGCGGCTCGTGGCCTCGGTGCTGATGGCGGTGCTGCCGGGGATTCTCCCGGCGGCGGCCCAGTCGTGGGAGAACGACGTACGCCTCCGCGCCGGGATCTGGCAGCCCCAGGATCTGCCCACCGATGCCGGCCCGATCTACGGGCTGGAGATACGGAACCTCCTCTGGCCGAGGGACGGCCTCATCTACGGCGTTCACGTCTACGACGAGCAGAACAACGACACGGGCATGCTGGGGGGCCAGCCGATCGATCTGATCGCGGACATCCGCCTCGTCCCGGTCCTCTTGGGCTGGTTCCACCTCATCCCCCAGGAGAGGGTCACCTACGCCTTCGGAGCCGGGGTCGGCCTCTACGATAGCAATGCCTTCTCGGGCGGTGTCACCGCCACGGTCCAGGTCCGCGACTTCGGCGATTACCGCTTCCTCCAGGACGACACCTACGTCGGAGTCCACATCTTCTTCGGCGCCGATTTCTTCCCCCGTCACCGCTTCGGCCTCGGCATGGAGGGGCGCCTCCACCTCGTCGAGAACGACTTCAGCGCCGTCGAGTTCGGGTTCTCCGGCATCTACCGTTTCTGAGAGACGGGGGACCGCGCGGAGAGGCGACGAGGGATGGCTCAACCGGAGTCTCCTGCATTTCACAGAATGCCGCGCGGGATGGGGCTGATCCCTCCGGGTTGCCCGCTCGCGGAGATCCACCTGCACTTCGAAGGCTCGATCCCTCCGAGAGTGATCCGCACTCTGGCCCGGCGCGGAAGCACAGGGAGGCCCGCCGCAGAGTCCACGGTTCAGCGTCGCAGGGGCTTCGGGGACTTCCTCAGGACCTTCGTGCGATCCGTGCAGCTCCTCCGTGATGCGCATGACGTCGAGATGGCGGCCTCGGCCCTCTTCGAAGATCTCCGGAGAGAGGGGATCCGCTATGCCGAGGTGACCTTCTCTCCCCAGGCGCACCTGCTCAGGGGAATGCCCCTCACCGCGCTCATCTCGGCGCTCGCCGCCTCGCGCGCGAAGGCGGCGGCGAGCGGGGGGCCCCGGATCTCCTACGTCGCAGATGGCGGCAGACTCTGGGGAGGCGCCTGGCTCGAGGAGCTCGCCGATCAGCTCGCGGACTTCCGGGCGGAGGGCGTCGTCGCCCTGGGGCTCGGAGGCGACGAGACCGTGCTGCCGGCGAAGCGCTTCCGCCGAGCCTTCGAGAGGGCCGCCGCGGCCGGCCTGCACCGCGTGGCCCACGCGGGCGAGGGGACCACGGCCCGCGCCGTGCGCGAGGTCCTCGACGAGCTGAATCCCGAGAGGATAGGCCACGGGATCGCGGCCGCTCGAGACCCCGCGCTCCTCGAGCATCTCGCCCGCCGGGGGACGACGCTCGAGATCTGCCCCACGAGCAATCTGAAGACCGGAGCCGTCACGTCGCTGAGAAGCCATCCCCTCGCGCGGATCGTGGATGCGGGCGTGAGGGTGGCCATCGGCTCGGACGATCGCACCATCTTCGGGACGACCCTGAGGGGAGAGATCCGCGTGGCGGTCGGGAAATGCGGCCTGCCGCGCGAGCGGGTCCCGGATCTCCTCACGAACGCAATCCGGGGCTCCTTCGCTCCCGCCGCGGTGAAACGAGGGCTGCTCCGCGACCTACGAACATCCTTCGCCGCCCGCCGAAGGCGCGATCAGAAGTAGCGTACCGGCGCGAGCCGGAGGGTCGCCCGGAGCAACGACGTGGTCTGCGTAGCTGTGGGCGTGCCGATGAGGGCAATTCGTACCCTTGGCGCGGGCCGGAGGGTCGCCCGGAACGTACGTCTGGAGGCCGGGCGGGAAGTCACGCCTGATATTGATGTGACTCCGGCCGAAAGTAGGAGCGCAGGGCGACCCTCCGGCTCGCGCTGAGCTCCGCGCAGCCAGCCGGCGACGCTGCTCCGTTCATGCTGGGTGCGGGAGCAGATCAGGAGCCGACGCGGGCGACCATCTCGTCGAGGGCGGCTCGGACCGACTCCATGGAGGGCGCTTCGCAGTAGACGCGCAGGACGGGCTCGGTGCCGGAGGGGCGGACGAGGATCCATCCCTCGCGGCCGAAGAGCAGCTTCACGCCGTCGAGCGCTTCGATCCCCGTGACCGCCATCGATCCGACCCTCCCGGGGGCCGAGGCGCGCAGTCTCTCGGCGAGTGCCCGGCCCTTCTCGGGAGGGCAGGGGATGTCGCGCCGGGCATACTGGAGGTCGCCGAAGTCGCGGCTCAGATCCGCGAGCAGCTCCGAGAAAGGACGCCCTCGCGTGGCGAGGAGCTCGAGGAGAAGGAGGGAGATGAGCAGCCCGTCCCTCTCGGGCAGATAGCCATCGATGCCGATCCCGCCGCTCTCCTCCCCGCCGATGAGGAAGCCTCCTGATTCCATCCTCTCCGCGATGTACTTGAAGCCGATCGGGTGGACCGAGAAGGGGAGCCCGTGCTTCTCCGCGATGCGATCGAGCCAGATCGTGTTCGCGTAGGTCTTGCAGATCTCCCCCCTCTTCCCGCGGCCGATGAGGCCCAGCGCGAGCAGGGGAGCGATCTGCAGCGGCGTGACGAAGCGCCCCCGCTCGTCGAAGGCGCCGATCCGATCTCCGTCACCGTCCGTGGCCAGGCCGATGTCGGCGCCCCCGCCGCGCATGGCCTTGGCCAGGCCCGGCAGGTTCGCCTCGAGGGGCTCGGGGTTGGTCCCGCCGAAGAGGGGATCCGGGCTTCCGCGCAGGGTCTCCACTCTCGTGGCGCCTCCCGACACGATGGACTCGAGCATCGAGCCGGTCGCACCGTGCATGGCGTCGAAGCGCACCTTGAGCCCTGCCGCGCGTATCCGATCCAGGTCCACCATCGAGAGGAGTCGCTTCCGGTGCTCCTCGTGAAAGGAAACCGCGGGCAGCGTGTCACCTTCGACGGGCGCCACCTCGCCGTCGGGCACGGACTCCTCCACGCGCCGGGTCACCTCCGGCCCGGCGCTCGAGCCCCGGGCGCTCTTGATTTTCACGCCATTGAACTGGGCCGGGTTGTGGCTCGCCGTGATCGCGACGCCGAAGGGGCTCCCGCCCGCGACGACCTGGCAGGAGACCGACGGCGTGGGGCAGGGGCGATCCGCCACGATGACGGCGCGGCCGCCCTCTCTCAGCACGGCGCCAGCCGCCCTCGCGAAATCACCCGATCGGAAGCGGGTGTCGAATCCGACCGGGATCGGAGCCGTCGAGGCGGACATCACGCGATCGATCGCGCGAGCCACCCTTCTCACGTTGGCGAAGGTGAACTGATCGGCGATGACGGCTCGCCATCCGTCGGTCCCGAACCGGATCTTCAAGGAGGAGGATCCCCTGGGAGAGTGTCTTCTCCGGTCGCAATGAGAGGGGACGCGACCGTATCACGCACGGCTCGGCCCGGTCAACGACTCCCGGGAGACTCGCTCCATGAGCACGCAAGAGATCGCCGAATCTGATAGCGTTGGCTCCGCCTCGGCCGGAATGCACGTCGGAACGAGGGGTGGCGCCGGTGCTGAACGTCCCGAATCTCCTCACGCTATTCAGGATCTTCCTCGTCCCCTTCCTCGTCGTCGTCCTCCTGACGAAGTTCGACGGGAAGGAGTACCTGGGCCTCGCTATCTTCCTCCTCGCCGCGGCGACGGATATCCTCGACGGCTGGCTCGCCCGGAGGCGGGGCCAGGTGACGAGCCTGGGCATCCTGCTCGATCCCATCGCCGACAAGCTGCTCGTCTCGGCGGCGCTGATCTCCCTGGTGGAGCTGGAGATCGTCCCGGCCTGGATGGTTGTCGTCATCGTCGGGCGCGAGTTCGCCATGACGGACCTCCGATCGGTGGCTTCGACGAAGAACTTCCCGCTGCCCGCCTCCATCTGGGGCAAGTTCAAGATGGGCTCGCAGGTCCTGGCCATCAGCCTCCTGATCATCGGTGAGAAGGCCAGACCCGTCGACGATGCCGCCGGCTTCCCGGGGCTCGTCTACATCCTGGGACGGGCAGCGCTGTGGGTCGTGGTCGTGCTTGCGGTCCTTTCGCTCGTGGACTACCTCTTCAAGGCCCGCTCGATCTTCCAGGGCCCCGCCCAATCCGACTGAGCGTGTTCTACTGGCTCATCAAGGCAACCGCGTGGCCGCTGGTCCGGATCCTCTTCCGGTTCCGGCGGGAAGGCCTTGAGCGGGTCCCTCGCAGAGGACCCTGCATCGTCGTGGCCAACCACACCTCGTACCTCGATGCCATCTGCCTCGGCTCGGCCAGCCCCCGCAAGATGAGGTTCCTCATCAACCACGAGATCTACCGCATGCGCCGGCTCCGGTGGTTCTACTACATGATGGAAGCGATCCCGCTTCGCTCCGGAGCCACGGACACGAGCGCCCTTCGCCGGGCACTGCACGTGCTCCGGGACATGGGCGCGGTGGCGATCTTCCCCGAGGGGCAGCGCATGCAGGACGGGCGCGTGGGCGAGGGCAAGGTGGGCGTGGCCTTCCTGGCCGCGAGAAGCGGCGCCCCCGTCGTGCCCGCCGCCATCATCGGGGCTCATCGCGCGATGCCCGTCGGCGCCACACTTCCGAATCTCTCTCCCATCCGCGTCGTCTTCGGCGAGCCGCTCCGCTTCGCATCCAGCTCGCGCAGGCCCGCGCGCGAGGAGCTCGAGAGCTTCGCGGAGACCGTCATGAAGGCCATCGCGCAGCTCGGGGCTCCTCCGGGCGCGCGGCTCGACGGCTCCGGATTCGGCGCCCCCGAGGAGGGGAGCGCGTGAGCGCAGCTCCCGGCGCGGCCGTGGTCATCGTGGGGACGGAGCTCCTCCAAGAGGGCCGGATGGACACGAATGGCCCCTGGATCTCGGGGGCGCTCGCCGACGAGGGGTACGAGCCCCTGCTGCGCCTGACGGTCCCGGACGATCGGGCGGCCATCGCCGAAGCGCTGCGCACCGCCGCGCGTGCCGCTCCACTGATCGTCGTCAGCGGCGGCCTCGGCCCCACCTTCGACGACCTCACCCGCGAGGCCGCGGCGGATGCCTTCGGCCTGACCCTCGGCCGCAGCGCCCTTCTCGTCGAGTCCATCCGCTCACGCTACCGGAGCCGCGGACTGACGCCGCCCGAAGCCGCCATGAGAATGGCGGACCTGCTGGAGGGAGCCGAGGCCCTCCCGAACAGCACGGGGACGGCGGCGGGACAGTTCATCGCGGGCCCCCCGGCCGTGGCTCTCCTCCCGGGCGTCCCCGCGGAGATGGAGGCGATGATCCGCGACGAGCTGCGGCCGCGCATCCGGGGGCGCAGCGGATCGACCGCGCCCCTCCGCCGCGTCCTCAAGGTCGCTGGCCTCTACGAGTCCGAGGTCGAGTCCAGGATCGGCGGCCTCATCGCGCGGGAGGGGGCGATCCAGGCCACCATCCTTGCGGCCCCGGGGGAGATCACCCTCATCCTGCGCGCACGGCCCGGAGGGGACGGCGCGATCGGCCCGCTCGCGGAGCAGATCCGATCGAAGCTGGGCGAGTCGATCTACGCCGAGGAGGACGTGGGGCTCGAGGTCGCCGTGGGGCGGCTCCTCGAGCGCGCGGGCTGGCGGCTCGCGACGGCGGAATCCTGCACCGGCGGCATGCTCGGAGGCCTCGTGACGCGGGTGCCTGGATCCTCCCGGTACTACGCCGGGGGCGTCGTCTGCTACTCGAACGAGGCGAAGATCGATCTGCTCGGAGTCTCCGGACAGCTTCTCGAGAGCGCCGGCGCCGTCAGCGAGGAGACCGCGCGCGCGATGGCCTCGGCGGCGCGGGCGCGCCTGGGAGCCGACCTGTCGCTCGCGATCACGGGCATCGCGGGTCCGGGAGGCGGGAGCATCGAGAAGCCCGTGGGCCTCGTGTGGATCGGCCTGGCGGCGCCCTGGGGCGAGACGGCCCGGCACCTCCAGATGAGCGGATCGCGAGCGCTCATCCGGGAGATCTCCTGCCGCGCGGCTCTCGACCTCCTGAGGCGCGAGATCGCCCGCCACGGGACGGAGGCTCCTTGAGGATCTTCGTGGCCATCGAGCTCTCCGAGGAGGTCCTGGCTCAGGCGCGGATCCTGCTCGAGGATCTCGGCAAGGAGGTGCCGGCCGTGCGATGGGCCCGCCCCGAGAGTCTCCATGTCACTCTCAAGTTCCTCGGCGAGGTCGGGGATGAGCGCGTGGATTCGATCGGCGAGGCGCTGGATCGCGCGGCGGCCGGCGGAGGCACCTCCCCCTTCACCTTCGAGGTGGAGGGGCTCGGGACCTTCGGGGAGAGGAAGCGCCCGCGGGTCGTCTGGGCCGGCGTGCGCGAGCGATCGGGCGCGCTCTCGGAGCTGTATGCTGCGGCGGAGAGCGCCTGCGTGAAGCTCGGCTTCGGCGCCGAGGATCGGCCCTTCCATCCCCACCTGACGCTGGCCCGGCTCAAGGGCCCGGTGCCTCGCCTGGGGCGGGCCCTGGCCAAGCGATCGGGTGTGCGCTTCGGAAGCACGGAGGTGCGTTCCTTCATGCTCATCCGCAGCGAGCTGAGGCCCGAGGGGGCGCTCTACACGACGCTCCGGCGATTCTCCCTGCCCCAGGGAAAGAAGAGGGATCTCTGATGGTGGCGGGGATCGCCGCGGTAGCGGGCGCGTGGCTCCTGGGGGGCATCCCCTTCGGCTACCTCTTCTACCGCTTCAGGCACGGCAAGGACGTCAGGGAGGTGGGAAGCGGGAACATCGGCGCCACGAACGTCGCCCGCACCGCGGGCTGGGCTCTCGGAGCGGCGACTCTCCTCCTGGATGCGGCGAAGGGGGCCCTCTCCGCAGGGGTGGCCCTGGCGATGACCGGATCCGCGGCATGGGGGGCCGCGGCAGGAGCCGCTGCGATCGCCGGCCATTGTTTCACTCCCTGGCTCCGTTTCCGTGGGGGCAAGGGCGTGGCGACCGGCTGCGGAGCCTTCATGGTCCTGAGCCCGGCGGCGATGGCGGTCTCCCTCGCGGTATTCATCCTCGCCCTCGGAATCACCCGGATTGTCGCGGCAGGCTCCGTCCTCGCCGCGATTGCCTTCCCCGTGGCCGCGGCGGCCATGGGTGCCTCGCTTCCAACGACTCTCTGGGCCTCCGGAAGCTGCCTGCTCATCGTGGTGCGCCACCACGAGAATCTGACGAAGATGGCCCGAGGGCACGTCCACGCGAAGAACGACAGCGGCCCCGGGGGGAGGCTCCTGTGAAGGATCGACAGCCCGTCTGCGTCATCGGGGGCGGCTCGTGGGGCACGGCCCTGGCGCGCCAGCTCGCCCGGCAAGGACGCGAGGTGCGCCTATGGGTCCATGACGCCTCGCTGGCCGCGACGATGGCGGCAACCCGGCGGAACGAGACCTACCTTCCCGGCTTCGAGCTGCCGGCAGGGGTCGATGTGACCGCGAAGCTCCCCGAAGCCTGCCATCGTGCGGGCGCCGCCATCCTCGCGGTGCCGTCGCGCCACTGCCGGCCGGTCCTGGAGGAGGCGCGGAGCTGCCTCGGCCCCGAGGTGCCCCTGATCGTCGCTTCGAAGGGCATCGAGCAGCGAAGCCTGCTCCGCGTGAGCCAGATGGCCGAGGCGATCCTGGGCCGCCCCGAGGGGCAGGGTGTCGCCGTCCTGTCGGGGCCCAGCTTCGCGCGAGAGGTGGCTGCGGGGAGCCCGACCGCGATCGTCGCCGCGGCCCGCAGCGACGTTCTCGCGCGGTCGGTCCAGGCGCTCCTGAGCACGCAGGATTTCAGGGTCTACACGAGCGATGACGTCACGGGCGTCGAGCTGGGCGGCGCCCTGAAGAACGTCGTGGCCATCGCGGCGGGCATCGTCGAGGGCGCCGGACTCGGCTCGAACACGCTGGCGGCGCTGATCACGCGCGGCCTGGCGGAGATCAGCCGGCTCGCGGAGGCCCTCGGGGGGCGGCGCGA
Source organism: uncultured Acidobacteriota bacterium (assembly GCA_964568735.1). Lineage (GTDB taxonomy): Bacteria > Acidobacteriota > Polarisedimenticolia > JACPZX01 > JACPZX01 > CAZMRF01. The sequence goes on from CAZMRF010000059.1 coordinate 12,734, forward strand.
GACCCTCGCGGGCCTCGCGGGGCTCGGAGATCTCGTGCTGACGTGCACGGGCTCGCAGTCGAGGAACCGCCAGGTCGGCAAGGCGATCGGGGAGGGACGCCCCCTCGCGGGAATCCTGGATGGAATGAAGATGGTGGCCGAGGGGGTCGATACCGTCCGCGCGGCCCGCGACCTGGGTGCCCGGATGAGTATCTCCATGCCCATCACGGACGAGGTCCACGAGGTTCTCTTCGAGGGCAAACCTCCCTCTCAGGGCATCCGTGATCTGATGACGCGTCCTCCTCGCCCCGAGAGCGACTAGGAGCCCGGGAGTGGACGAGAGAGAGTCTTCACGGCCCGCCCATGCACCGTCTGATACAATACCCGCCGCCGTAGCGGGCCCCGAGCGCGGCGTCCACGCAGTGGACGCGGGGTCGTCCGCCCGGCAGCGGCCTCGGACGGGCACCCATAAGCATGGTGGACACCCATTCCCACATCCTCCCGGGCATCGATGACGGGGCCCGGAGCGTGGAGCAGGCCGTCGAGCTGTGCCGCATCGCCGCGGCCGACGGGATTCGGACCATCGTGACCACTCCCCACGTCATGGAGTACAAGTACCCCAACACCCGGGAGACGATCGAGATGGCCCTGGGCCTGCTCGAGAAGGCGCTGAGCAACGAGGGCCTGCCCCTGCGCGTCGTGAAAGGAGCCGAGGTCCACGTGGCCGCGGACCTGGTCGAGCGCCTCAAAGGGGGGGAGCTGCTCACCTATGCCGACAACGGACGGTACATGCTCCTCGAGTTTCCCTTCCAGCAGGTGGTGAGCGGGACGGAGGAGATCGTGTACCGCCTGCGGCTGGCCGGCATCACGCCCGTCATCGCGCACCCCGAGCGGATCGGCTTCTTCATGGAGGACATCGAGCGCCTGCACAAACTCATCCGGCTCGGCGCGCTCGCCTCGATCACGGGGGGAAGCCTCCTCGGGCAGTTCGGTGAGCGCTCGGAGCACGCCGCCTGGGCCATGCTCGAGCGCCGGATGGCGCATGTCATCGCCTCGGACGGCCATGACGCGAAGCACCGGCGGCCCGAGATGCGCGAGGCGGCCGCCGCGCTCGCCGAGCGCATGGGTACGGAGGAAGCCCGCATGATGACCGAGGAGATCCCGGCCGCGCTGATCTCGGGGCGGGAGATCGAAGTCGCCGAGCCGGCCGCGCCGGCGCGGGGCGTGCGCGGATTCCTGGGCAAGTTCTTTTCGCGGAGCTGACGCTTGGCCGAGGAAACCTACCAGCTCGTCTACCGCATCGGCGAAGAGGAGCACTTCCGCCTGCTGGACGGCCCCGAGGTCGTGATGGGGCGCGGCCCGGAGTGCCAGCTGCAGCTTCCCGACTACAGCATCTCCCGGCAGCACGCCAAGGTCGTCTCCAAGGACGGCGAGTTCATCGCCGTCGACTTGGGCAGCCGCAACGGCACGCGCGTCAACGGGGCCCGGATCACGCAGCTCGGCCTCACGGACGGCGACGAGCTGGTCCTCGGGAAGTTCCCGCTCCACTTCCGCAAGGCGCTCAAGGAAAAGGTCGTGCTCAGCGAGGGGCGCCCCATCGAGGAAGGGGGAGGGACCATCATCCGGTCCATCTCGGAGCTCCAGGACATCCTGAAGCCTACCGTGACGGCTCCGAGCGCCGCGGTCGCCACCCCGGTGAAGGACCTCGCCAAGCTCGAGAAGAGCAACAGGATCCTGCTGGCCCTGAGCAAGATCGCGCGCGACCTGATGGCCACGAAGAGCCTCGACGATCTGCTGCCGAAGATCATGGACCTGATCTTCGAGCACATCCCGGCCGAGCGCGGCTACCTCCTGCTGCGCGAGGAGGAAGGGGGGGATCTCGTCACCAAGGTCGTCAAGTACCGCGACGAGGCCCACAAGGGCGACGGCAGCGTGACGATCAGCAAGACCATCATCGCGAAGGTCCTCGAAGACAAGGTGGCCCTCTACTCGCTCGACGCCGGCAAGGAGTTCGCCGGCGCCCAGAGCATCGCGGCCGCGAAGATCCGCTCCTTCATGAGCGCGCCGCTGTGGAACCAGGACCGCGTCATCGGCGTGGTCCACCTGGACTCCACGAACCTCCAGCAGTTCACGCCCTCGGAGCTCGACATGCTCTCCGCCATCGCGAACTACGCGGCGGTGGGCATCGAGCAGAGCCGGCTGAACCGGAGGATCCAGGAGGCGCAGAAGGCGAAGGCCAAGCTCGAGCGCTATCACTCGGCGAACGTCATCAAGCGAATCCTCTCGACGACCGGGGAGACCTCCTCGGCGAACATCTCGCTCGAGGTCCAGGAGATGGACTGCTCCATCCTGTTCGCCGACGTGGTGGGCTTCACCTCGATGAGCGAGAAGATGGAGCCGCGGCAGGTCGCTCTCCTGCTGAACGACTTCTTCTCGCGGATGACCGACATCATCTTCGAGTACGAAGGCACGCTCGACAAGTACATCGGGGACGAGATCATGGCGGTCTTCGGGGCCCCGATCCCCTATGCGGACCATGCCATCCGGGCCGTCCGCGCCGCCATCTCGATGAGGAAGGTGCAGAATGAGGCGAACGAGAAGCGGGTCAGCGAGGCGAGGCTGCGGATCCGCACGGGCATCAACTCCGGCCGCGTGGTGGCGGGAGACATCGGGTCGCTCAAGAGAATGGACTACACGGTCCTCGGGAGCCCCGTGAACATGGCCTCCCGCCTCGTGAAGGCCACCCCCGAGGCCAACAAGATCATCATCGGCAAGGCCACCTACGCGTTGATCAAGGACCATTTCAAGACCACCTCCCTGGGCACTGCGAAGCTCAAGGGGCTCACCGAGGAGTCTGAAATCTATGAAGTCCTGGACTGATCCCCGCCGGCTCGCCCGCGCCGGTGTGACCGTGGTGGTGGCGCTCGCGCTCATGGCCTGCATCTCGCCCAAGCAAAAGAACATCAGGGAGAAGCGCGCGGTGAGCCACATGGCGCTGGCGCGCAAGCTCGTGGAGCAGCAGCGCCTCCCCGAAGCCCTCACCCAGGCGAACATGGCCATCGAGGAGCGGGACAAGAACCCCGACGCCTGGTTCGTGCGGGGTCAGGTCTATTTCGGCCTGGCTCTCTACCCGCAGGCGATCGAGGACTTCACGAAGGCGCTCGAGCTGCGCGAGGATTTCACCGAGGCGCTCTCCTGGCGGGCCTGGGCCGCCGCGGAGTCCGGAGACGCGGCGACGGCGGAGCGGGACTGGACGCTCGCGCTGGCCAATCCCCACTACCCCACGCCCGAGAAGATCCAGTTGAACCTCGGCCTCCTCCTGATCCGGGAGGGGCGCACGGAGGAGGGGATCAGGCACCTTGAGCGGGCCGTCAACATGAATCCCGGCTATGCCCGCGGTTACTACGAGCTCGGCAAGGTGAAGCAGGAGGCCGGGGACCTCGACGGGGCGACCTCCGCGTACGAGGCGGCGCTGGGCGGGATGAAGAACTCCGCGGACCTCAACCTGAGGCTCGCCCTGGCGCTGGAGGCGCAGGGGGAGGGGGCCCGGGCCCGGGAACACTTCAAGAGGGTGATCGAGCTGACCCCCGACGGTCCTGCTGCCGAGCTGGCGAAGGACCATCTCCGGCGGCTGCAGCCCGCCACCTGACCGCACGGGCGGGTTTTCTAGGCCGATGGGATTCCTCGACAGGCTTCGCAGCGGCCTTGCCCGCACGCGCGAGGGCCTCGCAGCCAGGCTCGGCGCGCTCGTCGCCGCCCGCGGCGACATCGCCGAGGCTTCCGCCTTCTACGATCGCCTCGAAGAGGCGCTGCTCACAGCCGACGTCGGCGTCGGCGCGGCAGCGGACCTCTCGGCAGGCGTGAAGCAGCGGCTGGACGGCCGGGCCCCGGAGGATCTCGCGACGCTGACGAAGGCTCTCCGCGAACAGGTGCGCGAGATGGAGGGCGCGATGCTCCCGGTGGGGGAGCAGGATCCGCGCCCGAAGGTGATCGTCGTGGTGGGTGTCAACGGAGGCGGGAAGACGACGACCGTCGGGAAGCTGGCCCACCTGCTCGCGGCGGGCGGCCGGAAGGGGGTGATCGCCGCCGCGGACACCTTCCGCGCGGCGGCCATCGAGCAGGTGGCGACATGGGCCTCGCGCGCCGGGGTCGATCTCATCAGGCACAAGGGGGGCGCCGATCCTTCGGCCGTCGTCTTCGATGCCCTCAGGGCGGCCACCAGCCGGAAGGCCGACTTCGTGGTGATCGACACGGCGGGGCGGCTCCATACGAAGACCCCCCTGATGAAGGAGCTGGAGAAGATCTACAGGATCGCCGGGCGAGAGGTGCCGGGCGCGCCGCACGAGGCCCTGCTCGTCGTGGATGCCACCACGGGCCAGAACGGCCTCGTCCAGGCGGCGGAGTTCCTCAAGGCCGGCCGCATCACGGGGCTGGTGCTCACCAAGCTGGACGGGACCGCCCGCGGAGGCGTCGCCATCGGGATCAGCCGCTCGTTGGGCATCCCCCTCAAGTACATCGGCGTGGGGGAGGGCGTCGAGGATCTCCTTCCATTCACCCTGGACGACTATCTCGAAGGGATCTTGGGCGACTCGACGCTGTCCCCGACCGACGCCGGACGGCGATGATGTCACCCGACTCCGGATGGATGCGGCGCTGCCTCGAGGCGGCGCTCCGGGGCCGGGGCCGCGTGAGCCCCAACCCCATGGTCGGAGCCGTCATCGTGAGCAAGGGGCGCTTCGTGACCGAGGGCCACCACGCGCGTTACGGCGGTGATCACGCCGAGATCGCGGCGCTCGAGAGAGCCGGCCGGCGTGCGCGGGGCGCCACGCTGTACGTGAGCCTCGAGCCCTGTGCTCACCAGGGGAAGACCCCTCCCTGCGTTCCGGAGATCGTCCGCTCGGGTGTTCGCCGGGTGGTCGCGGCGATGCGCGATCCCCACCCGCTGGTGAACGGACGGGGGATCCGGGCGCTCCGGGCGGCGGGCATCGTCGTCGAGGTCGGGATCCTGGGTCCTGCCGCGCGCGAGCTGAACCGTGCGTACGTCACGACGCTACAGAGGGGACGGCCGCTGGTGACGCTCAAGGCCGGCATGACTCTCGATGGAAAGGTCGCCACCCCCACGGGTGACTCGAAGTGGATCACGTCGGCGGCCTCCCGCCGGGACGCCCACCGGCTCCGGAGCGAGCACGACGCCGTCCTCGTGGGGATCGGAACGGCCCTCACGGATCGCCCCCGGCTCGACGCGCGGCCACACGGCCGGCACGGCCGACAGCCCCTGCGAGTCGTCCTTGACTCCAGGATGCGCCTGGATCCGGGCTCACCCATGCTCCGTGTCCGCGGCGCCGGCCCCGTGATCGTCTATGCGGTGCGGACGCGGGGCGCCAGGGCCCGCCGCCTCGAGGCCTCGGGGGCGATCGTCGTGGAGGCGGGCCGCGGCCCCGGGGGCGTCGATCCTCGCCGAGTCCTCCGCGACCTCGCCGCCCGGGGGGTCCATTCCCTCCTCGTGGAGGGGGGCTCGCGGGTGGCCGCCACCCTCCTGAGCGAAGACCTCGTCGATCAGCTCGTTTTCTACGTGGCGCCCCTGATCCTGGGCGGAGAGCGATCGATCTCAGTCGTGGGGGGGAGGGCACCCCTCCGGATCGGTCACGCCATCCGCCTGCGAGCCGTCGAGGTGCGCCGTCTGGGTTCCGATTTCATCATCACGGGACGCCCCGCGCCCCGCGCGGCCCGGTTGCGCGCCCCCCGGCCGTAGGTCATCATGTTTACCGGCATCATCGAGATCCTGGGAGTCGTCGAGAGCGGGAAGCCTGTCCCCGGCGGCACTCGCCTCCGGATCGGCTGCGGCGCCATCGGGAACGGCCTCGAAACGGGGCAGAGCATCGCCGTGGACGGCGTCTGCCTCACGGTGACGGCCCATGGGGCCGGCTGGTTCGAGGCGGAAATCGGCCCCGAGACGGCCAGGCGGAGCACCCTGGGGAAGCTCCGGCCGGGCCGGCAGGTCAACCTGGAGCGCCCCCTGCGCGCTGACGCCCGGCTGGGTGGTCACTTCGTCCAGGGTCACGTGGATGGCACGACGACCGTCCGATCGATGCGGCGAACGGGGGAGTTCCTGGACCTCGTGCTGGCGGCTCCCGCGGGGTTGCGTAGGTACGTCGTGGAGAAGGGCTCGGTGGCGATCAACGGTGTCAGCCTGACGGTGGCGGCGGTGGGACGCGGCACCTTCTCGATGGCCCTCGTTCCTCATACCTTGAAGGTGACGAACCTCTCGAGCCTCCGAAGGGGAGCCCGGGTGAATGTCGAGGTGGACATCCTTGCAAAGTACGTCGAGTCACTGGTCGGCAGATAAGGTGAGAATCCCATGAAGCGAGGGGCCGGCGTGAACACCGAAGCAGGTCCCAATGCACCCGTGCCGCCGGAGCCCGAGGACGGGGCGCAGCCCGCGTTCGCGACCGTGGACGAGGCAGTGGCGGACATCGCCGCCGGCAAGGTGGTCATCGTCGTGGACGACGAAGATCGCGAGAACGAAGGCGATCTCACCTGCGCGGCGCAGCACGTCACCCCCGCGATCGTCAACTTCATGGCGCGCTACGGCTGCGGCCTCATCTGCCTGCCGCTCACCGAGGAGCGCCTCGAAGAGCTCGAGATCCCCCTCATGGTCGACAGGAACACGACGCCCTATGGAACGGCCTTCTGTGTCTCCATCGACGCGAGGCAGGGCGTGACGACGGGGATCTCCGCGGCCGACAGGGCGCGGACGATCCGCGCCGCCGTGGATCCCGGGACGAGGGGATCCGATCTGGCCCGGCCCGGGCACGTCTTCCCGCTCAAGGCCGCCCGCGGCGGCGTGCTCAAGCGGGCAGGGCAGACGGAGGCGGCGGTGGATCTCTGCCGGCTGGCGGGCCTCGCCCCTGCGGGCGTGATCTGCGAGGTCATGAACGAGGACGGCACGATGGCGCGCGTCCCGCACCTCATGGGGTTCGCCGCGCGCCATGGGCTCAAGGTCCTCTCCATCGCCTCCCTCATCCGCTACCGCCTCGAGAAGGAGAGGCTGGTGAGACGGATCGCCGAGACGCTGCTCCCGACGCTCTATGGGCGCTTCAAGCTCGTCGCCTTCCGGAGCGACCTCGAGAAGAAGACCCACCTGGCGCTGGTCCTCGGCGAGCCGCAGAGCGACAAGCCCTGCCTGGTGCGCGTGCACTCGGAGTGCCTGACGGGCGACGTCTTCGGCTCGCTCCGCTGCGACTGCGGCAAGCAGCTCGCCAAGGCGATGGAGATCATCGGCAAGGAAGGCTGCGGCGTCATCGTGTACCTGAGGCAGGAAGGGCGCGGCATCGGGCTGGAGAACAAGCTGCTCGCCTACCAGCTCCAGGATCAGGGCAAGGACACGGTCGAAGCGAACGAGTCGCTGGGCTTCAAGGCGGATCATCGGGACTACGGGATAGGGGCTCAGATCCTCTGTGACCTGGGCGTGAGGCGCCTCCGGCTGATGACCAACAACCCGAAGAAGTTCATCGGCCTGAGGGGCTTCGGGATGGACATCGTCGAGAGAGTGCCCCTCGAGATCGCGCCCGAGGAGCACGTGACGCAGCGCTATCTTCAAGTAAAGAAGGAGAAGCTGGGCCACATCCTGCATTCCGTTTGAGCCGCCCCGTCACCGACGGAGCGCGTGCCGGAGCGCCCGTGAGGTTCACATGAAGCAGGAGTTCCTGAAGCGCACGCCCATCTTCGCCGATCTCGCGGACGAGGAGCTCGCCCAGGTCCTGCTCATCGGCCGCGTCGTGAGCTTCGACGCCGACAAGCACGTCTTCGAAGAGGGCGCGGCGGGGAATGCCTTCTACCTCATCGAGAAGGGGGCCGTCCGCATCAGCCGCATGACGCCCCTGGGGGAGGAGGCGCTGGCCGTGCTCCGTGAGGGCGCCTTCTTCGGCGAGATGGCGCTCCTCGACGACTCGCCCCGCTCGGCCCAGGCCATCGCCCACGAGGGAGAGGCCCAGCTCATCGAGTTCCGAACCGCCGACCTCCGGGCCTTGATGGAGCGCGAGCACGGGCTCGCCTGCAAGATGCTCTGGGCGATGTGCCGCACGATGGCGTCCCGGCTCCGGGATACGAACGAGCGCTTCCAGAGCCTCTTCATCATGACCTCGACCTTCCGTTAGCCGCGGAGTGCCCGAGCGCAAACCTAGCCGGTCCAAGACGTTACCGTTGACCCCCCGCTGCGGCTGACTATAATGTGCGGATCCGATTCCATGGCGGGGACCCGGCATGAGGCCGTCCCCCGCGCCCTCTGACCCGGCCCGCCGGATCCCAGGAAAAGCGCCGTGTTCGACACCCTCACAGACAGGCTCCGCTCGATCCTGAAGGTGGTTCGAGGCCAGGGGCGCCTCACCGAGGCCAACATGGAGGCCGGGCTCCGCGAGATCCGCCTGGCGCTCCTCGAAGCCGACGTGAACGTGACGGTCGCGCGCGACTTCATCGAGCGCGTCAAGGGCAGAGCGATGGGCTCCGACGTGCTCGGGAGCCTCACTCCGGACCAGCAGCTCGTGAAGGTCCTCCTCGAGGAGCTGAAGGGTCTCCTGGGGGAGGGCGCCCAGCCCCTGCGCTACTCGGGGAGTCCCCCGAACGTGATCCTGCTGGTGGGGCTCCAGGGGTGCGGGAAGACCTCCACGGCCGCGAAGCTCGGCCTGAAGATCCGCGGAGAAGGGCGCGCGCCCCTGCTCGTCTCGGTGGACGTCTACAGGCCCGCCGCCATCGATCAGCTCAGAACGCTCGGAGAGTCCATCCGCGTGCCGGTCCTCGAGGTGGCGCCGGGGGAGAGCGCGGTCCAGATCGCGCGCCGGGCCGCCACGGAGGCGAAGAAGAGCGGCTTCGACCCGGTGATCGTCGACACGGCGGGCCGGCTGCACGTGGACGAGGGGATGATGGCCGAGGTCCGGGAGATCGCCCGGATCCTGAGGCCCCGCGAGATCCTCTACGTCGCGGACTCCATGACGGGCCAGGACGCGGTGACGTCGGCCACGGCATTCTCGAGCGCGCTCGATCTGACCGGCGTCGTCCTGACCAAGCTCGACGGGGACGCCCGCGGCGGCGCCGCGCTCTCGATCAAGGCCGTCACCGGCGTTCCCATCAAGCTCGCCGGAGTGGGCGAGAGGGTGGAGGACCTCGAGGTCTTCCATCCCGAGAGGATGGCCTCGCGGATTGTCGGCATGGGGGACGTCGAGTCCTTCATCGAGAAAGCCGAGGCTTCCGGGAATGCCGAGGAGGACGAGGAGGCCGCCCTCGCCCTGGCCGAGGGCTCCTTCACGCTGGAGGATCTCCGCTCGCAGATCCGCCGCATGCGCAAGATGGGCCCGCTCTCGTCGCTCCTGGAGCTCCTGCCCGGAGCCCCGCCCTCGGGACAGATGAACGTCGACGAGGCGGCTCTCACGCAATCGACGGCCATCCTGGACTCGATGACCGCTCACGAGCGGCTGCGACCCGACGTCATCAACGGCAGCCGGCGGCAACGCATCGCGAAGGGGTCGGGCACGTCGGTCCAGGCCGTGAACAGGCTCCTGAAGCAGCACGGTCAGATGAGGAAGATGATGAAGATGGCGGCCCGGCAGGCGGGACGCAAAGGGAGCCGCCTCGGCAGGCTCCCGTTCGCACTCAAGTGACAGACGTCTCCCGGCGGCTCCGAGGGCGGCCGGCGAACACGGGATGAGGAGGTAGGCAGAGGTGCTCAGAATCAGGATGGCACGGCGCGGCGCGGTCCACCGGCCCTTCTACCGGGTCGTGGTGAACGACTCCGCGCGGACACCGGATGCCCGCAACGTCGCGGAGCTTGGGTTCTACGATCCGAGAAAGACACCCCCGGTTCTCCGCCTGGACGTGACGAAGACCGAGGAGTGGATCCGGAAGGGGGCGGTGCCCAGTCCCAGGATCCTGTCGATTCTCAAGCGGGCGAAGGCGGAAAAGAAGTCCGAGCAGAGCCGCCCGGGATGATTTTCAGCGCGCGCGAGTTGCGTTCAGGTGGCGGAGATGAGCGAGATCAAGGAGCTTCTCGAGGAGATCGCCAGGGCCCTCGTCGACAAGCCGGATGAGGTGCAGGTGTCCGAGGTGGCCGGCGAGCAGACGACAGTTCTGGAGCTTCGGGTGGCTCAGGACGACCTTGGCAAGGTGATTGGCCGGCAGGGCCGGACGGCGCGTGCCATCAGGACGATCCTGGGCGCTGCCGGGATGAAGCTCCGGAAGCACTTCGTCATGGAGATCCTGGAGTAGCCCGGAGGGCCTCTTGCCAAGGGACACCGTCCTCCTTGCCGAGATCGACCGGCCCCGAGGCCTCCGGGGCGAGGTCGTGGCGACGCTCCACGCGGACGACCCCTCGCGGCTCGATTCCGTGGAGAGGGCCTGGATCGTCGCCAGGGCCGGCGGCACGAGCGACGAGGCCTCCTCCCGGGAGGTGCGCATCCAGGGATGGAAGAGATCCGGCGATCGAGTCGTCCTCAAGCTCGAAGGGATCGACAGCGTGGAGGAGGCCCGGGCCGTGACGGGCACCGAGCTCAGGATCGACGCGGCCGATTCGCCGGGGAAGGCCCCGGAGGGACGCTGGTTCGCGCACCAGCTCGAAGGGCTCGAGGCCGTGACGACCGGAGGCGAGGTAATCGGAACCGTGGCGCGGGTGCTCTGCCCGGCCGGGCAGGCGCTCCTGGAGGTCGTCGGACCCCGGGGAGCACGCCTGGTGCCGCTGGCGGCGTCCATCTGCGTGAAGATTGACCTGGAGGCGGGCCGGATCGTGGTCGAGCCTCCCGAGGGATTGCTGGATCTCTGATGCAGTTCGACGTGATTGCGGTCTTCCCGGGGATCGTCGGAGCCTCCGCCGAGGAGGGAGTCCTGCGCCGCGCGCGGGAGGCGGGACTGATCCAGGTGAGGCTGCACGACCTGCGCGACTACGCGGAGGATCCGCACCGGCGCGTGGATGATTATCCATACGGTGGCGGGGCCGGCATGGTGCTCAAGCCGGAGCCCCTCTTCGCGGCGGTCGAAGACGTCCTCCGGAGGTACCCGGCCGACAGCAGCCGCACGATCCTCATGAGCCCGCAGGGGAGGGCCCTGCGCCACGAGGAGGCCCTGCGGCTGAGCCGTTACGAGAGGTTGATCCTCGTCTGCGGCCGGTACGAGGGGGTCGACGAGCGGATCAGGGAGCACCTTGTTGAAGAGGAGCTGAGCATAGGAGACTATGTCCTCAGCGGCGGCGAGATTGCCGCGGCGGTCGTCCTCGACGCGGTCTCCCGGCTTCTGCCGGGGGTCGTCGGGAACCCGTCGTCGGTTCTGAGCGACTCGTTCGTCGAGGGGATTCTGGCGGTTCCGCAGTACACCCGGCCGGCTGAGTTTCGGGGGATGCAGGTCCCGGAGGTGCTCATCTCCGGAGACCACGCCCGCGTTGACTCGTGGCGGCGCGAGATGGCGCTCCGGAACACTAAGAGGCGAAGGCCCGACCTTCTCCGGCGATCCGGTGAATACACCGGATCACCGGACGGAGAGGTCATCCAGCAGGAGTCGAGAGATGGATCCCGTAGCAATCGTTGAATCGAAGGAAAAGAAGAGCGAGTGGCCGGCCTTCCGCTCCGGGGACACCATTCGTGTCTCGGTGAAGGTGAGGGAAGGGGACAAGGAGCGCATCCAGATCTACCAGGGGGTCGTCATCTCCCTGCGGCGAGGGAGCCTCCGTTCCACCTTCACGGTCCGCAAGGTGACGGACGGCGTGGGAGTCGAGCGGATCTTCCCGATGCACTCCCCCACGATCAGCCGGATCGAAGTCGTCGCCCACGGGCGGACGCGCAGGGCGAGGCTCTACTACCTCCGAGATCTCAGAGGCAAGGCGGCACGGCTCCGGCGCGACGAGCGCGGCAGGCGGGACGAGGCCTCCTGATTTGGTTCCCGCGCCCAGCTGGCGCTACGAGCGGCTGGCCCACCGGGGCGGATCCGTGCGAGTGGCCGGCCTCGATGAGGTCGGCCGTGGCTGCCTCGCCGGCCCCGTCGTCGCCGCAGCGGTGATCCTCGAGGAGAGCCGTCCGGTGCGGGGCGTGCACGACAGCAAGCTGCTCGCGCCGGCCCGTCGGGAGGAGCTCGCGGATGCGATCGCGGACCGGGCGCTCTCGGTCGGAGTGGGCGTCGCGCCGCCTGACGAGGTGGACGCGATCAACATTTTGCGAGCGACGCGCGAGGCGATGAGCCGGGCGGTGCGCTCGCTCGCGATGAAGCCCGATCATCTCCTGATCGACGCGGTCTCGCTCCCCGATCTGGGCCTGCCGCAGAGCAGCATCGTCAAGGGCGACCGGCTGAGCGTCTCCATCGCGGCCGCCTCGATCGTGGCCAAGGTCGTGAGAGATCGGTTGATGCGATACTACGCGGAGATCTTCCCCGGGTTCGGCTTCGAGGAGAACAAGGGGTACGGCACGCCGGCCCACCTCGACGCGATCGCGAGGCTCGGCCCGAGCCCCATCCACCGCCGGACTTTCCGCGGCGTCTGGGATCAGATGCCGCTGGCCCTCGGGGGCTGAGGAGCGGTCTGTTGGCGGTCAACCGCAACAAGGTCCAGGAGCAGGCGGACAAGCTCGTCGCCGCCGGCAAGCTCGATGCGGCTGTCGACGCCTACCGGAAGCTCGTCGCGGACAACCCGCGCGACCTGGGCACGCTCAACAAGATCGGCGATCTCTACGCGCGGCTCAACAAGAGGCCCGACGCCATCGCCACCTACACGCGGATCGCCGAGATCTACGCCGAGGACGGCTTCTTCCTCAAGGCGATCGCCATCTACAAGAAGATCACCAAGATCGATCCCTCCAACATCGACATCCTGACGCGCCTCGCCGAGCTTTACTCGAGGCAGGGGCTGAAGACCGAGGCACGGGCCCAGTTCGTGGCGGTGGCGCAGGCCCACCTCAAGCGCGGGACACCCCGCGATGCCATCCCGGCCTACGAGGCGCTCGCGGCGATGGAGCCGGAGATCATCCAGCATCGCCTCGCGCTCGCGGAGCTCCAGGCGAAGTGCGGAATGCGGGCCGAGGCGGCCACGACGCTCCTCGCGCTGGGGCTGGAGCTGGAGCGCAAGGGAAGCACCAAGGAGAGCGCCAAGATCTACGAGCTCGCCTTCAAGACCAGCCAGGGCGAGCCCGACGTCGCCTACCGGCTCGCGACCGCCCTGATCGGCTCGGGGCAGCACGAAAAGGCGCTTCAAGTAGCTGAGAAGGTCCTCGCCACCCATCCCGACAGCGCGCCGCTCCTGGAAGCCCGGGGGGTGGCGCTGCAGGCGCTGGGCCGTGACGGTGAGGCCGAGAGTGCGCTCAAGGCGGCCCTCGATGCCGACCCCGAGCGCGCCGGCGCCATCATCGGTCTGGGGACGATCCTGGCCAATCGCGGCTCGCTCGAGGAGGCCTCGAGCGCCCTCTCCGACGGGATGGAGATCATCACGGGAGGCGGAAAGGGACGGGAGGCGGGCGCCCTCCTCGACTCGATCCTCGAGGCGAATTCGACCTTCAAGCCGGCCCTCGAAGTTCTCTACAGGCTGAACTCCATGCTCGGCGACAGGACGGCGACCGTCGTCGCGGGGCGCAGGCTCATCGAGGCGAGCGTCGCGGAGAAGCACTTCGCCGAGGCCCTCGCGGTGGCGCGCCGTCTCGTGGAGCTCGAGCCCGGCGTTCCGGAGCACGTGGAGAGGGTCTCGCGGATCCAGCGCCTCGCCGAAGGCAAGACGGTCCCCGAGAGTCCCGACGGCGAGGTCGCGCTCGGGCACCCTCTCGGTCCAGTCGCGAGCTCAGTGGAAGACGACGTCGAGGTCGAGGAGATCGCGAGCGACCACGAGGAGGAGTTCGACATCGAGGAGGAGCCGGCCGGCGCGCCGGAGCCTCCGGCCCACGTGCCGGTCGATCACGCCCTCACCTCCGAGGACGATGAGTTCATCGCCGAGCGATTGACGGAGGCCGACGTCTTCGTGAAGTACGGGCTCGCGGACCGCGCGATCGAGCAGCTCGCCTCGATCGTCACGAAGTTCCCCTGGCACGTGAGCACACGCCAGCGGCTGAGGGATCTCTACCTCGAGGAGGGGAACCGTGCCCGGGCCGCTGTCGAGGCCGCGGAGCTGGGCAAGGTGATGCTCCAGGACGGTGATCGGGCGGGAGCCGGGGCGGCCCTCGAGGAGGCGCGCTCCATCGATGCCGCCTGCCCCTCGATTCCCGAGCTCGAGGCCTTGCTCTCCGGCCGCCCCGCGCCCCAGGCGGTGACCGGGGGCGCCGCCCCCTCAGAAGCTGCAGAGGACGAAGAGGAGTCCTTCGTCATCGACGAAGGATCTCCCGAGCCCGTGGAGGAAGCCGTCGGTGACGAGGGCGATTCGGTCCCCATGGCCGCGGCTCCCGCGGAGACTCCCTCCCCGGGCGCCGAAGAGGATCCCTTCGACCTCGCCGCGGAGCTGGACGCGAGCTTCTTCGGAACCGGCGCGGGCATCACGGGAGAGGAGGAGGCCCTCGTCTCGGAACTGGAGGCGACCCCGGAGGGGCACAGCCTGGACGAGATCGTCTCGGCCTTCAGGAAGGGCATCGAGCAGCAGGTCGGGGCCGAGGACTTCGAGACCCACTACAACCTGGGCATCGCCTACAAGGAGATGGGCCTCGTGGACGAGGCCATCGCGGAGTTCCAGTTCGCCGCGAAGAGCCCGACTCTCATGGCCTCCTGCTGCTCCATGCTGGGCATGTGCTTCCGGGAGAAGGGCATGCAGGGCATCGCGGTCAAGTGGTACCGCAAGGGGCTCGATGCGCTGGCCGGGGGCGGCGACGAAGAGCAGATCAACGGGCTCAGGTATGACCTCGCCGAGATCCTCGAGCAGATGGGCGAGTACCAGCAGGCGAGGGACCTCCTGACGGAGGTCTACGGGATGAACTCCCGGTACAGGGACGTCGCCGATCGCATGAAGGCCCTCGAAGAACGCATCAACGGCTGAGGGCCGCGGGCTCGACCCGCCGCGGAAGCTCCGTGCTGACAATCAAGCGCGCTTCCCGACGTATTCCTGACACGCGCGCTAACTCCTCCCGGCGTAGTGACTTGCCTCGCGCTTCTCGTCCCGCCGTCAGCCGTTCGTCAGGGACCCCCGCCGATCGGAAAGAGGGCGCCATCGCGCCCGGTGACCGGGCCATCCTGGCAAGACCTTATCCCACAGTCACTTGGAACGGATCGGCTCAGCATTCTCGCAGAATGACATGGCTGGCACGCTCGTCGCATAGTAGCGAGGCAGCGGGGTGGAGTCAGGGCCCCGCAAGAGTACGCTGAAAACAAACGTCATCATCGAGGTTCCAGGAGAACCGCCAGCCTCACCCAACTCCCCCCAGTAGCTTGCCCAACCCCCCCAAACAGAGCAAAGCTGCTCACGGCGGGGCTCCTGGACGCAATCATCGGCCCGCCGCGGCACAGACCGCGGCGGGCCGTATCCGTTTCGCGCGGCGACCTGCGCTATCTGCGTGTTACCATCCCTGCCGATGCCATCCTATCGGTGTCCGCACCCCGCTCATTCCGGAAAGGCCGTCCTGCTCAAGTCCAACAACGACCAGGTCTTCGAGTGCGAGCACAGCCACCGCTTCTTCCGGCGCGTGGATGGAGAGAGCTTCCTCCTCGTCGACCTGATCTCGAGCGATGCCTTCGCCGCCGACCCGTTGGGTGACACCGAGGATCCCTCGGGCGGCGCCCGCCGGCAGCTCAACTTCATGACGGACGTTCCCCGGGTGAGGGGCGACCTCGATTTCAACGATCTCTCGCTGACAGCCCCTGAGTGGAAGCTCCTATCCAAGGTGGACGGCCGATCCACGATCGAGGAGGTCCGGCTCCTCTCGGGTTTCCGCGCCGAGGAGGCTGAGCGGATCGTCCGCCGGCTCATCGAGGCGAACCTGCTGGAGATCCGATCGAGGCGGTGAGGCCCCTGGCCGCCCTCCGGAGGGGCCTCCTCTCCCTCCTGCTCCTCTGCGCGAGCCTTCTCGTGGCGTTGCTCGCGGCCGAGGGGGCTCTGCGCCTCCAGGCCCCGCAGATCCTCCTTCAGGATCCCGACGCCTTCGATCATGACCCGGTGCTGGGCGGACGCCTGCGCCCCGGATTCAGGGGCCGCTTCTCCAGCCCCGAGTACGACACGCTCTGGGAGATCAACGCAGCGGGGCACCGCGGAGTCGAGGCCGGGCCGAGAATCCCCGGGCAGGTCCGCGTGGCGGCGCTCGGGGACTCTTTCACGTTTGGTTACGGCGTCGAGGCAGAGGAGGCCTGGCCCGCCCGGCTCTCGGGTCGTCTCTCGCGCCGCGGCGAAGCACCTGCCGAGGTGGTCAACCTCGGGATTGGCGGATACGGCACCGCGCAGGAGGTGGCGTGGCTCGCGGAACAGCTCGAATCCGGGTTGGATCCGGATCTTGTCATCGTCGGCTTCTATCCGGGGAACGACCTCTCGGACTCGATCCGCGGGCTCTCGGCCCGCGCTGCACGCCTCGACGGGAAGGCGGGGGAGATCCCCCGGGCGGCCCCTCCGCCACCGTCGCGGTCCCTGAGGGTGCGACGGTGGCTGGGGAGGCGCCTCCACCTCTACTCCTTCGCCTCCGAGAGGGCCGATGGGCTCCTCCTGCGCCTCGGGATGCGGAGCGTGGTCTACCCCGGAGGAGATCGACGTCCTGCGCCGCCCCGAGCCCGACAGGATCGCGGCGGGATGGGAGGCGGTGAGTTCGTCGCTTCTCGAGCTTGCGGGGCTCGCACGCACCCACGGCTTCGAGGTGATCGTGGCGGGGATCCCGATGCGGCACCAGGTCTCACCCGAGTCCTGGGAACGAGTTCAGAGCTGGGCACGCGAGAC
>CAZMRF010000059.1:29571-32855 GCA_964568735.1 uncultured Acidobacteriota bacterium
CGGGTGAGGATCTCTCCGGGGCCGATCTCGACGCTCCGCAGCGGCGACTCGTGGAGGCGGGCCGCGAGGCGGGCCTGGAAGTGATCGACCTTGCCCCCGCTCTCAGGAGCGAACCCGATCCCTCGCGCCTCTACTTCGCCAGGGATCAGCACCTCTCTCCATTCGGCCACGAGAGGGTAGCGGCCGCGCTGGAGGCCGTCGTGAGCCCGGGCTCAGGGATAGCGGATCATCACCTCGGCGGCGGTCCTCCCGTCGATACCGAGGATGGGAGGAGGATCCGCGGCGGGGAGCGGCCCTAGATCGGGCGGCGTGCGCAGTCCCGCTTCGAGCGAGGCGGCGCGATCGGGAGTGAGGCTTCCGGTGATTCCCGCGAGAGGGTCGGCTCCTCCGGTGAGGGCGGCAAGGCGCGGATCGCCCGCACGGGGAACTGCGAACGCGACGACGTCGAGGCTGCTGCCGGAGGGAACGATGAGCTTTTCCTCGGGATCGACGATCAGCTCGTGCCCCGATTCCCGCATCAGGCGAGCCAGGTCCTCGTCGGTGAGGACGAGGGACCCTTCGCCGGCCCAGGGGTAGCGCTGGAGATAGTAGGGCAGGCTGACCCTGCGATGCGCGTGGGCGCCGCACGGGGGTGGCGGGCCGTCTTCACGCCGAAAGTCTTCCAGGAGGACGGTCTCGCATCCCGTGTCCACCCCGGCCCGGAGGCCCGTAGCCGGATCGATGGCGACCGTCTCGATCCCCGCCGGCCTGCGAAACTTCTCGGGCGCTCTCCCCTCCAGCCAGGCCGACATGATCTCCATCCAGATCGGCAGAGCTGCGAGCGGGCCGGTCTCGTTGGGTCCCAGGGAGAGTTTCTCGTCGTGTCCCACCCAGACCCCCAGGACCAGGCTGGGGGAGAACCCGATGAACCAGGCGTCGGTGTTGTCATCGGTCGTTCCCGTCTTGCCGGCCAGCTCCTCTCCGAGAACGGCGGCGCGCCTCGCGGTTCCCCGCGCGATGACCCCCTTCAACAGCGACGTCATCATGTAGGCCACCTCGGGCCGGAGAGCGTCCGAGGCGCGAGGAAGCACCTCCTCGGCCATGCCGTCCGCGTAGGAGACGAGCCGCGTGTAGAGCCTCGGCTCGACACGGGTGCCGAGGTTGGCGAATGTCGAGTAGGCGGAGACCAGCTCCAGCAGCGTCACCTCGGAGGCGCCGAGGCCCAGCGCAGGGTAGGGCTGGAGCGGCGACTCGATCCCCATCCTGTGGGCCTGATCCACGACCCGGCGGTACCCGACCATGTTCAGCAGGCGGATCGTCGGTATGTTGAGCGACTCCTCCAGCGCCTTGCGCACGGTGACGATCCCGCGGTAGTCCCGGTAGTAGTTCTCCGGCTGGTAGGGCGCACCTGTCTGCGGATCGCGGAAGACGGTGGGCTCGTCCATGAGGAGATCCGTCGGACGCCATCCCACTTCGAGCGCCGCGGAATAGACGATGGGCTTGAAGGACGAGCCGGGCTGGCGCCTCGCCTGGACGGCGCGATCGAACTGGCTCTTGCCGAAGTCGAGGCCTCCGACGAGCGCCCGGATCTCGCCGGTTGCGGGATCGAGGGCCACGACGGCTCCGTCCGCCACCGGATCGGCGCTGAGCTCGAGGGAGAGAGAACCCTCCGGGGAGGCGACGACCAGGAAGGGAGCGACGTCACCGGCCTTCAGTCCCAGGTGAATCGCCTGGAGATGGGCCCATGCCACGGCCTCGGGACCGATCTCGAAGGTCTGCGCGCCCACACGGATCGTCGCCGCCGCCGCCGAGGACTTCATGACCAGGCCGGGTACGATCTGCCCGGCAGCGGGGGGGTGCTGCTCCCAGGCCGGATCCCGGTACTCCTCGAGCGTTCCTTCGCCTTGCGCGAGGATGTTGTGGGCCGGCTTGACGAAGCCCCGCCGCTTCGCGATCTCGCGCACACCGCGCTGGAGGGCCTCTTCGGCGGCGTTCTGGAGCCGCATGTCGAGGCCGGTCTCGATGGTCAGGCCCGATCGGTAGAGGGTGTCGGCTCCGTGGCGCGTGTCGACCTCGCGGCGGATCTCCTCCATGAAGTAGTCGGCCACCAGGACCGGAGGCTTCGGCTCGATGACCTCCACGGGAAGGTCCCTCGTGGCGAGGTAGGTCTCCCGATCGATGTAACCCTCCTCGAGCATCCGGCCGAGGACGTGATTGCGCCGGCCGAGGGCCTTCTCGGGGTTGCGGTGAGGCGAGAGCGCTTCCGGACGCTGCACGAGTCCCGCGAGCAGGCTGGCCTGCGCGAGGGTCAGGTCCCGCGCCCTGTGGCCGAAGTAGTAGAGGGAGGCGGCCTCGACACCGTAGTAACCGTGCCCGAGATAGACCTGGTTGCAATAGAAGGTGAGGATCTCCTCCTTCGTGTAGGTCCGCTCGATGTGCGTCGCGAGGATCGCCTCGCGAACCTTCCGCGTGATGGTCATGTCGCGCTTGAGGAAGAGCCCGAGCGCGAGCTGCTGGGTGAGCGTGCTCCCACCCTGCTTGATCTGCATCGCGCCGATGTCCTTGACCAGGGCCCGGAGGATGCCGACGGGATCCACGCCGACGTGGCTGAAGAAGTTCGCGTCTTCGGTCGCGACGAGGGCATTGCGCAGGACGGGCGCGATCTCCTCGTACGGAATGACGATGCGGCGCTCCGTCGCGAACTGGTGGATGACGGTGCCGTCGGCCGCGAGCACGCGGCTGATGGTCGCGGGGCGGTAGTCCTCGAGGGCCCGGACGTCGGGGAGATCCAGCGTCACGAGGTAGGCCCCCCCCGACCCGAGCACTGCGGCCAGGACAAGCAGGAGCCCTACGATGATGAAGAAACGGCGGCGGGGGTGGCCCGGGACGACGCTCTCCGGAGCAACGATCTCCGCGCTGCCTGACTCCCGGCTCTGGCTCGGCATGCGCTCCCCTGTTAGAATCCGGAAGAACCGGGCGGCTCGCAAATCATAGCAGCCCAAGGATTTGCTGTAAACGACTCCCGAGGCCCATGCCCTTCGAACCCGAGCCCTACCGTGCAGGCGCGGGCGCGAGCCTGCGCCAGAGCCTGGAGCTCGTCTCCCCCTACGAGCCCACGGGGGACCAGCCGCGGGCGATCGAGAGCCTCGTCGAGGGCTTGAAGCAGGGGAGGGCGCACCAGGTCCTCCTCGGCGTCACCGGCTCGGGGAAGACCTTCACGATGGCCAAAGTCATCGAGTCCGTCGACAGGCCCGCCCTCGTCATCGCGCACAACAAGACTCTCGCGGCGCAGCTCTACCAGGAAT
>CAZMRF010000060.1:0-31392 GCA_964568735.1 uncultured Acidobacteriota bacterium
GGAAACCGGAACCGGGCCTGCTCCGTGCAGGCACCGCGCCGGTAACTACCAATGACGAGCGATCGACTCTCGGCGAGGAAGCTCGGCTCCGACAGGGTGCTGGCGCGCGGTCGCCGCACCATGATCGATGCCGCCGCGGAGATGGCCCCCTGGGAGCCCCGGAAGTACCGGCGGCCCGCGGTGCTCTTCGAAGGGACGAGGTACTTCGTCGTCGCGAAGGAGCCGGGGGCGGGGTCGAGGGTCCGCTACCTGCTCGAGCCATGGCCCGCGGACTCTCCCGAAGATCCGGCCTTCGAGATCCACTATGACGAGGAGTACGTCGCCGCCCGCGACGCAAGCCTCCGGCGTGCAGCGGCGGGGCGAGGCATCGAGCCAATCGTACTGGCGGTGACTCCCCTGATCGGGCTGCTGTCCGCCGATCTCAAGGTTAGACTCGAGCGGGATTACGGGATTCATTCGAGGGTCGCCACCGGGCGCTCGTTGTGGCTGGAGTACTTCATCTTCCTTCTTGCCTCCGTCCTGCTCGCGATCTCGACGTGGACAGGCGGGATGACGGGATTCGTCATCGTCAGGCCACGAGTGCTCGTCCCGGTGCTCGTCGTCGTCGGGCTCGACTGCGTCGTGCGCTACTCGAGTCTGAAGGAAGGAATGGAGAAGCCATGGGGTTTCTACGAGTGGCTGATCCGAGCGAAGCTCAGGCGCCGCTAGATGGATGACCGCGGTTCAGAGAGTTCTCTCGCGCGGCGCGTCCAGAATCCTGTCGCATGACACGCACGCGAAAGCCTGTCCCAGGTCCGCAGGGAACATGATCACCGGTCCTGCGAGATGGGGGTGCCTACCAGACCTCGCAACTGTTCTTGGGATTCATGGGCGTCCCCTCGGCGCAGGAGAAGGCGCGCGAGAAGTCGGGGTTGTTGGAAAGCGGTCCCAGCACCCGGAACCTGGCGGGCGAGTGAGGGTCCGCGGTCACCTGGAGCCGCTGGAACTCTTCCGTCGCAATGGTGCACCAGACCTGGCCCCAGCTCACGAAGAAGAGCTGCTCGCTCGTCAGCCCCGTGACGCTCGAAGGCGGCGCCGGGTTCTGCCTCGCCTCCCAGTTCTTGTACGCCTGGAAAGCCTCCTTGACACCCCCGATGTCCGCGATGTTCTCGCCAAGGGTCAGCCGCCCGTTGACCTTCGCGCCCTCCGCGACCTCGTAGTTCGAGTAGAAGTCGTCGACGCACTGCGCCCGCTCCTCGAACTTGGCCGCGACCTCCGGCGCCCACCACTCGCGCATGCTCCCCTTCGGATCGAACTTCCTGCCTTGATCATCGAAGCCGTGCGTCAACTCGTGCCCGATGACGCCGCCGATGCCGCCGTAGTTCATGGGTGCCGGATGGTCCTTGTGGAAGAAGGGAGGCTGGAGGATCCCGGCCGGGAAGACGATCTCGTTCCAGAGCGGGTTGTAGTAGGCGTTGACCGCCTGCGGCGTCATGCCCCATTCCTTGCGGTTGACGGGCTTGCCGGCCTTCCCGGTGTCGTAGTCAAACTCGAACTCCCGGCTGGCGAGGCTGTTGCCGAAGTGATCACCGTGCTTCAGCTTCAGGCCGCTGTAGTCGCGCCATTCGTCCGGATACCCGATCTTGTTGTCCAGCGTGCCGACCTTCTCCCTCGCCCGGCCGCGCGTCGTGTCGTCCATCCACGCGAGGTTCGGAAGGTTCTTCTCGAAGGCGGACTCGATGTCGTGGATCATCTCCGTGGCGACCTGCTTGCTGCCCCCCGCGAATCGCTCCTTCACGAAGACGCGGCCGAGAATCTCTCCCAGGGCGCCCTGCGTGGCGTCGACGCAGCGCTTCCACCGCGGCTCGATCTCCTTCTGCCCCTGGAGCTGCTTGCCGTAGAACTCGAAGTTGGCGTTGACGAAAGCCGAGGGGAGCTCGTCGGCGAACCCGTTGACGACATTCCACCTCAGGTAGGTCTGGAGGACGCCCTTCGGAGTCTCCTTCGCGAGATCCTCGAGCCGCTCGAAGAACTCCGGCGTGGCGACGCTGATGTCGCGCAGATCCGGGTAGCCGATGCCCGCGAAGAACTTCTTCCAGGAGAGCCCGGGGGTCAGTGTCGAGAGCCCGCCCACGTCGATCTTGTTGTAGAGGCGCTCGAGGTCGCGCATGTCCTGCGCGGGACGGGACACTTTCGCCAGCTCGGTCTCGAAGGCCACCACCTCCGCCGCGTTCCTGGCCGCCGTTTCCTTGTCGTCTCCCAGGAGCCCGAACACGCGGGCCATGTGCTTCTCGTACTCCACGAGAAGAGCCTTCTTCTTCTCGTCGTCGCTCACGTAGTAGTCGCGGTCGGGCATGCCCAGGCCGCCCTGGAAGAACCAGCCGATGTTCATGTCGGGGTTCTTGAAATCGGGGAAGACGCCCAGGTTCAGAAGCGCGTTGATCTGCCGGCGCTGCAGCTGGGCTGAGACGGAAATCAGGCTGTCCGCGTCCAGGACCGTCGATACCAGCTTCATCAGGGGCTCGAGCGGCTTGACGCCGGCCTTCTCCACCGCCGCCTCGTCCATGCAGGATCCGTAGAAATCTCCGAGCTTCTTCCTGTCGGTATCAGTACCCGGGTTGGCGGCGGCGTCCTTCAGGATCCCATTAATGAACTCCCGGTTCGACTCCTGAATGACCGAGAAGCTGCGGGTCCAGCGCGCCTTGTCGGAGGGGAGCACGGTGTTCCTGATCCAACCGCCACATGCGTATTGGTAGAAGTCCTTGCAGGGATCGGCCGCCCCGTCCATGGCCTCCGTGACGACCTTGGAGACCTCCTTGGGGGAGAGCGTGCCGCTGTCTGCGGCCATGACGGCCGGGACCGTCGCCATGAAAACCAGGAGCACCAGGATTCTGGGATGCTTCATGACACCGACTCCTCGCGCGGGACTCGAAAGGATGGACCAGAGGGTAGAGCGCCGTTGAATGCCGGGGATTCTAACATCGCCGCGCTTCCGGGTGCGGTGGGGCATGGCGTACGGCTCGGGAGTTTCCTCTCTGAGTCGCCTTCGAAAGGCGAACGAGCATCCCGACGGCGAGAGACGAGATAAACTCCACGCCCTGGATGTCGAGGGGCCCGGAGAGGGCGACCCGTGTCAGAGTGTCCGAGGATTCGATCGCGATCCGTTCAGCCATGGACAGCCATCCGGAGAGCGCCGAGAGCAGCATGCCCGTGGCCGGAGCCGGCGGGGGAGAGGTGAGCCTCGTCGCCACCGACGGCAAGGGGAGCCAGGCCACCTTCGATCTGGTCCCGGGCCGGCGCTACTCCGTGGGGCGCCACCGGGGCAACGACATTGTCCTCGTCGATCCATCGCTTTCGCGCCGGCACGCCGAGATCTGGTTCGAGGATGGGGGCTGGCGAATCGCGGACCTGGGAAGCTCCAACGGGACTTTTCTCGACGGGAAGCCGCTCGCGCAGCCGGCGGTGCTGGGACCCGGCGTCTGGGTCACCGTAGGACCCTACACGCTGAGCCTCGGAGTGCCGCGACCGCGCCGGAGGGTCACCTTCACCGACATCCCCATCGCCTCCAGCGGGACTCTGGTGCTCTCCTCCGACGACGCGGCGGTGAAGGCACTTCGCAGCTCGGGAGGGGAGCTCTCCGAGGAGATCCAACCGGAGCTGGAGGCCATGAGGCTCCGGCTCGGCCTCCTCGAGAGAGCCAACCTGGAGCTGCTGGCCCACCAGCCCGTGGAGCTGCTCCTGCCGAAGATCCTGGAGTTGGTCCTCGAGGCGATCCAGGTCGATCGCGCCGCCATCCTGAGGCGGGAGAAGGGAGGTGAGCTCCTGCTGGCCGCGGTCAAGGGGGACGAGCCCGGCGAGTTCACCTTGAGCCGATCGGTGGCCTCCCGGGTTCTCGAAGAGAAGATCTCCATCCTGACCTCCGACGCCCAGGAGGACGAGAGGTTCGCCGGCCAGCACAGCATCATGGGGCAGGGGATCCGGGCCATCATGGCGGTTCCCCTCGCGAGCGGCGAAGACGACGATGTGACCGGGCTCCTCTATGCCGACTCCCGGCTGGGGAAGAAGCTCTTCGACGGATCGGATCTGAGACTCCTCACGATGCTGGGGAACATCGCGGCCATCCAGATCAGGAATTCGCTGCTCTTCGAGGCGCAGGTGGAGAAGCGGCGGCTGGAGAAGGAGGCGGATGCCGCGGCGGCGATCCAGAGGCGCCTGCTGCCCCGTGAGCACCCCGTCATCCCCCGGTACTCCTTCGCGGCCAGCTCATCGCCGTGCACCGAGGTCGGAGGAGACTACTTCGACTGCCTTCCCATGGACGGCGGGCGGTTCGGGATCTGCCTGGGCGACGTTGCGGGAAAGGGAATGGGCGCGGCCCTCCTCATGGCCGCGCTTCACGCGACGCTCCAGGCCCGGATGGAGCAGGGCCCGGCTCCCGATGCGCTCGTGGCGCACCTGGGCCGCGCCGTCGAGAGGGATGCACCTTCGAACAGGTTCGTGACCCTCTTCCTGGCCGAGCTCCACCCGGAGGAGAACATGGCGAAGTGCATCAACGCCGGCCACGCTCCAGCGCCCCTCCGCGTGCGCCGGACAGGCCAGTTGGAGAGGATCGAGTCCTCGGGCCCGCCTCTCGGGATCCGGCCCGACTTCACCTACGCCGTCACCGAGATCCGGCTGGAGCCCGGAGATCTGCTGGTCGCCTGCACCGACGGCGTCACGGAGCTGGAGAACTCGAGGGGCGAGATGTTCGGCCAGGAACGGCTGGAGTCCTTCCTCGTGGAGGCGGCAGGCCGGGAGCCGGGAGCCCTCCGGCGGGACCTCCTCCATCGCCTCGAGGAGTTCGCAGCCGGCATGGAGCGCCTCGACGATCTGACGCTCGTAGTGCTGCGCCGGGACTCGTAACACTCCACGCTTCTGGAGAATGCTTGCCGCGCGGGCATCGAGGGAGTCCGGTCTTCGTACTACGCCGGGCCCTCCCACCTGCCAGTTGCAGTCTTCGCTCCCAGGATGGCTTTCCGACCAAACGTCGGTACAATCGCGTTTGGTACTACTCAACGCAAAGGGGGCCGACGTGAAATCCCTGACGCGCCATCTCCAGCTTCATGTGCCCGACCGGGTGGGATTCGTGAACATCACCCCGGACGTCGAGAAAGCGGTGAAGGAGAGCCTCGTCAAAGAGGGGCTCTGCCTGGTCAACGCCATGCACATCACGGCCAGCGTCTTCATCAATGACGACGAGCCGGGTCTGCACGAGGACTACAAGCGCTGGCTGGAGTGGCTGGCGCCCTACGATCCCAGCCCGGAGCGGTATCACCACAACAGGACCGGCGAGGACAACGGAGACGCGCACCACAAGCGCCAGGTGATGGGCCGCGAGGTCGTCGTGGCGATCTCGGAGGGGAAGCTGGATTTCGGTCCCTGGGAGCAGATCTTCTACGGCGAGTTCGACGGCCGCCGCGACAAGCGCGTCCTCGTCAAGGTGATTGGGGAGTAGGCTTTCCGGCGCGCGTGATGACGGCCTGCCGAGCGTGATAGACTCGCAGCCCGGCATGTCGCGTTCGATGGTCGATGCGCCCCGTGGTCGACGGTTGGTCAGGGAGGATGGCTGATGAAGCGAGGTCTTCTGGTTGCGTTCCTTCTCATGGCCCCTTCGGGGCTGGCCCTCGGGCAACCCGTCCCCCTGGGCGCTGAGTTCCAGATCAACACCTACACGACCAGCTATCAGATCCATTCCTCCATCGCGCTCGATGGCTCGGGCAACTTCGTGGTCGTCTGGCACAGCAACGGCCAGGACGGCTCCCATCACGGTGTCTTCGGCCAGAGGTTCGACAGCGCCGGAGCGCCCCTGGGAGGGGAGTTCCAGGTCAACACCTACACGACCAGCTATCAGAGCTATCCCTCCGTCGCGCTCGATGGCTCGGGCAACTTCATGGTCGTGTGGCAGAGCTGTTGCCAGGACGGTTCTGGTGACGGTGTCTTCGGCCGGCGGTTCGACAGCGCCGGCGCCCCCCTGGGAGGGGAGTTCCAGGTCAACACCTACACCACCAGCGATCAGCGTGAGGCCTCCCTTGCGGTGGATGGTTCGGGCAACCTCGTGGTGGTTTGGAGGAGCGACGACCAGGATGGCTACGGTGCCGGTGTCTTCGGCCGGCGGTTCAACAGCGCTGGAGCGCCCCTGGGAGGGGAGTTCCAGGTCAACACCTACACAAGCACCTATCAGAGGTATCCCTCCATCGCCGTCAATGGCTCGGGCAGCTTCGTGGTCGCCTGGACCAGCTACGCGCAGGACGGCGACGGCTACGGTGTCTTCGGCCAGCGGTTCAACAGCGCCGGAGTGCGCCAGGGAGCGGAGTTTCAGGTCAACACGTACACGACAAGCTCTCAAGGACCTCCCTCCGTCGCGCTTGATGATCTGGGCAGCTTTGTCGTCGCCTGGACCAGCTACGCGCAGGACGGCGACGGCTATGGTGTCTTCGGCCAGGGGTTCGACACCGCCGGGGCGCCCCTGGGAGGGGAGTTTCAGGTCAACACGTACACGACGTACAACCAGGACAGCCCCGCCGTCGCGGCGGATGGTACGGGCAACTTCGTGGTCGCCTGGAGCAGCGACGACCAGGACGGCTTCGGCGGCGGTGTCTTCGGCCGGGGGTTCGACGGCGCCGGAGCACCCCTGGGAGGAGAATTCCAGATCAACACCTACACGACGAGCTCTCAGGGACGCCCCTCCCTCGCGGCAGATGATTCGGGCAACTTCGTGGTCGCCTGGAGCAGCTACGATCAGGACGGCTACGGCTACGGTGTCTTCGGGCAGCGCTTCGGCGGCTTCACCGGCTGCAGCGACCTCGATGGAGACGGCCTGTGTGACGTCGACGATGTCGTCGTCACGAGCCCGCTCGACGGAGACACTCTCGACTGCAGCGACCCTCTCGTCATCCGCCCCGCCATCACCTGGGACGCCGGCAACTACGAGAAGTTCCGCGTCTTCATGGCGTCGGACCCGAACTTCGTCAGCGGAACGGTCGTGACGAGCGGAGACAAGCTTTTCACGAGCACGAGTTATACGCCCCCGGTCAAGAAGTGGAAGAGCGCCTGCAAGAAAGCGCTCGCCGCGAATCCATTGGCCCCTGAGCTCTTCTTCAAGGTATTCGGCTTGGATGTCGACGCGTCAAAGCAGGACATCAACCGAAAGACTTTCAGCCAGATCGTGCGAGCCGACGTGACGCCCTAGAGCCGCGTGCCGCGACTGGTTCATCTCGCGGAGGCTCGCTCCCACATCTGGAGGTAGGCCTCGGCTCCGCGAGCCAGGTCGTCGATTATCTCCTGACCCGCCACGTGCCGCATGTCCTCGATCCAGTCGGGGAAAAGACCGTAGTGAGATGCACCGTCGAGATTGAAATCCCAGAGTCGGGTTTCCCACTGGCTCTGATGAATCGTCGCGGTGCCGTCGAAACTCCCGAAGGGATAGGTCACAGGATTGTCGTTCAATGCGCCGGGGCGCGGGGCGGCCTGCGCGCCTAGTCCGTTGGTGTCCGTGCCGTAGCCGATTCCCCACAGGTAAGCGCCGGACCGGGTCGACCGCGCTTCTTGCCACTCACCTATAAACTGATTCGTGGTATTGGCGTACGGCGTCACGATGCCGCCAAGGGCCTGGATGCGTGCGCGGCTCGTTCCGTCGCCCCAGCTGTGACTCGAGATCACACCCGAGTAGCCTCGTGCCTCGAGGATTTCCAGCGCCCGGTCGCGCCCCCGCACGCTGAGGTGGTCTGTTTCAACGATCATCCCCATGTCGATCATTCGGTTGACGAGGTACTCCCCGAGCTGCGTCAATCCCCGGACGTTGCAGACAGGCCCCGGCGGGTACGAAGGCAGATTCGCTGCCAACAGTGGCGCGGTGAAGTCCGGACGAAAGACGCTCACGCTCGGGTCGCTCCTCGCCAGGTCTGCGTAGGGGGCGGGAAGACTCGGCGCCAGGCTCGGGGGTGAGTGGTCGTGCTCACCCTGGGGACAGGGTTCGACCTCCCACCAGCGTCCGGTCATGTACTTGTTGCCGAGGTTTACGAGGATTCCAGTCGTCCCTCCGTCCATGGTCGTACCGCCGAAGGCGTTGTCGAACTTGTGGACGGGGAACAAGGATCGCACGCCAAGCTCCCAGAGCTCCTGTAGCCCACTATCGATCTGCTCGCGCGAGCAGATCTCGACACCGTTCTGATAGAGGCAGTCGAACGGTTGGGACGTCTCGACGCCCATGACCACGGCCAGCTTGCCGTCATTGATGACCGCCCGGGCCTCGGCAGGACTCTTCACAATTCTGAAAAAACCCTTGCCGGGCCCCTTGAACTGCGCATCGATGTAATCCTGGAGGTCGTAGAGATCCTGTGCCTGCAACCTCAGGCTGTCCATGTCCTTGCAGGAATTCTGCTTCAGCCAGTAGATCTCGCAGAGAGCCCGGTTCTCGACCAGGTCGGCGACCAGGATGCGCAAGCCGGAGCGCCAGGCGCGCTCGACGCCCTTCCAGTACGTGCCCTCGTGGGTCAGAGAGTCGTACCTGGGCCATCCGGGAAGGCTCGGCGACCCGAAGTTCGGCCAGCCGTTGTTCGAGTGCATTCCAGTCAGGCTTCCGGTGGAAAGGAGGTTCTCGGCGATGGCGAATCTTCCAACGGCGCCATGGTCGGGACAGTCCTTCAAGGCCTCGATGGCGCCGTAGCGGCTCCACGGCCGCCCACAGTGGAATCTTCCACCCAGGAACTCAAAGGCGGTGATGTGCACGTGGGCGTCGACGATGCCCTGCACCTCGGCCCCGGGGCCGGGACCGGGTAGAGGCGTACCTTCGACGTTGACGTCGATTTCAGGAAACGTGGAGCAGCCCTCGGCCGCCTCGAAGCTCCAGCGTGCATCCGGCCTTCGATTCTGAGAGAGCCGACCGCCCCGAGTGACTGAAAGATCCCGTCCCGAGGAGACGTTGGTCAGTCGAAGCGCTTCTCCCCCATCCGTGAGAACCCAGTCGGCCGCGGGACCGGCCTGGTCGATCTGAACGACGCGACGGGAACCCCCCGCGGCCGGCATTCTGCCGTCAGGTCCGAAGAGCAGGTAGCTGCCGAGGCCGGTGGCCTGCATCCGGAACGGAGTCGCTCCGCGACCGAGGGACTCCATCGAGTACCCGGAGTTGTCCCGCAGGACGTACGTGTCGGACTGGTCGTCGTGCAGGACCACGCACTCGCCGGCGTACTGGTAAATGTCGGTCGGTGATGCGCTCGCAAGCACCGCTGGAGATCCCATCATCACGGACCGCGAGGCGACGAATGAAGAGACCAGGACCATCGCAATCGCCAGCATGTGCCTCGTGAGCCGCCGCTTCGTCTTCATCTTCATGATCCTCACTCCCCTTCCGCCCCACTCCCTGGCTTCATGGCCGACCCTTTGAGGCGGCCATGCCAGGGAACTGCCCAGGGGGACCAGGGCCGAGTCTCGTCACAGTCCCATCCCCCCCGCGAGAGACCTAATATACCGACAGAAACCCGGGACGCCCGTGAATATCTCCGTGAGCGGCCCGGAATCAAGCCTGCGGGGGGCGGTGGACTCCTCGGGGGCCCGCTCATCCGGCGGCGGGTCCCACCGTTGAGGCCCCGTGTGGCCGCGGCCCGGCTCCACTCATCTGGCTCACCGCGAGCCTTCGGCCGGTCCAGAGGAGGCGCCCGTCGCGACCGGCGAGAGGTGCCCGGACCATCCCTTGATGAGGGCGTCGGCTGCTGGTCAATCACCCACGATCGCTAGCCTGCCAGATGTGCCTTCAGGAATTCCAGGGCGCGCGCGATGATCTCGCGTGAGCGGGCATCGGGATCCAGCAGGTCGAATCCGTGACGCCCTTCTGGATGATTCATCACGTCGATCAACGCGTTCTGGCGCAGGGCTGCCTGGATGAGCGCATCGGTTCCCGCGTTCAGGTCGGGATTGTCGTAGGCGGCGCGCCCGACGAAGATCGCGGGCAACGGACCTTCATGCTTCATGTTCTCGACGGAGGAGAGGCCTTCCTCACGGATGGCTCGCCGGACGTCTTCCGGAAACATGCCGGGCGCGTCAGCCGAGGCGTAGAAGTAGAGCAGGACACGGATGTACGAGGGGCGCTCGCGCATAGCCCGGGCCAGCATCATTCCGCCCCCGGAAAAGCCCCATTCGGCGACTCGGCCGGGATCGATGCTGTAGTCCGCGGCATGCTCGCGCAGGTAGCGGACCAGATCCGCCGTATCCTCGGTCCCGGAGCGCAGGCCCTCGATGCCCCGGGCGTAGCGCTTCTGGTAGTTCACGCCGACGAAACCTGAAGCCGCAGCCAGCCGGCCATAGGAAGTGTAGACGCCGGCCTTGCGCCAGTCCGGGTCGTCCACGCTGCCACCGCTGATGAAGATGACCAGGGGGAATCGCTGGCCCTTCTTCTCCTCAGCGGGCAGGTAGACGTCCATTCTCAGCTCGAGCTTGCCGTCCGGGGAGTCCACCGTCTTGTAGACGATGTCGGCACGCACTTCGACCTTCTCCATGCCCGGCACCGTGTAAACCACCGGCGCCTTGAAAACTTCCTCGAGGGGAGGAGGCGGGGCTCCGCGTTGCGGTGGCCTTGCAGACGACGGCTCTCCCTGCGCTGCAGCGAAGCCCGTCGCTGCGGGAATCAACAAGAGCGCCCACGCGGCGATTCTCATGACGACACTCCTCGACCGGGACCGGCGCAATGCGCGAGGAGTATGCACAAGGTCTCCGCGGCTGGATGTAAAAACGTGTAAAAGGATGAATGTCGCTGCCAGTTGACCGTCAGGGGCGGCCGGGCCAGACGAGGCGCCCCTCGCGGCCGCCGCTCAGGACGAATCGGGCGAGGTGTGCGCAGAAGAGCATCGCTCGCGCAGCCCTGTCGGCGAGAGTCGGGCTGACGGCGAGCAGGCCGGCGACGAGGTTCGCGGCCGCCGAAGCCGGCATCGAATGCAGTGCCGACGTTCGAGGGGCGGGACCCACCGGCCCCCACGATCCGCCCTCGACCCGTGCCTCGATGACAGGCCCGATGACCCACGCTCCCGGCACGGGCGGATCGGGAAGTACCTCGGCGTCGCCTCTCGTGAGGAGCAAGGTGGAGGCGCGCAAGACGCGGTGGACGACGATCTTCTCGTTGACCGCGATCGCGACGACGTCGCCTGGGACGAAGTCACGATCTCTGCCGGGTTGTACGCGAATGAGGCTGCCCTCGGGCAGCGTCTCGCCCATGCTCCGCCCCTCGACGCGCGCTTCCAGGAACCCGTCGCGGCGGGCGAGCAGCGACGCGAGAGCAATCCGTCGCGCCGCCGAACCCGCAGCCTCCGTCATGACCCGGTCACCATATCCTTCATCATGACCGCGCCGCCTGGAGGTAGGGGCCGAGCGTTTGCCGCACGTGGGGATCGCGGAAGGCCCAGAAGAGGCCGTCCAGGTAGAAGTGATTCAGGACGAGCGCGTTGAAGATCACCATCCGGGCCGTGTCCATCCCGAGCCATGCGCTGACACGGGTGAAAGCATAGACGCCGAGCCCCGCGGCCAGAAGGGTCGCGACAAGTAGTGCCGGACGGCTCCCGAGGTAGCCGAGGATCCGCTGCGCCGCCGAGCCGGGGGCGCGGCCGTACTTCCTCCGGTGGAGGAGCCATACGAGCGCCACGTATTGAAAGAAGTGGCCGGTGAGCATCGCAAGCGTGGCCAGCTCCAGATCCTTCACCCACAAGAAAGGATGGAAGAGCAGGAGACTCGTGACCAGGAAGGATCCCTCGGGCACCGAGAGGCCCCCCGCGCGCCGGCCGAGGGCGAGAGCCAGCCGCGCCAGGAAGTAGATCGCGGCGGCCGCGGAGAGCCAGCGCAGGAGATCGGGGAGGAGCGGGCTCACCGCCGACATGGGGCTGGCCAGCGGCGGGAAGGCTGCAATGTTCCAGAAGGCCATGGCGGCGTTCGTCGCGAGAATGGCTCCCTTGGCGATCCACCTCTCGAAGTCGGGCCCTCCGTTGAGCCTCCTGTATATGTTGAGGATTCCTGAGCTCTGAAGGGCGACGTGGTAGATGTTCCAGACGAAGATCGTCGCGAGGACGGGCCCTTCGAACCCCGCGAGCCGGAGCCCCAGGACTCCGGCGAGGATGACGAGCGGCCCGGCCAGGTAGGCCATCCACCGCGTCTTGTAGTGCTCGCGGTTCTCGTCGCCCATGTAGAAGGTCAGCGTCGAGAGGTAGTGCGGGAAGCCCACGAGGTAGGCGACGGCCACACCCGCCCAGATCGTGCCCGTCGCGAGATGCGTCGCGACGGCCGCGAGGCCCACGAGGGGGGAGAGCGTCAGCAGGGAGAGATCGAGGAGCGGGGACTCTATCCAGACGCGGGGAGGCCGCGCCACAGGTTCACGCATCTCTCCGAGAGCTGGCAGCGGCGTGCCCTGCGGCCTCCTCGGCGTCTCGCTGACGGTAGGCGGCATTCCACTGCCCCTCGGCATCAATCCGTCTTCTCACAACGGTACTGCTCTCTGCCGCCGCGCCCTGACGAGCTCGGCGGCCTCCTCGACCTCCCGGGGGAGGAAGCCCGCCTCGAGCCTCCCAACGGGATCGACCAGGTACTTCACGACGTTGCCCCCTTCCTCGCCCATCACCTCGTGGAAGGCCTCCGCGGAGCGGGTGAGGGCGCGGGCCACTCGGAGGACCATCGCAGGCTCCTTCCGGATCGCCTCACGGAGCCAGTCGTTCGCGTAGCGCACGTGGCCGATCTCGTCGGCGAGCTGCGCCTCGAGGAGCGCAGCCATCTCGGCGTCCCCGGAGGCCTCGCAGTCGTCAATCCCGAAGCGGATGGCGTCGATCCCCTCCGCCTCGAAGGCCCGGTTCTGGACCGCGAGGCGCCCTGCCAGGTGATCGATCTGATTGATGATCCGGTACTGGAAGTTCATGACCGGCCAGGAGCCGATCCGCCCTCCGCGATCCTCGAAGATGCGCCGGAACATGATGGCGTGGCGCGCCTCGTCGGCGCACTGCCGAGCGATGTGCAGCCGGATCTCCCAGCCGGCCTCTGGGAAGTCGGAGAGGCAGCGGGCCGAGTTCTCGAGGCCATTGATCTCTTCGTTGAGCTGGCGGTGGAGGAACTCCAGCTTCTTGTCGGGGTGGTCGTCGGGGAGGTTCTCGCAGTCGGCCCAACGCTCCCGCACGTCGAAGCGCGCGTCGCGCGCGGGTTCGGGTCCGAAGAGATCGGCTTGCGCCTTGTTGCCCACGCCCGTCCCGTCACGGCGCGGATCGGAGTCTCGGGAATTCTCCACTTCCTGGCCAGGGCTCGAATGTAATGGGCGACGATCCTCGCGGAGATTCGAGCCGGCGCCTTGAACGCCCGCCTGAGTGAGGACCTCGAGGATCTCCTTCTCGGTGAACCCGGCCAGCCGGCGATCCTCGACGTTGATCTCGGGGATCTGCGCGGGCCCGGCGGGCGTGCCCGGGGCTCCGGATCCGTAGGCTCCATGGGCCGGATCGATCGCGCGGGCGAGGAACTGCACCGCGGCGCCGATCCTCAATAGAAGTCGCCTGTCCTTCTCGACGAGCCGGCGCACCCAGCGGTTCGCGAATCTCACGTGCTGGATCTCGTCGGCGAGGATCGCGTCGAGGACGGCCGCTGTCTCATGATCGCCGGCCTCCCGCCACTCCTCGACGTGGCGTCGGACGAGGTCCATCTGGCCGGCTTCGAAGGTACGGTTCTGCACGGCCAGCCTCGCCGCGAGCGTGTCGAGGATGCAGGTCACCCGCCATTCCAGCGTGGCCACGGGGAACTCGCCCTTCCGCCCGCCGGCGGCCTGAAGCCTTCCGTGAAGCGCGCGGACGTGGCGCGTCTCGTCCCAGCACTGGCGGGCCAGCTCCATCCGCAGCTCCCACGGTGCTTCGGGAAAGTCCGCGAGGGTCTGCGCCGCGATCTCGAGGCTGCCCAGCTCGTTGTGCATGTGCCGGTGAATGCGCTCGCGGCGCGCCTCGGGGGCCCAGCCGGAGAAATTCATCATCTCGGAGTCTTCACGGACGATCCTGAAGCAGGCCTCGCGTGCGGGATCCTTCCTGTAGGTCTGCCCCCCGATCTCCATCGTCTCGGCCGCGAGCGCCCCCATCGCTCCTGGGGGGCGCGGCCCGGTTGCCACGGGTTGAGGCCGGCCTGTCGCTCCGGGCCCGTCCATCGTCGTCATGGATTTCTCCGCTGCGTGGCAGGTGGCATTGGTTCACCCAGGGCAGCCGCCTCCCGCTGTGCCGCTTCGCGTGCAACAGCGGACTCGGGCCGAACGGGATCGCCGGCCGCAGCGGCCAGCCCGGCAAGCCGCGGGCTGCCGCCCACCGGGGCGGCGAGCGCCGGAATCCGATCGAGGAGCGCGCGCTGCTCCGTCTTCATGCGCGAGAGATCGAGGAGGATGCCCGTGACGGCGCGGACGCTCGGCGCATCGAGGAGAACGTCCGTCGCGGCGAGGTAGGCCTGGTAGCGCGACTCGAGCCTCGGAAGAACCATCCCGTACCAGGCGTGAAGGCGCCCTGCCGTCTCCGTGATGCCGTCCAGCTCCGCGAGGAGATCGAGCCAGGCGGGCGCCGGCTCGAGCGTGTGATGGAGCGGGGCGCGTAGCTCGTGCGCCCTCCTGCCCAGGGCGTCGGCATGCTGTGCGTGGTCCCAGATGTGCTGCCCGAAGAGGATCTTGGCCTCCATCTCGGGTGTCGTCGGGACCCAGCGCGCCAGCGTCTCCATGAGCCGGACCTCCACGTACCGGAAGGTCGCAAGCGAGCGGGCCCGTGCCCGCACCGACAGACTCACAGAGTCTCCATCGTGCGCTCCACGAGATCCGCCGTCTCGTCGGGATCTCCCGGATGCAGATCGAAACAGGCCGCCTGGCCGAGGAGGCGCATGAGAGCGAGATAGCGCCGGGGAGGGGGCACCTCCCACAGAGTCGCCGGAGAGAGCGGAAGGCGCCCGATCTCCGAGGGGCGCGGCCGGAGCCGGACGCACTCGGCCCGCGCGCGCCGCCCGCCGAGGAAGAAGATCGCCCGGAAAGGCGCGCTCACTGCCGTTGAGCCTGGGAAGATCTCGCCGATTCGGGCCCGGGTACGAACAGATCCGTCGGGCAGCTCTTCATGATGGAAGACGCCGCTCTCGATCGCTTCCCGCACTCGGGCCGCGGAGGGTCCCCTCCGCACAGAGAGCGCACGACGGACCGGCAGGAGGCTCCAGTCGCTGGTGCGCACGGCTCCGATCTCGTCGCCGAGGAAGCCATGACCGCGCGAGGCGAGCGCCAGCGAAAGAGTGGTCTTTCCCGATCCCTTCCCGCCCGGCAGGAGAACGCCTCTGCCGCCCACGGAGATCGAGGCCGCGTGCACGAAGATCACCTCGCGCTGCAAGCGCAGGACGCGGTTCAGTGCCAGGTTCCCCAGCAGCGGCTGCCACTCATCTCTCGCGTCGAAAAGGCAGATCTCCCCCGACGCGGCCATCAATGGTTGCCCGGGTTCCTCGGCGGAGGCCAGGAGGCGCCAGGGAGCGGGGCTGCCCGTGACCTCCCGATATCCCCGGTCCTCGAAGAGAGCCCGGCAGAAGTCCACGACATCGAGAGGTTCGGGATCCTCGAAGGTCGCGCGTACGACCAGGCTGCCCTTCGACGCTTCGACCGTGCAACGCACGGTCAGCCCGGGGGGGGTACCGGCCGGCTGCTCCGCGCAATCACCGAAGAGGTCGGCGAAGCGCTCCCGCAGCGATGGCTCGCCGGATTGAAGTACGAGAAACCCATCGCCCAGCCGAAAGGTCTGCGGAGGAACACGGGCCGCCTCCAGCCGGGGCAGGCGAGCGCCGGCTTCGGAGGGGAGTTGCCACCAGGACGGGCCCGAGTCGCGGGGGGAAGTCACCGCCCGGCCCGGTTGCGGGAGCATCAGCTTCTTCGGGCGAAGGCGCCCCTCGGTCCTGCTGCTAGTAGATCCACCAGGTGTAACCCGCCTGGGTGATCTGGAAGGTGCTGAGGACCTCTTCCTCGTCGATGAGCTTGATGCGCGGGGGCTCATAGGGAGGCAGCGTGGACTCTGCGGCTTGCGCGGGGTCAGTCGTCAGGCGGTCTTTCATCCATTCTCCCTGGGGACGGGGCCATCTTTTCCGGGACCGGGAAGTACCTCGACCACCGCGAGCGAAACCATCTCCGTGAGGAGAGATTCCACGTCTCGCAGGGCATCCGAGCGCTGGACGCCTTCGAAGCTCCGGACCAGCTCGCCAGCCACGCTCTCCGCGCTGGCCGGCTCCCCGATCCTGGACCAGATGAAGGAGGCGGTGCTGTTCAGGTGCAGGAACTTGTTCGCCCCGGGACTGTAGAGGATGCACTCCCGATCCAGGGGAGCCGACTCGATCTCCGGCTTCCTCCTGTACAAGTCGCCCATGCCTCCATCCGCCCGGCATCCATCGTAGAAGCCGGGGGATCGTATACAAACCCCCGCCCAGACGTCAAGATCGGGCGGGGGAGCCGCTCCAGGGCCGCTCGATTCGGTTCAACATTCGGAAAACTTGGGGTAGGAATAGGCCTGAATGCCGCATTCGAAACCAAGATTCGAGACTGACGGGGCACGCGGCATCACCCTGGCACCGGAGGAGCAACTCCTGCTTGGCCTGCTGCGCCTGCAGCAGGAGAGCGCGGTCCGGGAAGGGAGCCCCAGGGCACCCTCTTCGCTGGACTGGGGAGAAGTTCTGGAGATCGCGACGCCGCTCCTGCACCCCTGGCTGCACCACAGGCTCGGCGAGCTCCAGGGATTCGGAGGAGCCCCCGAGCAGGTCATCGAGAGTCTCACGGCAGCGAGGCGCGCCAACGCGCTGCTGCACATCCGCCGCAAGGAGGAGCTGCGCCGGATCCTCCGGGCCTTCGAGACGGCCGGGGTCCCGGTTCTCGTCCTGAAGGGGATGGCGCTCGCCTGCATGGTCTACCCCGAGCCGGCCCTCCGCCCGATGCTCGACATCGATCTGCTCGTCCCCGACGGCTCGCTCGCCGGGGCGCGGAAGATCCTCATCGATCTCGGCTTCAGGGTCCCTCTCCGGCACGCCTTCCGGCCGGCCACGGGGCCCACCGCCATCGAGGAGACGAGCAAGCCTCTGCAGCGGCCCGGGACGAGGATGATGGTGGACCTCCACGAGGCACTCGATCTCGGGGCGGGCGAAACCGCACCCGGGTGGAGCGCCTCCATATTCGATCGAGCGATGCAGGTGGACCTGGATGGGGTGCCCGCGCGCACGCCCGGGCTGGAAGACCTGCTCGTCCACACGAGCTTTCACCTCTCCGAGCGCCACCTCTTTGATAGGGGGCTGCCCCCGCTATTGGACGTGGCCCTTCTCGTGGGCAGGCACGGCGCGGGGATGCGCTGGGAGGCCATTTCCCGCCACGCGGAAGGCCCGCGCGGCAGGGCCGGCCTCGTCCTTCCTCTGCTGCTCGCGCGGGATCTCCTGGGAGCACCCGTCCCGCCAGATCTGATCGGGAAGTGGCCCGATGACGATCACTCGCGTGAGCTGGAGAGGCTCGCGACGGAGCAGGTAGTCAGAACAGGCAAGGACCACGTCTCTCCGGGCCTCGTCGAGCTGGCGATGCAGCCGGCCTCGCAGCGCCTTTCCCATCTGGTTCGCAGGCTCAATCCGTGGCGGCGGGAGGATCGCGGGGCGCGTGGGAGCGCGGCCGGTGCCGCTCGGGCCGGCGCCATGGCAGCAAAGCGGATGGGCGCGGACCTCATCACGCGGACAAGGATTTATCTCGGAGCCTTGCGCCGCGGGGATATGACGCGCGCGAACCTGAAGCGAGCTATCCGCCTCAGGCAGGGACGTGACCGTCTGGCGGCGCTCATGAAGGCGGGGGATCTGAAGACGGATCGCTGACGAGCGGGGGGACGCCGGAGCGAGGTCTCAGGCCACTTCGGCTGAAGCCTTGACCCGCTCCCACTGGTCGGCGTCTGGTCGACTCCGAAGCCTGACGCCGAGCCACTCCCAGTTCACGAAGATCAGGAGCTGCGGAAGGTTGATGAAGAAGATGTTCATCGCCAGGAGGATCCCCACGTGCCCCAGCGCCGCGGCGGGGACGAGGAGGCGGCGCAGCCATCGAGAGAAGGGCGTCGCGATGAAGAGCAGATCAATAAGGAGGGCGGCCGAGCCGATCCCGACGCAGAGCCAGGGGCGATCGGCCAGCCAGGGACCCAGGTCGCGGAAGACGCTGGTCTGCTCCTGCTGGCTGGGGACGAGAAGCCATCTGCGTACGTTCTCGGCGGAGATCCACCCCAGCCCCGACATCCGGAGCTTCGACCAGCCGCTGAAGAAATAGACCTGCGCGAGGAAGAGCTGGGAGAGCCTCAGCGGCCAGGTGTACACCCAGGGCTCGACCCGCTCGGGGCGGCGGCGGAGGATCGTCAGGGCATCTCCGCACCTCGCGGCCGAGAGTGTCAGGAGCGCGAGGACCGAGATCGTGAATCCCCGCTCGTAGGGATCGGGCATCCAGAGGATCGTCTCGAAGGGAGCGAGGTGATAGAGGAGGAGGGCCGCCACGAAGCAGCAGATGCGCGGTGCCAGGCCGAGGATCGCGCCCGCGAGAGCTGCCGCCGCGAGCGCCTGGAGGGCCTGCTCGACAACGGGGTGGCCCGGGAAGATCAGGTAGCGCAGCGTGGAGGTCGTCTCGACATCGTGCCAGAAGAAAGGCGGGAGCTTCGTCACCGATGCGAGATCGCGCGAGAGGAGAACCCACAGGGCGTGCGAGGCCACGATGATCCTCGCCGCGGCGAGGTTGACCGCGCTGCCGGGCTCGAACCAGAGGCGGCTCCACACCGCCTGGAGGCTCCACTCCTTCTTCGGGCTCACTCTTCGGGCCCCCGGCGGTACTCGTAGCGAAGGTGGCGCTCCTTCACGGCGGATCCCCTGTGGCGCGCCTCGATGTCCCACGTCTCGAGGTAGAGCCTCAGCGCCGTGAAAGGAGAGTCCGGCACGCCGGATGGGTCATCCCAGAGGCGTGGGTGCAGGAGGAAGAGGGGGGAGGTGGCGCGGCCGAAGAACCGATCGGTGTAGCCCGGCCGGACTCCATCGCGGGCTGCCGCGCGGGCCGCCTCCGCCTTGTCCAGGAGCCACCTCGCGGTCTGCTCCTGGTCTTCCGGGCGGAGGCCCGGGAATCGCCCCGTGAGCCATGCCGCCAGCTCGTCGGCGCTGAGCGGCTCCCACGCCCTCGCGTCGATGAGGTGCTCGCGCCCTTTCTCATCGACAGCCACGAGACGCGGATGGGTGGCGGCGCCCGGATGGATCGTCGCGACGAGAGGCCAGGAGGCGAAGGGCCATGCGTCGCGCTGAGCGAGTCCGGCCGCGAAGCTGGCGCAGAGGCTCCAGGCGATGAAGAGCGTCGCCGAGCGGCGGGCGGCGCGCTCGTCGCCGGGTCGGCGGCGAGCCGACGCGCTCACGAGGAGGGCCAGCGCGACGAACCCGCAGAAGAAGACCACAGCAACCAGTCCGGTCATCGCCGATCCCCTGGTAAGGAGGGTGCCTGGCGTGCGACTGGACACCCCGAGTCGGTGTCAGGGATTCGCACCAACCCCGATTCGGTATCAGCCATCTCTGTGGGAGTTCGCAAGCCTGAATCGCCGTTTCTCATGAAGAGGCGTCGGCCAGCCTCACCCGGCCTCCGCGGCAGTGGAGAATCAAAGTGGCCCCGTCGCGAGTGAGGCTGCCGGAGGCTGCCTTCTCCGCTCCTGCTTCGTATCCGAGAACCGCGCTGTAGGTCACGGCCTGTCCGCCTGCGTCTGTGAGGGGCTCCCGGAAGCGGGGGAAGAGCCCCGCGAGGAAATGCCAGACCCTCTCGACATCCCAGTGCTCGAAGTCCACGTGCCGCTCACCGGGACGGATCACGGGGGCAGCGGTCGCCCTCGATTCATCCTGCGCGCGCGGCACGGCATGGCCTGCATCGATCGCGTCGACGGCGGCGAGGATCAGGTGAGCGCCCGTCTCCGCGTTGCGCCGATCCAGCTCCTCGACGGGGAATCCACGCGGCAGGGGGAAGCTCTCCTGCATGAGAATCTCCCCCGCGTCGGCGCGCGCCGTGGCGCGGTGCACGGTCACCCCGGTCTCGCGATCGTCCCGATGGTAGATCCAGAAGAGAGGAATGGGCCCCCGGTGGCGCGGCAGAAGAGAGGCGTGGAGATTGACGGCCCCGTGGCGAGGGATGGTGATGATCCGAGGCGAGAGTATCCAGCGGAAGGTCGAAATGCAGATGAGGTCCGGGCGAACTCTCCGGAGCCCGGCGGCGACCTCCGCGTCGTCGCCCGATGACAACTGAAGGGAGAGGATCCTCCGTGAGCGCGCCCACTCCTCGAGGGGCTGCCTCTCCCTCAGCCCGACTCTCCGGGCAAGCGCGCCCGCCGCGCGCCGCAGGCGCGATCTCCTCGGCCAGGGCCTCACGACGGCGACGATCTCGTGGCGCCCCGCGAGCGCCTCGAGGGGAAGCAGCGTCATGGGACCGATCGTGCCGAAGAAGGCGACGCGCATCGACGGCAGTCTACCCGAGAGAAAGCTCGATTCTCATCGCCGAGGCGCTGCGACCTGCCTCCGGTCCTCAGCCAGATCAACCTGGAAGGTGCGAGCCCAGAGCGCGAGAAGCGCCAGCCGCCACGCAAGAAGGCTCTCGCCATCGGGGAGGGGAATGCCTGATCGGAGCGCTCGCAGCGTGGGGGCGAGGCGATCGGCGACGACGGCGGGGATCGCCGTCGCCTCCGCGAGGAGTCCCGCCGCCGCGGGCAGGAGCGTCAGCCATGTCCGGTTGGGGACGGCGAAGCCGATCTTCTGCCGCCGATCGAGGATCGTGTCGGGAACGAGCCCGCGCATCGCGGCCCTGAAGACGGACTTCCCCCTGGCGTCCCGCCCGATGAGGTGCTCTCCCGGAAGAGAGAGCGCGAAGGCGGCCAGCTCCGGAGTCAGGAAGGGGAGGCGCGCCTCGAGCGACCAGGCCATCGAGTTGCGGTCCTCGTAGCGCAGGAGTCCGGGGAGGCTCCGCTCGCGGGTCGCGCGCCACAGCGCCGAGTGCAGGAGGCCGGCCCCGTCGGGGGCGCGCCACGATTTCGGGGAGAGGCCATGGCGGGCGCACCAGGTACGGCTCACCCAGGGCCTGATGCGCGTGCCCCGGAGCCTCCCGAGCGCGCTGTGGAGGTCCGGGTTGATTCGAATCAGCGCGTTGCGCAGCGTCGTCCATGCGCCCGGACTCGCGGAGCCGTCCCTCGAGCGCACTCCTCGCAGGAAGCCCGCCGCGCGCGTCCACTGTCCCCGGCTCAGGAGCGCGGCCAGGTGGTCGGGCCACATCGAGGTGTAGCCTCCGAGCAGCTCGTCGGCTCCCTGCCCATCGAGGATCACCTTGACCCCGGCCCAGGCCGCCTCGCGGAAGACGCGCCTCTGCGCGTAGACGGCCGGCCCCCCGAAGGGCTCGCCCTGGCTCTCCGCCAGCTCCTCGAGCCCCCCGGCGATGTCGGCGGATCTGAGATGGACCTTGTGAGGCACCGCGCCGGCCGCATCGTTCACCAGGTCGATCCAGATCTCCTCGCTCACGGCGCCCTGCTCCCCGACGTAGCTGAAGGTGTGGATATCGAGCTTCCTGCCTCCCACCTCGCGCATGGCCATCACGATGGCCGACGAGTCGAGGCCGCCCGAGAGCATCGTCCCGACGCGGACGTCGCTGCGCAGGTGGATCTCGACGCTTCGGATGAAGAGATCGCGGAGCGCACTCGCCGCTTCGTCGAAGGAGAGATCCGCCCTGGCGCGGAAGTCGGGGCTCCAGTAGCAGCCCGTCGAGGTGCGGTCGGGCCGCGCGAGGGCGATCTCCAGCCAGTGAGCCGGCGGGAGCGCTTCGATGTCCTCGAACATCGTGGATGGGCCGTGATCGGTCAGCCCGTCATTGAGGTAGTCGAGCAGAGCCTGGGGCCGCGCGAGGCGCCGGACTCCGGGGAAGCCCAGGAGCGGGGGGATCTCGGAGGCGAAGGCCAGCCCCGAAGACGTGCGGGCGATATAGAGGGGCTTGATGCCGAAGGGATCGCGGGCCAGGAGAAGGCGGCCTTTCTCCACGTCGAGCAGGGCGAAGGCGAACATCCCGACAAGGCGCGTGAGGGCCTCGCGGCCCCACTCTCTCAACGCGGCGAGGAGCACCTCGGTGTCCGAGCGCGAGCGGAAGAGGTGGCCGCGACGCTCGAGATCGGCCCGCAGCTCCAGGTAGTTGTAGATCTCCCCGTTGAAGGCCAGCACGTACCGGCCGTCGGCAGAGGCCATCGGCTGGCTGCCCGCGGCGCTCAGATCGAGGATGGCGAGCCGGTTGTGTGCGACGACGACGCTTGCCTGGTCTGGAGGGCTCTCGCCGCCTTGGGCCAGCCGGGCATTCGCCGGATCTGGGCTGCCGGAGGCTCCACCCGTCGTGGGTACGGGATCGCCCGCCAGGTTGGCGCGCAGTGGCTGCCTGCCGCCCTCACCGTATTCGAGATAGGCGGTTCCCTCGGCCGGGCTGAAGACGAGCAGGCCGCTGCCGTCGGGTCCCCTGTGGGAAAGCCGGGCCAGGGCCGATCGGACAGCGGGGATCAGCTCCCGCGTCTCACCCTTCCCGATCCATCCGGCGATCCCGCACACCTTCGCACGATACGCCAACTCGGGGAGTGCGGGAGGGGCGTGGCAGCGCGGCCCTCGACCCGCGAATCCCGACACGTCGCGACTACGCCATACGCCGAGTGGGGGAGGGAGGGGCCTGGCAGGCCGCCTCCGCTTCGAGAGTCCCAGCCCGCCGCGGCCTTCGGCCTGCCGGGCCGCCCCAAATCGCCCCGCGGAAGGGTCTGGTGCGGGAGGCATTCCGGCCAGTAGCGAAAAAAGAGTTGACATGACCGTT
Source organism: uncultured Acidobacteriota bacterium (assembly GCA_964568735.1). Lineage (GTDB taxonomy): Bacteria > Acidobacteriota > Polarisedimenticolia > JACPZX01 > JACPZX01 > CAZMRF01. Next base: position 22,853 of record CAZMRF010000060.1, read on the forward strand.
AGACGAAAGTAAGGTGAAAGCCTCCTCGCCTGGAGTCCTGGATGCGCAGCAGCCTGATCCGACAAGCGATGGCAACACCCAACGCCTCACGACCGACCCTCATCCGGCCCCCTGAAGGCGCCCAGGCCCCGCCCTCGCCGCGAGGCAGCGGTCTGATCTCGATTCGCCCCCTCGGTTCGAGACCTGAACCGCGATCCACGCTCCGGCTCGCGGGGCCGCCGCGGCCTCGAGTTTCCGCCTCCGGGGGCTCGGGCCCGGTCAGGATTCCCGCGCTGATGGCAGCCGCGCGCGAGGCGCCCGCCATCGCGAGCCGGGGGGAGACGACCTACCACGAGCTGCCATGTCGCAGCCTGCTCAACCGCTGCACGAGCGAGCAGATGCCCTTCGAGTGGACGATCAACCCCTATCGGGGCTGCGAGTTCGGGTGCGGCTACTGCTATGCCCGCTACACCCACGAGTTCATCGGTATGGAGGACACGCGCCTCTTCGAGACCCGCATCTACGCCAAGCGTGCGGCGGCCGAGGCGCTGGAGCGTGACCTCTCGCGGGCGGCGTCGAGGAGGGGTGCGATCGCCATCGGCACGGCCACCGATCCCTATCAACCCGCCGAGCGGCGGATGAAGGTGACGCGGAGCCTGCTCGAGGTCTTCGCGCGAAAGGGAGGCCTCGATCTCTCCATCACGACGAAAGGGGCTCTCGTCACGAGGGACATCGATCTCCTCCAGCGAATCGCGGAGCGAAACGACCTGACGATCAACATGACCATCACCACGCTGAGCCGCAGGCTCGCGCGCCTTCTCGAGCCGCGAGCACCAAGGCCCGGCAAGAGACTGGAGGCAGTGAAGGCGCTCTCGGAGGCGGGGCTCAGGACGGGTGTCTTCATCATGCCCGTCATCCCGGGGATCACGGATGCACCCGATTCACTCGATGCGCTCGTGGGCGCAGCGGCGCGCGCGGGAGCGTCGACCGTCGCGCATCAGGTGCTATTCCTGCGCGATTCGGCGAAGCGGGAGTTCTTCCCTCTCGTGAAGGCGGCCTATCCGCGCGTCGCCTCCCGGCTCCGCCGGGCCTACGGCTCGAACAGCTACTACTCCGAGGACTACCGCGCGAAGCTCGACGGGCTCATGCGCACGCTGCGCCGGAAGCACGGACTTCAGGACCGTCGAGAGTCGTCAGGGGAGCGAGAGCTGACGGGAGGAGCGAGCGACGCGCGGAGCCACGAATCGGCAGGAGGGCGCACAGGCATCGCATTTGTTCCGGGCAGTTCCGGCTGCGTGGGCAGTGGCGCGGTGCGGCCTGCGAGTCGCATCAGGAGGTTTTCACAGGATCCCCAGCTTCCACTGGGTTTCTGATCACCGAGGATGAAACCCGTCCCGGAGCACAGCCTCAGCAGCAGGGAGGGAGGCTCTCCTCGCTTCGGGCGCGGGTTCGGCCTCGGGGGCAGTGGACTGGGTAGGGAAGGGGTCCCGGCGGCCACACCTTTGGCGGGGAGAGGCCGTCCGGGACCCCGAATCCCTCTTTCTCATCGCGCGAACGCCTCCCACAACTCGTGGATTCCGAGGTAGCCGAAGAGGATCAGGCAGAGAGCGAGTTCGACCTCGCGGAGCTGCTACGTCTGGTAGCATAGGAGGAACAATGAAGGGCTTCGTACCAACACCGCCCGATACCGTCGACACGATGGTCGACCTACTCTTCCGCGAGCGGTCGCCCGGAGTGGACGACGCCATTCTTGACCCAGGCTGCGGGACCGGCGAATTCATCGACGGCGTGATCCGATGGTGTCGGAGCCGACGAGTTGCGATCCCACATACGACCGGCGTCGAGTCCGATCCGCGCCACCTGCCTGCACTTCGGGCGAAGTATGAGCGGCAAGGCGCCGTGCGCATCGAGCACGCTGACTTTCTCGTAGATGGGCGAACGGCATACACCTACATCGTGGGCAACCCGCCATACGTACCGATTACGGCGCTGTCGGAGGTCGAGAAGACACGGTTTCGAGCGGAATACGCCACGGCGCACGGGCGCTTCGATCTGTATTTGCTCTTCTTCGAGCAAGCTCTACGGCGGCTTGCTCCGAACGGCCGTCTGGTTTTCATTACCCCGGAGAAGTATCTGTACGTCGAGAGCGCAGGCCCGCTGCGCGAAATGCTCGCCCGCCTCCACGTCGAGGAGATCCGCCTGGCGCGCGAAGACACATTCGGCGACCTTGTAACGTATCCAATGATTACGGTGCTAGCAAACGCGCCCTCCGGCATGACCAAGATCGTGCAGCGTGACGGCAGCACGGCGACCGTGAAGCTGCCATCTGGTAGGGGATCGTGGCTGCCCCTGCTCGAGGGAGGTACATCACAGTCTGAGACAGCAACACTCGGGGACCTGTGCCTGCGGCTGAGTTGCGGCGTCGCAACAGGTGCGGACAGTGTGTTCGTGCGGCGAGCAGATGAACTCGACCCAGCTCTCGAGCCCTTTGCACACCCGACGATCGCTGGGCGGGAGCTCACGCCGGCGATGATCGATCTCGCGCCACGTAGCGTCATGTTGACTCCATATGGGGCCGATGGCCGCTTGATTCCTCTGGATCAGCTAGGCGCGCTTCAATGCCACCTACAGCGTGATGAGGTACGCAAGCAGTTGCTTGCACGAACATGCGTCAAGAGCAAACCGTGGTATGCATTTCACGAGACGCCACCGCTAAGGGACATCCTACGCCCGAAGATCCTGTGCAAGGATATCGGCGAAGCGCCGCACTTCTGGGTGGATCGATCCGGTACGATCGTCCCACGGCACTCCGTCTACTACATCGTGCCGCGGGAGCCAGCAGCGATCGACGTAATCGCCAACTACCTGGGATTGCCCTCCACCCACGAGTGGCTCAGGCGGAACTGTCAACGTGCGGCCAAGGGGTTCTTGCGACTACAGAGCCGCGTGCTGCAAAGGTTGCCAGTTCCCAAGGACATAGTGCGCGCAGCTTCGGGTCGATACTCGGTCGTACGTGCTGGCGTCCGCTCGGTGCAAACAGATTCGCTGTTCGGGTAGGATGCAATTAGCCCTGCATGAGTACGCCATTCGATGATGTCGTCGACGAAATCCGGACCAGGGGTTTCCACAACCACCGGCTCGAGGAACACTCAAGCACCGTCAGTCAAGGGATCCTGCGTGACCTGCTCAAGATCTGTGAGCCATTCCGGCTGGACTTCACCGGCGGGAAAATCCGTGAGTGGCTCGATTTCCCCTCACCTGGCGGGCGTGCACGGAAGCTGGACCTTGTTGTCGCCGAGCCCAGTAGTGACGTGGCCGGGCCAGACCTCGCCCGCTTGCGCCTATGCGGCCATCGGCAATCGCTCAACACACTGGGGCTCCCCACCGGCCACGAGCACCGTTTCCTCACTCAGGAGCGCGCGAAGGTCTCCCACAATTCGTGGACTCCGAGGTAGCCGAAGAGGATCAGGCAGAGAGCGAGAAGGAGCTTCATCGCCCATCCGGTCTTGAGATCTGCGCCGACCCATTCGGCCTTGGAGTTCATGTAGAGGAGCGTGCCGGCGAGGAAGGGCATGAAGAGGGATCCTGCGATGGCGTAGGCCAAAATCACGGACACGGGCCTCTCCATGTAGAGAAGCGCCATGGGCGGAAGGCACAGGTAGAGGAGGTAGGCGCGGTACCAGGGCGAGCGCGTGCTGACGAAGTCGCGTTGCTCCTGGGGGCGGAGACGCTTCATGAGCCCCACGAAGTCGCAGAAGATGTAGGGCACTCCCTGCCAGACACCGACGATCGACGTCGCCACAGCGGCCCAGAAGCCGATCTTGAAGGCCCAGGCGCCCGCGGGGCCGAGAACGCCGCCGATGACGTCGGCCATCCGGACCGCGGCGGCCGTGTTCTGGGGGGCATCGTCCGTCATCGCAGGGATGCCGGCGGACAGGAGAATGACCGCCACGCCGAAGATGCCGACCAGGAGGTAGGCGACGGTCAGATCGACCCGCGCCAGGCGCAGGCATCCACGTCCCTCCCATCCCTTCTCCCGCATCCAGTATCCATAGGAGAGGATCGTCACGCTTCCGCCCACACCTCCGATGATCCCGAGGATGAATCCCACGCCTCCCTCGGGGATCGACGCTCCAAGGATTGCCTTCGTGACGATGATCTCCGGAGGAGCGATGAGGAGGGCGCACCCGAGGATTCCGGCGAACATCACCGCGATGAAGATCTTCATGAATCGCTCGAAGAGCCCGTAGCCCCCGAGAAGGACCATGGCGGCTGCTGCGACGGAGTGGAGTACCCCCCAGGCCGCAACTGAGAGCGCCGGCGCGATGGAATGCGCCGCGAGGCCGCAGGCGGAGATGAGGGCTCCACCCACGATGAAGGACCACAGGACGAGGTAGGCGAGGAAGTAGAACTGGACCCACCTGCCCAGCCGGGCTACCCAGCCCTCGATGAGAGTCGTCCCCGTCGCGAGCTGCCAGCGCGCGAGCCCCTCGTTGAGGACGAATTTCAGGAGCGCGCCCGCGGCGGCCGCCCAGACAACGGCATAGCCGAACCGTGATCCCGCGGCCGAGCCGGCCACGATGTCTCCGGCCCCCAGCCCCGTCGCGGCGATGACGAGTCCGGGCCCGATCTGCCTCAGCGCGCTCCATCGGCCAGTCCCCTGCATGAGGCAGCACTATACCGAGTGGGCGTATAGAATGAGCGCCTCATGGGATCCCTTCTCTCCAAGCTCAGCCGCCAGATCGGCACGGCCATCGCCGACTACGGGATGATCGAGGCCGGCGACGTCGTCGCCGTGGCCGTATCAGGAGGTAAGGACTCCCTCACGCTCCTGGACATCCTCCTGGGCATGAGGAGGCGCTCACCCGTGAAGTTCGACCTCGTGGCCGTCACCGTGGACCAGGGCTACGAGGGCTTCCGCTGGCCCGTGATGGAGAAGCACTTCAAGGGGCTGGGCGTTCCCTACCACATCGAGAACACGCGGATCTCGGACGTCATCGAAGATCACAAGACGCCGGGGAGCACCTGGTGCGCATTGTGCGCGCGCCTGCGCCGGGGAGTTCTCTACAGGCTCGCGAAGGAGAAGGGCTGGACGAAGATCGCGCTCGGCCATCACGCCGACGATCTCATCGAGACGCACCTGCTCTCCCAGCTCTTCAACGGAGTCATCCAGTCGATGCCGCCGATCCTGAGGGCGCAGGATGGCCAAAACGTCGTCATCCGCCCCATGTGCTACGTCTGGGAACGGCAGGTGATCGCCTATACGAAGGAGAGGAAGTTCCCGGTCATCTGCTGCGCCTGCCCGGCCTGCCGTGATTTCACGCTGAAGCGGCAGCGCGTCAAGGCCCTGCTCGGCGAGCTCGAGGAAAACTGGCCCGGCGTGAAGCAGAGCCTCCTGAGCGCACAGCGCCGCTTGAAGCTCACGCAGCTCATGGACCCACGCTTCCTGCCCCTCGGCCCGGGCGCGCAGATGGCCGCCGAGGCCGAGGCCAGCCCCTACTGGGGGGTCGCTCAGCGGGGCGGCGACGCGCAGGAGGAGCCCGGAGACGCCTTCGAGCCCGCGCTCCCCGGAGAGAACGGCGGGGGCAGGGGAGATCCCGCGGAGCCGCTCCTCGTGATCCAGCCGGCCGCCGCTCGCGAGATGACCCGCTCCCCGGTCCTTAATGAAGTTGCCCCCCCTCGATCCGCCTCCGGGGCGGGGAGTGGGCACGCCCACCGGGTCGACGGTAACGGGTGCGGGGCCATGTGCGGCTGCGGCCCGCTCTCCTGAGCGCGACTCAACGCTTCAGGGATCGCAGGCGTAACCGAGCATCCCGCTTTCCACGCCGAACTCAGCGGAGCGGGCCCTCGCCGCAGGTGGGATTGCGCCCGGCGACCAGGTAGAACTGAGTCCCTGCGGGCATGGGGAGAATCAGGCTGGTAGAGGGGCTGGCCATTGTGCCTGCGACTGCCGAGAAGGATCCTCCGGGAGCGGTGTCTGCCCGCACGACATAGTCCGCCGCCCCGACACCGGCAGGTGCCCACGTGAACCGCAGCAGCGTGCCGGAATCCATGACGTGGATGGTCAGGTCCGTGACCTGCCCTGGCTGCTGCTCGATCGAGAGCTGTGCGGGGGTGGTGACGAGAGACTGGGGATTCGCGCAGGCATCGGTGACGAGGCAGTCGTAGAGCCCCGCGTCGTAGAGCTCGGCAGAGTCGATGCTCAGACTGGAAGTCAGCGCTCCTGAGATCCGGCCGTCATCGAAGAGCGGAAGAGCGTCTCTTCTCCACTGGTGGGAGAAGGGCTCCCGGCCCGTCGCCAGAACGTCGAAGTCGACAGAGTCTCCTTCGCAGACGCTCACGCTCGAGGGAGCGCTCACGTTCGGCGTCGCGCAGAAACGGCGAGCTCTCACGCTGGTCCCTCCGGTACAGCAGGCTGATTGCGTGCTGTACCAGGTCACGAGGAACTCGCCGTCGCCGCGCATGCCGATGGTCGGCAGCCGCTGGCCCGTGGTGAAGATCTCGTTGATCTGGAACTCTCCGCCTACCCGGCTCCCCGCGGCGTCGAATCGCTGCCCCATGACCCGGTCGGCGCGTCCGTACATCGTCCCGCTGTTCCAGACCGCGATGAAGTTGCCGCGGTCGTCGGCGCCGACATCCGGCTTCTCCTGGAAGGCGGCCGTCGTGATGTTGAGCAGGAACTCGCCTCCGATGGGCTGAAGATCCCCATCGAAGGTGCGCCCGAACACCCCCGTTTGGCTTCCGTCCTGCCCGATGCTCCTCCAGACCGCGACGAAGCCGCCGTCGGGCCTCGCCGCAATGGCGGGCTGACGCTGCAAACCCGACTGGAATTGGCTGACGGCGAAAGTCGGGTCCACCAGCGTACCGGCACTGTCGAACCTCCGGGCGAGAATCGCGCGGGGCTCCGTGGTCGTATGGCGCGACCAGACGACGGTGAAGTTGCCCAGCGCATCCACGGCGACGTCAGGATCGGGCGGGATCTGTCCTCCCAGCCCCATGGATTTCTCCGGCCACGAGGGCGAACCCGCGCTGTCGAAGCGCCTCCCGCGAGCGACGATGTCGGACTCCCAGACGACGATGAAGTCTCCCCCCGGCTCGACGGCGACCTCGCCGTAGAACGGGGCACCGGCAGGGCTCAGGTCGAGCAGCGGGCCCTCGGGCTGGCCCCGAAGATTGAATCGCTGGGCCCTGACGGCGTACGCCACGGCGCCGCCTATCACTGAATCGTAGTTCGTCCAGACGGCCACGAACTGGCCGGCGCCTGCCGCGACGTCCGGACTCTCCGGGAAATAATGGAAGATCGCGCCGTCCCCCAGCTCGAACTCCCCGGCACGCGGGTTGCCGCTCGAATCGAAGGCGCGGCCCACAATGGCGCCGAGCCCCCCGCCCTGCCATGTCGCCCAGACCACAATGAAATCGCCCGTGTCCGCGAGATCAGCAGCGGGCCCGAATCGGTAGTAGTAGCTGTAGCGCGGTGGGAACGACGAGCTGACCTGGAACTCGGGCCCGCTCGCGCCGGGGAGCTGAGGGCCGGCGAGCGGAGTGACTGAGCCGGCTGGCGCGGCCAGGAGGAGGAAGATCGCGAATGCTTGGCGCCGCATCGCATCTTCGCACATCGAAGCCCGGGGTTGACTGGCTTGGGCCTGATTATTCTCCATTGGTTTCAGCGGGTCAACCCCGCGGTCCATTGCACCGCGAATCGTTGCTGGTCGTTTTCGCGCCCCCCATGGTGGCCCGGCCCCGTGAGCCGCATGGCGCGGCTTGCGCCTGTCTCTCCTTCTCGTCTCCGCTCGCCCTGGAGTCTGGACAGCCCCGGCGACGGGTACTAGAGTTGGCTCGCCCCCCGCACGAAATCTCCAGGCAGTTCCTGGCTTCCGGGCGGGCCGCTTTTTGTAGAGATGGGGGCGAAACGGTTTCGACGGGATCGTTGAAGCCGGGGTTGCATGCCGAGGTCCAGTCCACCTCGTAAATCAGGCTGGAAACCACTAGCTGACAACAGCCAGTACGCACTCGCTGCTTAAATAACAGCGACGTCCTGGAGCGGGCCTCGCCGGCGACACGCTCCGAGGACGCCGACAAGCCGGCTGGCCCTCCCCGACGCCTCCTGGGGGAGGGCGAGAGCACTGGAGGCTGGCCGAACGCTCACACCTGCTCTGTCCGGGGGCGCGCGGCGAGATGCACGGACGGAGACAAGCATGTAGACGCCTCGCGTGGATCGGTTTCGGACGCGGGTTCGACTCCCGCCGCCTCCACCACAGCCGCTCACCATGAATCTGCCTGAGGCGTTCTAGCCCCCGGAAGTTCCAGCCGGGAGTCCCAGGACTCCAGGGATCCCTTCAGCTATGCAGCTGGTGCATAATGTTGCTGGAGCACGTTCCCTGCCGCTCCGTGGGTGGAGCCGATGCACTTGCCGTTCTTGAACCGTGATGAAGAGCGACGGCGACTCCGTGCCCTGCTCTCCGGTCGTCGCAGTGGGCTCGCGATCCTCTACGGCCGGCGACGTTGTGGCAAGTCGCGCCTCGTTCAGGAAGTCCTTCCGGCGGGACGAAGCGTGTATCACG
>CAZMRF010000061.1:0-28182 GCA_964568735.1 uncultured Acidobacteriota bacterium
CAATCATGCGGAAGGTCCGCCGTTGTAAAGAAGCGTCAGAGGCAGGACACTAGCCCGGCGGCCACGAGAAGCCGCGTCCTCCGAGCAGGTGGAGGTGGACGTGGAAGACGCTCTGCCCCGCGCCCTCCCGGCAGTTCCAGACGAGCCTGTAGCCGGACTCCGCGATCCCGCGCTCCTTCGCGATCCTCGTGGCCACGTGCAGCACGTGTCCGAGGAGCTTCTCTTCCGTCTCCGGGACGTCGTCGAGCGTCGCGAAGTGCGAGCGGGGAATGACGAGGACGTGGACCGGAGCCTGGGGGCTGATGTCCTCGAAGGCCACGACGAGGGCGTCCTCGAAGACGATCTTCGATGGGATCTCCTTCTTGCCTATCTTGCAGAAAAGACATGGACTCATTTGCTGACCCTCTCGACGTCGGCCCCGAGGGCCCGGAGCTTCTCTTCGATCCGCTCGTACCCCCGGTCGATGTGGTAGACCCTGTCAATGACGCTGACGCCGTCGGCCACGAGCGCCGCGAGGACGAGGCAGGCGGAGGCGCGGAGGTCCGTCGCCATGACCTGCGCACCCGAGAGCTGGACGGGGCCCCTGACCCTCGCGTGGTTGCCGTCGTGGGCGATGACGGCACCCATGCGCCTGAGCTCGCCGACATGCATCATGCGGTTCTCGAAGATCGTCTCCGATATCACGGACTCCCCCTGCGCCTGAGTCATGACAGCCATGTACTGCGCCTGGAGGTCCGTGGGGAACCCGGGATAGGGCGCCGTCTCCACGTCGCGGGCGGAAAGCACGCGGCGGCCGATCACCCGGATCCAGTCCTGCCCGGTCTCGATCCGGAGTCCGGCTCCCGAGAGGACCTCGAGGGGAGCGGCCATGTGGCGAGGCTCGCAGCCCTCGACGACGATCTCATCGCCGGCGAGGGCCGCCGCCATGACGAAGGTCCCCGCCTCGATCCGATCGGGGATGACGTCGTGCTCGGCGCCGTGGAGATGATCCACGCCCTCCACGACGATCGTGGGAGATCCGGCGCCCTGGATGCGCGCACCCATGGACGCGAGAAGGCCGGCGAGATCCGCGACCTCGGGCTCGAGGGCGCAGTTCCGCAGGGTCGTCCTGCCCCGGGCGAGCGTGGCAGCCATGAGGAGGTTCTCGGTCCCGGTGACCGTCTCGCGTGCAAAAGCGATGTCGGCCCCGTGGAGAGAGTCGGCGCGGGCGTCCACGTACCCATGAGACAGCTCGATGACCGCGCCCATCTTCTCCAGCCCCGAGAGGTGGGAATCGATGGGGCGGGCTCCGATCGCGCATCCCCCGGGAAGCGATATCCTCGCCCTCCCGAAGCGGGCCAGGAGAGGGCCCAGAACGAGGATCGAGGCCCTCATCGTCTTGACGAAGCCGTAGGGCGCCTCGGGGTCGAGCAGCCTGGAGAATCGGGTGCGGACGCGCTCGCCGCGGGGGGCCTCGCACTCAGCCCCGAGATGCTCGAGCACCCTCAGCATCGTGGCGACGTCCCGGACACGCGGGACACGCCCGAGGCCGACGGTCTCGTGCGTCAGGATCGAGGCTGCGAGGGCTGGAAGCGCGGCGTTCTTCGCTCCTGAGACCTGAACCGTGCCCGAGAGGCTCCTGGCTCCACGAATCAGAAACTGGTCCATCGCACGCCATCCAGAAGGGGAACGACTCGAAGGGGGACGGGGATTATACGCGTTCGCGCGGGCGGGTCCCACGCCCATTCCTCTCTACCGGGTAGAATGAGCCTCAGGGCCGGCGGGACGCGCCGGCACGAGGGCGCGCGCATGACGCAAGCCGGGGAGCAGAGCGAGGGGCAGAGCGCGCCCGATCCGCCGCCCGTACAGCCCCTCGGCCTCGGCGCGGCTGCCGCGAAGGGCGCCGTGATCCTCGGGGTGGCCACGGGAGTCGAGTACGCCGCGCAGCTTCTCCGGGCCTTCTTCCTCGCCCGGATCCTCTCGCCGCACGATTTCGGACTGGCGGGGATGGCCTTCGTCCTCATCTTCACGGCCGAGACTCTCTCCCAGACGGGCTTCCAGCGCGCGATCGTGCAGCGGAAGGACAATCCCGACGTCTACCTGGACACGGTCTGGGTCACCTCCGCCCTGCGGGGGTTCCTGCTCTACGCCCTCGCCTGGTTCCTCGCTCCGTTGGCCGCGCGCTTCTTCGCGACGCCGGAGGTCGTTTCCATTCTGCGCGCCGCGGCCCTGGCCTTCCCCATCCAGGGGCTGCTCAATCCGGCCTACCTGCTGCTCGAGCGGGACCTCTCCTTCGTGCGATACGCGGTGCCAAGGGTGAGCGGGGTCGTCATCGAGCTGCTGATCGTCGTGCCGCTCGCGCTGATGCTCCGCAGCGTCTGGGCGATCGTCTGGGGCTTCCTCGCCGGCAAGATCGCCTACGTGGCCCTGTCGTACTCTGTCCGCCCCTACATGCCGTCAGCCGCGCTCCGGATGGACCTGGCCGCCGAGCTCTACCGCTACGGCAAGCACATCTTCCGCGCCTCGGTCGCCGACTGCATCCTCGGGCAGGGGGACAGGGCCGTGGTCGGCCGGCTCCTGGGCGCCGAGCCCCTCGGGCTCTACTCGTTCGCAGGCCGGGTCGCCAGCCTTCCCTCCACGGGCGTCTACGGCGTCGTCCTGCGCGTCGCCTTCCCGATCTTCTCGCGAATCCAGGATGACGCGGGGCGCCTCCGATCGGGGTTCCTCCGGGCGCTCGGCCTCATGGCCGCGCTCGCGCTCCCCCTCGCGGCGGGGATGGCAGCCACGACGGATGATCTGGTGTCGGTGCTCCTTGGAGCGAAGTGGGCCGGGATGATCCCGGCCTTCCGCGTGCTGTGCGCCGCGGCCGCCTTCACCGGGCTGTTCAACCTCACCCAATCCATGCTGGCGGGCATCGGCAAACCCGAAAAGGTGGCGCACGGAGAGTACCTGTTCCTCCTGGTCTTCGCGGTGCCGCTCTATCCAGCCGTGAAGACATGGGGGATCCTGGGAGCCGCCGCGTGCTCCGCGGTGGCCGCAGCAGCGGCGCTGGTGTTCCTGCTGGCCGTCGCGATCCGCACCACCCAGTGCGGCACGCGCGCCGCGTTGCGCACGCTGGCGTCTCCGGCGCTCGCGTCACTGGGGATGGCCCTGGCCGTCATGGTCGTCCGCGAGGTCATGGCGGGGGCGTCAGGCCCCCTGCGGCTCGCTGTTTCCATCCTCACCGGTGCGGCCGCCTACGGCCTCGCGCTGGCGGGGCTCGATCGGCTCTTCGGATCCGAGTTGACGGGCTCCGTGCGGTCGATCCGCGGCGCGCTGCGCCGGCGAGCCCAGGCCCCCTCCGCCGGCACCGAGGCACCGCTCCCGTGAGATCCCACCCGGCGGTGGGCTGAGGAAGGGCGCAGCATGGAGATCCTCTTCTCGGCCCTCTCGGCATACTCGCCTTTCGGGAGCGAGTCGCTCGTGGCGCACCACTACGCCCGGGTTCTTGGCCGGAGTCACGGACTCCATGTCATCGCTGCCGCACCGACGGATCTGGGCCCGACGACTCCCGGCGTCCGCGAAGTGCAGGTGATTGACATCGGGGAGGCGAACCTGAACGAAGTGTCCCCGGAGTCCCTCGCCCTCTTCGAGATCCGGCAGTGGGGACGGGCGCGCCGGCTCACCCGCCGCGGGATCGATCTCGTCCACCGGGTGAATCCATGCAGCCTGGATGCGCCGACGCTGCTGGCCTACATGGGAAAGCCGCTCGTGGTCGGGCCGATCCTGGCGAGCCCGCTCTCACCCGAGTCGTTCCGCGAGATCATGTGGAGGGATGTCCATCACTACAAGGCGAGCACGCCGCTTCACCGCCGCCTCGCCCCGCGCCGGCGCGTGGCTGGCATGGCCGTGGAGGTCCTGCGGCGCCAGGCGCAGTGGCTCCGCAGGGCGCGCAAGATCCTCGTCGGAAGCGCCCTCACGATGGAATCGATTCCACCGGCCCTCCATGCGCGCTGCGAGCCCATCGTTTACGCGGGCGTGGAGCACGAGATCTTCACCCCGCCCGTCCAGCCCCGGCAGCGAAGCGGGGCGGGGAGCGTGCGTCTCCTCTACGCGGGCCGGCTGAAGCCTCACAAGGGGCTGGAGCTTCTATTGAAGACCTGCGCGACCATCCGGCGCGGGCGAGCCTTCACCCTCACCGTCGTCGGGAAGGGAACTCCCTATTTCGAGGGTTTCGTCCACTCGCTCGTGAGCGACCTTGGACTGGGGGACCTGGTGACGTTCCTCCCGCCGGTTTCCCGCGAGAGGATGCCCGACCTCTACCGCGACCACGACGTCTTCTGCCTGCCCACGCTCTCCGATACGTACGGCGTGGCCCTCCTCGAGGCGATGTCGAGCGGGATGGCCGTCGTGGCGAGCGACCTCGGCGGCCCGCGGGAGATCGTGGCGGAGGGTGCCGGAATCCGGATTCCGGTGATCACACCCGACCAGTTCGTTTCGGACTGCGGTGCTGCCGTGGCGGATCTCATCGATTATCCCGTCCGGATCGACGAGCTGGGCGGCGCTGCGCGCCGCCGGATTCTGAAATGCCACGATTGGGAGACGATCGGGTCACACCTCGAGGAGGTCTACGAATCCATCGCCTGAGCCCCTCCCATCGGGGTCCCAGCTTGCGGGCCGGTCTCTCCGGGCAGATCCGTCGAGGGTCGAGGGCCGTTTTTTGATACCCTCGCGTCTATCCCGACGGGTGACCATGTGCACGCCTCTCCGAGGATGGTGATTCACTTCAGTTGGCAGGGCCCTGTGCCGGAGGGACATGACCACCCAGCCCCCGGCGCGAGAAGCAGATGAAACTGTCTGTCGAGCAGCATGAAACCGCCGGAAACAGGCGCCGGTCCGTCGAAGCCATTCGACGGGCCGGCATGAGACTCCTGCTCGCCTTGACGCGGCACGTTCGAGTGCGCGGGCGCCTTCGTCTCGCGAACGCCCTGAATCCGCTCCTCATGCCCGCCGGCGGTTACATCGTGTCCGAGGTGGCCCGCGGGATCTTGATGGAGCTGGATCTCACCGACGAAATGCAGCGGAAGATGCACTACCTCGGAGACTACGAGCCGCGTGAGATAGCCTTCATCCTCAAGACGCTTCCTCGGGGCGGGGTCTTCGTCGACATCGGTGCCAACGTAGGATGGCACACGCTTCCCGCAGCTCGGCAGGTCGGCGACGCGGGCACTGTCTATTCGTTCGAACCTCTCTCGCCGAATGTCGAACGCCTTCGTAGGAACCTTGCACTCAACCGGCTCACGAACGTGGTCATGGAGACGGCCGCCCTCTCCGACCGCGATGGCGAGGCCGAGATGGCCAGCGATCATCCCCGATCCGGAAATGCGACGATGGCCCACAGGGACTCGTCGGCCCAGCGATTCCGTGTCCCCACGATGCGATTCGACCAGTACGCCAGACAACACCGGCTCGAGCGAGTCGATCTGATCAAGATCGACATCGAGGGAGCCGAGATGATGGCCCTCCGGGGGATGACCGACCTGCTCCAGAAGCGTCCGGCGCCCCCGATTCTGTGCGAGATCAACCCCACGATGCTCTCGCTCCTCAACTCCTCGGCCCAGGAGCTCCTGGAGTTCCTCGCCCGCTTCGGCTACGAGCCCTTCGCCCTGGGGGGGCACGGCGAGGCGAGGCCGGTCCGAAATCTCCCGGGCGCCGAGGAGCATGAGAATTTCGTCTTCATGCAGGCTGGCCGAGGATCGCCGTGAAGCCAGATCGGGATGTCGAGCCGTGAGAGGAGGTAGAGCCTCGACCCGGCTGCCGCCGGCCCGCGTCGTGAAGGAAGCCTGGCGCGGCCGGCCCGATTCCATCTTCCCGCCGCCTCCCGTGACGAGCGGTTACCACGACGAGGCGCTCTTCGATCCCACGTCGCCGCCGGGAAACGTGGCCTTCGCCCGCCTTCGATTCCAGCTGACGGCCCGACACGTCCTGTCGCTGCCGGGGCGGCGCATACTCGACGTGGCTGCGGGAGCCTGCTTCCTCGCCGCCTGCCTCCACCATGCCGGCCGGGAAGTCGTCGTCAACGACCTGCGGCCCCTCGAGGAGGCGCTCCGTCCCTGGGGCCTGTGGGGCGTTCTGAAGGTCTACCAGCAGGACATCTTCACGCTCACCACCGCGGAGACCGGCACCTTCGACATCGTCGTATGCGCGGAGCTCATCGAGCACGTCGCCCATCCTCGGGAGCTGCTGCGTCATCTCCGGTCGTTCCTCACCCCGGGCGGCCACCTGGTGATCACGACGCCCAACGGAAAGTTCCTGGGCAGCAGGCTGCCGACGCTCTCCCAGGTGGGGTCGGCCGAGGAGCTCGAGAAGCTGCAGTTTCAGCCCGATTCGGACGGCCACCTCTTTCTCCTGACGGCAGGCGAGCTGGAGGACCTCATGAGGAGAGCGGGCCTGGAGCCGGTGGAGATCCTTCACTTCGGCGCCCCGTTTACGAACGGCAACCTGAAATTCCGGCACCTCTCTTTCCTGAGGGCGCCGGGGTTCTGGTACGGGCTCGAGAGAGTGTCCCATTGGGCGCCACTGGCCCTTCGCGCCAGGCTGACCTCGCACCTCCTGGCCTGCGCCCGGGCATCGTGACTTCGACGTGGTGATCCCTTCTCCATGACTTGCTCGGGCGGGCGCAAGGGACGATATTCCAGGCTCTCCGGCCCGCTCGAAGGTCGATCGGGAGGCGCCCCGCCGGCAGAGGCGGGTCCTTCAGGAGGAGCGGCATGAAGGTCTTCATCACCGGCGGTGCCGGGTTCATCGGCTGCAACGCGGCCAGGCGCTACATCGAGAAAGGTGCCGAGGTCGTCCTCTTCGACAACATGTCCCGGAAGGGGGGCCGCGCCAACGTGGAGTGGCTCCGTTCGCTCGGCAGCGTCGAGCTGATCGAAGGAGACATCACCGAGGAGAAGGCGATCGCCCGGGCCGTTGCGGCGCACGACGACATGGATCTGTGCCTTCACCTGGCAGCCCAGGTCGCGGTGACGACTTCGGTGACGGACCCTGCGCATGATTTCAGGGTCAATGCCCTCGGAACCTTCAACACGCTCGAAGCGATCCGGGCGCAGAAGATCGACCCGGTCCTCATCTACGCCTCCACCAACAAGGTCTACGGCCGGATGGAGGATGTGCCCATCGGAGAATCCGATGGACGGTACGGCTACAAGTCACTGGCCCACGGCGTCGGAGAGGACCGCAACCTCGATTTCCACTCGCCGTATGGATGTTCCAAGGGCAGCGCCGATCAGTACATGATCGACTACGCCCGGATCTACGGGTTCCGGACGGTCACGTTCAGGCAGTCCTGCATCTACGGTTACCGGCAGTTCGGCGTGGAGGATCAGGGCTGGGTGGCCTGGTTCACCATCGCGCGCGTGATGGGACATCCCATCACGATCTACGGAGACGGCAAGCAGGTCCGCGACATCCTCTTCATCGACGATCTCGTCCGAGGCTTCGAGATGGCGGCGGAGAACATCGAGCGGACCGCGGGTCGGGTCTACAACATCGGTGGGGGCCCCGCCAACACCATGTCTCTGCTCGAGCTGCTCGCGCTCCTCGACGAGCTCACGGGATCGAAGGGGAAGGTCGGCTACGACGACTGGCGTCCCGGCGATCAGCCCGTCTTCGTATGCGACGTGCGGAAAGCCCAGCGGGAGTTTGGTTGGGAGCCTCGAGTCTCTGCCCGCCAGGGCGTTGAAAAGCTCCACCGCTGGGTCAAGGAAAACAAGGCCCTGTTCTCCTGAGTGCGCGGGAGCTCGCCCCACCGCGATAGCACGAGGCCCGCAAGCCCGGGTCTTGCCCGCCCGGCTCACGTCATCCGTCCGAGGGATCGCTTGATGGCCCGGACGATGGATGCGCCGGCCGGCGTCAGCAGGCCGAGCCGCCCGGCCTCGAGGAGATCCCGGACAGCCGCCTCGAGCATCCTGATCTCCTGGTCCCGCTGGCGGCGAATCCAGCTCTTCGGGAGCCGACGGTCCAGGGCGAGGAGCCTTGAGAGCAGGCCCGCTCTCCACGTGAAGGTGTAGGCGGCGTGGAGGATCCCCCGGACGGGGCGGATGCTCCGCCGCCATGGGGACCAGTAGCGGGGCTCGCCGTCGTCGCGATCGAGCGGCCCCTCGATCTCTTCCAGCCCGTGAAGCCTGTGATGGGCCGACTCGTGGAGGAGATCGTCGGCGAGGTCCACGATCGTCTTCCCGTGCAGGTTGATGAAGGAGCAGCCGGGCCGCGACGGAAGCGAGTAGCTCACGGTCGCCTTCTCGGCGAGGGGTATCACCTCGAAGGTCTGAGCGCGGACCTCCCGGCCTCCCTCGGGCCAGGCCGAGTCGAGGAGGGCGAGCGCCTCGCCCAGGCGCGCGGGCGCGCCGCGAACACTCCCGCCAGGGACGGTTCCCTTGCGTGACCAGCGCACCCGGCGGGCGACGACGATCGCAGATCCCGGTATCATCTCTCGCGCCTGTGAGCGGACCTCACCACGGGCCAGCAGCCGGAGCGCCGAGGCGCCGACCGTGCTGGAGTCCGGGGAAGCCGCGCGGATGCCGGAATCGGGGTTCTGTCCTGGAAGAGCTCCGCTCCCGGTGATGCCGGCTCTGGAGGGCCATGCACCGATCAGCTCGAGGCGCGTCCCCGGCGGGAGCCGCAGGCTGATGGGAAGGGGCCCCCCGATATGAAGCTCTCCCGCCACCCGCGCCTCCTCGGCATCCGGTGCCAGATCGAGCGGGAAGGGGCCGAAGCGGCATCCCTCCGGTACGAGAAAGGCCAGAAGGGGAGGCAGCTTCAGGAAGGCGCGCTCGAGTATCTCGGAACCGAGGCCCGTGGCGCGGCGTCTGAAGCCTGCGTCGAGTCTCCCGCGGGGGAGCAATCGCGGGAGAAAGGGCCCCGTCGAGATACGCTCGAAGAGATCGATCGCGGAACCCGCCGGGTCGGTCAGCGCGAGAGCTTCCTCGGCGTTGCAGAGCCAGGCCCGCATCCCGGGCGTGTAGAGAAGATGCTCGCGGGCCGGCCCACGAACCGAGCGCAGGACGGCGCCGAGGAGATCCAGGGCCCCGCGCCGCGTGGCTCGCTCCTCCCGTGCCAGGGTGGTGCCCTCCGTGCGGGCCCGGAGCAGGTGCGCGAGGGCGCGCGCCCGCCGGGCATTGCGCGCCACGATCTTCGAGCGGAGATCGTCCGTGTCGGGGGGCAGGAAGCTCCGCATCGCGACCAGATTACTTCACCCGCCCACGGGTGCTGCACGACCGCTCATCTTCCTCGAGTTCGAGGCCGCCATGCTCGCGGTGGCGCGAAGTGCGGGTGCGAGCGATGCTGCCGAGGGAGATCGTCCGGAGCGCGGCATTTCGAGGACAGATCCGGCAATGACCCAGGGTGGAGGATGCTAGAATCCGCGCTTCCCGTTCCGACCTGGAGACGACCATGGAGCGCGCGACGAGCTCGCGGTTCATCGAGGCCTGCCGAATGCGGCCGGTGGATCGAACTCCCGTCTGGTTCATGCGCCAGGCGGGGCGCTACCAGCCCGAGTACCGGGCGCTGCGCGAGAAGCACTCCATCCTCGACCTGTGCCGGACTCCCGATCTGGCCACGGAAGTGACGCTGCTTCCCGTCTCGCAGATGGATCTCGATGCCGCGATCATCTTCGGCGATCTCATGCTGCCCCTGCCCGGCCTCGGCGTCGAGTTCGACATCGTCGAGAATGTCGGCCCGATCATCGCGAACCCGCTCCGGAGCGAGGAGCAGATCGGGAAGCTCCGAAAGCTCGAGCCCGGGCGCGACGTGGGCTTTCTCCTCGAGGCCATCGCTCTCGTCCGCCGCGAGCTGAAGGGGAGGATTCCGCTCATCGGCTTCGGCGGTGCCCCCTTCACGATGGCCGCCTACATGATCGAGGGAAGGGGGAGCCGCGACTATCGCGAGACGAAAAGGATGATGTTCGCCCGCCCCGCTCTCTTCGCCGACCTCATGGACCGGCTCACCGTGGCGATGGCGGCCTACCTCGAGGCCCAGGTCGATGCCGGCGCCGAGGCGATCCAGGTCTTCGACTCGTGGATCGGATGCCTCTCTCGTGACGACTACGAGGCGATGGTCCTGCCCCACATGAAGAGGCTCTTCGCGGAGCTTCGGGGCCTGCCCGTGCCGGTCATCCACTTCGGGACGGGCACCGACCCCTTCCTCGATCTCTTCGCGCAGGCGGGGGGAGACGTCATCGGCGTGGACTGGCGCAGCCCTCTCGACGACGCCTGGGATCGGATCGGTCCCGGCCGCGCGATCCAGGGGAACCTGGATCCGGTGAGCCTTCTCTCCGGCTTCGACGCCATCCGCGTGAGGGCCGACGCGGTCCTCGCGCAGGCCGCGGGGCGCCCCGGCCACGTCTTCAACCTGGGCCACGGCATCCTGCCCGGCACGCCGGTGGATGACGTGCGGCGCCTCGTGGACCACGTCCACGAGGCCTCGGCGCGCTCGGCCGCAAAGTGAGTCCTCCAGGCGCCGAGCCAGCAGCTACGGCCACCGACGGGGTTCTCCTGATGGCCTACGGGGCCCCCGCGACCCTGGACGACGTAGCCGCCTACTTCACGCACATTCGCGGCGGCCGGCGCCCTCCGCCCGAAAGGATCGACGAGCTGGTCGGCCGGTACCGGTTGATCGGCGACGTCAGCCGGCTGCTGACGCTCACGGAGGCGCAGGCCCGCGCGGTTCAGGAGCGGCTCGACGGTGACGGCGGCACCCCCGTCAGGGTCATCTCGGGGATGCGGCACTCGTCCCCTTTCATCGCGGAGCGCGTCTCCGGGCTCGCGGGCTCGGGGCTGAAGCGCCTGGTCGGCCTCGTCCTCGCGCCGCACTACTCCTCGATGAGCGTGGGGAGGTACCACGCCATCCTGAGAGAGGCGCTCGCCGCGCTCCCTTCCGCGCCGAGGCTGATCGAAGTGCAGGACTACCACGACCATGTGAAGTACATCGCCGCCATGGCCGGGGCGCTCGGCGAGACGCTGGCCGAAGCGAGAGGTGAGAGCGGTGAGAGCCGTCCCCCTCGCGTGATCTTCACGGCCCACAGCCTTCCCGCGAGGATCCTCGACGAGGGCGATCCCTACAGGGATCAGGTCGAGGCCACGGCACGGCTCGTGGCGCAGGCGGCCGGCGTGGATCGATGGGAGGTGGCCTTCCAGAGCGCCAGCCCCACGGGCGAGCCCTGGCTCGGTCCCGACTTCCTCGAGAGGATCCGCGCGGGCGGGGGAGGCGCGGATCGCCGCGTCATCGTGTCGCCCGTTGGATTCGTCTCGGATCATCTGGAAGTCCTCTACGACGTGGATGTCCTCGCGCAGCAAACGGCCAGGGAGGCGGGCCTTCGCCTGTGGCGGACGCCCTCGATGAACACGCGGCCCGATTTCATCGAAGCTCTGGCCGCGATCATCCGCGAGGCGCTCGGGGGGCAGGCGGGGAGAGCCTCCGGGTGATGGCGCCACCCCGGGCAGGCGGCGAGGTGCGCACCGAGGGTACAGGCCGCCGCCGGATCGCGATCATCGGCGGCGGGATCGCGGGACTCTCGGCGGCGTGGTTTCTCGATCGGGCCGTGCATGAAGGCGGCCTCTCCATTGATTGCCGCCTCTTCGAAGCGGCGCCCACCACGGGCGGCGTCATCCGCACTCTGAAGAGAGACGGCTACCTGCTCGACCTGGGCCCCGACTCCCTCTTCAAGGCGAAGCCGGCCGCCGCCGATCTGGCGCGGAGCCTCGGGCTCGGGGATCAGATCGTCGAGGCCGGGCGCCAGGAGCTCGCCACGCTCATCTGGGCCCGCGGCCGGCTGCATCCATTGCCCGATGGCCTCGAGCTGGTGGCGCCTTCGCGCATCCTCCCCCTCCTCACGACGGGGCTCATCTCCGCGCCCGGAAAGCTCCGCATGATGCTCGAGCCCTTCGTCCCGGCCCGGCGGGACGGCGCCGATGAGTCGATCGCCGGCTTCGTGAGACGGCGGCTGGGGGGCGAGGCCGCCCGCCGGATCGCCGGCCCACTCATGGCGGGGATCCACGCGGGAGATCCGGAGCGCCTCAGCCTGAAGAGCACCTTCCCTCGCCTGGCGGATCTGGAGCGCAAGCACGGGAGCCTCACGCTTGCCCTGCGCCGGACTCGGGCCCAGGCCGCCACGGGGCGCGCGGGCCCACCCTTCGTCTCCTTCGCCGGCGGAATGCAGATGCTGACCGACCGGATGGCTGCGTCCATTCGCCGGGTCGAGATGGCAACGGGCGTCGCGGTCACAGCCGTCGAGCCGCATGCCGGTGGCTGGAGGATCCGGAGCGCGGCGGGAGAGCCGTGGGAGGTCGACGCCTGCCTTCTCGCCGTCCCTTCCCACTCCGCCTCGGCCCTCGTCGGCGGATTCGATCCGGATCTGGCCGCTCTCCTCGCGGGTGTCCGCTACGTCTCGACGGCGACGGTTTTCCTCGGCTTCGGCAGGAAGGACGGACCAGCCCTCCCCCCTTCGACGGGCTTCCTGGTCCCCCGGGAGGAGGGGCGGTCCTTCTTCGGTTGCACGTTCGTATCCAACAAATTCCCCGCAAGAGCGCCCGAGGGGTCTGTTCTGATCCGGGCCTTCGTCGGAGGGGCTGGAGACGAGGCACGGCTGGAGAGCAGCGACGAAGCGCTCGTGGCGTCGGTGAGAAAGGACCTCGCGGCGATGATCGGCCTTCGCGCCGAGCCGATCCTGGTCCACGTGCAGCGGTGGCCGGGGGCCAATCCTCAGTACGAGGTCGGCCACGCCGGCCTCGTCGAGCGCGTGGATCACCGCCTCGGGAGTCACCCGGGCCTCTTCATCACGGGAAGCGCACTCAGAGGCGTCGGCGTTCCCGACGGGGTGGATCTGGGCCGCTCCGCGGCCCGCGATCTGCTCGTGCACCTGGAATACACAGGGAAGGCCCTACCAGCTCCTTGACAGCCCCGCGGAGAGGGCCCTAGAGTCATGGCCCGTGCGGGGGGCGGCTTCGGGGCCCTGCAGGCCTTCCAGCGGCGCTCGGCCCCCCCAGGCCCTACCGGCGAGAGCCTCCCCCGACAGGAGTTCAGGAATTGCCGCTCTACGAGTACGAATGCATTCAGAAGGGCCACCGGTTCGAGCTGATCCGGAAGTTCTCGGACCCCGAGCTGAGGACCTGCATCAAGTGCAAGTCCAAGGTCAAGCGCCTCCTCTCCGCCCCAGCAATCTCCTTCAAGGGGTCGGGCTGGTACGTGACCGACTACGCCCGTGGGAGCGGCAGCGACGGGGGCTCCAAGGAACGCAGGGACGCGAAGGACGCCAAGGAGCAGAAGGAGCAGAAGGACCAGAAAGACCGTAAGGACCAGAAAGACAACAAGGACTCGAAGCCCGCCGAGAAATCAGGCTCCAAGGCCAAAACCACCGGCGGAAGCTCCTCCTCGAAGAAAGACTGAATCCCGGCTGACCCTCCTTCCCCCCTCCTTCCCGGATGCCGCGACGCCGACTCGACCCCGGGTATCAGCCCGCGACGTCGATCGAATCGTAGACAGCATGTATCTCGCGGATCTCTCGCGTGACGGAGAAGGCCTCCACGGCCCGCGCCCTTCCCCTCCTCGCCATGCGGGCCCGCCTCTTCGGATCTTCAAGGAGAGTGGTCACTGCGCGGGTGATGGCCTCGTGACTGCCTGCCGGGATCAGGAGCCCTTCGTCATCCGAGGAGATGATCTCCGTCGGCCCTCCCAGCGCAGTGGCGATGACGGGTACACCGCAGCCCATCGCTTCGACGAGGACCCGGCCGAAGGACTCCGGGTAGATCGAGGCGTGAACGAGAAGGTCGAAACACCGGAGGAAGGCGACGGGATCTTCCCGGTAGCCGGCGAAGACGACCTGGCGGGCCACGCCGAGCCGCACGGCCTCTGCTTCCAGGGTCTGCCGGTAGCCGGCGTGGCCGGCGGTGACGTACATCTCACGGCCCACGATCACGAACCGCGCCCGCGGGAATTGCTGGAGGATGGCGGGAGCAGCCCGGATCAGGTGAATGTGCCCCTTCAGGGGGGCCAGCGCCCCGACGGCCCCGATGACGAGATCGCCTGGCTCGATACCGAGCGAGGCGCGGACGGAGGGAGCGGCCGGCGCCGGCGCGTAGAGGTTCATGTCGAGCCCGTTGTAGACGATCCTCAGGCGGCTCCCCGGCATCCCCGGGAACGTTCGGGCCACGGCGCTGGAGTTGGCGACGAGACAGGAGACGGTCAGGCGGGCCATCGCGCCGTAGGCCTGCCGGATGGGGCCCGGGCGGAGAACGTCCCTCACGTGCCAGACGAGGCGGCATCCCGTCATGAGCCTCACGAGGGATCCGATGAGATGTGACTTCAGCCCGTTCGAATGGATGAGGTCTATCCCCTCTCTGCGAACGAGCCTTGCCATGCGGGCAACGTGCGGGATGAGGGCAGGCGCCGCGAACGGAGCCGCCAGCCGGGAGGCCAACCTGGCACGGCCAATCCTCAGCGCGAACCGGGGCCAGGGATTGATGTCCACCCTGACTCCAGCCCGCCGAAGAGCCTCGGGTAGCGGCCCCTCCGCCACGCAGGAGGCCAGCGGCGTGACCCTCGCCCGGTCGAGGCCGGAGATCAGCTCGAGCAGGCTCAGCTCGCCTCCGCCCAGCTCCACGGATGGGTTGAGGTAGAGGACCTTCAAGCCTCTTCGATCTCCATTCCCGCGGCCGGCAGCGTCCCGGGGGCCCCGCGCAGCACCGCTTCATACAGGGTCAGCGTCGCCTTCAACATCCTCTCCACGCTGAACTCCCTCCGAGCCCGCTCGGAGGCCGCGTCACCCAGCTTGCGCCGAAGCTCCGGATCGTCGAGGAGGCGGCGGATGGCCGCAGCCAGGGAACCGGGGTCCGAGGGCGGGACCACGAAGCCCGTGACTCCGTCCTGATTCACGAAGGGGACGCCGGAGTCGAGATTGGTCGAGACGACCGGCCTTCCGCAGGCGTGCGCCTCCACCTGCACGAGGCCGAAGGCCTCGCTCCGGTGAGTGGCGGGGAGCACGGCCAGCGCGGAGGCACGATAGAGCGCCAGCTTCTCGGCATGGCTGATCTCGCCGAGAAAGCGGACTCGTTGATCGAGCCCCAGGCGGCTCGCTTCGGCCTCCAGGGAGGGTCTCATGGGGCCATCACCGGCCACCAGGATCGTCGCGTCCAGGTCGCGCGCTGCCCTCAGCAGTTGATCCACGCCCTTGTAGTAGACGAGCCTCCCCACGAAGACGACGATCCGCTCGCCATGCTCCGCCCGGAGGGCGCGGGCGCGGTCCTCGATTTCCGGGGAGATGGCGTACTCATCGAGATCCAGGCCGAGCGGGATGATGGCGCACTTGTCCCGGTAGGGCCGGAGATTCCCGGAGGTTTCCATGTAGCGTCGGCTCGAGACGATGATCCGATCGGCCCGGCGCAGGATTCGATCGAGCAGTGGGCGGTACAGCGCCATCATCCATCGCTGGCGGACGACGTCACTGTGGTAGGTCAACACGAGCCGGGCCTTCGTGCCGGACAGGATAGATCCCAGCTCGCCGACGGGATTCGGCATGTGAAGGTGGACGAGGTCCGCGGGGAGGCGGCGGATCCAGGGGATGAAGGAGGGCGAAATCTCGGTCGAGAGGATCCTGCCCCAGGTGCCAACCCGGATCAGGCGCGCGCCGTCCCGCTCCTCGATGACCGTTCGCGCCGAGGTGTTGAAGACGAGCGCCGTCACGTCGTGATGGGTGGCCAGCCCCCGGCAGAGGTCCTGCACGACCATCTCGATCCCGCCCCTTACCGGCGAGTAGTACTTGCCGATCTGGAGGATCTTCAACGGGGTGCGGAGGCGCACTGAGCGGGAGTGGGAAGGTGAGCCTTGCGAGAGCCGGCCTCCCGCCGGAAGGTCAGCATGGTTGCACTCCAGTCACGGGGAAGAAGCCGGCGTGCGCGCCTGACGTCGTCGCCTCGCATTATAGTCGCCTTTCACGCTCCTCCTCGGATGAGACCAGACCCGCCCGATGCCTGCATCAGAGGGTCGTCAGCGCCATTGACACCCCGAGGCGGACCCGCCTAGACTCGCGCCGGCCTTCCACGAGGCGCGCTCTCCGGCGGCCCGTCCCTTCGATGTCCCGGGCACCGCACGAGAGCCGGCGAGCAACAAGAGCAGGTTCCCCGGAGAATCCCGTGCTCGAGATTTCCCACGTCCGCGAGCATTTCGAAGAGGTCAAGGCGCGCCTCGCCTCGCGCGGCGGCGTGGACCTCGGCCCTTTCATGGCCCTCGACGAGGAGCGGCGCGCCCTCCTCCGTGAAGGGGAGGCCCTGAAGCACCGGAAGAACACTGCCAGCCAGGAGGTGGCCAGGAAGAAGAAGGCGGGCGAGGATGTCGAGGCGATCATCCTGGAAATGCGCCAGGTGGGCGAACGCATCAGCGGGCTCGACGCGAAGACCGGCGAGATCGAAGAGCGGCTCAAGGCCTTCATGCTGGTGCTGCCGAACCTCCCGCACGCATCGGTCCCGGTCGGGAGGGACGCCTCCGCGAACCCCGTCGTGAGGACCTCGGGGCGGCCTCCTTCCTTCGACTACGAGCCGCGCCCTCACTGGGAGCTGGGGACAGGGCTCGGGATCCTCGACTTCGAGCGGGCCGCCACCCTGACCGGATCGCGCTTCGCGGTCCTCAGCGGCGCCGGCGCCCGGCTCGAGCGCGCCCTGATCAACTTCATGCTCGACGTGCACACGAAGGAGAACGGCTACACCGAGACGCTGCCCCCCTTTATCGTCAACTCGAAGACCCTCACCGGCACCGGGCAGCTCCCGAAGTTCGCCTCGGATCTCTTCAAGCTGGAGGGGAGCGACTACTGGCTCATCCCGACTGCCGAGGTTCCCCTGACGAACCTCCACGCGGGGGAAGTCCTCGAGGAGGCGGATCTCCCGAAGCGGCTCGTAGCCTGGACGCCCTGCTTCCGCAGCGAGGCGGGCTCCTACGGCAAGGACGTCCGCGGCCTCATGCGGCAGCACCAGTTCAACAAGGTCGAGCTGGTCGCCCTGACGAAGCCCGAGGACTCCTACGACGAGCTGGAGCGGATGACCTCCAACGCCGAGGGGATCCTCCAGCTCCTCGGCCTCGCCTACAGGACCGTAACGCTCTGCACGGGCGACATGGGCTTCTCCGCCGCCAAGACCTACGACATCGAGGTGTGGCTCCCCAGCGAGCAGACCTTCCGCGAGATCTCCTCGGTGAGCAACTGCGAGGCTTTCCAGGCCCGCCGCGCCGGGATCCGCCTGCGCCGCCCGGGCAGGAAGGGTACGGAGCTGGTGCACACGCTGAACGGATCCGGCCTCGCCGTGGGACGCACGCTGATCGCGATCCTCGAGAACTACCAGCAGCGCGACGGAAGCGTCGTCATCCCCGAGGCGCTCCGCCCCTGGATGGACGGGACGGAGCGGATCGAGCGAGTCTGACGCGCCGCGGCCCACGGATAGGCGTGTCACGGGGGATCGCCGCCATGGCGCTCTCCGCGGTTTCCTTCGCCCTCATGGCGGCGCTCGTCAAGGCCGCCTCCCCGAGGATCCCGAACCAGGAGATCGTCGCTCTCCGGGGCATGGCGGCGCTGCTCTTCGTCATGGCGTTGCTCGTGTGGCGGCGCATACCCCTGCGAATCCACCGCCCCGGCGGCCTCCTCCTGCGCGCCCTGCTCGGCTACTCGGCGATCTCGTGCTGGTTCTTCGCGATCGGCCGCCTCTCGCTTCCCGACGCCGTCATGATCCAGTACACGAGCCCCGTCTTCGTGGCGCTGCTCGCGCCGCTGGTACTCGGCGAGAAGCCGCGCAGAAAGGATCTCTTCGCCCTCGCGATCGCCCTCACGGGCGTCGTCCTCGTCGTGCAGCCCGGCGCGGGCGTCGATCCTGCCGGCGCCTTCGTCGGCCTGGCTGGAGCGGTCAGCTCCGCCGCGGCCTACATGCTCGTGCGCCGGCTCCGCCACCACGAGCACCCGCTCATCATCATGGTCTCGTTTCCCGCCCTCGCGGCCCTGATCGCCTCGGTCGTTGCGGCGCCACAATGGGTTTGGCCGGGCTGGGGCGATGGGTGGGCGCTCGCGGGGATCTGTCTGCTCACGGTCACGGGTCAGCTCGGGCTCACCTTCGGCCTCGTCTGGGAGCGGGCGGGGCCGGCGAGCGTGGCCACCTACGTGGCGGTGGCCCTGTCGGTCCCCCTCGGCATCTTCGGCTTCGGCGAGAGGCCGGCCCCATTGATGCTCCTCGGCGCGGCCCTCGTCGTCGGATCGGTCGCCTCGCTCGCGGTGATCACGCGCCGCCCCGTGCCGCCGCCCGAGGGAGCCGGGGGCAGCCAGGTGGCCGGGGCCGGCCCGCCGTGACCAGCCGGCGGGCACGGCTTGATTGCCCTCCGAGGGGAGCTTCCATATCATCACGGGTGTTCGGAGGGATGGCCGAGTGGTTTAAGGCGGCGGTCTTGAAAACCGCAGGGCGGAAGCCCCGGGGGTTCGAATCCCTCTCCCTCCGCCACGCCAACCCGGTGGACTCCCCGTGAGCCTCTCCTTCATTCCGATTCGGTCCGAGGGATCATCGAGGCGGAGGAGCAGGGCCGGGGCTGACTCCCTCGCCGGCCCCTTCGTCAGGGCGTGCGTTCTGGCTGCCGCCGCCGCGATGCCCGCATGCGCGCCCCCGTGGCCGAAAGCGATCGAAGGCCTGCCGCTCGCCTTCGGAGACCTGTCATCTGGATCTTCGGGTACTGCGGACTTGCCTGCGGCCGGCGTGATGGTGCCTCTCGCGGCGACGGACCGAGCAGAGGCCGGCGGGTACGATCCTCTCGAGGGTTTCCTCCACCTCGGCCCGAAGCTGGCGGCCGGGGAGCCCGGATTCCCGCTCTTGCTCGCGCGCACTGGAAGGGAAGGTCCCTGGGATCTCCTGGCCGTTGATGTCGATGGCGATGGGACGGCAGAGCGAGTCACGGGGAAAACGGGGCGCTTCTCACTCACGCTGATGGTCGAGCACCTGGAGGGCACCAGGATCCTCAGGGAGCCCTACGCAGTCGAGATAGAGGTGTCGCCGCCTGGCGGCACCGGGATAGGCGAGTCAGGCGGGCCGGAGGCTTCCGGGGAGATCCGCGTGACGGGACTCAGCTACCGGAGCGCGGATCTCTCGGTGGCCGGCGCCTCGCTCACGATTCTCCTCGCCGACGGGAACTCTGACGGAGTCTTCGGCGCGGAGGATCTCTGGACGATCGCGCGGGATGCTGGCCTCCTGGCGCATCCCTTCACGAGCGAGACGGCCCGGGAGGTGGGCGATTTCGCATGGGCCGCGGGGCGCGCCTGGATGCTCCGGCTGGAGGGGACGGCCGGGAGGCGCGGCTTCCTCGTGGCCCACCATCCGGATGTGACGCAGGAGGAGGATGGGCGGCGGAGGAAGACCTACGCCGCGGATCGAGCGGCCCCTCGGGCCGAGTCGCCGCTGATCTGCCTCGGCGGGCTCAAGATGCTGGACCCCGACGGCCCCGGCGCACCCGTGGGGCCCATCCGGGCCGGAGCAGCGAAGGAAGCCCTCCCGGAGGGAGGCCCGGACGCAGAAGGGCGGGAGCGCGCCTCGCTGGAGGCGGAGGTGGGACACGAGGAGGGCAAAGTTTCTTCGGGCCCTACGCAGGAGCGCATCTCGTCACGGCGAGCGGTGCTCCTGTATTTCAATGCGCCAGGGTGTGCGCAGTGCGAGGACATGGAGCGGCTTGCCTTCCCTTCGCGCGAGGTCGCCGAGGCCGCTCGCAAGACGGCGTGCTGGAGGGTTGACGCCGATTCTCGTCCCGACCTTCTCGACACCTACCGCGTCGGCGGCGTGCCCGCGGGGATCCTCCTCGACGGGGAGGGGCGCGAGCTGGGGCGCTTCGAAGGCTACGCAGGAGTCGGCGAGCTCGCCGCTCTCCTGAGGCGGGCGCCGTCATGACCTGGCCGAGGACGCGCACCGCGCTCTCGATTCGCGCTGGCCGTGCGGGCCCGCTGGGCCGGAGCCCCTGTCCGGATCGTCCCGAGGATCACGTCTCGCACGGTGGGAGCCTGCCCACGACCGTTATCGTGCTCCTGGCGCTCGTCTGCCTCGCCTCCTGCACAGGCGACGTGGCCACCTACGGCGTGATGGACCCCGGAGCCGAGGGCATGGGGATCGTCGAGCTGCTCGAGGCCCCCGAGCTCCACCTCGGAAAGGAAGTCCGCGTCTCGGGCCTCGTCGTGGAGGTCTGCCAGGAGATCGGCTGCTGGTTCGAGGTCATGGAGGAGGATCGGCGCCTCATGGTCGATCTCAAGCTCGGAACGGAGTTCACGATCCCGGAGGGGTCCGCGGGACGCTGGGCGGTCGTGGTCGGCACATTCGTCCGCGAGGAGGGCGCGCTGAAGATCATCGGGAAGGGCGTGGAGCTGCGGGACAGGCAGGAAGAGTGAGCCCGCCCCGCCGGCCAGCGGGACCTCTCGTGGGCCGACGATTTGGCGGAGGGGCGCCCGGCGGAGAGTTGATGACGGGCGCGGGCGGTGGTTAGATGCCTGCTCCATCCCGCGCGACCCTGGAGGCTCTCGGATGTTCAAGCTCGTCATGGTCCGGCACGGGCAGAGCACGTGGAACCTCGAGAACAGGTTCACGGGCTGGCATGACGTGGATCTGTCGCCCCAGGGGATCGAGGAGGCGCGTCAGGGAGGCCGGCTCCTCCGCGAGGAGGGCTACCGCTTCGACGTGGCCTTCACTTCGGTGCTCAAGCGTGCCATCCGCACGCTCTGGCTCGCCCTGGACGAGCTGGACCAGATGTGGATCCCGGTTCACAACGACTGGCGGCTCAACGAGCGCTTCTACGGAGGCCTCACGGGCCTGAACAAGGCCGAGACAGCGGCCCGCCACGGAGAGGATCAGGTTCTCGAATGGCGGCGGAGCTACTCCGTGCGGCCGCCGGCGCTCACGCGGGAGAGCGACTACTACCCCGGCCGGGATCCTCGCTACGCGGACCTTGCGCCCGGCCAGCTCCCGCTGACGGAATCACTCGCCGACACCGTCGAGCGGGTCGTGCCCTGCTGGGAGCAGACGATCGCGCCGCGCGTGCGCAGGGGAGAGCGGGTCCTCATCGCCGCCCACGGCAACAGCATGCGCGCGCTCGTGAAGCACCTCGACGCGGTGGCCGACGACGAGATCGCCGGCCTGAACATCCCGACAGGCATCCCGCTCGTCTACGAGCTGGACGACAATCTCCGCCCGCTGCGCCACGCCTACCTCGGCGATCCCGAGGCCGCCCGCAAGGCCGCCGAGGCGGTGGCCCGGCAGGGAAAGTCCGGAAAGCGCACCTGACCCGCGGCCGCGGGACGTCCGCTCCGGGCAAGGCCCATCCCTCCTGCGCGCTCGATGCACGGGAGGCTTCGCCCTGATCCCGGATTGTGGTCTGTTCGTCAGCTTCGATCTGACTGGGCTGGCGCGAGCGTGACGAGAGTTGCTCCCCAGCCGCCGCCACCCTCGCCGCCGGGACGGACCTCGATGACGCCGGGGATCTCCTCGAGGACGGATCTCACGATCCGCCCCAGCACGCCTTTCCCCTTCCCGTGGATGAACCGGATCTCGAGGATGCCCCGCTCGCGGCAGGCCTCGACGTAGTCGCGCACGAGGTCGCGGGCCTCCCCCGGCGCGAAGGTGTGGAGGTCGAGCGTGCCGTCGATCGGCAGGCGGAGCGTCATCTACCGCTTGCCGTGAATCCTCGAGATCAGGTCGAAGTACCGCACGAAGGCCTTGATCCCGCCTGAGGCCTGCCCCCAGTCGAAGTTCTCGTTGATGGCGTGGTAGCCGTGCTCTGGAAGGCTGAGTCCCATGAGGACCACCGGGCACTTCCAGGCCTTCTTCATGCTGAGAACGGCGCCGATGGTTCCTCCCTCCCGGATGAAGGCGGGAGTGGCACCGAAGGCCGACTTCATCGCCAGGCGTGCCGCGTCGGCGAAGGGGCCCTCGAACTCGCCGAGGTAGGGCTCGGCCGCGTGCTCGCTGATCACCTTCACGTCCGGGTTGATCTTCCGGACGAAGGCGGTGAGCAGGGCGAGCATCTTCTTCGGCTTCATGTCGGGCACGAGCCGGAGGCTGATCTTCGCCTCCGCGCGGGCGGGGACGATGGTCTTGAGCCCCGGCCCCTGGTAGCCGCCGGTGATGCCGTGGACCTCGAAGGTCGGCTGCGACCAGAGCCGCTGGACCGCCTCGCGGTTGTCGAGCTTGCGGTGGCTCTTCAGCTCGTGGACGGTCTTGAAGCGGCCCAGGTTGAACCCGGAGCTGACGAAGGACTGCATCTCCTTCTTCGAGAGCTTCTTCACGTCGCGGTAGAAGCCTGGGATCTTCACCTTGCCGCTCTTCGCGTCGTAGCAATGGGCGATGACGTCGGCAATCTCCCCGACGGGATTCCGCGCGACGCCGCCGGTCGTCCCGGAGTGGATGTCCTTCGCGCCGGTCTCCAGCCGGAGCAGAGCGCCCTGGAGGCCCCTCAGGCCGTAGGCTATCGCCGGCTTCCCGCGGGCGATCCAGATCGTGTCACTCACGAGGATCGAATCCGCGGGGAGCCGGGATCCGTTCTTCGCGAGGAACTCCTCGAAGTGATTCGAGCCGATCTCCTCTTCCATCTCCCAGATGAAGCGGATGTTCAGGGGGATGCCGTTCCTGTTCGCGTAGGTCGCGGCCAGCAGGGCCGAAATGGCCGGCCCCTTGTCGTCCGTCGTGCCGCGGCCCAGGTAGCGATCACCGTCGCGCCGGAAGGAGAAGGGGGGATGCGTCCATCCGTCCGCCTGGTCGGCGGGCTGGACGTCCAGGTGGTTGTAGATGTTGACCGTGGGGCGGGAGGCATCGAAGGGGAAGCTGCCCACGACGACGGGGTTGCCGCTCGTCGGGATCTTCTCGGCCGTGGCGCCCGCGTCCCTCAGAAAGCTGCACGCGAGATCGGCGCCGCGATCGATGTCGCCCCGGTGGCCGGGATCCATGCTCACGGTGGGGACCTCCACGACGGCTGCCAGCATCTCCTCGAAGCGGGAGCGGCTGTCGTGGACGAAGGACTGGAGGTGATTCGAATCGATGGGGCTCGAGCTCATCAGGGATTCTCCGGGGAGGCTTTCCAGCAGCTCGTCCGAGCCGAGGCTCGCGCGGGCTTCCGGAATGACGATGTTGAGGCGCGCGGGAGGCGTGAGTCTACAGCGGATGCGGAGGGAGGGGCCAGCGTTCCGCCGATTCGGCCCACCATTGAGCCTCGCGACGTTCGGGTCGCAGGCTCCTAGGGCTCCAAGCGGCCCTGCACCAGCCCCGTGACGCGGAAGTCGAGGGGCGGGATCTTCCCTGAGCCCGCGAAGATTACCCTCACAGGAGGGGAGCATCGGAGCTGGATGCCTGCCGGGCCGACGACCACGACGCGGTACCTGCCCGGTGGAGCCTCCTGCAGCGAGAAAACCCCGTCGGCGTCCGGGGTGATCCTCGCGTGCTCGCGAAGGACCGCATCGGGGCCGTAGAAGACGACCGCCTCGACGAGGCCCAGCTCTCCCGTGATCCGTCCCGAAATCAAGCCCGAGGCGGCATCGGCATCGGGGTCTGCGGGCTGGGCGGGCTCCGGCATCAGGATGGGCTCGGCGGGTGACTTTGCGGAGGTCGGGCCGGCGGCCGGCGCGGATTGACCGCCGCTCTCAGGGGCCGCGCCGTGGTCGCCGACCGGATCGGCAGGGGGGACTGGAGGGACGGTCGCGAGTCCTCCTGCCTTCGGTTCGCTCCCGGTCGCGCCCGGATTGTTCGGGGCGATCGGGACAGCCGCCGTCCCTGAGCTTCGTGGCCCGGCGGGTGGCGGGCTCGCCGGAGGCGACACGGCTCCCGCATCGTGAGGCCCGGGGGAGGGGGCGCTCGAGGCAGGCGGCTGCTCGATGGAGGCGACACTCTCCCTCCCGGCGGCCCCCCGGTCCGGAGGCTCGTGGAGCATCTCGAAGACCCGTTCGGCATAGACCTGGAAGAGCACGAGGGTGTCGCGATCGGGGTGATAGATCACCGCAGCGACCTCCGGCACCTGCTTGATGTCAGTCACCTCCCCGCGCTCCAGGTCCACCGTGGCGAGGCGCGTGCCGCGCGCGTCGAGGACGACGGCTTCGCTCGTCCTGTCGTTCACGTCCAGGTGGCGGCCGATGTAGGGCAGCTCGACGACGAGGATCGCATCGTCGTCGGCCGCCGTGCCCGGAGTCCGATCACGGCCGGGGAGGTTGTCAGGGTTCAGGAGCGCCAGCTCCGAGTCCCGGATCGCCACGATGGCGCCGGCCGTTCCGAGCGGCTCGACGAGCAGGTTCCGCCCCGGCGAGCGGAGCATCCACGAAGAGCGCAGGGGGCGCGTCGAGAAGCTCCGTATGGAATCGTCCAGGGCCACGTAGAGCCGGTCGCCCGCCGCGGAGAGCGTGGCCGAGTGCACCGTGCCGTCGTGCGTCAGCGCGGCCTCCACCTTCGCCGTGGCGAGGTCGACCGATCGCAGCGTCCATCGGCCCATCCTGTCCGGGTCCTCGCCGCGCCCCCTCGCGGCAGCGCTGGTGATCACGTAGGCGCGACCTTCGCCAGGCGCGACCAGGAGCGCGACCGGCTCTCCCGGGATCCGCAGCTCGAGCAGGCTGAGGCCGTCGTCGCCGCGCACGACGTGGAGGGTCGTCTCGTCGGTACCGGGTCCCGCGACCGCGATGAGAACCACGGGCGCTTCCCCTTGCGTTGGTGGAATGCCCGCGCGGCGTCTCGGCAGCGCGGAGATGCCCATCGGATCGAGGGCGATCATGCGGACGGGCTCGGCGGGTGCATCCCACTCGTGCCGCCGCCCTCCCACGAGGTCGTAGACGATCACACGCCCGTTGCGCAGCGCGAGCGCGGCCCATCGGCCCTCGGTGACCGATTCGATGACCCGCCTCGCCTCCAACTCCTGGGACTCGGGCTCGTCGGGCTCCGCCCGCGGCCCGGGAGCGGCGGTCAGGAGAGCGAAGAGAAGACAGGCGGCAAGCCTGGCGGGGAGCACTCGATGGGGGCGAAAGGCCTCGAGCATGCGCGATTGAGGGCGGCCGGGGCGGACTCTCCCGAGGTTAGCGGCGCCCCCGGCAACTATCAATCCGCTCGCTCCTGCTCCCGCGTCGGGACTTCTCCCCTGGGACGCGGAGGATCGCGATCCTTCCTTGAGGCATCATGGACCTCCCGCCGGGCGGCTGGATGGGTGAGGGATTCTACCGCGGCGGCTGCTACGGGGGGAACCCGGCCGGCCGGGCCCCCGTAAAGTTTTGGTGTTCCAGACGTGGGAGATTCCAATGCGTGAAGCACCGCCAGCAGCAGCCACCTTCCTCGCTCTCGTCCTCGCCTCGTGCGCCGCAGGTGAGCACGACGAGCCCGGCGAGCCCGCCGCGGCGAGAGAGCCTGTGGGAGTCACCCGCTCGCTGCGGCTGGAGGTGAGCTCCTCGAAGGGTCCCTTCCGCGTGGAGAACCTGGCGGGCACTCTCACCGTCCTGCCGGGCTCAGGCGAGACGATCGTGGCCGTGGCCACGATCCACGCCGGGAGCGAGGATCTGGCGGCCCTCGTGACCTTCGACGAGACTCCAGGCGAGGAAGGAGTGACCCTGCTGCGCGTGGGCTACCCCGTCGGGGAGCACACCACCTACCGCTACGGCAAGCCCGAGGAGACCGGCTCGAACTGGGTGAACCTCTTCGGAGGCGGAGGCTCGAACACGGGCTTCCCCTACGCCGGAGAGCAGGTGCGGGTCTCACGGAGCCGTGGGGTGCCCCTGTGGGCCGATGTCGAGGTGAGGCTCCCGGCCGCTGAGCTGTCGGTCTCCTTTCTGAACGGTGTGGGTCCGACGCTGGCGCGTGGAGCTGCCGGGGATCTGAAGTTCGTGAGCTACAGCGGCGATCAGACCTTCGAAGACGTCACCGGACCCCTGAGCCTGGAGCTGAGCTCGGGCAAGGCCTCGGTCCTGCGCCACAAGGGCTCCCTCACCTGCGAGCTGGCCAGTGGCGAGATCGTGGTCGAGGACTCCGAAGGCAGCGAGCTGGGCTGCTCGTCGCTCTCCGGAGACCTTGCCGTAACGCGGGCCGCTGCGGAGACGATCCGGCTGGAAAGCGCCTCGGGAGACATCTCCGTGGCGGAGGCCTCGGGGAAGCTCTTGAAGATCTCGACGGCCTCCGGCGATCTCCACGTGGACAAGGCGCGCGTGGAGAATTTCGAGGGCGGCACGGCCTCGGGCGACGTCTGGTTCAGCTCCAGTGGGGAGTCCCTGAAGCGGGCGGAGATCAGCACGGCCAATGGTGACGTGACCCTCCTGCTCGGTGCATCGGCGGCCTTCGAAGCCCGGGCCGATGTGGGGCACGGGAGGATCGAAAACGGCTTCGAGGATGCCCAGCCCATCAAGGAGGGTGAGACCCTTCTCGGCTACCGGAGGGGGGATGGGCGCATCAGGATCGACATCCGGACGGTCCACGGGAACGTGACGATCGCCCCCCTGAAGTAGAAGCTGACCTTGCCTCAGGGCGCGCTCCGCGGTACTCTCCCCTAACTTCCTGCAATCACTTGGGATCCGTGGGGGAGCCATGCCCGAGATCGCATCGGCCGGCGGCGGAGACCTTCTGGGACACTTCCGCCTCCTCGAGAAGATCGGGGAGGGCGGGATGGGTGTCGTCCACAAGGCCTGGGACACGCGTCTCGAGAGGGTCGTCGCCTTGAAGCTCGTCCCCCGCGATCTGCTGGGAAGCGATCGCTCCAGGGCCCGGCTCCTGCGGGAGGCGAAGATCGCCTCCGCGCTCAACCATCCCAACATCGCGACCATCTACGGGCTCGAGGAGGCCGACGGCCGCGACCTCATCGTCATGGAGTACGTGCAGGGCCCCACCCTGCGCCAGCGGCTCCGGAACGGACCCATGGAGATCCGGGACGTGATGGATGCCGCCCTTCCCGTGGCCGACGCGCTGGCGGAGGCTCACGCCCAGGGCGTGGTGCATCGCGACATCAAGCCCGACAACATCATCCTGAGCCCCCGCGGCCACCCCAAGGTCATGGACTTCGGGCTCGCGAAGCTCATGAAGACGCACCGCGACCGTGACGAGATCCCCTCCTCGGCCGCCATCACGAAGATCTCGGTGGAGGGGTCCGTGCTCGGCACCGTGGCCTACATGTCCCCGGAGCAGGCCGCCGGGCGCTCCGTGGATGCCCGTGCCGATGTCTTCTCCTTCGGCGTCGTCCTCTACGAGATGATTTCAGGATCTCCGGCCTTCTCGGGCGACTCCGACGTGGACATCCTCTACCAGATCCTCCACGAGACGCCTCGCCCGCTGGCGGAGCTGAATCCCGACGTGCCGGCGGATCTCATCGCCGTGGTCGAGAGGTGCACGGCGAAGGACCCCGAGGCCAGGTACCAGGACGGGCGCGAGCTGCACCAGGAGATCAAGCGCGCGCGGATCAGCCTCGACATCCAGCGGGCCCGCACCCTGCACACGCTCTTCTCCGTGTCGAAGGAGATGAACTCCATCCTGGAGCTGGAGCCCCTCCTGGATCGGATCGCCACGCTCATCAAGTCGCTCATCGACTACGACGTGCTGGGCATCTACCGCGCCGACATGGGGAAGAACAGGCTCTACTGGCTGGGAGGCTCGGGCTACGACGCCGATCTGGCGAAGCGCACGGAGACCCTAGCCGACAGGGGGCTGTGCGGGCGCGCGCTGCGCACCGGCGAGCCCGTCAGGGTCGGCGAGGTGGCGAGCGACCCGGACTACTACGCGCCGCAGGGCGATCCCTTCAGGTCGAACCTCGTCGTGCCGCTCATCCACAAGGACCAGGTGATCGGCTGCGTCAACATGGAGAGCCGGCGGGCGCACTTCTTCACGAACGAGCACGTCATCGTGATGTCCACCCTGGCGGGCGTCATCGCCGTGGCCGTCGAGAACGCACGGCTCTTCCAGGAGCTGCGCGGGCACGGGCTGGCCCTCGAGATGCTGCACGACATCGGCCGCGAGATCGCCTCCATCCTGGACACCGACTATCTGCTGAACAGGATCGGCGAGCTCACGAAGAAGGTCATCGACCATGACCTCTTCGCCATCTTCCTCATCGACGAGAAGTCCCGGACCTGGTCGTGGCGGACCGCGATCGGCTACGACCCCGCCTACGTGCGGGACTGCGAGATCAAGGTGGGCGAGGGGCTCATCAGCCGGGCAGCGGAGACGCGGGAGCCGGTCA
>CAZMRF010000061.1:28192-31131 GCA_964568735.1 uncultured Acidobacteriota bacterium
GCCGCGTTCGACGTGGAGTTCACGGTCCGCCGGCTCGCCTTCGGCGAGTCGGGCGCCGGCCGGGTCGCGGCGACGCGCCGGCCGGTCATCGTGGACGACGTCGGAGCGGACCCGGACTACATCGCTCCGCTGACAGTCGACGGGCGGAAGCCCCGCTCGGAGATCGCCGTGCCGCTCGTCGCGCAGGGGGAGGTTCACGGCGCCATGGTCCTCGAGAGCTTCGAGCCTGGGAGGTTCACGCAGGCCCATGCCCGGCTCCTCTCGGTCCTGGCGAGCCAGGTCGCCGTCGCGCTCGAGAACGCGCAGCTCTACAGCGAGGTGCAGGATCGGGCGCGCCTGCGCGAGGAGGAGGCCGAGCGGGTCCGGCGCAGGTTCGAGTCCTACGTGACGCCGCACATCGCCGAGCAGGTCTTCCGCGATCCTCGCGGGCAGCTCCTCTCGGGCGAGCGCCGCCCCGTCACCCTGCTCGTGGCGGACATCCGCGGCTTCACCGCCTTCTCCGAGAAGGTCCCGCCGGAGGCGGCCGTGGGCTTCCTCCAGGAGTTCTTCTCGGTCATGACGCAGGTGGTCTTCAAGTACGAGGGGACCGTGGACAAGTTCATCGGGGATTCGATCATGGCCTTCTACGGCGCCCCCATCGCCCACGACCCGCGTTACGGCCCCTCCGACCCGCAGCGGGCGGTCTATGCCGCCCTCGACATGCGGGACGCTTTCGCCCGGCTCCGGGACAAATGGTGGGCGCAGCATGCCGAGCTGGGCAGCCTCGATCTGTCGGTGGGGATCAACACCGGCACGGTGCTCACGGGCAACATGGGGTCGGACCGGCGGGTCGAGTACACGGCGCTGGGCACAGCGGTCAACCTGGCCTTCGCGCTCTGCCGCGAGGCGGCGCCGGGGGAGATCCGGATCGGTGCGCGCACGCGCGCCCTCGTGAAGGACGATGTCCGGGTCGAGCCGTCGAGCACCCCGGCGCTTCCGGGCGAGCCCGAGTTCCACATCGTCAAAGGGCTCAAGTACCTGTCCTGACTCCAGGGCAGAGCCTTGCTCCGCAGGCGCGTCGAAGGGTCGCCCGACGCGACGACTTGCGGCGGCCATGGTCACCATGAAGGCGCGCGCAGCGCTGCACTAGAATGGCGGCACCGTATCGTTCCCGCCCTTCCGGGGCAGTCGCGCAGGGAGCTCGACCATGAGAAAGCTGCTCACTCCGATCGTTCTCCTCTCGCTCGCCGTGGGCTACATGGCGGGGCTCGCCTGGCCCCTCACGCCGGTCGTGCCCACGGCCGCGTCGGCCCCATCCGCGCCCGTGGATGCAGAGGGCGCGGCGCCCGCGGAGGCTGCCACGGATACAGGAGATGGCGGGGCGGCCCCGGGCGGCGGCAGCGAGATTCCCGAGGGGCTCACGAGCGGCGAGCAGCGCGTGATCGAGGTCTTCCGCAACGCCTCGGACTCGGTCGTCTTTGTCACCAACATCGCCCTGCGAAGGAACTTCTTCTCGCTGGACGTGATGCAGATTCCCCAGAACACCGGCAGCGGCTTCGTGTGGGACCGGGACGGCCACGTCGTGACCAACTTCCACGTGATCGAAGGGGGGAGGGCCTTCGCGGTGACACTGGCGGACCAGAGCACCTGGGAGGCGGAGGTCGTGGGGGTCGCCCCGGACAAGGACCTGGCCGTTCTGAAGATCGGAGCCCCGCGCGAGAAGCTCGTTCCCCTGCCCGTGGGAGAGTCCCACAACCTGGCCGTGGGGCAGACGGTCATGGCCGTCGGCAATCCCTTCGGGCTCGATCACACGCTGACCGTGGGCGTCGTGAGCGCGCTGGGCCGGGAGCTTGAGGCGCCGAACGGCCGATCCATCCGCGACATCATCCAGACCGACGCCGCCATCAACCCCGGCAACTCGGGCGGGCCGCTCCTCGATTCGAGCGGCCGTCTCATCGGAGTCAACAGCGCCATCTACAGCCCGAGCGGGGCCTCCGCCGGCATCGGCTTCGCGGTGCCCGTGGACACCGTGGCCCGGCTCGTGCCCCAGCTGATCGAGCATGGCCAGCCGATTCAGCCCGGCATCGGGATCCGGATCCTCCCCGACTCGACCGCGCGGAGGCTGGGACTCGAAGGCGTCGTCGTGCGCGACGTCGCTCCCGGAGGGCCTGCGGAGAAAGCCGGCATCGAGGGGCTGGGGCGCGATCGATCGGGCAAGATCCTCCTGGGCGACGTCATCGTCGCCGTGGACGGGCAGGGCATCCGGGGCTCCGACGATCTGATGCATGCCTTCGAGTCACGCGGCGTAGGGGCCCGGCTCACCGTGACGCTCGAGCGCGACGGCCGCCGGCGGGATGCCAAGCTGGAGCTGATCTCCCTCGACTAGTGTCCCGTACCCGAAATGACGTTGAGTCCTCGGGCACAAGTCGAGTCCTCCCCTCGGGCGGTTCCTGGCCCCGAAGAGCCCCGGTGGAGGCGCGGGCGACACTCCTCCCCGGGGGCCGTCGTTTGATGCGGCCCCGTCAGTCGACACGCCTCCACCCGGGGCCCTGGCGCCATCCAGCCCCTGGTCACACTTTCAATTGTCAAAGAACGACTCCGGTCCGCCCGCTTCGTGAACGATGCGGCCCGGCGGCCCGCCTGATAGCGGGTCCCATTCGGGTGCTTCAACTACGCAGCTTCTCGAGCTACACGGCCTCTCGCACCTCGCGGCTGCCTCAACTACACGGCCGCCTCGACTAGACAACTGCCTGAACTACTCAGCCACCCCCGCCACCATGGTCTCACCCTCGTAGACCAGGAAGGGCTCGAGCCCTTCTTCGACTCCGAACGACCAGACGAGGTCGTCCGGCGCCTCACCCGTGCAGCGCATGAACCCCTCGTGCAGCAGCCGCTTGTGGTGCTGCGTGCATTATGCCGACCTCCGGTTTATGCCGCGTTCGTTCTTGGCGTCGAAGGTA
>CAZMRF010000062.1:0-30856 GCA_964568735.1 uncultured Acidobacteriota bacterium
CGCCGTAGAGGCTGTAGTGGAAGCCATGCTTGTCAATGGCGTTGTAGGCGCCGCTCATCGGTAGGATCTTATAAGTTGTTGAGAACAGATCACTTACAGGATCGGTGAATTGACTCTATTGAGAAGATCAACGGCGACCTGCCATCCTATCTGTTGGCGTAGGAAACAAGACGATAGGAAGGAGGCCGCCGTTGAACCAGACACATCTTACCAGATTCGCCGATGCTCTCCGAGTCCTTCTGGGCTGGGACAACCTCACCGCGTTGGCCCGAAGGACTGGCTACTGCCAGCGACTCCGCGCCATCACACCGCAGGCTCTCGTGTGCGCCCTCATCGAGACCCTGGGGGGCCGTCCCGTTCGTTCGGTGGCGGACATCGTCAGGGGCTTCAACTCCCTGACCGGTCGGAAGATCCGCTACAAACCCTTCCACAACAGGCTCGTCAAGCGCCAGTTCCCCATCTTCCTCCGGGAGGTCTTCCTCGCCGTCGTGCTCCAGTCCTCTTACAACGTCCTGCGCCTGAGCCTGCGCAACAAGCTGAGGCGCTTCGACGACGTGCTCATCCAGGACGGCTCCTCCTTCGCCGTCCACGACGACCTGCGCAAGATCTTCGGCGGCCGCTTCACCAAGGTTCGCCCGGCCGCCGTGGAGCTGCACGTGCTGATGAGCCTGCGGCACGACCAGGTCTGCCGTGCCGCGGTGGCCCCCGACAAACAGGGCGAGCGGGACTTCCTGCCGGCCCCCGAGGAGCTCCGGGGCAAGCTCCTTCTGGCCGACCGCGGCTACCAAGATCTTCGTTACTGGGGGCGGGTGAAGGCTTCCGGAGGGTTTTTTCTGATGCGGGCCAAGAGCGACCTCAACCCGCACATCATCCGGATCTGCGCATCCTCGCGCGCAGAGCGACGCCGCTTCGAAGGCAAACGGCTCCAGCAGGTGCTGCATGGTCTGCCCCGGCGGCGCCTGGATCTCGATGTGGAGTGGGAACGGCCCGGTGGCGTTCGCCTTCGGTTGCGGATGCTCCTCGTGTGGACGCCCAAGGGCGAACGTACGATCCTCGTGACCAACGTGTCCCGAGCGGTGCTGAGCGCGAAGGAGGTTGCGCAGCTCTACAGGCTCCGCTGGCAGATCGAGTTGGTGTTCAAGGAATGGAAGTCCCACGCCAACCTTCACGAGTTCGCCAGTGCGAAACCGGCCCTCGTCGAGGGGCTCATCTGGGCCAGTCTCACCGCGGCGGCACTGAAGCGGGCGTTGGCCCACGTCAGCCAACGAAGCGGGGCTCCGGCGCC
Source organism: uncultured Acidobacteriota bacterium (assembly GCA_964568735.1). Lineage (GTDB taxonomy): Bacteria > Acidobacteriota > Polarisedimenticolia > JACPZX01 > JACPZX01 > CAZMRF01. The sequence continues at coordinate 1,286 of CAZMRF010000062.1, forward strand.
GATCTCTACACTCATCACGGCCGCGTGCGGGGCACACATCCTGCCAACTCTCCTGCGCTGCGCCGTGAGCGGCTTCAGCAACCTCGAGTCCATCATCGAGACAACCATCCGCTTCCTATGGAACAATGCTCCACGCGCCCATCCCCGCCGCGACCGTCGCCTCGGACGGATGCAATTCGGTGTGGAATACGTTCGATTGCGAGCTTAAGTACCAACGTATGAGGCGCCGCTAAACATCGTTTGGATGTTGATCCCAAATTCCGCGTCCAACCGCTTGGAGAGTGCGATGAGCGCCGCGTCGTCCTTGGCGCGCCGCGCCTTGTTCACCTCGGCCAGCACCGCTTGGATCTTTTCGGGTGACGCCTTCTTCGCGAGTTCCTCCAAGCCGGGGTAGGGCATGAAGGAAATGTGCTCGAAGGCCTCCCCCGTGGCGAGGATCTTCTCGATCCCGTTGAAGCCGCTGGCGATCAGAACGGTGTCGTTCCCGATCTTCTTGATCGTCGGGTTCGCCGTGAAGACCGTCGGCAGCGTCTTGACCTGCTCTGCGGTGAGTTTCCCGCCCTTGGTCGGTCCCGCATGGAGCACGGAGTCGGTCTGCGCCGCGTTGTGGTGCGTGGTCGGATAGACGCTGTCGGTCAGCCACGGATTTCGGGCGGGCATGTTCGGGGGGGGGTGTCTCCTGGGCTGCGACCGGCAGCGTGATGGCTAGCGCGCCCACCCAAACGAGCGCGGCGGCGAAGATTCGTGTGCATGTGGTTTTCATCGGTATCTCCAAGTGGTTGCGTGCGTGATGAGGCGTCTCATGGCCAGCTAACGCCCCGCATCAGGCGCGGCGGGCGAGACCGGACGTTCACTGTCCAGGGCTCGCGCGCCCGTGCCCGCCGTCGCCTGAATGCCGATGTTAGCCCGCTTCTCTGTTGTTACCGATGTCGATCTCGCGCGGCCCCTCTCGACGAGGACTGACCTTCCGCAGAACCCTAAATCGAAAAAGCTCCCAGGCAAACTGGGGCAGCGACAATACTACGCGGTCGATGTTTCGAAAGCGCACACGCGTGATCGACCCAGCGGTCGTCACAAGTCGAAACACCACATACCACAAGAACTCGAACGCCTCGTCCACCGCCGCCTCAGCCTTCAGGGTATGCGGCTGATGTGGTGGAAGGCCGCGGTCTGAACCTCGAATGTGAAACACTGCCGCTCGTCGGTGACGCGCCAGCGTATAGCCAGACATGCTGATCTCAGGTCGCAACGCGATCGGTCGGCCGCCCAGGTTCGTGACTTCGATTGTGAACTCAACCATCTCGCCTCGAGGTCCACCCCAAGTCTTCTTGTCCAGGAACCTCACCTCAAGCCGTGTGCGGTCCCGATAGAGCTTGAACCAGTAGAGAAGACCACCGGAGCCTCCAACGACCGTCAGCACGCGCAGGGGGTCGTCCAGAAAGTACTGCATGAGTACATTTAGGTCTGGCATCGATGGGCACCGCAATCATCGTGCAACGCTTTGAGCAGGTTCACAGCCGGGCTAACTGTAAATGGTCAGAACTCTGTAGGGGAATACGCGGCGGGTAAGTGTCGCGTATGCCGGCTGGTCGGTTCGGCCGATCCGTCAACGCATACTGAGCGCGGCTTTTCCATTGGAAACCCGCCGGACATGATATCAGGATACGCAGCGGGAAACCGCCGTGAATGCTCTGAGCCGTGCTCACGGGCGCCGGCATGGCGCGTCAGCGATCGGCGGGATCAAGTCTGATGGAATTGGTCTGGTAGTCAATCTCGAGCGCGAACGGCTCGAGCTCGGGGAAGCCGATCACGAGGTAGACCTCGGACTCCAGCGCGCGGCTGAAGTGAGAGAGGTTCACGCTGGGCAGGCCGTTGGCCTGGAACTCCTTTCCGCCGAAGCCGAGCGTCGCGGACCGGATGGTCTTTCGATCCATGGCTCCGGCAAGGCCGAAGGAGCGGCCCGCCGAGAGAGCCGCGGGCAGAACCTCGATGTCCGGGACGCGGGGTGCGGCCGAGTAGGACGACAGGGACGAGCTGGCGCCCGTGTCCACCATCGCGTTGAGGGTCACGCCGTTGAGCTGCGCGGGGACGACGATTTGACCGCCGACGTTGCGGAAGCTCATGGTGATCCGACCCGTCGCGACTTTCTCTCCAGTCGGCGGCGCTTCCGGAGTCCCAGATTGGGCCCCGCGCGCGCGATCGGGCTCGCTCCCCTCGCTGCCCGGCTCCCCGCCCCTGGGCCGCAGCGAGAGCGTCCCCCTGCGGAGATCGATTCGAATCAGAAACGCGCCGAAGAGCGACGGGCCGATGAGCCCCTCCTCGGGCCCTTGCGGCTCGGCGATGGAGGCCGCGACGTTGCGGAGCGCCACTCCTCCCAGGCTCACCTCGCGGATCAGGACGAGGTCGCCGCCGACCGTTCCCTTGCCTCCCATTCCCACGATCTCGAAGGGGCGGATCACCTCCACCTTCGCATTCTTCGCGAGGCGCGGGGAGAGGGTCATCCCCGTGGCGCCGGTGTCGAAGGCGAAGCGCGCTCCCTTCACCTTGTTCAGGTCGGCCTTGATGAAGGCCTGCCCGCGCAGGACGTTCATCGGCAGATCCATTGGCTCGGCCCGGACGACCTCGCTCAGCGGCTCGTCGCCGAGGTGCTTCAGGAGCGCGACCCACGCCGCCACGTTCTTGCGGATTCGCTCCTCGTCGGGGCCGGCCAGCTCCAGGTAGCGCTCCATCATGGTGATCGCGTCCGCGCGCCGGGCGAGGTGGTTGGCGAGGGTGCGGACGTAGAGAGGCCTGTCGGGCTCGAGAGCCGCTGCACGGTGGAAGAAGGCCGCCGCCTCTCCGTACCGGCCCAACGTGCGCAGGATCCGGCCCACGCCGAAGTGGCCCGCGGCACATCCGTCGTCGAGCGCGATGGAGCGGCGGTACTCCGCCTCGGCTTCCTCGAAGTCGCCCCTTCGGTAGAGCGCGTCACCGAGGAAGGCATGCGCGCGGCCATCCCCCGCATCCTCCTCGACGATGCGCCTTGCCTCCGCGAGAGCGGCCTCGTAGTCGTTCTTGTCGAGCAGCTCCCGCGCGACGGCGATGCGCGACTCGATGGAGGGAGGCTGGGGTGCAGGGGCGGCCGCGACGAGCTGACCGGGCGCCTCTCGAGCCGAGGGAGTCTCCTCAGGCGCGACCCCCCGCGCTGGAAGGACGATTGCGGCGAATGCGGAAAGCAGAATCGCGATTACCCTGAGCCGAGTTCTCCCACTCAGGCCGATCCATCGGGAGGCCGTGCGTTCCCTGCGCGTCATTACGATGATCTCACCGGCGCGCGCTTGATGAGGAGCGATGGGGCGCCGAAGGATCCCCGTCGGTGAGTGAAGGCGAAGTCGGAGCCGGCGGAGTCCACCTCGCAGAGAAGCTCGCGGAGGGTTCCGGCCAGCCAGCCGCCGGCGAGGGGGGCCTCGGGGCGCCCCGCCTGGATCCAGCGTCCGCTGAAGGGGACGGCAAAAGGAGTATCGGGATCGCGCAGGGGAGGGATCCGCCCCAGGGCGCTGACCCGGAGTCCCTGCCGGATCGACGCTTGCAGCTCCACGGGGCTCGCCGCCCCCGGGTTGATGAACATGTTGGTGGGGCCGAGCAGCGGAGGATCCCTGAACGATCCGCGCACGGCATTGCCGGTGGAGCCGGACTTTCCGCCCTCGGAGGTCAGGTCACGGAGAAGGTCCACCACGACTCCGCGATCCACGATGAGCGTGCGGCGTGTCACCGTCCCTTCGCCGTCGAAAGGGGCCGACGCGACGCCTCCGGGGAGGCGGCCGTCGTCGGAGAGCGTGACGGCATGCGAGGCCACGCGCTCACCCGGATGAACCCGGGACTCCTCTCCTGCATCGCCTCCCGCGCTCCGATGCTTCGCCTGCCCGAGCATCCCCGCCAGCGCCGCGACGAGCTCGGCCGCCGCGGCGGGCGCTAGGAGGACGGTGTGGATCCCGGAGGGAGGTACGCGCGGCTCGCGGCGCTCCTCGAGAAGGGCAGCCGCTTCGGCCGCCGCCGAGTCGGGCGACAGCCCGCGGAGGCTCCGCGAGGCGCGCACGGTGCGCGTGGCTGACGGACTCTCGTCGCCTTCGCCCGAGAGCGTGAGATCCAGGCGGGCCAGGGTCTGCCGGTAGGAGCCCTCGAAGCCCGACGTATTCCACAGCCGCACGGCGGAGACGACCCCCTGGAGGCGCAGCTGTCTGAGATTATTTCCGGTGGCGGCCGAGGCCAGCCCCCGAATCTCCTCGGCGGATTGGAGAAAGGAGTCCAGGGGCGCGTCCAGATCCGGATCGAAGAGGCCCAGTCCGCGGCCGTCCGCACCCGCCCCTCCGGGAAGGCCGGGGAGGGCCCGCTCGGCCGAAAGCGAAGCGGCGGCCACCGTGCGCCGCGCCAGGGAGCGCAGCGTCTCCACCGAGTCCGCCGCGGGAGGTGTCCCTTCCGCGAACGTTACCTCGCGGAGCGTGAGGGCGCCGAAGGCGGAGCGGCCGTCCGGGAGGAAGACCCGAAGCGCGAGCCCGCGCTCCACGCTCTCTCCGCTCGCCCCGTGCGGAAGGGTCGTCTCGCGAGCCCGCGATTCCTTCGTGAGCAGGTCAGCAGCGATCGCGCCACGGCCGACGGCCTCGTCGAGCGCCGCGTCGGCGAACCATGGGCGGGAGCCGCTCAAGGCGCCACCCCCGGGTGGATCTTCAGACGCGCGACCCGGAGCGAGGGGAAGGTCTGCCCCACGGGGACGATCTGATCTTCCTTGATACAGAGGCCCGCTCCTCGGTCCACCTCTGCGTCGGAACCGACCCCTTCGATCCCGGCGAGAAGCTCGAGACATGAGCCGGCAAGCCACCCGCCCGCCACGGGATGGGAGAGGCGGCCGCCCTCGATGAGGCGCCCCGACTCGATCTCGAGCCGGAATCGGCCGAGCCGGGGATCCACCTGCCCGCGGCCCAGCCGCTCGACGAAGATCCCCCGCTGGATCCCCCGCGGCAGCTCGGCGGGATCCACCTCTCCGGCCGCCATCACGAGGTTGCTCATGCGCGGGAGAGCGCCCTGCCGGTAGGACTCGCGGCGAGCGTTGCCCGAGGAGACTCCGCCCAGGAGCGCCGCCGTGCGCCTGTCGGTGAGGTAGCCGGTCAGGCAGCCCTCCTCGAAGAGCACGTTGACGCTGGTTCCCTCGCCCTCGTCGTCCACGTTCATGTGGATGCGCCCCTCGCGCCCCAGGGGATCATCGAGGATGGTCACGATCCCGGGCGCCAGCCTCTCGCCGATGCGCCCTGCGAAGGGGGACGTTCGCGCCGCGATCAGGTCTCCTTCCAGGAGATGTCCGCAGATCTCGTGGATCAGGATGCCCGCGGCCGAGGGAGAGAAGACGGCGGGAGCTTCCATCGCCTGCAAGGTGATGGCCTCCGCGCGATCGGAGGCTCGGCGAAGCGCCTCCTCGAAGAGCCCTTCCAGCGGCGCGAGAGCGGTCTCGTCGGGGTCGCTCGGGGAGGGAAGCCAGCAGGCCGCCTCCCCTTGCACGATGCGCCCGTCCCGATCCAGGACGGCGACCACGCGGATCTCCACGTGGGATCGTGCGAGGGCGGCCGAGGGATCCATGGGGCTTGACGGAACCGCCGGGAGGGGGAGGGACTCGCGGCGCGCGATCCGGACGGCGCCGAGGGAGATCCGCGCCTCCCAGCGGACCGTCCGGATCCGGAAGCCTGCGGGTGGGACGGCGCGCTCCTGACGCTGCATCCTCGCGCGGATCGGAGCCGCCCAGGCGGCCGCCCTTCCGGCGAGCAGCAGCGGGTCGGAGGTCTCGAGCGGGGTCTTGATTCCTCCCATCATTCTCACGAATCGATCCAGGACGGAATCGGCCGGGACGTCGATGACGGAGAAGAAAGCACCGGCAGGGGAGAGCCCTTCGACCCGGCACCCGACCTCCTCGACGAGGCGGGGAGGCGCCTCGACTCCGTCCTCGCGCTTCAGCGTCAGAGTGGCGCGCGTCTCGGTGCAGAGGAGGTCGGGGAGGAACTCCTCGGGCAACGCGACCGGAAGCGGCTCGGGAGGTGAGGCGGCGGCCAGCGGCAGGCGCGCAGCTCTGTCGCCTCGGTGTGTGGACTCGCGCGCGCCCATCGGGTGATCCTCTGCCTCGCGAGTGAGGGTTGGAGCGAAGGGGGATAGCTGCAGCGCAGACCCGAATCGTATCCCGCGGCCACCCCGTCCTTCAATGGGGATGAGGCCAGCGCGCGCGCTTCACTCCATCGATGGGCATGGGCCTCTCCCAGCCGCTCGAGGCAGCGGCCGGACATCGCCGTGGCTGCGAGGAAGCCCGATTGACTAGCCGGCGAGGCGCCCCTAGCATCGCGCCATGCCTGCGTCGCCGGCCTCCCAGGCCCTCTTCGAGGGCGCGCGCCGCTTCACGCCGGTGCGCGCCGCGGGGATCGCCGCGCTGCTGCTCGCGGCGCTCGTTGTCGTGGCCGCGGCCTCGGTCCTCATCGGAAGCAGCGACGTGGGGCTGGGCGACCTTGTCGCCCTCGTGAGCGGAACCGCCACGCCGCAGGCCCGCGTGATCCTCACGGAAGTGCGCCTGCCGCGGGTCCTCCTTGCGATCGCCGTCGGCGCGGCGCTGGCCGCGGCGGGAGCCGCGCTCCAGTCGATACTCCGCAACCCGCTCGCCGATCCCTACGTGCTGGGCGTCTCGGGCGGCGCCGGCCTCGGCGCGATCCTGACCTCCTCGGCCGCGGCCGGCGCATCGGCGCTGGCCGCGGCGATCCGCCCCGCCGCCGCCTTCGCCGGAGCGCTCCTGGCGGTCCTCGCGCTCCTGGCGCTTGCGCGCCTGCGGGGGCGGCGCAGCCCCGAAGCGATGCTTCTCATGGGATCCGTCATCAACGCGACCTCCATCGCGCTCATCCTGTTCGTGATCAGCGTGGCCGACATCAGCCGGTACCAGGGGGTCATGTACTGGCTGGTCGGGAACCTCTCGCCTCCCTCGGGCGCGGTGCTCGCGGTCGTCGGCATCGCCGTCGCAGGCGGCGTCGCCGTGCTGACGCTCCACGGCGGCCAGCTCAACCTGCTCTCCGCCGGGGAGGAGACGGCGGAGCAGCTCGGCTCTCCCGTGGCTCGCGTGCGCATCACGGCGATCCTGGCTGCCTGCCTCGTCACATCGGCGGCCGTGTCGGTCTCCGGCCTCGTCGGATTCGTGGGACTGATGGTCCCCCATCTCGCCCGGAGCTGGTTCGGACCCGACAACCGGATCCTGGTTCCGGCCTCGGCGCTCCTCGGGGGCGTGATCCTGACGGCCGCCGACACGGCGGCCCGTACGCTCGTCGCGCCGACACAGCTCCCCGTCGGCGTGATCACCGCCCTCGCAGGCGGCCCCTTCTTCCTGTGGCTCTTCTCCCGGCGCGACCCGTCGGCCGGCGGGTGGAGGTAGCCGGATGTCCGGATGCCGGGGAGCGCGATCGTGATGCAGAACGAGAGCCGGGCATCGTCAGTGGATCGCACTCGCAGAATCACCGTGGGGATTGCCGTCGAGGCCGCGGGTCTCTCTTTCGGCTATGGATCCCACCGCCTCTTCGATGGGCTGCGACTCTCGCTGGCCGCGGGTGAGATGGCGGGGATCATCGGCGCCAACGGCTCGGGGAAGACGACGCTGCTCAAGCTGATCTCCGGCGTGCTGAGGCCATCCGGCGGCAGCCTCACCGCCGGGGGAGTCGAGGTGAGCAGGATCCCGCCTCCCGCGAGGGCTCGCAGGATCGCCGTCGTGCCTCAGGAGTCACGACTCGTCTTCGACTTCACCGTCCTGGAGGTCGTCTTGATGGGGCGGGCAGCGCGGCTGGGCTGGGTCGGCGTGGAGAGCCGGGATGATCTCGAGGCGGCCCGCCACGCGCTGCTGCGAACCGGCATCCTGGATCTCGCAGCCCGTCCCATGAGCGCCCTGAGCGGAGGCGAGCGCCAGCTCGCCTTCGTGGCCCGGGCGCTCGCGCAGGAGCCGGGCCTGCTCCTCCTCGACGAGCCGACGGCGTGGCTGGACATCCGCCACCGCGCGGAGACTTACCGGATACTCGAGGAGCTGAACCGGCAGGAGGGGCTGACGGTCCTGACCACCTCGCACGACATCAACCTCGCCGCGAGGCACTGCCCACGCCTCATCCTCTTGAAGCAGGGAAAGATCCTGGCCGACGGCCCCACCCGGGAAGTCTTCCGCGCCGATCTTCTCTCGGAGCTCTACGACACCCCGCTCCGGATCCTGGAGGATCCGGTGACGGGCTCAGGGCTGGCGCTCCCTGCGTCCCGCTGACGAGGTGCCAGCCCGTTCCGGCTCCGGGCTGCGCTATAGATCCCGCCATCGGTAGACAACGACACCTTCCCTCCGGAAACACTTGTCTCCCGCATAGACGAGCGCCGCCGGTGCATCCGGATCCTGCACGAGGGCACGCCAGAAGCGGATGCCGGCAAGGAAATCGCTCGCCATCGTTTCGGCTGACTTGATCTCGATCGGTGTCAGCTTTCGGCCATCCTCGATCAGAACATCGATCTCGTGCCCCGACGAGTCGCGCCAGAAGTACAGGTCAGGCTCCTCCCCGCGGTGCAGGTAGTTCTTGAGCAGCTCCGACACGACGAAGGATTCGAAGATGCCGCCACGCATGGCATGAAGCTGCAGATCCTCCGGGGAGCGTATGCGCAGCAGATAGCAGAGCAGGCCGGTGTCGAGGAAATAGAGCTTCGGGGCCTTGATGAGGCGCTTGCTGAAGTTCCGATGGTGGGGACGCAGCAAGTACACCAGGAAGCTCGCCTCGAGGATCGAGAGCCAGCGCCTCGCCGTCGTGTGCGTGATGCCTCCATCGCTGGCCATGGAGCTGAGATTGAGAAGCTGCCCGTTCCGGCCCGCACACAGACGGATGAATCGCCCAAAGGCTTCGATGTCGCCGACGTTGAGGATCTCCCGGACATCTCTCTCGACATAGGTGCGGTCGTAGTCGCGCAACCAGGGCTGTGGATCGAGATTCTTGTCGTGAATCCTCGGATAGAAGCCGCGGAAGAGGAGATCCATGGCGGCGGAAGGGTAGTCGGCCTTTCTCCGTGGGAGCTCGCGTCCCAGAGTTGAAATGCTGATCGGCCTGCGCCCCATGAGCTCGCTCAACGAGAGCGGCAGCAGGTGGAGAATCGCACAGCGGCCGGCCAGGGACTGGCTCACGGACCTGAGCAGGAGGAAATTCTGCGAGCCGCTCAGAATGAAACGGCCCGGCCTGTCATCGTCATCGACCAGTGTCTGGATGTAGGAGAAAAGGTCAGGGACTCGCTGCACCTCGTCGAGGATTGCCGGGCCGGTGAATCGGGAAAGGAATCCCCGGGGATCTTCCAGAGCGAAGGAGCGCTCGTCGGGGCTTTCCAGCGAGGCGTAGGCGTGGCGGGGAAAGGCGGCCTTGACCAGAGTCGTCTTGCCGGACTGCCGCGGCCCCGTGAGCGTCACCACGGGGTGCTTCCTGGCCGCCTTCTGGAGGACTTTCTGGAGCGCTCGTGGGATCATGGTGTAGTTTGAATTTCAGATATTCAAATTACAAAGACCTTGGCCTGCTGTCAAGAGGGCCTCCAGGAGCCGGCGCTCAGCGAGGGCGCGTGTGCGAACTATCTCTGCGCGGCGGGGAGGGGCTCGGGCCGGATGACCTCCGGAGGCCGCAGGGTCCGGAAGCTGAGGTCGGCCTCGACGAGGATCCGGTCGTCGAGGACCTTCAGCGATTTCAGCAGCCCGTCGATGCTGAACTGCACCTCGTCGTTGCCGGCCGGCTGGGAAAAGGTCTGGGGGATGGGGTAGGGGTCGACGTACTTCGCCAGATCGATCTTCCCGAAGAGGGGGATCTCGAGGGGGAGGCTCGCGAGGTAGGCCATCCAGGCCTTCTTCTCCTCGTCCCAGCGGAGGCCGATGGCGATCGTCACGACCATCTCGATCGGCATGGGCTGCCCGCGGCAGTCGAGCGTGAGCCAGACCTTGCCGTCCTGGAAGCGCACGTTCCTCGGGTTGGACAGGGTGAGGACCTCGTTCAGCTCGCCTTTCCCCACCTCGACGTCGTAGGGTGTGACGGCGCGGAGGAAGCTCTGCACGGCGGCGGCGTCCACGCTGAAGGTCGTATCGCCCGCTCGCGGGGCGCCCACGAGGGAGGCCGCGAGCGCCAGACAGATGACCACGATTCGGAGCCGGTCCCGCGATCGGTGCCGTTCCGCCGGATGCCTCAGCAACGTCGTCAAGCCTTCCTCCTTCCAGGGTGAGGCGGCATCATCTGAACTCGAGCAGATCCCGCGTCAGGATGGCCACGGAAACGGGCGGGAGCGAGAGCGGGATTCTCACGACGCCCGTGCCGGTCGCCGCGTCGAGCACGCGGAGCCCGGGGTTGTTCGTGTCGTGCTCGGCCACGAGCAGATAGCCGTCCCCATCGTAACGGATCTCGGGGATGAAGGCCGAGGTGGAGAGAAGGACGTTCCCGATCGCTCCTGTCGCCGGATGGAAGGCCACGAGGCTGTTCGAGCCCGTATCGGTGACGACCACCATGTAGCCGATGTCCTCCCCGGCCACGGCGACTCCCGAGATGTTGCCTCCCGCATCGTCGTCGTCCACGAGGAGCCCTAGGCTCGTCATCGTCACAGGGTCGATCACCTCGATCCCTCCCGACAGGCTGCGCGGCAGAAGGCCCGGGAAGATCCCGGCGTCGGCCAGGTAGACCTCGCCCGTGGCGGGATGTACGGACGGAGGGCCGAAGGGGTTCTGGCCGGCGAGAGTCAGGACCGAGATGACCGAGTCGTCAGCGGGGTCGATGAAGGCGGCCAGCCCCGGGCCGTAGTCCCGGAAGGACGAATCGATGTTCTGCATCGTGACCAGGACGTGCCCTCCCGCCTGTACGATCCGGTCTGGGCGCGCCGTTGCGCTTGCGTTCGTGGCCCACGCCGCGAGGGGGATGCGCCCGAGAACGTCCCCCGTGTTCGGGTCGGCGACGAGGACGTCGTCGAAGGCAGGCTCGTAGCGCGTGACATAGAGCCTGCCGGGCGCGGCCAGGAGCGCGTCGTGGGGGTTGCTTCCGTTTCCCGTCGAGAACTGGAGCGCCGTGAGGAAGTCCCGGTCACGATCGAGCACCTGGACGTTGTCGTTCGAGAGCCGGTTCACGATGAAGGGGAGATCCCCCGAGGATGCGGCCACGGGATCCCCGCTGATCAGCTCGGCGTCCCGCCTGACCTCGAAGCTCACGTCCGGAGTGCCTCCGAAGCGCACGGTGATGATCGTTGCGGTGCCGTTGATTCCGAAATCGCTCGCCGCGACGAGGTAGCTGCGCTGGCGGATCCCTTCCCAGGCCCCCTCGTCCACCATGTTGGAGAGGCGCGCCAGGCCGGTGATCGTCCTCCCCTCCGGAGAGAGGGTTCCGTGCAGCTCCACATAGAGCGCGAGCATTCCGATCGTGACGGGGCCGAAGGGGAAGAGATCGAGCGTTTCCCCGCGGAGAGTGCCCGCGACGGGCATGGGTGAGTTCGGGTCGAAGGTCCGGACGACGCCCCCGACCCGCGCCTCCAGGATCCTCGCCTCTCCGGTGATTTCACCGGGAGGTGCGCCGGGGAGGGGAGGCTCGAACTCGACTTCCAGGTCGAGCTCCAGGCCGGTCGCATTGAGATCTGGGAACTCGAGGCCCGGGTAGAGAGCCTCGAGGTCGTATACGGCGGCGATAGGAGAGGCAGCTCGCTTGCCGGACCCGAAATTGAAATCGCTGCCGCAACCCGTCCCGAGGAGCGCGAGGCTGGGAATCAACAGGAGGAGGATCGGGGATCGTCCGCAGGCCGCCAGGATCTGCAGGGACCGTGGTGTTCGCGCCCCTCCATCATGCAGGGGCGCCGTGCCTCCAGGCCATGTCGCTGGCGCGCGCGCGGTCAAAACGACGCCTCGAGCTTGAGGAAGATCGCCCTGCCCGGGAGGGGGTAGCGGGCAACGTCCACCACGCGCGTGTCGAAGAGGTTGACGACCTCCATCGTGCCGGTCGCGCGCTGTCCGAGCCTGAGCTTCACCCCTGCGTCGTGGAGGTACCTGGAGGGCAGGGTCGTGAGCTGCTGGCGGCTGGGGGGCAGGTTCGTGTTTCCGAGATCGTCGATCTGATTCTCACCGACGTAGGTGAAGCGGTGGAAGATCGTGAGAGGCCTAAGATCGAGAACTGCCGAGGTGGCGGCCTCCCTGCGGGGCACTCCGGCGAGGTCTTCTCCGCCCGCGAAGGTGTCGCTGCGATTCTCCGGCTTCTGAAGCGTGAGGTTGGCCGAGAGCGCGAGGCGTTCGAAGAGGCTTATCGACACAGTCGCCTCGAGGCCTGTGACGCGGGCCTCGCCAACATTGACGGCTTTCACCTGGCGCGTGGGGAGCGTCCGGAAATGGATCAGCTCCTCGGTCCTGCTCTGGAAGCCGGAGATCTCGAGATGGAGATCACCCAGAGGGCCCATGTCGCCGCCGGCGAAGGTGAATCCAAGATCGGCGTTGATCCCATCCTCCGGCACCAGGTCGGGGTTGCCCACGAATGTCCCCGAGTTCCCGTAGAGCTCGAAGAGGCTGGGGATTCTGTACGAGCGGCCCACGTTCCCTCGCAGGCTCCAGCGCGGGGAGAGGACCCAGAGCGCGCCCAGCCGCCCGGAGAAGGCTGCGGGATCATCCGCGGCCTCCGGGGGTGCCCCGGCGCCGCCCGCCTCCTGGCCGTCCGTGCGGACGGCGTCAAACCTGATCGAGGGCGCGATGAGGAGTCGATCCGAGGCCATGTGGATCTCGTCCTCCGCCACGGCGGCGAGCGATGCCCTGGAGAGATGGAGGGGTTCGACGGGCACGTCCAGTCGCTCGACGACCGAAGCCTCTTCCGCTCTCGGCTGGACGAGGAGCGTGATCCGGTGGGTGGATGACGGCTCGATCGTGATGCCGAAGTTCCCTCCGAGCGCGCCGATTCGTGTCGTGTCGTCTTGCGGGAGGGCCGCCAGCGGATCCTCGGTGTCCGTGAAGCTCTGGGTGGAGTACTCCCCGTCGAGTACGGCCCGGGCCTGCACGATCCCCCCGGCGAGATTCTCCCAGTCCAACTCTGCGCGCAGGAAGCCGCGCGCGGCCTCTGCCGAGGCGCTCTCCGATCCCCAGGCGTCAATCCCGGGAACACCCTGGCGTCGTCCCATCCACTCGGCCGACAGCGTGAAGGTCCGGCCGGCCCCCGCGGGCGCCTCCCCCCGCGCGCGCAGGGCGGCGGACCAGCTCTCGTTGTTCACGCGCCGTCTGTACTCATCATCGCCGGCGGCGAAGGGGGTGGCGTTGTTGTCGAGGTAGTCGAAGTCGCCGCGCGTGGTCGAGCCCTCGCCCGAAAGGACCCATCTCATCGGCCCCGAGTCGATCATGGCCAGCCCCGTCGCCTCGGCCGATCCCCACGATCCGTAGCCCAGGGTGGCGTGCAGGGCGTCCGCGTCATCGGGTCTCCTTGTCTTGATGTTGACGGCTCCCCCGATCGAGGAGACGCCGATCGAGGCGGGCGTGAAGCCGCGGTGGACCTCGATCGACTCGACGCCGGTGAGAGGGATGTCGGCCAGGTTCACGCCGCCTCCCAGCGGGCTGTTGAGCGGGATCCCGTCGACGAGGACGGTGACCTGCTCGGGTGTACTCCCCCGGATGGAAACCGTCGCGAAGGAGTTGAGCCCTCCCCAGGAGCGGACGTGGACGCCGACGCTCGACCCCAGGAGATCGGCGAGACTCACGATCGTGCCCGGCCGCTCGCGGGGGCGGATCACGGTGACGAAGGAGGTCGGTGCTCCCTCCGCGATCGTGCCCTCACCGGTCACTTCGACGGTCTCCGTGCCCGCGTGGACCGGCTGATTCGGATCGCTCCCGCTTTCAACCTGCCCGCCCGACGCGCCTTCGTCCGCATGCGCCGGCGTCCAGACGAGTGCCGCGCACAGGATCATCACGCTCGAGAAGAGGATGCAGGCAGACCTTCGAGCGATACGGACGATCGCGTCTCCCGGCAGGATGCTCTGCGCAGCCTCAACGAGGGTCGCGTGCTCCGGCCCAATCCACGTCCCTTCGTTTCCGCCCACGCGCCCTCTCATGGGACGCAATCCCCCGAGGCAGGCAGGCGGGATCTCCCGTCGGACGCGATCCCGTAGCCGCCGCCCTGCTTGCGAACGAGATAGATGAAGGCGTCACCGGGGGCGGGCGTCGCCGCATCCGGGTGATCCGTCGAGTTCAAGTTGAAGGAGTTCTCCTCGATGCAGGAGACGGCCCCGAGGCCTACGGGCGTTGCCGACGGGTCCGTCGCGGAGAGCGTGGCGCGGATCAGGTCGAAGGTCGCGGAGCCCCCTGCGAAGTTCCATCGAAGGGAAGTCGTGGAACCCGGCCCGAAGATCAGGTCCGGCTGGTAGACGAACGAGGGAGTGGAGGAGCTGGAAAGCGGGCTACGGCAGGTGGCCGCCTCGATCCCGTCGCCGATCCCGTCGTTGTCGGTGTCCGCATCGAAGGGATCCGATCCGTAGAGGGAGATCTCCTCCACGTCGGTCAGGGCGTCTCCGTCGGCGTCAGTCCCCCCGGCAGGGATGGGCATGGCATGAAGGGCGACGACGGCGTCGAAGTCGAAGCCCTCGGCGCTCCCGGCGAAGCCTGTCCCCAGATCGAGATCGGTGATCCTGACGTAGCGGGCCTGAGCGAGGCCCACGTCGGCCAGGTCGAAGGCGTCACCGCCCGCGCCGGAAACTCCGCCGGTGCCCGCGGGGTCCCACACGAGGGGATCGTCGGCCACCGTCCAGTTCCCGGTGAAGGTGGGAGTCAGCCCCGCGAGCCCCACGAGCGAGGGGAGGCTCGAGCAGGCCGTCTGGTCCTGGCCGACCGCGGCGAGGGCGCCGGAGTCGTAAGGGAAAAGCTGCCAGGTCGCTCCGTCGTCCGAGACCTCGACGCGGCCGGGCTCGGCGAAGACGAAGCAGGAGCTGTTGGGATTGGAGGGGACCGAGGTCTTGAAGAAGGCATTCTCGAAGACGATGAAGTCGGGGCCCGGGCCGTCCACGAGGACCGAGTCGTCCATGAAGACCGTGATCGAGCCTCCCTTTCCGAGCGACAGAGTCGATACCGAGCCCGACACGGGCAGCGAGTCTCCCGGAGGACCGAGGACGATCCCCGGGAGCTCGCCGTACCTGAATCCCGTGGCGGGATCCGCGAAGCCGCTGTCGAAGACCACGACCTGATCCGCAAAGCAGTCGACGGCCGCCGCGGCAGGCGGTGTCGCGAGCAGGAGCGGCACGAACAGCCAGGCTGCCACGAGCAAGGCAGACAGTCCGTAAGTGGATCTGTCTCCGGGATCGATTGGGTTCCGCTGCGAGCCCGCCGGCCCGGATCGAGCCCGGGCGGGCGCCCCGGAGCGGATCCATGGTGGCGCGAAGCGCGTGGTGCCCTTCTCGTTCAGGCTCCGCGCCACCATGGAGCTCATCGAGATCGACCGTCGACCTGATCCCGGATACCGGGCGACGGCTTCCCGCCCGGATCCGACCCTCCTCCCGACCGCACGGCCCCGTGTGCTCCGGGAGCCTCCGGCCGCGAGATCTCCCTGGGGCCGCCTCTCCGGAGGAGAGTCCGCAGCATCCCCGGCGATGTGATCCGGTTCCCGGAGAAGAGAAGACGGTGGTACTCGACATCCGCCCGTAGCGAGCGGCCGGACGAGGAGAAGACGTTGAATCCGTCCTCGTAGGCCGTCACCGCGAGAGTGTCCACGGCGAACCCCGTCAGGCGGGAGAGATCCACCTCGACGCGGCCGCCGGGGAGAGGCTCGGGCTCGCCCAGCTCGCTGAATCCGTAGATGGTGATGATCAGCCTCCGCTCCACGGCGAGGTGCTCGAGCGTCACGAGGCGGGGGAGGTCGGTCCCCAGGTCGAAGAGCGTGCTCGCGAAGGCGAAGCTGGCGAAGGCGTCGTCGCTCACGGCGGCGCCGAAGACGCCGGGTGCGAGGTAAGGGCCGCCGAAGAAGGGGCTCACCTGCGGGAAGTAGGCGAAATCGAGGGCGTCGAAGGTGTCGGAGCGGAAGTCGGAGAGGTCGCCGGTCCTGTCGTAGCCCGTCGTGGCCCCGTTGATGAGCGAGAAGGTGATGGGGTGGAACCCGAAGGGATCGGGATCGAAACCGGCGCTCCGGATCGTGAGGACGGCGCCGAAGAAGAAGTCGTCGGCTTCCGTGTAGAAGCGGCCGAGCGGAAGGCCGGCGCGGGAGGTCGCCTCGGTCGAGTCGTAGGAGGCGATGAGGGCGCCGGCGCGGTCCCCCGGATGAACGGGCTGCAGATCCGGCTCGAAGGCGAAGACGCCGGAGCCGGGCCCCCCCACGAACATCGAGGGGCCGGGGCCCGTTGCGTCGAGGGGATCACGGCGCAGGTCGAGCACGAGAGTTTCCGGCGCGGATGCGGAAAGCGTCGTGCCGAGGAGCAGGATGGCACTGAGCATGGTTCCGAGCGTCAGTCTTGTGCGGGACATGATGACCTCCAGGGTGTCCCGGCCCTTGCGGGCCGACTGACCTTCCGGGCGGAGCCGCCGGTGAAATGGAAAAGGCCCCGGGCTTCCGTGAGGAGGCCCGGGGCCTTGATAGGCACCCGGCGGCGAACGTCGAGCCTCTCCCGAGAAGGCGCGTTGACGACGAGTGACGGTCAGGTCTCCTGGCTCGCGGCTCGAGCCTACTCCCCGCACCTTCCCGGGAGGGATCCTCCCAGTGGCTTCATTCGCGGGTTTCGTCGCCGCTCACAGTTGCCGGGCAGCGAGGGATTCTCACCCTCTTCCCTGTTCCGCGGTGCTGTTCCCGTCCCGGCCACCGGCGCGCGAAGCGCGGTGGCCGATCCGGACCACGGAACCCGACACGGTTGGCGTGCTGTGAAAGAACGATGTGGAGCACCCATCCTACGCGGACCCTCTCGCCGGCGTCAAGGGGCTTTGGATGATCTTGCGGGCTCTGATAGGATCCCGCCTTCAGCCCCGCGCTCCCGGGTTCCTGCCGGCCGTGCCGGAGCCGGGCGCCGCGGCAGCCGGACACCGCGGCAGTTGGACACCGCCTTCGGGGGCGGGGAGGTTTCCTTGGCCTGGTTCAAGAAGGAGAAGACTCCGAAGCAGCCTATCGAGGACAAGCGCGTCCGGATCCCGGGCGGGCTCTGGGTCAAGTGCGACTTCTGCAAGGAGATCATCTACAAGAAGGAAGTCCTCCGGGCCGGAAACGTCTGCCCGAAGTGCGACTACCACTTTCGAATACCCGCCCGGGAGCGCCTTGAGAGCCTCTTCGACAACGGCCTCTATGAAGAGGTGGATCGGAACATCTCGCCCACCGATCCCCTGAACTTCAAGGACACCAAGCCCTACCGCGAGCGGCTGAAGGCCTACCAGGAGCTCACGGGCATGAAGGACGCGGTGATCAACGCCCTGGGCCTCGTCGGGGGCATCCCGACCGTGATGTCCGCGATGGAGTACGGCTTCATGGGGGGAAGCATGGGTTCGGTGGTCGGCGAGAAGGTGGCTCGCGCAGCCGAGCGCGCCCTCGAGGAGCGTCGCCCGCTCGTGATCATCTCGGCCTCGGGGGGCGCCCGCATGCAGGAAGGGGTGCTCTCCCTGATGCAGATGGCCAAGATCTCGGCGGTCCTCGCGAAGCTGCACGAGGAGGCAGTCCCTTACATCTCGATCCTCACCGATCCGACCACGGGAGGGGTCACCGCCTCGTTCGCCATGCTCGGCGACCTGAACATCGCGGAGCCCAAGGCCCTGATCGGCTTCGCGGGGCCGCGAGTCATCGAGCAGACCATCCGGGAGACGCTTCCCGAAGGATTCCAGCGCTCTGAGTTCCTCCTCGAGAAGGGGATGCTCGATCTGGTGGTCCCGAGATCCGAGCTGCGGAATACCCTCATCCGCGCGCTGAAGTTCATGCTCGTGGAGCCCGATCGTCACGCAGCCGAGAGCGCCTGACCCGGCACGCGGCGGCGCGGCGCCCGCGGCGCCACCCAGGCCATGACTCACACAGGCATCGGATCGTGAGCTACGAGGAAGCCATCGCCTGGCTGGCCTCGCTCGAGACGCTCGGGATCAAGCTCGCGCTCCGGAACATCACTTCGGTCCTCGACGAGCTCGGCAACCCGCAGCGCCGCTTCGCCTCGATCCTCATCGCCGGCTCCAATGGCAAGGGATCGGTGGCGGCCATGATCGAGGCGATCCTCAGGGGCGCCGGCCATCGCACCGGCCTCTACACCTCGCCCCACCTGCTCCGTCACGAGGAGCGGATCCAGGTAGGGGGCCGCCCCGTGAGCGAGGAGCGCTTCGCCCGCGGCCTCACGAGGGTGAAAGAGGCTTCGCAATCGCTGGCCCGCTCCGGCCGGCTCGAGGCCCATCCCACCCACTTCGAGGCGCTCACGGCCGCGGCGTTCGACTTGCTGGCCGACTCGGGCGTGGAGGTGGCGGTCTTGGAGGTCGGGATGGGAGGCCGCCTCGACGCCACGGTCCTCTCGGAGCCGAGACTCGCGCTCCTGACGAACGTCTCCCTGGAGCACACGCAGTGGCTCGGGGACACGATCCCGGCCATCGCCCGGGAGAAGGCAGGTGTCCTCCTGCGCGGCGGAACGCTCCTGGCCGGAGAGACGGAACCCGGAGCGGTCGAGGTCTTTCGCGCGCGGGCTGCCGAAGTGGGCGGAAGGTACGTCGCGCTCGACGACTACGCGCGGATTCCGCTTCCTTCACGCAGGGAAGACCGCGAGGAGGGTCCCGGCCCGGAGGGCGCGCCCTCGGCTGGAGAGCAACAGGAGTTTTTTGACCTACAGACCGGACATCGCCTGCACCGTGGGCTGAGGACAGGGCTCAGAGGAGCCTACCAGCGGCGCAACGCCCTGCTGGCCGTGGCGGCCGCCGACCTCCTCGACGGAATGGGGATCGCCGTGCCGGCTTCGGCCGTGGCCGAGGGGCTCGCGACGGCCTGGTGGCCGGGGAGGTTCCAGGTCGTGGAGGGTGCCCCGTGCTTCATCTTCGATGGCGCCCACAATCCTGCGGCATGCCGCGCGTTGAGTGAGGCGCTGATCGCCAGGCGGGATGCGGGCACAGTCGTCTCGGCCAGGGATCGAACCACTCTGCTCTTCGCAGTCCTTCGCGACAAGGACTCCCGCGCGATGGCGCGCGAGCTCGCTTCCCTGGCCGGACGCATCGTGGTCACGCGCGGCGCCTCGTCCCGTTTTCGCGATCCATGGGCGCTTGCGGAGGAGCTTCGTGCCGAGGGGATCGAGGCGCAGGCCGCCGAAGCTCTAGAAGAGGGCCTGAGGCTGGCCAGAGAGATCACGCCGCCGGGAGGGATGGTCCTGGTAACGGGAAGCCTCTATCTCGTGGGAGACGCGATGAGGCAGCTTGGAATCGAGCCGTGGCCCGCCACACTCACCGCCACAGGTCCGGGCTCTCCGACATGATCGCTCGCGGCATGAAGGCGGTCGTCGTGGTGGCGCTGATCCTGACGGGTTGCGCGCCGGAAGGACAGCCGCAGGGGACGGCACGGGATGCGGCGCCCGCAGGCATCCACCCCAACATCGTGGTGATCCTCATCGACACGCTGAGGGCCGACCACCTCCCCATGTACGGCTATCGGCACAACACCGCACCCTTCCTGTCCCGGCTTGCAGAGAGCGCGGTCGTCTTCGAGAATGCCTACTCGACGTCGTCGTGGACCGCCCCCGCGACAGCGTCGCTCTTCACCTCGCTCTACCCGCAGCAGCACGGCGTCGTGACGGGCCGGGCCGTGACCTATCAGATGAGGCGGAAACTGGAGAAGAAACTCCGCCTGAACAGGATCCCCGAAGAGCTCGAGACGCTGCCGGAGGCCATGAAGAAGGCAGGTTACGCAACCTGGGGGGTGGCGGACAATTTCAACGTGTGCCCGCAGATGGGATTCGCCGACGGCTTCGACGTCTTCGTCAGCGACGCGAGGCACGACCGCGGAGGCGAGTATGTCAACGGGATCCTCCGGGGCTGGAGGGAACGACTCATCGGAAATACGCCCTACTTCCTCTACATTCACTACCTGGATCCGCACCAGCCCTATCACATGTGGCAGCCCTTCTACCGGCCGCCGGCTGCCACCCCATCCGCCGAGCGGCCCTCGAACCTTGCGGACGATCAGAGACTCGAGCAGGTGGCCTTGTACGACAGTGAGATCGGCTTCGTGGACCTCATGATCCGCGAGGCCTTCAGGTCGTTCGGGTGGGATCGGAACACCATTCTCGTCATCACGAGCGATCACGGTGAGGAGTTCTGGGATCACGGCCATGTCTTCCACGACAAGACCCTCTACGAGGAGATGCTTCACGTCCCGCTCCTCGTACACGACTCGACGGGCGCCCTGCACCCCGGGAGAATCGCAGAGAGCGTGGGAATCATCGATATCCTGCCCACGCTCACGGAGATCGCCGGCCTTCCGGCCGACCCGAGAGCCATGGGAGCGAGCCTGTTGCCCCTGATGACGCACGCCGAGCCGCCGGCGCCGCGCGCCAGGGACCTGTTCGCGCACCTCGAGCGCACCTTCTTCGCGCCGTGGGGCGCGGACAACACATTGAGGGCCGTGGAGGGGCGCGAGCACTACGTGGCGCTCTCGGCGAGACGGGGAAAGCTGAAGCTGATCACCGATTCACGGGGACAGACGCGCCTCTTCGACCTCGCCTCGGATCCGGGCGAGAAGTCCGACCTCTCCGGGGCGCACCCCGAACGGGTCGCGGCGCTGGATGCGGCGCTGAAGGGCTTCGGGAAGGCGATGAAGATCTACGCCACGCCCGCGTTCGAGGAGACCCTCACCCCCGAGGAGATCGAACGGCTCCGCACTCTGGGCTACGTGGAGTGACCCGAGGGGGAGGGGTCAGGCGGGGATCTGCTCTTCTTCTTCCTCGTCGCTGAGGTAGCGGATCTTGTAGGCCAGCACCATGTTGCGCCCCTTCTGCTTGGCCTGGTAGAGGGCGTCGTCCGCGGCCTTGAGGAGCTCGTTGGAGGTCTTGGCGTCCTCTCCGAGAGTGGAGACGCCGCCGCTGATGGTGACCATGCCCATCGGCTGGGTCTCGGCGTGAGGGAACTTCGTGGACTCGATGGTCTTCCGTATCTTCTCGGCGACGGCGAGCGCTTCGTGCTTCTGCGTGCCGGGAAGCAGGACCACGAACTCCTCGCCGCCGTAACGCGCGGCGATGTCGTCCTCGCGGATCTCCCGTAGGATGTTTCTACTGAGCACCTTCAGGAGCTCGTCGCCCGCCAGGTGGCCGTGAGTGTCGTTGTATCTCTTGAAATGATCGATGTCGAAGATGAAGGCCGAGAGCGGCTGGCTCGAGCTCTCCGCCTTGTGGATCTCCTGGCCGAGGCGGAGCAGGAGGTACCGTTTCGTGTACATCTTCGTGAGGGCGTCGGAGTTGGCCATCGCCTGGAAGGAGGTGTAGAGCTTGTTGTTGTAGAGGGCCAGCGACCCGAGGTCAGCGACCAGCTTCACCATCCGCTTTGAGTCGCTGGGCTTCTTGGCGCTGCCGCCGATGCAGATCACGCCGAGGCACTCGTCCTCGTAGCTCATCGGCGCCAGGAGATCGATCGCCAGGGAATCCTCGAGCACCTGTCCCCCGAGGAGCGCTCCCTTGCGAAGGCCGGTGGACTGCCCGTGGAAGTCGTCCTTGTCCATGACCTGCCGGCTCTCGGCCACCCATCCCGTCATCCCCTCGGAGTAGGCGACGCGCATGCCCAGGGGGACGTTGTCGGGCACCCCCTTCTTGAAGGCGAGGGAGAGCAGTTTCTCGTCTCCGCGGCTGAAGTAGATGAGGATGCGCGAGGGATCGAAGATGTGCTCGAGAACGTTGGCGAGCAGGGAGGCGAGGTTCCTCGTGTCCAGATGGCTGTTGAGGCGCCTCGCCACGTCGGGGAGCATCACGAGGAAGCTGGAGAGGTTCTGCGTCTCGGCCTGGACCTTCTGCATCGAGCCGGTCATCTCCTCCTCACGCCGGCCGAGCTCGCGGACCCGCTTCTGGAACGTGAGGATCTCCGGCATGAGCTTCAGCCGCATGACGAGCATCCCCGCCGTGATGCCGATCGCGAGGATGCCTGCCCCGACCAGGAGGATCAGTGGACCGTCCATGCTCTTGATGCCTTTCCTAACTATGCAAAGTTAACTGAGTCAATAGGCAATAAGGGACGGTGCAAGTATACCCGCCAGGCGAAAACCCGGCAAACGGAACAGGCTCAACCGCGGAGCCGACAACCCAGACAGCACCGACCGATGATACCAAAGCAGCAGCCTGCCTGTGACACCTGTAGATGGAGGCAGGCGGGTCGACCTTGACGGCTTGATCCCCCGGTCCAATGATGGGGGCCCGCGTCACCCCCTGCCGGCCCGTCCCGAGGAATCTCATGACGGAGCCGGAATCCCCACCTGGAAAGCTCGAAGATTGGCTTGCGTTGGGCCTCGTCTGTTCGATCAGTCCCGAAAGGGGGGCGAGGATCAGGAAGACATTCGGCTCGCTGAGAGACGCCGTGGAAGCTGGCGCGGGCCGCTGGCGAGAGCAAAGGTTGTTGCCAACCCGGGACCAGGGCAGTACACTCGGACCCGGTCCGGGAGAAGGGGACCCAGAACCCCTGTTTCATCTAGAAGATACAGGAGGCTGGGCTCAGCGGCAGGTCGAAGAGGCTCGCCGCTCCTCCACCCGGCTCCTGATTCTTGGGGGGGTCGGCTACCCTTCGCTCCTGGCCATGGCCCCGGACCCGCCACCTGTTCTATACGTGAGGGGCGACCCGGCGCTTCTCGAAGGCCCGGCGGTAGCGGTGGTCGGTGCCCGGAGATCCACTCCATATGGGAGGAACGTGGCCCGAAGCCTCGGCGCTGAGCTGGCCCGGTCCGAGGTCGTGGTGGTCAGCGGCGGTGCCCGCGGGATCGACAGTGAAGCCCACCGGGGAGCCCTCGACGCGGGTGGAACGACCGTGTCGGTCATGGGCTGCGGTCTGGACTGGGTCTACCCGCCGGAAAACGCGGGGCTCTTTCGCCGGATCGTGGAGGGCGGGGCGCTGGTGAGCGAGTTCGCATTCGGAATCGCCCCCCAGCCCTACCACTTCCCGATCCGCAACCGCGTCATCGCGGGGCTGTCGCTCGGGGTCGTGGTCGTAGAGGGAAGGAAGGGAAGCGGGTCGCTCATCACGGCGGCCCGAGCCCTGGATGCCAATCGGGAGGTCATGGCCGTCCCCGGGCCGATTACGTCGCCGCTCAGCGATGGGCCCAACGGGCTCATCGCCGAGGGAGCGCGGCTGGTCCGATCGGCCGTGGACGTTCTGGACTACCTGCCCGCGTGGGCCGGGATCGACCGCGAGCTGTCCGGCCCGGCGGTCGGGCCGGACTCGGCGCCGGAGCCATCCGCGCAGGAGCGGGCGCTCCTCGAGGTGGTGGATTCGCACACGGGGAGCACGGTTGACGAGATAGCAGAAGCTCTCGGCGTCGGTACGGGCGAGGTGCTCGGGCGCCTCACCGGACTCGAGCTGGAGGGCCGGGTCGAGCAGACGGCAGGCGGGCGCTTCGTCCGCCGCACTTGACGGAGTCACATAGCGTGTCGAAATCCCTCGTGATCGTGGAGTCGCCGGCGAAGGCCAAGACCATCATGAAGTTCCTTGGCCGGGGCCACACGGTGAAGGCCTCGATGGGCCACATCCGTGATCTCCCCAAGAGCAAGCTCGGCGTCAAGGACAACGGGAAGTTCACTCCGACCTACCAGGTCCTGCCCGGCCGCAAGAAGGTCATCGACGATCTGAGGAAGAGCGCGGAGGGAGTCGACGCCGTCTACCTCGCTGCCGACCCCGACCGTGAAGGCGAAGCCATCTGCTGGCACCTCGCGCAGGAGCTGGGCAAGGTCAACAAGAAGATCCACCGGGTGCTCTTCAACGAGATCACGAAGAAGGCCGTCACCGAGGCGATGAAGTCGCCCGTCAAGATCGACCAGGACAAGGTCGATGCCCAGCAGGCGCGGCGGATCCTCGATCGCCTCGTGGGCTACAAGATCAGCCCCCTCCTGTGGGAAAAAGTCCGGCGCGGCCTGAGCGCCGGGCGGGTGCAGTCCGTCGCGCTCAGGATGATCTGCGACCGTGAGAAGGAGCGGGAGGTCTTCAAGGCTCAGGAGTACTGGAGCCTCGCGGCGCTGCTCGCGGCCGATCAGCCTCCGGAGTTCGAGGCGAAGCTCGTCCGCCGCGACGGCGAGAAGCTGGAAGTCACCAGCGAGAAGGATATGGACCAGGTCCTGGGCGACCTGAAAGGAACCGCCTTCACGGTGGTGGACGTCAAGGCGCGCGAGAAGCGCCGGAACCCGCTGCCACCCTTCATCACGAGCCGGCTCCAGACCGACGCCTCCAGGCGGCTCGGCTTCACGGTCAAGAAGACGATGATGATTGCCCAGTCCCTCTACGAAGGGAAGGAGCTGGGGGATCTCGGGACGGTCGGCCTCATCACGTACATGAGAACGGATTCCACCCGCGTGGCCGACGAGGCTCTCACGGCGGTGCGCGGGTACATCGGCGAGACCTACGGCAAGCAGAACCTGCCGGAGTCTCCCCGGACCTACGCCTCCCGGAAGGGGGCCCAGGACGCCCATGAGGCGATCCGCCCGACCTCGGTGGAGTACGCGCCCGAGAAGGTGAAGGCCTTCCTCTCGAAGGACGAGGAGAAGCTCTACTCGCTCATCTGGGACCGCTTCGTGGCTTCCCAGATGGAATCCGCGGTCTTCGACACGACGGCGGCCGAGATCGAGGCCGGCCGCTACGGCTTCCGGGCGACGGGCTCCGTCATGAAGTTCCAGGGCTTCCTGGCCGTCTACGACGACGCACCGGCTCAGAAGAAGAAGGATGCCGAAGAGGTCTCAGAGACGCCGAAGGACGAGGACGAAGAGTCGGCGGACAGGGTCCTGCCTCCCCTCGAGAAGGGGCAGAAGCTCGAGCTGAAGAAGGCCTTGAAGGGCGAGCAGCACTTCACGCAGCCCCCTCCGCGCTATGGAGAGGCGATGCTGGTCAAGGCGCTGGAGGAGAACGGGATCGGCAGGCCCTCCACCTATGCCTCGATCCTGGGCACGCTCCAGGCGCGGGAGTACGTCGAGAAGGAGAAGGGGCGCTTCATCCCGACGCCGATGGGGCGGCTGGTCACCGACCTTCTCGTGGAATCCTTCGGCGATATCGTCGAGGTGGGCTACACGGCCCGCCTCGAGGAAGCGCTCGACGAGATCGAGGAAGGGCGCCTCGAATGGACGAAGGCCCTCCAGGAGTTCAACGAGAAATTCACCAAGGACCTCGAGCGGGCCGCCACCGAGATGCGCAACGTGAAGACCGAAGAGACCCCCACTGATTCGATCTGCGAGAAGTGCGGCAAGCCGATGGTGATCAAGTGGGGCCGCTACGGTCAGTTCATGGCCTGCTCGGGCTACCCGGAGTGCCGGAACACGCAGGAGCTCGCCGGACAGAGCCAGGGCGAGGGACAGCAACCCCAGGAAATCAACGAGGAGTGCCCGAAGTGCGGGAAGCCCATGGTCCTGCGCCGCGGGCGCTTCGGCCCCTTCCTGGCCTGCTCGGGCTACCCGGAGTGCAAGACGACGCGCAGGATCCAGGTGACCGAAAGCGGTGCCATCGAAGCGAAGAAGGAACAGATCCTCGACGAGAACTGCCCCAAGTGCGGACAGAAGCTCCTCGTCAAGCACGGACGCTTCGGCGAGTTCACCGCATGCAGCAACTATCCCGAATGCCGCTATATCAAGCTCAAGGAAGTCGGCGTCACCTGCCCCAAGGACGGCGGCGCCATCGTCGAGCGGCGCAGCCGCAGGGGCCGGACCTTCTACGGCTGCAAGAACTATCCCGCCTGCGATTTCGTGATGTGGAAGAAGCCCGTCGCGAAGGCCTGCCCCAAGTGCAAGGCCCCTTACGTCCTCGAGAACCGGACGAAGCGCGAGGGCGAGTTCCTCTACTGCGGCAACGAGGAATGCGATTATAAGGAGATCCTCGAGCCGGCTCCCGCGTGAAGCTCAGCCGCCTCGCCCCCGAGTTCCTCGGATACCTCAGGGACCAGAGGAACTACTCACCCGCGACGACACGCGCCTACGGCTCCGACCTCGAGCAGCTCGGTGTTTTTCTGAAGCTGCGAAGCCCGGCCCTCGCCGCCGACGTCGCCAGGATCGACACCATCGCGGTCAGGGCCTGGATCGCGTGGCTGCACCAGGAAGGCGAGGGCCGCGCGACCATCGCGCGCAAGCTCGCCTGCGTGAGGTCCTTCTTCCGGTGGCTGGTCAGGGAGGGACGCCTCGCCGAGAATCCGGCACGGCCCCTGCGTGCTCCCAAGCAGGAGAGAAAGCTGCCGCGACTGCTCAGCGAGCGCGAGGTCGAGCAGCTCCTCGAGTCGATCGAGATCTCCACGCTGAAGGGAAGGCGAGATCGGGCCATCCTGGAGCTGCTCTACGCCACGGGGATGCGCGTCGGGGAGATGGTCGCCATCGATCTCGACGGCATGGACCTGGCCGAGAAAGTCATCATCGTGCGGGGCAAGGGGCGCAAGGAGCGGCAGGTCCTCTTCGGCTCGCGGGCAGCCGATGCTATCCGCGAGTGGCTGGCGGGCCGCCGTGCCGCGAGCGGGAGCGCCGCGGGGCGCGGCAGCGACGCCCTCTTCGTCAGCGCGCGGGGAGTACGGCTGACCGACCGGGGCGTCCGGAGGGTGCTGGAGGCCCGCCTTCGCGAGTGCGCCCTCAAGCGCCGCATCTCCCCCCACGGCCTGCGCCATTCCTTCGCCACTCACCTTCTCGACAGGGGCGCCGATCTGAGGGTCATCCAAGAGCTGCTCGGCCACGCCTCGCTCTCGACGACGCAGAGGTACACTCACGTCAGCACCGAGCAGATGCTCCGCGTCTACAGGCAGGCGCACCCGAGAGCGTGAGGCGAGAACGATCGAAGCCCCTCCCGTGCTCGAGCCGGGCCTCCGGACGTCCGCTGCGGGCGAGCACCGCACACGCGGGATGTCCAAGCGTCACGTCGGACCGGTATGCAGAACCTCGATTTTCTGATGAGCCGGGGATCATGGGCGACAGAAAGAGAATCTGAGTGTCAATGAGCTCGGGATCCGGCCGCTTCGACGAGTTCCTCGCGGTCGCGCTCGACGCCGCGCGGGTGGGGGCGGCCGTGGCGATGAGGCACTACCGCTCGGGCGTGCGCGTCGCCTACGAGACGAAGGCCCGCAACGACTTCGTCACGGCGGTGGACCGCGAGGCTGAGGCGGCCATCGTCGGAGCGATCCGCGCCCGCTTCCCGCGCCACGCAATCCTGGCCGAGGAGGCGGAGCGGGCCACCTCCGGCGAGGAGATCCGCTGGATCATCGACCCGCTCGACGGGACGACCAATTTCATACACGGCTTTCCCGTCTTCTCGGTCTCCGTCGCGGCGGCGGAAATCGGGCCGGGACGAAGTCACATGCAGGACCATGCCGGCTCACCGCGTCTCGAGATGCCGGGCCACGGCCGCCCCGGTACGGCCCGTCCCTTGGGCCGCCCGGAGCCGCCGGTAGATCTCGACCCGAGGGATCTTGTCGTCGGTGTCGTCATCGATCCGCTGCGCGGAGAGACCTTCAGCGCGGCGCGAGGGGGCGGCGCCCGCCTGAACGGCGAGCCGATCCGCATCTCCGGTGCTCGCGATCTGGAGAGCTGCCTGCTCGCCACCGGCTTTCCCTTCCGCGCGCAGGAGCTGCTGCCGGCCTACCTGGGGATCTTTGAGGATCTCCACAAGCTGACCCAGGGCATCCGCCGTCCGGGCTCGGCGGCCCTCGACCTCTCCTACGTGGCGGCGGGGCGGGTGGACGGCTTCTTCGAGTTCGGCCTCTCGCCCTGGGACATCGCGGCGGGCGCCCTGATCGTGATGGAGGCGGGTGGGACCGTCCGCGGCTTCACGGGCGGCGACGATTACCTGAAGACAGGCCACGTCGTGGCCGCGGGCCCACCGATCACGGCCGCCATGCTCGCCGCCATCTCGAAGCACTATCCTTGAGCGGGTCCATCGTGGTGCGAACCCTGTTGTAGCCTTCCAGGAAAGCCCGTCGAAATGAGCAGCCAGGACTGAGTTCGTGACGTGCACCGCGAGGTCCCCGACCTAAACAGGAAGGGCACCACACGCTTCGCACCACCATGGGCCGAGGCGGTTGGAGTCGGAGGAGAGCGATGTCTGCAGAGTCGGGGAAGCATGAGGGGCACGATCGCTATCACGCAGGCCGGATCTGGCGATCGATGGATGGCGAAAGGCGGCGCGCTGCAGCGGAGGCCTTCTGGACGTCGGAGAAGGTCAAGGATTTCGACCGGGCTGCCGTCATCGAGGCCCTGGCTGCGGCGATGCGCTTCCGCCCCCAGTCGATCCGGACCGCGCCGCCGCCGAAGCGGGTCGCGCTCCTGGCCGGATGGCATGCCCTCAGCGACCACGTCGCGGGCACGATCCTCTACGCCTACCACATCGAGCGGCAGGGACCCCTGATGGGGAGGTTTCTCGATGCGCTCGGGATCGAGCACGAGCAGGGCCAGATCCGCGCCGAGATGAAGGCCCCCTCGAAGGAGTCGCTCGAGACGGCCGTGGATGCGCTCCTGGCGGACAGCAATCGTCAGGACGTGGTCATCTACCTGGAGACCCTCCTCAGCCAGGACCCCGAAACGTGGGGCGCCCTGGCGCCCGTCCTCGAGAAGCGAACCGCCGGCTGACGCTGTGCCCTCGACCTGCCGAGCCCTGTCTCTTTCGATGGTCACGCTCCTCTGCATGGGGGTGGCAGACTGCGGGGCGCCCAGGAGTCCCGCACCCAGGCTCAGTGAGCTGATCGGAAGCCACACCGAGGCTCGCGGCGGACAGGGGGCGATCGAGGCCATCCAGAGCCTTGAAGTGAAGCTGCGCATCGTGGAGCCGACCTACACGGCGGAGGGAGTCTGGAGTGTGGACCGCAGAGGGCGCATGCGGATCGATGTCTTCATCGACGGCCAGCGCGTCTTCACCGAGGCCTATGACGGCGAGCGCGGCTGGCAGATGCCGGGTGGGGAGGAGCATGCGGTTCTGGCCAGCGCAGGCGGCACCGCGGCCCTGCGTCACTCCGGCCAGCTTCCGACGAACATTCTGGGGCTCCGCGAAATGGCAGACCACGGCCATCGGCTCGAGCTCGTGGGGCGCGAAGAGGTGGACGGCGTTTCCTATTACGTGATCCTGCTGACCCTCGACGACGGCTTCGAAACGCGCTACTACGTGCACCCCGCGAGCTTCATGATCACACGGGCCCGCGTCCGCAAGGCCCTCCACCCCGACATCGACCCGACAGTGACGACCATCGAGACCGTCTGGAGCGACTTTCGCGAGATCGATGGAGTGAGCTTCCCGTTCCAGGCGCGCGATACCGATCTTGCGACCGGAAAGCTGCTCCAGACGACGACGCTCCTCGATGTGCGGCCGAACCTGCCTGCCGACATCCACCTCTTCGAGATGCCCTGAATCGCGTTGCTACTGGAGCTGTCCTAGCCCCAAAACAAGCGAATTGCGCGAGGATCTACTGTCGCCCGGAGTTGGTTTCCTCG
>CAZMRF010000063.1:0-30844 GCA_964568735.1 uncultured Acidobacteriota bacterium
TTCGAGGAATTCCCCACCAACTACGAGGTGGCCGCCCGCCGCCACCATCGATGGGCGCGTGGTGACTGGCAGCTCCTGCCCTGGATCCTTGGCCGCGCGCCCGACGCCGCGGGCGGGAAGCAGAGGGCTCGCATCCCCCTGCACGGTCGATGGAAGATGGTGGACAACCTCAGGCGGAGCCTCTCCGCGCCCTCGGCGTTCCTGGTCGCGGTCGCCGCATGGATCCTCCCCGCCGTTCCTCCGCTCTCATGGACCGTTCTGTTCGTCGGATCTGTCGTCGTGCCTGCGGTGATCCCGATTCTCGACGGCCTCATCCCGCGGCGATGGGGGGTCTCCAAGCGAAGCCACCTTCGCGCCGTGGGGCACGACACCCAGGTGGCCTTGTCGCAGACGCTTCTGGCCATCACCATGCTGGCCCACCAGGCCTGGCTCATGGTGGACGCCATCGTCCGCACCCTCGGCAGGCTCTACGTCACGAAACGAAATCTCCTCGAGTGGGTCACGGCCGCGCAGGCGGGCCGCGGAGCCGACCTGAGGCTCCGGGTCTTCTACGGGCACCTCCGCTGGGGCGTAGGGCTGGCTGCCGGAGCCGGCCTGCTCTTCGCCGTGCTCAAACCGGGAGCCTGGCCCGTGGCCCTGCCGTTCGTTCTCCTCTGGGTGGGGTCACCCGTCCTCGCCTGGCGGATAAGCGTCCCCCCGAAGATCGCAAAGTCACAGGTGCTCTCCTCCGTGGAGACGCGCTCGTTGCGGCTCATCGGCCGCCGGACCTGGCGCTTCTTCGAGACGTTCGTCGACGAGCGGAGCCATAGCCTTCCGCCGGACAACTTCCAGGAGGATCCCGAGCCTGTCGAAGCCCGCCGCACATCGCCGACGAATATGGGGCTCTACCTGCTCAGCACGATGGTCGCCCGCGATCTCGGCTGGATCGGAGCCCTGGAAACCGTGGAGCGGATCGAGGCCACGCTGCAGACCATGAGCGGGTTGCGCCGCGTCCGGGGTCATTTCCTCAACTGGTACGACACCCGGGACCTCCGGCCGCTGGAGCCCATGTACGTCTCCACCGTCGACAGCGGAAACCTCGGTGGGTATCTGATCGCCCTGGCTCAGGCGTGCCGCGAGCACATGCACCATCCCGTTGCAGGCCCGGAGGTCTTCGAAGGGATCGAGGACGCTCTCGAGCTGCTGATCGATTCGATGAAAGGGGTCGAGAATTCCCGCCGTGCCCAGACGGTCACGGCGGCGCAGCTGCGCGAGGCGGTGGATGCGACGGCGGCCGCTCTGGAGAATCCCCCGGCGTCGCTGCCCGAACGGCTCCGCCGCATCCACGATCTCGAGGCTCGAGCGGCCGATCTGCTTGACATCGCGCGCACGCTTTCGAGCGAGGTCCAGGACGACTCCCGATCCGGGATGCTGATCTGGGCGAGCGCCGTCCACGGTTCCGTCAAGAGCCACGCGCGCGATCTGCAGCTCCACGAGGGGATTCTCGCGCACCGTTTTTCAGCCCTCGCCTCGCTCGCCGAAGAACTGGCCCAGGCCATGGACTTCCAGTTCCTGTTCGATCCAACGTACAAGCTCTTCTCCATCGGCTATCGCGTCGCCGACAGCACGCTCGATCCGGGCAGGTACGACCTTCTGGCCTCCGAGGCACGGCTGGCGAGCTTTCTTGCCATCGCCAAGGGCGACGTGCCGCCCCAGCACTGGTTCCATCTCGGCCGATCCCTCACGCCGATCGGCCACGGTGCGGCCCTGGTGTCCTGGTCCGGGTCCATGTTCGAGTACCTCATGCCGCTTCTCGTGATGTCGCAGCCCGCCCAGAGCCTGCTGGATCTCACGAGCCGCCTCGTGGTCGGGCGCCAGATCCGCTACGGCGCGGAGCGCCGGGTTCCATGGGGAGTCTCCGAATCCGCCTACAACGTGCGCGACGCGGAGCTCATCTACCAGTACTCCGCGTTCGGCGTCCCCGGTCTGGGGCTCAAACGCGGGCTCTTCGAGGACGTGGTGGTAGCTCCGTACGCCACCGCACTCGCGGCCATGGTCGACCCCGGCGCCGCCCTGGAGAACTTCGCCCGCCTCGAGCGGGCAGGAGCGCGCGGAGCCTACGGCTTCTACGAAGCGCTCGATTACACCCCCTCGAGGCTGCCGGAGAAGCTCCCCGCGGCCGTGGTTCGCGCCTACATGGCGCATCACCAGGGGATGACTCTCATCTCTCTGGGGAACGTGCTGAACGACGGGCTGACCCGGAAGCGCTTTCACGCTCATCCGATGATCCGGGCGGCGGAGCTCCTGCTCCAGGAGCGCACACCGCGTGCGGTGGCCATCACCCGGCCCCGGGCCGAGGAGGTCCAGGTCGCCTCGCTCGTGCGGGACCTGATTCCGCCCACTCTACGGCAGTTCGACTCGCCGCACGACATCACCCCCCGCACTCATCTGCTCTCCAACGGGCGCTACACGGTCATGGTCACGGCCGCGGGCTCCGGGTTCAGCCGCTGGCGCGAGCTTGCCGTGACCCGATGGCGGGAGGACACGACGCGTGATTGCTGGGGGACGTTCGTCTTCCTGCGGGACGTGGGGACCGGTGGCGTGTGGTCAGCTGGATACCAGCCGAGTGCTACCCCCGCGGAACACTACGACGTCGTCTACTCGGAGGACCGGGCCAGGCTCAAGCAGAGGGACCGGTCCCTTTCGATCATCCTGGAAGTCGTGGTTTCTCCCGAGGACGACGCCGAGCTCCGCCGGCTGACTGTGACCAACCTCGAAAACCGGGACCGTGAGATCGATCTCACGTCCTATGCCGAAGTCGTTCTGGCTCCGCAGGCGGCGGACGAGGCCCACCCCGCCTTCTCGAATCTGTTCGTGGAGACCGAGTTCGTTCAAAAGCTCGGTGCCTTGCTGGCCACACGGCGACCGCGCGCGGCAGGCGAGCCGCAGGTCTGGCTCGCCCATCTGGCAGCGCTGGAAGGCGAAGTCGTCCGCCCCTTGCAGTACGAGACGGACCGCGCGCGCTTCCTGGGACGGGGCCGCGGGATCCGAACGCCGATCTCCGTGATCGACGGGGGCCCCCTGACCAACTCGGCGGGGACGGTTCTGGATCCCATCGTGAGCCTCCGGCACCGCGTGGCCCTTCCTCCTCAAGGGACGGTCCGCATCGTGTACACCACGCTCGTGGCGCGTTCACGGGAGGAGGCGCTCCAGATCGCCGAGAAGTACGAGCAGCCTGCGACCTTCGAGCGGGAGAGCACGCTGGCCTGGACGCGAGCCCAGGTCCAGCTGCATCACCTGATGATCACCCAGGACGAGGCGCATCTCTTCCAGCGCCTGGCCAATCGCCTGCTGTACGCCGATCCCACGCTGCGCGCGGCGCCTCAGGTCCTGGCCGCGAACCGCGGGGGCGCGTCCGGGCTCTGGACGCACGGCATCTCGGGAGATCTTCCGATCGCTCTGGTGCGCATCGAGCAGGACGAAGAGCGGGATGTCGTGAGGCAGCTCCTGCGGGCGCACGAGTACTGGAGGTTGAAGGGAGTTTCCGCTGATCTGGTGATCCTCAACGCGAAGGGCACGTCCTATTCGCAGGATCTCCAGCAGTCGGTCGAGTCCATGGTCCGGGCGAGCCAGACCGCGGTCGGGCACGAGACGCACGGGGAGCACGGAAGCGTCTTCGTCCTGCGGGAGGACCTCCTGCCCGCACAGGACCTGGTCCTTCTGCGCTCGGCGGCGCGCGTATTGATCCTGGCGAGCCGGGGCTCGCTGGCCGAACAGGCCATCCGTCTCGAACGGCCGGGGCCCGCTCCGCCGCGGCTCCGCTCGCCTCGCGGGAAGGCGGATACCATTCCCCCTCCCGCACTGGATCTTGAGTTCTTCAACGGCCTGGGAGGATTCACACCGGACGGTCGCGAATACGTCACGGTCCTGGGCGAAGGGCAGTGGACGCCGGCTCCCTGGATCAACGTGGTAGCCAACCCGGGTTTCGGATTCCAGGTCTCCGAGTCCGGCTCGGGGTACACCTGGTCCGTGAACAGCCGGGAAAACAAGCTGACGCCGTGGTCCAACGACCCGGTCAGCGACACGCCGGGCGAGGCGATCTACGTGCGCGACGAGGAGAGCGGTCTGGTCTGGGGACCCACCTGCCTCCCCATCCGCGAAGAGGCGTGGCCCTATGTCATCCGGCATGGCCAGGGGTACAGCCGTTTCGAGCACACATCGCACGGCATCGTGCTGGATCTCCTGATGCTCGTGCCCCTGCGCGACCCCGTCAAGATCTCACGCCTCACTCTGGAGAATCGATCCGGCCGCACCCGGCGGCTCTCGGTCACGGCGTATGCGGAGTGGGTGCTCGGTGTCGCGCGCGCGGGTCCCTGCCCTTTCGTGGTCACAGACATCGACCCCGCGACGGGCGCCATGCTCGCGCGGAACTCCTGGAATGGAGCTTTCGCGAACCGGGTCGCCTTCGCCGACATGGGGGGGCTCCAGACCTCCTGGACCGGCGACCGCCTTGAGTTCCTGGGCCGCAACGCGAGCCTCGACCATCCTGGGTCTCTGGAGCGCGGCGAGGGGCTCTCGGGAAGGACCGGCGCCGGCCTGGATCCGTGCGCGGCGCTGCAGACGATCGTCGAGCTCGGGCCCGGGGAACGCACCGAGGT
Source organism: uncultured Acidobacteriota bacterium (assembly GCA_964568735.1). Classification (GTDB taxonomy): domain Bacteria; phylum Acidobacteriota; class Polarisedimenticolia; order JACPZX01; family JACPZX01; genus CAZMRF01. Next base: position 4,638 of record CAZMRF010000063.1, read on the forward strand.
GCTGATCCTGCTGGGGCAGGGTGAGAGTGTCACGGAGTCTCGATCCCTGATCGAGCGCTATCGCGTGGTGAGCTGCGATGAGCTCCTCCGGGAGATCAAGGATCACTGGGACGGCCTGCTGGAAGCGGTGCAGGTCAAAACTCCGGATCGCTCCATGGACCTCATGCTCAACCGCTGGCTGCTGTACCAGACGCTCTCGTGCCGGATCTGGTCCCGATCCGCTCTCTACCAGACGGGTGGGGCCTACGGTTTCCGCGACCAGCTCCAGGATGTCCTGGCCCTGGCGGCGACCAGGCCCGATATCCTGCGCGAGCAGATGCTCAGGTGCGCTGCCCGGCAGTTCAAGGAAGGGGACGTCCAGCATTGGTGGCACGCCTCCACGGGCCGCGGGGTCCGAACCCGGATCTCCGACGACCGCCTCTGGCTTCCCTATGCGGTGGCCCATTATCTCCGGACGACCGAGGATCAGGCGGTGCTCGACGAGGTGGTTCCGTGGCTCGAAGGATCGCAACTGGAAGAGCAGCAGCAGGAAGCGTACTTCGAGCCCATGGAATCGCAGGAGCGGGCGACGCTGTTCGAGCATTGCGCACGGGCCCTGGACCTGAGTCTCGACGCGGGCAGCCACGGCCTGCCCTTGATCGGCGCCGGGGACTGGAACGACGGCATGAACCGCGTTGGCCACGGGGGCCGCGGAGAGAGCGTCTGGCTGGGGTGGTTTCTCCTCGTGAACCTGAGGGAGTTCGCCCGGATTGCCGGCCTGCGCGCGGAGGGCGAGCGTGCGGCGCGCTGGCTGGCGAGGGCAGCCTCTCTGGAGGCTTCGCTGGAGCGGGAAGCGTGGGACGGCGAGTGGTATCGCCGTGCCTTCTTCGACGACGGAACGCCGCTAGGGTCGGCGGCGAACGACGAGTGCCGGATCGACTCCATCTCGCAGTCCTGGGCGGTTCTCTCGGGCGCCGGCAACAGGGGTCGGGCCCGCCAGGCCATGGAATCCGTGGAGCGCTGGCTCGTCCGGCGCGCGGACCGCCTTCTGCTGCTCCTCTCCCCGCCATTCGACAAGACATCCCTCGACCCCGGGTACATCAAGGGATACCCCCCCGGAATCCGGGAGAACGGTGGACAGTACACCCACGCCGCGATCTGGTCGGTCATGGCCTTCGCCGAGCTGGGCGACGGCGACAAGGCCGCCGAGCTCTTCAATCTATTGAACCCCATCCACCACGCGAGCAGTCGTGCGGATGTGCGCAAGTACAAGGTCGAGCCGTATGTCATAGCCGCGGACATCTACTCCGAGCCTCCCCACGTGGGACGAGGGGGATGGACCTGGTACACAGGAGCTGCGGGCTGGTGGCACCGCGCGGGGCTGGAGTGGATTCTCGGCTTGAGGAAGCGAGGCTCCGCCCTCCGCATCGATCCGTGCATTCCCCGGGGATGGAAAGGTTTCGAGATCGCCTACCGTCACGGCCTCAGCCTCTACCGGATCACCGTCGAGAACCCGAAGGGAGTCTGCCGCGGCGTATCCCGGCTCAGCCTCGACGGAGCCGCGCTCCCGGGAGAAGCGCTCATCCCCCTGTCCGACGACGGCAAAGAGCACCACGTGCGCGTGGTGCTCGGATAGGCTCCGGACGCCGCAGGCGAAGTGAGCTACGTCAGCCCAGCCGGGCGGCCACGGCCTTCGCCACGTCCAGCGTCGAGGCGGTGCCTCCCACGTCGTAGGTGCGGACCTTTCCCTCGGCGATCACGGCGGCGATCGACTGCTCGAGCCGCGTGGCCGTCTCCTTCTCCCCCAGCCAGTCCATCATGAGCTTCACGGTGAGGAGCATGGCCATGGGGTTGACCTTGTACTGGCCGGCGTACTTGGGAGCCGATCCATGGGTGGGCTCGAAGACGGCGTACTTGTCACCGATGTTGGCCGAGGCCGCGAAGCCCAGCCCCCCGACGAGCTGCGCGCACAGGTCCGAGACGATGTCGCCGAACATGTTCGAGGAGACGAGCACACCGTAGTTCTGGGGATTCTTCACGAGCCACATGCACATGGCGTCGATGTTCGTCTCCCAGAGATCGATGCCCGGGTACTCCTTCGCCACCTCCCGCGCCTTCCGGATCATCATGCCGGAAGTCTCGCGGATGACGTTGGGCTTCTCCACGATCGTGACCGTCTTGTAGCCGTACTTCCGGGCGAACTCGAAGGCCTGCTTCGAGATGCTGCGGGAGCCCTTCGCCGTGTTGATCCTGCACGACATGGCGATCTCGTCAAGCGGCGTCTCGGCGAAGCGCTTCATCTTGGGGTGGTGCTTCATCAAGACGTCCCGCACCTCGGCGGGCAGGGGATGGAACTCTACGCCCACGTAGAGGTCCTCGGTGTTCTCGCGGAAGACCACGATGTCGATGTCGTCACGGTGGTTGAGCGGGTTGCCCTGGTAGGCCTTGCAGGGGCGGAGGTTGGTATGGAGGTCGAACTCCTGGCGCAGCCGGACGATCGGGCTCGCGTAGGAGAGGCCCTTTCCCTGGAGGCCAGGGGAAAGTTCTTTATGGGCCTCCTCCTTGGGCTTGCTCGTGATGGCGCCGAAGAGGCAGGCGTCCGTCTCGCGGAGCACCTTGAGCGTGCGGTCCGGAAGGGGGTTGCCCTCCTTGCACCAGAACTCCCAGCCGATGTCGCCGGGGACGTACTGCGCGTCGAAGCGGACGGCGTCGAGCACGAGCTTCGCGGCGTCCATCACGTCCTTGCCGACCCCGTCGCCGGGGAGCCAGGCGATCCTGTACCTGCTCATTTCCTCTCCTGTGGCAGATCTCGATCGGGCGGGCCGTCGTAGGAATGGTCGGCCGGGTCGATGCGCCTCATCGGGCGCTCCCGCGTCCGCTCCTCCTGGACGTGGGCGACCATCCCGGCCACCCGCGAGAGAATGAAAAATGCGTTGCCGACCGAGGGGTCGAATCCCATGTCGCAGAGGATCGCGGCAATGGCTCCGTCCACGTTGAGCGGCAGCTTCTTCGCCGACGACGCGGCCAGCTTCGATTCGAGATTCCGCGCGACGGCCACGGCGCGCCCCGCGATGCCCAGCTCCTCCGCGAGTCGGAGCAGCTTGCCCGTGCGCGGGTCATCCGTGTGCACCCTGTGGCCGAATCCAGAGAGGCGGCGCCCCTTCTCCTTCGCCTCCATGACGAAGCGGGCGGCGGCGGCCTCGATGGTCGACCCCTCGTCGTCGGCCCGGCGGGCGACCTCCATCATCTGGATCATGCCGTCCTCGATGGCCCCGCCGTGCAGCTTCGAGATGGCCAGCACTCCCGCCGCGACGGCGGATGAGAGAGGAGCCCCCGTCCCCGCGACCATCCGCGCCGTCAGGACCGAGGGCGGCGTCGCGCCGTGGTCGATGGAGGAGACCAGGATGGCCTCGATCATCCTCCCGGACTTCGCGTCGGGGAGATCCCCCTTCAGCGCCAGGTAGAAGCCCTCGGCGAAGGAGATCCCTCCCATGAGCTGATCGATGGCGTAGCCCCTCAGGGAGATCCGGTTGGGCTCCACCTTCGTGATGGCCGTCTTCCAGTGCAGGTCCGCCATGTCGCTCCTCGACTCCGCTCAGGCCGCCGTGCGGCCGAGCACTTTCAGTGTTGCCGCGGGCAGGTCGTTGAACGAGTCCACGACCGTGGCTCCCACCTCGCGCAGCCGGGCCACCTTTCCCTCGTGGGTGCCGCGGCCCCCCTCGACGATCGCCCCCGCATGCGAGAAGCGGGTGCCGGCGCGCGCCGCCTTGCCCCCGATGCAGGCGATGACCGGCTTGGTGACGATCCGTTTCTCGATGAGGTCGGCGACCCGCTCCTCCTGCGAGGTCCCGATCTCACCGAACATGACGATCGCCTCCGTGGCGGGATCGTCCTGGAACATCCGGGCCACGTCGGGGTGGGGGAGTCCGACCACGGCGTCGCCCCCGACGTGGACGATCGTGCTGAGCCCGACGCCGGCGCGGCTGAGGTAGTAGGCCGTTGAGGAGGTCATCCCGCCGCTTCGCGACGTGACGCCGACGCTGCCGGGGCGGAACCACGCCTTCGCCGTCGCCGCGCGGCCGCCCATCATCCCGAGGACGGCCCGGCCGACGCTGAGGCAGCCGAGCGTATTCGGGCCGAGGAAGCGGGCCCCGGTTTTCTGCGCGGCGCGGGAGATCTCGAGGACGTCGTAGATGGGGACACGATCGGGAACGAGCACGAGGAGCTTCACGCCCGCGTCGATGGCCTCGAGCGCGGCCCCCTTCACGAGCGGAGCGGGGACGAAGATCACGGAAACGTCGATCCCGCCCGCCGCATGCACCGCCTCCTCCACGGCGTCGTAGACCTGCACGCCCAGCACCTCCTGCCCCCCCTTGCCCGGCGTGCAGCCCGCCACGACGCGGGTGCCGTAGTCCATCATCAGCTTCGCCCGGGCCATGCCCTCGCGCCCCGTGATCCCCTGGATGAGCACCTTCTTCGTCTCGTCGATCAGTATGGCCATGGCTCAGGCGTCCAGCCCCTCGATGGGCAGGCTGATGAAGGCGCCCTTGTTCCCGCGCAGGACGCACTCTGTCTCGCAGGCCAGGCACTCGGTGCACTTCCCGCGGGCGGCCTCCTCCCGGCTGATCGCCAGGACGGGCACGCCGTTCTCCTCCTTGAGGATCTGCGGCACGCATTCCTTGATGCAGATCTGGGTCTCGCATGTGCGGCACGCGGAGTGGTCGTAAGTAATGGTGCCCGTGACCGTCTTGAAGGTGTAGGGCTCGGCCGGGGCCGCGCGCCCTCGCGTGGGCGGCGTGGCTGCCCCGGCGGTCTTCACGTCCCCGTCGAGTATCTCCCGCAGCCGCTGCGCGCAGCGATCGGCCGAATCATCCTTGCCGTAGCCCTCCAGGGGCGCCGAGAGGAAGGGGGCGGCCTCGGAGAGGATCTGGATGGCGCGCTCCTCCTGATTGCCGCCCAGCCGGATGACCGCCGGGATGCCGGGGTCGATCTCCCAGAAGGCCTTGGCGAGGCCGCGAGCCGAGTGGAACTGCTCCTGGCTGGCCACGCCCGATCCCGATCCGAAGTACCCGTCGATGCCCGCCTGCGAGAGGATGACCTTCGCGGCCCGGTAGACCTTCGAGGCCGGCGGGTTGCCGGAGGTGTCGGTGAAATTCGCGATCCGGAAGCCCTCGCGCAGGAGAGCATCCATGGACATCATCGAGCCGCCCCCCCCGGCTCCATGGAAACCCACGACGCGATCGCCGCGCGCGAAGCCCTGCTCGAGCTGGATGAAGTAGAAGGTCCCCCGGTAGTCCTTCTCCTCGACCTTCCAGGCGATCCGCTCCAGCGCGGTCGGAGGCCGGTCGAACTCCCGGGCGATCTCGATGCCCAGCTCCTCATGGCGGAAGACCGCGTAGTCGTCCACGGTGATGCGGCAGTCGGCGGCGGCGAGGGTGCCGTTCTCGAGCACGACCAGGGGATTGATCTCGGCCGATCGCGCCTCCACAGCGCGGGCGGCCTTCGCGAGGGAAGTGAGGGCGGAGGCCGCGCGGACGAGCGTGTCCCCGGTCAGGCCGATCTTCCTGAGCGCGTTGCGCGCGACGTGGCCGGCGAGCCCCTCGACGACGTCGAAGGGGATGCGCGCGACGCGGTCGGAGTGCTCCCGCGCGATCTCCTCGACTCCGGTGCCCCCGGCGGAGGAGAAGATCGCGGTCAGCGTGCGCGCGGCGTCGTCGACGATGACGCCGGCATACATCTCCTGCTTGATGGGGAGCCGCTCCTCGACGAGGAGCTTCTCGACGACGAAGTTGCCGATTTTCATCCCGAGGATCGCCCGGGCGTGCTCGGCTGCTTCCTGGGGGTTGGAGGCGAAACGGATGGCCCCGATGCCGGCCCGGCCGGTGCTCCAGGCCTGGGCCTTCACGACGACGGGGCGGCCCAGGGCGGCGGCCGCGTCGCGCGCCTCATCCGGCGTGGAGACGACGCGGCCCTTCGGGACCGCGACGCCGTGGGCGGCGAGGATCTCCTTGCCCTGGTACTCGTAGAGCCGGGCCATCGATGCTCCGCGCTGCTCCAGACGCAGTCCGCTGCGCGGCCCGGAGGGGTCTCCACACCAGCGGACGTGGGGGAGGCTCGGCTCCGGTGGGCGAATCAGGATCGGGAGCGATGCCGTGACCGGCACGCTACCGCGACCCGGCCCGGATGGCAAGTGCAGGGTGAGCACCGCGCGCGAAGGCGACTCGGAATCGTTGTCGCTCAACTACCGCCGGACGGGTTTGTCGGGGGCGCGATCGGTGGTGCGGCGGGGCTTGCGGGATCGGCGCTCGGGGCCGGCGTAGGTGGGGTCGGTGCCGAGGCGGCGATCGTAGCCGGTGCGGCGCTCGTCGGAGTGGCCGTTGCCCTTGCGGCTTTCCTTGGATGCTGGCGTCATGCTCTCACTCCGATCAGCTCTCGCTGGTGCTGCTGCGGCGGAAGGGTATCAGAGTGGAGCCTGACACCTGGCTCGCCCGGCGCAAGGTCTTTTCCCGGCTGAGGCGTTCCTTGGCCGCGGAGATCATCTGCTCCCAGGTATCTCCGTCGAGCGAGAAGGTCGCGCTGCCCACGCTGGCCGTGATGTTTCCACACGCCTTGCCGCCCGCCTCGACGGTGAATGCCTCCACCGCGGCGCGGATCCTCTCCACGACGTGCATCGACTCCTCACGGCCCACTCCGGGGAGGATGGCCACGAACTCGTCGCCCGAGTACCTCACGCAGGTGTCGCGATCCCGCATCTGGGAGCGGATCACCTTCGCGACGCCTATCAGGTAGCGATCACCCGCCGGGTGGCCGTGATCCTCGTTGAGGCGCGCGAAGCCGTCGAGGTCGATGGCGAGGATCGTCAGAGGCTCGCCGGCCTGCCGGCTCCTCATCAGCTCCTGGTCCATGGCGACGAACATGTAGCGCTGGTTGGGCAGTCCCGTGAGGAAATCGGTCAGCGTGTGCTCGCGCGAGCGCTCGAAGAGGAGCCCCGTGCGGACCGCGGGCGTCACCTGCCGGCTCACCATCGCCAGCAGCCGCTCCTCCTCCAGGCTGTACGGGTTCCGCGCCGTGTCGTAGAGCGTGATGGCGCCGACGATCTCGTTCTCGGTCCGGAGAGGCGCGGACATGCAGGAGGGAAGATCCGTGATCACGTCGCCCTCAGGCAGCCACTCGAAATCGGAGCGGTTCCCCGCGCGCAGCATCGGCTCCACCGGCACCCCGCTGATGATGGCGCGGCCCTCGCGGGCGCACCAGCCGCTCGGCCCCTCTCCCAGGGGAAGCTCCATCGCCTTGATCCGCTCCGCGTCCCTGCCGGCGGTGATCCTCGGGACGAGGACGCCTCGCTCGCGATCCACGATATACACGGCGCAGGAGGTGAAGTGGAAGAGGCTGCTCAGCCGCGTCGCGATGAGGCTGAGGGATTCCTCCACGTTGAGGTTCTTTCCGAGGGCCTGGCCGATCTCGTGCAGCGAGTAGAGCTCCATGTTCGACGACGCGATCAGATCCAGGGTCTCCTGGAGCCGATGAGGGGAGGGGGCCGCCGTCGCGGCCGCGACTTCACGCTCGATCCCGGCGAGTCCGTCCGCCAGCGTCCTCACCACGCGCGGATCGAACTGCAGCCCCGAGCGGCTCTCGAGGTAGGAGAGAGCTTCGCCTCGCCCCAGCGCGTGGTGGTAGGCGCGCTCGGACATGATCGATTCGTAGGCGTCCACGACGGCGAGGATCCTGGCGCCCAGCGGGATCGACGGGCCCGAGAGGCCGGACGGGTACCCTGTGCCGTCGTAGTGTTCGTGGTGATGGCGGACCAGGGCCGCCACCTCACCGGCTCTGGCGACGCCCGCGAGGATGCGCCCGCCCATCTCCGAATGGGCGGTCATCTTCTGGAACTCCTCCTCGTTGAGGCGCCCGGGCTTGGAGAGGATCCACTCGGGCACGGCGAGCTTGCCGACGTCGTGAAGAAGCGCAGCGAGGTCGAGGGTGGCCAGCTCGGCGGCGGTCAGCCCGAGGCGGGAGCCCAGGCCTCGCGCGAGAGCCCGCATCCTCTTGAGATGGGTCGCCGCGACGCGATCCTTGGCCTCGATGGCGAGCGCGAGCGCCTCGAGGACGCTCGTGAGCAGCTCCGCGCGCCCTCCCTCCGAGACGGCCCGCCGGCGCGCCCGCGACCATGCCACGGCGAGCGGCGCCGCTGCCGCGAAGGGTGTCACGAGCCAGATCTCGATCGGGCCGAGCCCCCAGACTCTCACGGCCTGCGCCGCCGCCAGAGCCATCACGGCGGCGATGGGGGCCGATGCGGTGACGCGGCCGAGATCTTCCGACGTCGTGGCGCCGGCGGCCGAGGGGGCCGCCAGCCATCGCGCCACGAGGGAGGCGAGCGCTCCCGCCGTTGCGAGGAGCCCGAAGGTCGCGAGCATCCCGCTCAGCTCGAAGGTGCCCCGGTTCATCGGGTCGAAGGGAAGGAAGTAGCCGGAGGCGTCGGCGATGACGAGCCCCATGCCCATACCGGCCAGCGTTGCCGGCCAGGGCGCGCGGGGCGTCGGCTGCATGAGTCCCCAGCTCGCCGCTCCGCTGATGGAGCCGACGAGGACCGTGAGTGCTGCCAGCGCTGCCGCGGGGGGCAGTCCGTAGAGAAGGAGGCAGGTGGCGATCAGGGGAAAGCTGACCGGGAGCGGCCGGAGGCCGGGGAAGGAGACGGGGAGCAGCCCTCCCAGGAGGGCCACCGCCACGAAGGCGAGGAGGCCCGCCGTTGAGAAGGCGTCGTGGTTGAGCGTCCAGAGGCTGAAGGGCAGCCAGGGCCTGACGGGATCCGTGATGAGGATCCCCTCGAGCGCGAGGACGCTCAGGAGCGCCGCGATGCGTTTGCTATGGTCGCGCATGATGCCGGCGGCCTGCCGGCGGCGGGCGGGTGGGGCCCGGGATCCGGCTCGTGGACCCACTCAGCGAGCCGGACCCCGGGCCAGGGTCCCCGAAGACACCCCCTCTCCCCGTTATGGGGCCCTGCCAGAGGGAAGCACCCCCGAGGAATTCAGAAATCAGCAGCCTTCCGGGTCCTCACAGCAGCCTGCCGGGTCTTCACAGACCCCCTGCCAGATGACCCCCTCACCCGCAGCCGTCGAGCCTTGCCAGATCACCCCCCCTTGCCAGATCACGCCGGCGCCTGAGGTGCACGTCGTCTCGGACGTGCTCCCCTGCCAGATCACTCCGGTGCCGGTGACGCCCTGCCAGATGACTCCTTCACCCGTCAGGCCCTGCCAGATGACGCCCTCGGCATCCATGCCCTGCCAGATCACGCCCTGGCCGGTCGAGCCCTGCCAGATGACTCCTTCACCGTCGAGGCCCTGCCAGATGACGCCCTCTCCGGTGACGCACGGATCGTCGAGGAAGCCGTTGTCGAGGATCAGATCCTCGTTCCAGAGCGAGGCGTCCCCGTAGAGCGCCTCGGCCGTCCAGTCGGCGCTCCCGCTCCACAGATCGGGAGCGTGGTGCAGCACGACGTCTCCCCCCGCTTCGCTCACGGAAGGAGAGAGGGCCATGACGGCGGTGCCGTGGTGCTGAAGTCCAGATGCGATGTCGAGGAGGCCCGCGCCGCGGTCGAAGAGGGACTCGGTCTCCATTCGCCGCGCGGAACCCATGAGCCGCGCCTTGATCGTGTCGGGTCCCAGCCCGGGCTCGGCCTCCAGGAGCAGGGCGGCAGCCGCGGAGACGACGGCGGCGGCCATCGAGCTGCCGCTCATCTCGAAGTAGCGCGGCTCTCGCGCCTTGCCCTTCGGGCCGTCGCCCAACGACACGCGCACCTCGGGGTGCTGAACATCCAGCGTCGATTGGGGAGCGCGCAGCGAGACGATGGCGTGCCCCGGCGCGACCAGGTCGGGCTTCACGAAGAGGTCGAAGAGCGTCGGGCCGCGCGACGAGTAGACGGCGATCTCGTCGTCACCGGGATCCACGCTTCCCCGGTGGTCCGAAGCACCGACCGTCAGGAGAAGGGGATCGTTGGCCGGGCTCGTGATGGTGCCGTTGCCGTGCAGGCCGAGGTTTCCGGCCGACGTGACGACGAGAAGCCCGGCGCGCCAGGCCTGTTCGCAGGCTCGCGCGAGAGGATCGAGGGCCACCGGCTCGGCCACCGGGTGGCCCAGCGAGAGGTTGAGAATCCGGATTCCATAGAGGGTGCGGTGGGCCACGGCCCAGCTCACGGCCTCGATCACGTCGCTGACATAGCCCTCGCCGTTCCGGTCCAGGACGCGGAGCGAGATCAGCGACGCTCCCGGCGCCAGACCGCCGAAGGCGAGCCCCGAGCCGGAGGGATCCAGCTTCCGCCGGCCCGTGATGATTCCCGCCACGTGGGTTCCGTGGCCGTAGCGATCGCGGCTGAAGGGCGTGTTGGGCTCGAGGAAGTCCACCCAGCCGAGCAGCCCTCCGAGATCCTCGTGAGGGAAGATCCCGGAGTCGATGACCGCGATGGTGATCCCGGAGCCCGTGAGTCCCGAGGGCGGTGAGAGCTGGGGCGCGCCGGAGGTGGGGCCCGCCACCGCCATGAAAGGCCGGACCCTTCGGTCCGGCGAGATCCGGCGCACCCGCGGATCCGATGCGAAGTCGTCGAGGGACTGGTGCGGGAGAGTGGCGACGAAGCCGTTGATGAGATCCAGGCTGCGCCCGGGACTGCCGCCCTTCTCCCGCACCCGCGCCCGCCCGTGCTCCACGGCCTGCCCATCCATCTGCACGATGACTCGTGCCAGGGAGAGCCGGCCGCGGCCTGCGAGGCGGAGGTCGGGGGAGATCTTCTCTTCTTGGGAGCTCGGGGGCGCCGCGAACGGCGCGTCGGAGAGCCAGCCAGCGAAGCTCAGCAGCGCCAGCAGCAGCGCTGGTGGCCTGCGGCAGATCGGGACCATGCGTGCGCGGACGGTGCCCATTGCCCCTCCGTACCCCAGAAATGCCTAGGTAGATTGTGTGGTGGCGCATACTATGGGCAGCCCGAAAAGCATCGTCAAACCGAGAATATGGAGATTTAGCGATAATTCTTCGCATGTTCGTTCCGTGCCAGATCACGAATATCCCGAGACGTAATTCGCAGACGAAAGAGGGGGTTACTGCTCCCGGCGATCGCTCACCTAGAGACGCGACGGCCCCGATCCTGGCGACAGAGGGAGCAAACCTATTGATTGCGAATATGCGGCTGCGTATACTGCGGCTATCTCGGGGATGGTTGGGTGGACATGCGGAAGAGCCAGGGTGCGTATACGACGAACGAGCAGATCGCGCGCCGGGTCTACCGCGCCCTGAAGACCCCCTCGGACAACAACCGCAAGAGCGATCCCATCCTGGCCTTCCATTTCAAGGGTCGCGGAGACTTCATCCTCATGCGGTGCAACAAGGTCCCCGAGATCAGCATCAAGGGGAAGGACCAGACGGCGGGCGAGGTGAAGTTTTTTGCCTACAGCGACTTCGCCGACTATGATGACGACGATGTCGTTTTCAAGCTCAGGGGAGACATCGAGCTCATCGAGTTGTATCGGAAGGGCGCCATCCAGTCGGACCAGTGGGCCGACTGGGCGGAGTTCACCAAGTGGCTCGACACCCTGGACGAGGACGGTGTCCAGATTTCCCTGAAGCTCCCATGCCTCGTCTACCGCACCGTCAAGGACAAGCAGCCCTCGATGCAGAACTTCATCGTCGAGGCGATCAAGAAGGGCCTGAAGGCCGAACGCGAGTAGGCCCTCCCCGGCCGCGCCCCGCCTCCATCCAGACCGCCCTCCTCCTGCTGGCTTTCGTGGCTGCCTGCCTCCCGGCTCCCGCGGCCTTCGCCGGAGATATCACTGGAGCCGTCGTCCCCCCCTCGCCCTTCCTCCCGGTCAGCGAGGTCGTCCCGGGCATGAAGGGCGTGGTGCTCACGGTCCTCTCGGGAAGCCAGATCGAGGAGCTGCCCATCGAGATCCTGGCGGTCATGGAGAATGCGCTGGGGCCGGACCATCACCTCATCCTCGGGCGCCTCTCCGGCGCGCGCGCGGAGTTCACCGGGGTTGCGGCCGGGATGAGCGGGAGCCCGGTCTACGTCGACGGACGCCTGATGGGCGCCCTCTCTTACAGGCTGGGGATCTTCACGAAGGAGCCCATCGCCGGAATCACCCCCATCGAGTACATGCTGGGTCTCGGGACGGGCACGCCGGCGGTGGCCACGGGGCCCTCGCATCGCCCGGAGCGCGGCGGGCCCGTTGACGCTGTCGCCGCGGGGAGCGCTCTGCGCCCCATCGAGACGCCGCTCGTCGTCTCGGGACTGGCGCCGAGCCTCATGGAGGAGCTGGCTCCGAGCCTCGAAGGCCTGGGGAGCCTGGTCCTGGCGGGAAGCGCCGGCAACGGACCCGCTCCGGCGCGCGGGCCCATCCGCCCGGGCGACGCCATCGCGGCGCAGCTCGTCCGGGGTGACATGGGGCTCGCGGTTTCGGGGACCGTGACCTACGTGGATGGCGACCGGGTCCTCGCTTTCGGCCACGGCCTGCTCCAGTCCGGGTACAACGAGTTCCCCATGGCCCGCGCGGAGGTCTACACGACGCTGGCCTCGGATGCGGGATCGAGCAAGTTCATCCGGGTCCTCGAGCCCGTCGGCACCTGGCAGGACATCCGCCTGACCGGGAGCGCCGGCACCACGTCGCGGATTCCGGAAATGCTCCCGCTGCGCGTCTCCGTCAAGATGCCCTCGGTGGACAGGTCCTTCTCCTACGAAGTGGCGCGGCACCGGGACTGGACCTCCCTGCTCGTCGCCATCGCCGTCGCCGGCAGCCTTGCCAACACGCCCTCCTTCTCCAACGACTCGACGATCACCGTCAGCAGCCGGATCGCGCTCGAGGGCCATGACGACGTGGTCTTCGAGAACCTCTACACGGGCCTGGGCCGCGGAGGCTCCGTGGCGCTGGCCACGGCCCAGGATACCCAGGCCATCTTCGGCGCCGTCTACCAGAACCGCTTCGAGGCGCCGACCGTCCGGTCCGTGGAGATCTCCGCGGAAGGCGTCGAGGAGGGGAGGATCACCTTCGTCGAGGGGGTCTGGCCCTCGAGGACCGAAGCGGCGCCGGGTGACGAGATCGTCTATCACGTCCGCCTGCGGTCGTGGCGCGGCGGCGTCGAGACGCGCACGTTCACCTTCGACGTGCCGGAGCAGGCCCCCCGGGGCCCGCTCCGGGTGCTCGTCGGCGGCGGGAACTTCCTGGCGTCGGCCGAGCGGGGCATCCTGGCCCGGCAGATCGCGGGGGCTGGGAGCCTCGATCAGATCATCGCCGTCGTCAACGGCCTGCGCCGCGGCGACGCCCTCTACGCGAAGGCCCTGCGCCCCCTCGCCGGCGCGGTCGTGCAGAGCGAGGTGCTCCCGGGACTGCCCCCTTCGATCCTGACCACCCTGGGCACGAACCGAGGCGCGGGAGAAGTCGCCACGATGACGGAGGCGACGATCTGGGAGGCGAGCCTCCCTACGGACGCCGTCGTCGTCGGCGGAGTGGTCCTGACCCTCAACATCCGCTGAAGACCCCTCGAGGAACAGATACATGACGCTCACACGCCCATCCGCCGCCCCGGCACGGCTCGCCATCGTGGCCCTGCTTCTCTGCGCCGCGGCGCCGCCGGCGCTCGCGGCCCGCGCCAAAGCGTGGAGGTCGCGCGAGGCCTCCGACTACAACGACGCCCGATTCGAGCGCGTGGCTCTTTCGCCGCTGGGAAGGCTGACGCTCGCCCCCGGCGTCGAGCGGGTGGCTGCGGTTCCTCAGCCCCTCGTCTGGTGCCTCGCCGTCGACTCCGAGGGGCGGCTCTACGCGGGCGGGGGAAACGACGGGCAGGTGATCCGGCTGGACGGCGAGAATGCCCAGGTGATCTTCGATGCGCCTGAAGTCGAGGTTCACACCCTGGCCTTCGACGAGCGCGGCCGCCTCTACGCGGGCACCTCCCCCGATGGGCGCGTCTACCGCATCGAGAAAGGGGCGGACGCGAAGGTCTTCTTCGACCCCGAGGCCACCTATATCTGGGCGATGCAGTTCGACTCGCGGAAGCGGCTCATCGTGGCCACGGGACAGCCCGGGCGCCTCTACAGGGTCGGGCCGGACGGTGAATCCGAGGTGCTCCTCGATTCGAGGGAGGATCACATCCGGACGCTCGTTCCCGACGGACGGGGGGGCTTCCTCGCGGGAAGCGACGGGGGTGGCGTGGTCTTCGCGATCGATCCGGACGGCGCGGCGCGGGTCCTCTACGACTCGCCCGAGCGGGAGATTGCCGCGCTCGCCGTCGTCGATGGCTTCGCCTACGCGGCGGCGCTCTCGCCCGCGAGAAAAGGCCAGCAGGGCGCCGTCCGCTCGGAGACTCATGGCAATGTCACCACCATCCGCGTCACCCCCGACGGCGACGTGGAGGAGAACGAGGGCGGCGGCGACGACGATGAGGAGGATCCCCCGCGCAACGATGGAGCCCAGCGCCGCCCGCAACCTCAAGAGACCTACGCGGGATCGATCTACAGGATTTCTCCGGACGGATACGCCAGGAAGGTCTGGAGCTCTGATGCGCGCCTGCCTCTGGCGCTCCTGGCCGCACCGGGAGGCGGTCTCCTGGTCGGCACGGGGGGCGGCAGGATCCTGGGCCTGACCTCCCAGGGGGACGCGGTCGAGCTGGCGGCCGTCGAGAGCGAGCAGGTCAACGCCCTCGTGGACGGCGGCTCGCGCGGAGTCTTCGCCGCGACCAGCAACCTGGGGGCCATCTACCGTCTCCGCGAGGGCTACGCGACGGAGGGGACGATCCTCGGCGGCGTGCGCGACGCAGGGTTCACCTCGCGCTGGGGTGCGCTCGCCTGGGAGGCAGAGGTCCCCTCATCCACCGAGCTCCTCTTCGAAGTGCGCTCGGGCCACACCGAGGCCCCCGACGCGACCTGGAGCGGCTGGTCGGGGCCCTACAGGACCTCCGGCGAGGTGATCTCGAGCCCGGCGGCCCGCTTCATCCAGTGGAAGGCGACGCTGCGCTCCGGCTCGGGCGGGGCTTCACCCGTCATCCGCGCCATCACGGTGAACTACCTGCCCGACAACATGCCGCCCGAGGTGGAATCGGTGGAGGTCATGGACCCGGGCGTATGGCTCCAGTCCACGCAGTCGGGGCGATCGGGTGAGGGCGGCGAAGCCAGGGGCCGCCGCGGGTCACAGCCGAAGCGCGCGGCGGAGCGAGGCATGCGATCCGTTCAGTGGACGGCGACCGACGCCAACGACGACCCGCTGGAGGCCGTGGTCTTTTTCAGAGGGGAGGACGAGACGGGGTGGAAGAGCCTGGCCGAGGGGCTCGAGGAGCCCTTCCACGCCTGGGACACCACCGCGATGCCCGACGGTGTCTACCGCCTCCGCGTGATCGTGAGCGACGCCCCCGGGAACCCGCCGGGCCTGGGGCTCACGAGCACCCGCGAGTCCGCTGCCTTCGAAGTCGACAACACGCCGCCGCTGGTCGGGGAGATCGTCGCCGGGTCGGCCTCGCGCTCCCTGAAGGTGACGGCCGTCGTGACGGACTCCTTCTCGGTGATCGAGGAGATCGCCTGGTCGATCGACGCGGGAGCGTGGATGCTCGTCATGCCCGAAGACGGCGTCGCCGACTCGACGCGCGAGACCATCCGCTTCACGACCGCCGACCTGGCGCCGGGTGAGCACACGGTCGTGATCCGGGCGAGGGACCGCGCCGGCAACGTCTCGGCCGGAAAGACCGTCGTCACGACCCGCTAGCACCATCCCGGTTGACGCGAGAGGCGCGCTCCAGCAAACTCCCGCGCCATGTCGCCGGGCATCCGCCTCCTGAGGGCAACGCTCCTCGCCGCGGGAGCCGCCATCGCCGGGCCCGGGCTCGCCGCGCAGGAGATCACCGTCTCGGGGCCCGAAGTCCTCCTCGCGGGGATCTCCTTCCGGCTCCAGGTCGTCACGGCCGGAGTCCCCGAAGGCTCCGAGGCCGTCATTCGCGCGGGAGACGGCACCGTCCTCGCGCGCGGGGCCCTCCCGGCGGAGGGCGAGACCCTCTTCCCGGGGCTAGTCGTCGGCTCGAGCGCCCAGATCCCCATCACGGTCCAGGTCGGCGAAGAGGTGCGCGCCCTCGCGCGTCCGCTCCTGCCGGGATGGGTCACCATCGTTCCATCTCTCGTGGCCATCGCTCTCGCCCTGGTCTTTCACGAGGCCGTCACGAGTCTCTTCGCGGGGATCTGGCTCGGCTGCCTCTTCATCGAGGGCTTCAACCCCTTCAGCGCCCTCTTCTCGACGGTGGGCCGTTTCGTGCGGGACGAGGCTTCGGATCCGGACCACGTCTCCATCATCTTGTTCTCCCTCCTGCTCGGCGGCATGGCTGGTGTCCTGAGCCGCATGGGCGCCTCGCGAGCCATCGTTGAAAAGGTGTCGCCGCTGACGACGAACCGGATGCGGGGTCAGCTCGCGGCCTGGGCCGCGGGGATGCTGATCTTCTTCGACGACTACGCCAATTGCCTGATCGTCGGCAACACGATGCGCCCCCTCACCGATCGGCTGAAGATCTCGCGCGAGAAGCTCGCCTACATCGTCGATTCCACGGCGGCGCCCGTCATGGCCATCGTCTTCGTATCGACGTGGGTCGGCGCCGAGGTCGGCTACATCAAAGACGGGCTGGATCAGGCGGCGCAACTCTCCCAGGGTGCTCCGCCCGTCGCGGCCTTCGGCGTCTTCCTGGCCTCGATCCCCTACCTCTTCTACCCCCTTCTCGCCATCCTCATGGTCCCGGCGATCATAATCATGAATCTGGACTTCGGCCCGATGCTCGCGGCCGAGAGGCGTGCCGCCTCCGGACGGGGTGTCTCCCGGCCGGGGGCCGACGTGGCGGCTGCATCGGAGGGCCTCAAGGAAGCGGCCGCGGGAGCTTCGCCGGGATGGTGGACGGGGGTCCTGCCCGTCGTGATCGTGGTCGTGACCGTTCTCGCCGGGTTGATCTACGCGGGGCTTCAGGGAGTGCCCGCACACTCGAGCGCCTCGCACTCCAGCATGTTCGGCGGAGCCGATCCCTTCATGCCGCTGCTGTGGGGCTCGCTCCTGGGCTGCATCGTCGCGGTGGCGCTCGCCGTCACCGTGGCGCGGCTCCCGATCCGCGACGCGATCGGGTCATGGCTCGGCGGGATCCGCTCCATGCTGATGGCCGTCGTCATCCTGCTGCTCGCCTGGTCGCTCGGCGCCGTGACGCAGACGCTGGGGACCGCCTCTTTTCTCTCCTCCGTGCTCTCGGATCGGCTGCCGATCGAGGCCCTCCCGCTCAGCGTCTTCCTCGTCGCATCGGTGATCTCCTTCGCCACGGGAAGCTCCTGGGGGACGATGGCGATCCTGTACCCGGTGGTGATCCCGCTGGCGATCGCGATGGGCGGGGCAGCCGACCCCCTCTCCCCGGGATGGCACTTTCTCCTCGCATCCACCGCGGGCGTGATGGCGGGAGCGCTCTTCGGGGATCACTGCTCTCCCATCTCCGACACCACGGTTCTCTCTTCCATGGCGTCGGGTTGCGACCACGTGGATCACGTCCGCACCCAGCTCCCCTACGCGCTCACGGTGGCAGCCATCGCCGGCCTCGTGGGGGCTCTCCCCTCGGGCTTCGGCATCTCTCCCTGGATCTCGCTCGTCGCCGGCGCGGCGGCGGTGCTGGCGGTGATCAGGATCATGGGAAGGAAAGCGGAGGCGGGCGCGGGCTGAGCCGCGGCAGAAACAACAAGGCCGGGGTCCGTGCCGCGGGGGAGAGTCAGGGAGGAGGATTGACTCTGGGGGTGCGGCTTTCGTACCCCGGCCTTATGACTGGCGTGACGTCCTGGTCGACGGCGCGCCTTCAAGGGTTTCGGGAGCCGCCGCGAGGGGGGTGTCCTTTTGAGGGGACCTTCCTTCTTGGGGGAGGAGGGGTGCGGCGCCTCCCGAATTCCAACGATTTGAAAGAACTCTTGGAGGGCCGGTGTATCCCGGTGTCGTTTCCTAGTTGCCTCACCGGCCCCGCTCAGTACATAAGCAATCGCAGTGCCAGGGTCACGCCATGACCTCGACGAGCCAGTAGCGAAGACCGCGCGGAAACCCCTTGTCTGGAGCCTGTTTTCGTGGCATCGAGGACTGCCACGACGGGAAGGCTCAATCGAATTCCGGCCTTGTCATCGGGAGAGGTCACCGGCGGACATCCGGTCGTCCGGCGTGGACAGATCGCGGACGGCGCCTGGTCGCACGCGCTCGGGCCACGGAGCGGGCATGGCCGGGCCGACAGGCAGGGATATCGCGTGATGTAGCATCCGGAGGCGCGCTCCCGCCGGACGGCACGGGCGGGATCCCCAACGGAGCTCATGGCCAGCCGGACAGAGAGGCTCTATCAGCGGGACTCCTCCCTCACCCGGTTCGACGCGACGATCCTGAGCGTCGAGCCGGCAGGAGGAGCCGGGGCTGAGGCCGGAGGCCGCTTCGCCCTCCTGCTCGATCGAACCGCCTTCTACCCCGAGGGGGGCGGCCAGCCCTTCGACACGGGATCCCTCGGCGGGCTCCCGGTCGTCGACGTCCAGGAGGGGGCGGAGGGGCCGCTCCATTTCATCCAGACCTCCGGCCCCGGAGTGCTTCCTCCTCCTGCCGGCACGCGCGTCGAGGGGACGATCGACAGGCAGCGGCGCTTCGACCACATGCAGCAGCACTCGGGTCAGCACCTGCTCTCGAGAGCTTTCCTGGAAGTGGCCTCGGCGCGGACGCGCTCCTTTCATCTCGGCTCCGCGCTCTGCACCATCGACGTCGAGATGTCGCCGCCCGACGAGGGGCGTATCCGCGAGGCGGCGCGCCGCGCCAACTCGATCATCTGGGCCGACCTGCCCGTCCAGGTGCGTGAGTCGGAAGCGCTCCCGGGCGCGAGCGCCACGGAAGATCCAGCCCTCTCCGGCCTGAAGCTCAAGCCGGGCGATCCCGTGCGGACAATCGTCATCGAGGGCTTCGATGAAACCCCCTGCGGAGGGACGCATGTGGCACGGACGGGCCAGGTGGGCCTCGTCGCGGTCACCGCATGGGAGCCCTGGAAGAAGCTCAGCCGGATCACGTTCGCATGCGGCTCCCGCGCCGCCACGCACTTCGAGGAGTCCCGCGCCGTACTCGCGGCCTGCGTGGCGGCGCTCTCCGCTCCGCCCGCCGACGTGCCCGGGGCCCTCGCGCGCCTCGTCGCGGAGAAGGAATCTCTCCACCGGAGGGTCGGGGCCCTCAGCGCGAAGCTGGCCGGCTTCGAAGCCGCGGCGGCCGCGGAGAGCGCGCGCGAGATCGGCGCTTTCCGTCTACTCGAGAGGATCTTCGATGGCGCCGAGAGGAGCGTGGAGGAGGCGCAAGCTCTGATCAGGAAGTTCGTCGAGCCCCCCGGCCGTATCGCCCTCGTCGCCGTCATCGAGGGGGGGAAGGCCACTCTCCTTGCGGCGCGCTCGCAGGGAGAGGGCCCGGCGCTCGGGGCGATACTCGGCGAGGTCGCGCGCTCTGGAGGCGGGCGCGGCGGGGGCTCGCCCGAGGCGGCGCGCGCCGGGGGAATTCCCGCGGGCGAAGCCGCGCTCGTCTTCGAGCAGGCATCAGCCCGGATCGTGGAAGCGCTGCGGGGCGCCTCCGGGTGATGGCGCGCTCGAGCGGCGGGAGCGGGCTCCTCGACTTCTGGCCCGCGGCGGCGGGAGCGGCGCTCTTCCTGGCGCTCTCGTGGTCGGCCTCCACGACCAAGTCGGCGACCTTCGACGAAGGTGTCCATCTCCTCTCAGGGTTCAGGATCCTCACCGAGGACGACTACCGCTTCAACCACGAGCATCCTCCCCTGATGAAGATGCTGGCCGCCGCGCCGCTCCTCATGACCGGAGCGGCCAGGCCCCTGGAGAACTGGACCTACTCCGGCGAGGGAGACCAGTGGCCGCTGGCCCACGAATGGCTCTACCACCGCAACGACGGGGATCGCCTCCTCCGCCTCGCGCGGCTGGCGATCGCCGCGAGCGGGGCGCTGCTGGCGGCAGTCCTCTTCTTCGCCGTGCGGCGCGCGGCAGGCAGCGGAAGGGGAGCGCGCGCGGGGGGACGCACCGCCGGGCGCGCGGCGCTGGGAGCCGGGGCCGCCGCCGTGCTCCTGTGCGCCGTGGAGCCCAACCTGCTCGCCCACGCCTCCCTCGTGACGACCGACATGGGGATGGCGCTCTTCTTCTTCTGCGGGGCCGCGGCCTGGTGGCGCTTCCTCGAGAGCGGCCGGCTCTCCTGGCTGCTCGCCTCGGGAGGAGTCTGGGGGCTGGAGATGGCCGCGAAGTTCACGGGAGTCATCCTCGGCCCGGTCTTCCTGGCTATGGGAGCGGCCTGGATCCTCTGGCCGGATCCCGCGGCCCGCGATCGAAGGCGAGGCAGAGAGCTGCTCACGCTCGCACGGAGCCTGGCGGTGATCACTCTCGTGGCGCTCGCGGTCCTGGCGGCCTCCTACGGCTTCGAGGGGATCTTCACGCCGCTCCGCTCCCTGCATCTCGAGAGCGCCACCTTCGTCACCCTGGCGGCCGGACCCCTGGGAGGCCTGCCGCTGCCCGTCCCCTCACCCTTCGTGTGGGGCTTCGATCACGCCGCCGCAGGCGGGGAGACCTGGCCCTCCTACCTGATGAGTGAGTACTCCCAGACCGGATGGCGCCACTACCACCTCGTCGCGCTCGCGGTGAAGAGCTCCATTCCCCTCCTCCTGCTCGCCGCGGCCGGACTGCTGCTGGGAGGGAGAGCCGGAGCCTCGGCGAGGAGCCGCTGGCTCTTCCTCTTGCTCCCGCCGGCCCTCCTCCTCGGGGCCTTCACGCTCCTGCCGGGCGTGAAGAACATCGGCCTGCGGTACGTGCTCGGCGTCATGCCTTTCCTGTGCGCTCTCGGCGGGCTCGGTGCGGCGGCGCTCTGGGGCCTCGCGCCCAGGGCCGGGAAGGCGGCAGCGGTGATCCTGCTCGCGGCGGCCGGACTCTCCGAGGCCTTCACCTGGCCCGATCATCTGGCCTACTTCAATGCCATCGCCGGGGGCCCGGAGGGGGGGCGGCGCTGGCTCGCCGACTCGAACCTCGACTGGGGACAGGACCTCAAGGGGCTCGGGAAGTGGATGAAGCGCAACGGTGTCGCGTCGATCTATCTGGATTACTTCGGAAGGGGCTGTCCCGCGTACGAAGGGATACAGACCGAGAAGGACTTCGAGGGCGGTCCCATCGCCGTGAGCGTGACGAACCTGGTAGGCGTCTACCGCGCGGGCGATCGGGATCGGTACCAGTTCCTCTCGGGGCAGGAGCCGGTGGCCTCGATCGGCCACTCGATCCTCGTCTGGAACGTGCCGAGGCCTCCGGGGTGGAAACCGAAGCCCGGGACGCCCTCGAGATGAGGCGGGGCCGGCGGACTCACGCGGGGGGCTTCTAGCCATGGGCAGAGCGAGCCGCAAGCACCAGGCGGCCCGCCTCGCCACGGAGGCCGAAGCCGCGCCGGCGGAAGGCCTTGCGCGCGAGACGCGCGAGAGGCCCGGATGGATCACCGCGGGGCTCGTCGTCGTGCTCGCGGCGGCCGCTCTCTTCCGGGTGGCCTACTTCTTCCAGTACAGGGCGGAGTCGGTCTTCTTCCGGGAGCCGATCCTGGATGCGTTGATCTACGACGAGTGGGCGCAGCGGATCGCCGCCGGCGAGCTGAGGCCCGCCGAGCCCTTCTATTTCGCGCCCGGCTATCCCTACGCGCTGGCCCTCGCGTACAGATTTGCTTCCCGTGAGCCGGCCGCGGTCTACTTCCTCCAGTTCGGCCTGGGGCTCCTCAGCATCTTCCTGATCCACAGGCTCGCCTGGACGTCCTTCGGCCGCAGGGCCGCCCTGATGGCTTCCGCTCTGGCCGCGCTCTACGCCTCGTTCCCCTTCCTCGAGGCGAAGATCATGTCGGCCTCCCTCTCGCTCGCGACGCTCCTCGCGGCTCTCGTGGCTCTCGCGGAGGCGGCCCGCGGACGATCGTGGCTGTGGGCGGGGGCGGGCCTGCTGCTGGGCGTGACCTCCCTCGTGCGCCCCGAGACGCTTCTGTCCGCGCCCTTCATCCTGGCCTGGATGGCATTCGGCACGGCCTCTCTCAGGGGCAAAGCCGCCGGCTGGGGCCGGTGGAAGCCTCTCATCTCCGCCGGTGTGCTCCTCCTCGCGGGATGGGCAGCGGCCATCGCTCCCGCTGCGGCTCACAACGCCTCGCGCGGAGGAGGCCTCACGCTCATCTCGTCCCAGGGCGGGATCACCTTCTACCAGTCGAACAACCCGCGGGCCCGCGGCCTCTACGTCTCCCTCACCGGCGAAGGGTTCAGCGGTGCACCCGCGACCCAGGCGGAGGAGGAGAAGCAGATCGCCGAGAAGGAATCGGGCCGCCCGATGACCCGCTCCGAGGTCTCGGCCTGGTGGTTCGGCAGGGGACTCTCCTTCATCGCGGATCAGCCGGGGCGCTTCGTCTGGCTCCTGGGGATGAAGGCCCTGAGATTCGTGGGCTCCTACGAGTATTCCACCGAGTACATCCTCTACGTGGAGCGCGAGCGGGTCTGGCTCCTGCGCGCGGCCTTCGTGCCCTTCGCGCTCCTCGTCGCCCTCGCCACCCCCACGCTCTTCTCGGTGCTCCGCCCGGCGCGGCGCGAGGGCGGGCGCCCTGCGCCGCCGCGGATGGAGAGCACGGGCTGGCTGATGCTCGCGATGCTCGCCGCGAACCTGGCCGTCTGCCTGGCCTTCTACGTCTCGTCGCGCTACCGGCTCCCGTCCGCGCCTCCGCTCATGATCTTCGCGGGGGCGACGCTCGCGGCAGGCGCGGAGGCTCTTCGCCGGGGAAGGCGGGCGGATCTCGTGGCGCGCGCCGCCGTGGTGACCCTCATCTTCGCCGTCGCGCACTTCGACAAGGATGCCAGCGCCGCCTACCAGGAGGCGAACGTCCACTTCAACACGGCCAACATCCAATCCCGGAAGGGGGAATACACAATGGCGCTCGAGGAGTACCAGCGTGCGGTCGAGCTCGACGACTCGAGGT
Organism: uncultured Acidobacteriota bacterium; assembly: GCA_964568735.1. Lineage (GTDB taxonomy): Bacteria > Acidobacteriota > Polarisedimenticolia > JACPZX01 > JACPZX01 > CAZMRF01. The sequence goes on from CAZMRF010000063.1 coordinate 27,611, forward strand.
ACAACCTCTGGCTCAACCTCGGCAACACGCTGCGCGTGCTGGAGCGCCCCGCCGAGGCCGCCGAGGCCTACGCGATGTCAGCGAAGCGGCGCCGCAAGTTCGCGACCGCGCACCTGCGCGAGTGCCAGATGCGCGAGAAGATCGGGCAATGGGAGCTGGCGCGGGCGGCCTGCCTGCGGGCTGAGGAGCTCAAGCCGGGCAGCTTCGACGTCCAGCTCGCGCTGGGGCGCGTCGCCCTGGCCACGGGGAACCGCGAGGAGGCCGCCTCCCGCTTCGACCGTGCGCTGTCGATTCGCCCCGGAGACGAAGCCGCCATGCGGGAGCGGGAGAAGCTTCGCTGATCGTGGCGGATATGGGGAACGCGGCCAGCGACGAGGGAGCGGCCGGGTGCGGCAGCCCTTCGTCGCTGGGTGAATGCGGAGTGTGCGGGACGATCAGGGTGTGGGAAGGTTATTGCACCGGCTGTCGAAATTGCATTTGACGAGCTGGACGACCTCTCCGGTGTTTTCCACCTCGAGAATGGTGCCGACGCCGCGGGCGTAGTACTTACGTGCGAACAGTCCGGGCTCCAGCAGCGAGTAGTTCTTGGTGACGACACAGTTTCCGGCGCAGAAACGCTGCACCAGCTCTCTGGGAACATTCTCGTCGAGCACCGGGTCATGACCGTAGGAGTACGTCGTGGACAGGATCTCAGTCACGTCCTCGGCATTGCCGAGGGAGAACTCCTCGAGGTAGACATCGCCCACCTTCGGCGACGCCAGGGCGATGATGCCCGGCTTATCCCCGTCGCGGCCTGCCTTGAAGGAGCCATCGATGCTGTCGAGCTCTGATCGCAGCGGGTTGTCGCCCTTGAAGGTCTCGAAGTCCTTCACCTCCTCGCCGAAGTACCAGACGCTGCCATCCTTGCCCGGAACATACCAGTCATCCGTGGCTTCATGAATCAGGCCATCCTCGAAGACCAGGTCCCGGAACACGATGCAGTTTACGCCCGCGATCAGTTTCGTCTCGTTCACGATGTCCACCGTGTCCACCTGTGTGGCGCTGCGGTATTCCCAGTGCTTTCCGACCCCCAGTGGAAAATAAGGATTGGGATTCGACGGACGCTTCGGGTTGTCGAAGCGGGCCGGTCTGAAATCGGGATCGTAGCGACCTTCACCAAGCACCTCGCAGGCGGCAAGCCGGGTCTCATGTTGTCCGACGCAGAGCTGATCAGCCTCCGCCTGGGAGTCCTCGAGATCATCGAGGCAGCTGTTGTGAGCCTTCTGGTCGGTGATGTTGATGCAGATGGCGTCCCCGACGGCGCCATCGTCCATGACGCTTGCCTTGCACGCATCGAGCAGCGTGTCCGCTGTCAGCGTGCAATACGCGTCGGCGTGGGCGCCGCTCCATCCCATGAGCGTGCCGTACATGACGAACGCAGAGCGGAGCACCAGTCGTGCGAGAATTCGTCCTCTTGCCATTGTTCCTCCTTCCAGTTGTCCGACGCGATTGGGCAATCTTTGCTGGTAGGAGGAGCGATCCCTCTCAGATCCTTCGGTGCACAGGCACTTTCTTGCGGGACGCAGTCCCCCCGGAGCCCACCGCCGCACGCCGGTCGGAGAATGCAGTGAAGAGCCCATGGACGCTTGAACCTCGCGGAGATGGTTGTTCAGGCCGGGGCGAGGCCGTCCGCCAATCTCCACAATGCAAGGGGGGCCCGTCCCCGGGTGCCGGGTTCAGCTCTCGCGATCGGCGAGGCGCTCCATTTCGGAGACAACCCGATCCAGCTCGCCCCCAGGGGGGACCCGTCCTCGGGTACCTGGGGATTCAGCTCTCGCGATCTGCCAAGCGCTCCATTTCGGAGACAACCCGATCCAGCTCGTCCGCCAGGCGGCCGGGAGCGGCCTCCTGGAAGAGGGAGCGCAGCGTGCGGTAGTACCAGAGCGTGCCTTCGCGCCCGCCGCCGAAGCTCTGCCAGATCGTGTCGCCATCCTCCCTGAGATCCGAGACGATGGATCGGGAGTTGTGGAGCTTGTCCGCCACGGCGACGCGGAGCACCTCCGAGGGAGCGCCTCGGAGCTTATCGATGAGACCCTGCTTCCTCTCACGCCAGGGGGGCTTCGGGGTTTCCCAGGAGTCCGTGCAGCCGTCCACGATGGAGGTGACCCTCTCACCGAAGAGGCGGAGGATGTCGTCGCGCCGCTCGAGGCCGCCCTGGTCCTCGACGGCATCGTGCAGGAGCGCGGCGATGGCCTCCTCTTCGGAGCCCCCGTCCTCGATGACGAGAGCGGCCACGCTCAGGAGATGGGAGACGTAGGGAACGCGGCGCCCTTTCCGCTGCTGGCGGGCGTGCACTCTCGCGGCGTACTGGAGAGCCTCCTCGAACTTCGGGCCGAATGTGTGATCGCCGTCGGACATCTCTGCGGTGAGCCTCGTTACGAACCGCTCCCATTGTAGACCAGGAAGCGCGATCCCGATTCCCGGTCGCGCGCGGTGCTCACCCTCCGCTCCCGGCTATGGCCGTAGGCGATCGAGTCCAAACCTGCGCCGGGGCACGGCCTCCGGACATACGCTACGGGTGAGCACCGCGCGCTCAACTTCAGGGACCGATGAGCCCCTCGCTCCGGTCGGCTTCGGCCAGGAGGCTCCGGATGCGATCGGCGGCGGGATGGGACGGGTTCAGGCTCAGAGCCTCCCGGAAATGAAAGCGCATCCGGGCCGTGTCTCCGAGATCGCGGTAGGCCAGCCCCAGGCCGTAGCTGGCGTCGGCGCGGTCGAGAGGGCCGAGAGCGGGATGGGCGTCGAGCGCCGCCTCGACGATCCGGATGGCATCGAGCGGCCGTCCCGTACGATGGAGGATCTGCGCGTAGACCAGGGCCGGGCGGATCGCCGCCGGGTCCGCCCGCCGCGCGCGCTCGACGGGCTGAAGCGCCTCGGTGAGGCGGCCCCGAGCGATGAGGGCCTCGGCGTGGGCCGTCAGCACGTCCCGCCCGACGATCGAGTCGGGCGCGGCGGCCGCAGCGCGGGCCGACCAGCGCAAGGCCTCCTCGTCGTCCCCCAGGGCACGCTCGATCCGCGAGCGTGTCCACAGGCTCTCCATGAGGATTCCGTAGTAGGAGTCTCCGAGCGCCGGCCTCCCCTTCGCGCCAGGAAACGCGACGGCGCCCTCTTCCGTGCGCGCCCCTCCCGCCTCCACGTAGATCGACTCGAGCAGCTCGATCCCCTTCTCGGATGTCCGCCGGGCCTCCTCCATCC
>CAZMRF010000064.1:0-30404 GCA_964568735.1 uncultured Acidobacteriota bacterium
AGAACATCATCATGATCGGCCCGACCGGCGTGGGCAAGACCGAGATCGCCCGCCGGCTCGCGCGCCTGACGCGCTCTCCCTTCCTCAAGATCGAAGCCTCGAAGTTCACCGAGGTGGGCTACGTCGGCCGCGACGTCGAGTCCATGGTGCGGGACCTCGTGGACCTCTCCGTCGAGATGGTCCGGCAGGAGAAGCTCGTGGAGGTCCGCCAGAGGGCGAGGCAGAAGGTCGAGGAGCGCCTCCTCTCCGAGCTGATGCCGAAGGAGACGATGGGAGCCTCGCCCGCCGAGATGATGGAGCTGCGCGAGAAGCTCCGCGAGGATCTGCGCAAGGGACTCCTCGACGAGCGCACGCTCGAGGTGGAGGTGAAGGACAGGACGAACCCGGGCATGCAGATCTTCAGCAACCAGGGGATGGAGGAGATGAGCATCAACCTGCAACAGATGATGCCCGGCCTCTTCCCGACGAAGACGCGGGCGCGCCGCATGACCGTGAGCGAGGCCAGGGACTACCTCCTCAAAGAGGAGGAAGAGCGCCTGGTGGATCAGGAGGAGATCTCGAAGGCCGCCGTGCGACGGGTGGAGCAGTCGGGGATCATCTTCCTGGACGAGATCGACAAGATCGCCGGCCGGGAGGGCGGCCACGGCCCCGAGGTCTCCCGCGAGGGGGTTCAGCGCGACCTGCTGCCGATCATCGAGGGGTCCACGGTGAACACCAAGCACGGGATGGTGCGAACCGACCACATCCTCTTCATCGCGTCGGGCGCCTTCTACGTGGCCAAGCCGTCGGACCTGATCCCCGAGCTGCAGGGGCGCTTCCCCATCCGCGTCGAGCTCGACGCGCTCGGGAAGGACGACTTCGTCCGGATCCTCACACAGCCCGAGACCTCCCTGGTCCGCCAGTACAGCGCGCTGATGGAGACGGAGGGCATCGACCTCTCCTTCTCGCCCGACGCCGTCGAGGCCATCGCCTCCTACGCCACGACCGTCAACGAGAGGATGGAGAATATCGGCGCCCGGAGGCTCCACACGATCATGGAAAAGGTCCTGGACGAGGTCCTCTTCGAGGGAGCCGACCTTCCCCACCGGAAGCTCGTCATCGACGCTGCCTACGTCGATCGGGCGCTCGCCGGCATCGTGAAGGACCAGGACCTCAGCAAGTACATCCTGTGAAGCTCACCGGGAGGAGCCCAATTTCCAGGTGCCTCGGGCCGCGTTGAGGTCGTCCATCCGCCTCTCCCTCGTGTGCGCCGCCGTCGCGGGGCTCACGGCCGCGGGCTGCGGCAAGAAGGGGCCGCCGCAGGCTCCCCTGGGGATCCGCCCCGAATCCCCCCGGGCGCTGCAAGCGAGGCAGCGAGGCGAGACGATCTGGATCTCACTGCGCGAGCCGGCCAAGAGGACCGATGGCTCGGAGCTCGACCCCGGGGCCTATCTCAGGATCTTCATGCTCCCGGAGGGCCTCCCGAAGCCGAGTCGCGCCGGGCGCAGCGGGCTGCCTCCTCCACCCACCCGCCCCTCGGGCGCGCCGGCCTGGATCCTCGAGCGCGAGAAGTGGCCCGGCTACCGTGCCGGCAGCAGGTTGGAGGTGCCGCTCTCGCTGAGCAGCCTCGGGCTCCGGGCCGCGGGCGGTGCTTCGCTCGACGGGCGCCGGATCGCTTTCGCCGCGGAGGTGCAGGAGGGGCGCAGGCATCGGAGCGAGCTGGCCGGTCCCGTCCCGTTGACTCTTTGCGAAGCCCCGGCTCCGCCCGCCTCGGTGCAGGCCGAGATGACGGAGTCCGGGATCAGGATCCGGTGGGACCCTCCGAAGTCGATCGAGGCGAAGGCGAATCTCTACCGCGCCGACGGCAAATCACCGCCCTCAGGCGAGCCCTACGCCTCCGTCGTCGCCTCCGAGGGAGTCTTCATCGACCGGAAGCTCGAACCGGGCGCGACCTACTCCTACGAGCTGCGCTTCGCCCGGGGAGAGGGCGGATCCTCCTGCGAGTCCACGGCTGCTGCCGCAGCGGCGCGCTCCATCGACACCTTCCCGCCGGCGCCTCCGAAGGGGGTGGCGGCGGTCGCCGAGGAGGCGCTCATCCGCCTCTTCTGGAGCCCGAGCCCCGAGACCGACCTCGCCGGGTACATCGTCTATCGCCGCGAGGGTGAGGGGGGAGAGTGGCGCAGGATGAATGAGACGCTGCTCACGGATACGACCTGGGCCGACACGACGGTCCTGCCCGGCGTGGAGTACACCTACGTGGTAACTGCGATGGATGGGGCTGCGACCCCGAACGAGAGCGGGCGATCGGAGCCCGTGTCGGAGAAGATCCGTTGAGAGCGAGCCGGGAGATCGAGCAGGCGGCGATGGACATGCCCTTCCTGAAGTTCACCGCGGGAGGGAACGACTTCGTCCTCGTGGACAACCGCAATGGCCGGCTGCGAGGGGACCTGGCGCCCCTCGTCAGGGCGATCTGCCACAGGAGGCTCGGAGTCGGGGGTGACGGCATGATCCTCATCGAGTGGTCGGCCGTCGCGGATCTCAAGATGGCGTACTTCAACCGGGACGGGGGCGCGGCGGATCTCTGCGGCAACGGCGTCCGCTGCGTGGCGCGATGGGCTGCGATGACGCGGGCGGCTCCCGCGAAGCTGACCATCGAGACGGGGGCGGGCGTGCTCACGGCCTGCGGCGGGGAGGAGCCGCCCTGGTTCACCCTTCCGCTCGGCTCGACGCCTCCGCGGGACGTCACCCTCGAAGTCGGCGGACGCTCCTTCGAGGGGGTCTTCGTCCAGGCTGGAGTTCCGCACATCGTCTTCAGGGCCGCGGAGGCCTTCGCTCCCGGAGTCCTCGATGACGCTCCCGCGCTGCGCTCCCATCCGGATCTCGGGCCGGCCGGGGCGAACGTGGACTTCTACACGCCTCGCGGAGGCGGCCTCCTCGAGGTCGCCTACTTCGAGAGGGGAGTGGAGGCTGAGACGCTCAGCAGCGGCACGGGCAGCATCGCGACGGCCGTGGCGGCCTCGCACCAGGGGCTCGGGGGCGGACCCTTCACCTGCCGCAACAGGGAGGGGCTCGAAACGAGGATCACGCTCGATCGCAGAAGCGATGGAGCGCTCTCCGCGAGCCTCGCCGCGCCTGTCGCAATCCTGTACTATGGCCGGCTTCGCCCCGGCCTCTTCGAGATCGCAACCCCGTGAAGAAGCGAATCACCCACCCCCATCCCGTCTGGAGGATCATCCGTCTCGCATCGGGGATCACTCTGCTCATCCTCGGGATCATCGGCGGGCTCCTGCCCATCATCCAGGGGTGGATCTTCGCCATCCCCGCCCTTCTGCTGCTCGCCCCCGAGAGCCGGATCGTGCGGAAGATCGTCGTCCGGATGCGCACGCGGCTGCACCTCAGGAGACGTCGGAAGAAGCTGATGCGCCAGGCCGCGGCGACCGGAACGAAGGACGGCGAGGCTCCGGCGCCGGGCCGCTCGCAGCGGGAGAAGGCCGGGTGAGGCGACCGTGAAGGAGGCGCGGATCGGGATCATCCAGGTGGACGCCTTCACGACGGCTCCCTACGCGGGCAACCCGGCGGGCGTCGCGCTCGCGGGCGGCGAGAGCCTGACGGATGGACAGATGCTGGCCATCGCCCGCGAGATGAACCTCTCGGAGACGGCCTTCCTGCTCCCGCCCACCCGTCCGGGGGCGAACGTGCGGATCCGCTGGTTCACCCCGACCGTCGAGGTACGCTTCTGCGGCCACGCCACCGTGGCGGCCTTCCACGCGGCGGCCGAGGCGGGGCTGTGGGGCTTCGGGGGCATGGCGGCAGGGGAGGCGCGGGCCGTGCACATGGAGTGCCTCTCCGGGATCCTCCCGCTGCGGGTGCGGCGCGACACGGCCGGCATCGAGGTGACGATGGCGTTGCCCCTACCGGAGATCCGGAAGCACGATGACGCCGCTGAAGTTCTGGCCGCGCTCGGGCTTCGCGGGGTGGCAGGAGGGAAGCCCGGTCCGGCGAAGACGGGCGCGGATCTCCCGAGCGCGCTCATTGGCTCCCCCTTCCTCCTGGTCCATGTCCCCGATCTCCGTTCACTCCGGGAGGCGAGCCCGGACAGGGAGGCCGTCGTCCGCATGACCGGAGCCGAAGGCTGCGACGGGCTGATCGCGGCGACGCTGGAGACCTTCGACAGCAGTTCGGGAGTGCACCTTCGAATGTTCGCTCCGGCAGCCGGGATCGAAGAGGACCCCGTGACCGGCTACGCGCAGGCCCTCACGGCCCTGTGGCTGGGCCGCGGCGGGCTCCTCTCGGAGGACGGCGGCGAGCGCTTCCGCACTCTCCGGGAAGGGGTGGTCGCCTACGTCGCGGAGCAGGGCGACTTTCTCGGAAGGCCGGGCCGCGTGGGGGTCGAGGTCACTTTCGAGAGGGTCGGAGCGGAGATCTTCGTGCAGGAGATTTCGATTTCAGGCCGGGCGGTCACCGTACTTCGCGGAGAGCTCCCCATCCCACCCGGCCCCGCCTTCCCAACGCCCTGATCGGCCCGCCCGCGCTGAAGGCCAGGGGCCGGCGGCAGCCTTGCCCGGCGAGCGCCCGGGAAGAAGATTGGGGCGGAACCGCGGGGCGCGCAGGAGACTCGGGAGCTCCGCAACGCGAACGGAGCGGGGATCGCCGGCGCCGTTCACTGGAGGTGCTTGCATGAATGATCTTGGCAGAGGAAGGGCGCTCACGGATCCGAGCCGGCTCCTGCCGGCGCTGGCGGTGCTGACCGCAGCCCTGGCGGCTTCACCGCTCCTCCTCGGGGCGGAGCCCTTCCGCCTGGAATCACGCCTCAAGCCGGAGAGCGACTACTACCAGACGATCAGCATGCAGTTGAACCTCTCCACGGAGATGTCAGGGTTGCCCGCGGATCAGGCTGCGGCGGCCGGAGCGCTGACCCAGGGGATGACCCAGGAGATGGAGATGGCGCTCGTGATGGCCATCGGCCCCCTGGAGAACGACGGCGCGATGTCCCTCGACATACGCCTCGAGGGCATGAAGTCGGTGATGACCGTGGCGGGGCAGCGCATCGAAGCTCCCGTTGGGGCGGAGCCGGGCACGCTGCTCATGTCGGGCCGGATCACTCCGCAGGGGAAGATGTTCGAGATGCACGCGCAGGAGATGGGAGAGGTTCCATCAGCCATGCTGGACCAGCTGTCGAGGCTCCTGCCGCAGATCCCCGATACCACGCTCAGGGTCGGCGAGTCCTTCGAGATCCCCATGAGCATGCCCATTCCGCTCGAAGGCATGAGCGGGGGGATGGAGGGACGCGCGATCTACACGCTTGTTGAAATGCTCGAGAACGAGGCCCGCTTCGACGTCCAGCAGACCTTCGCCATGGGCATGGAAGGCGGCGCGTCACTCGAGAAAGAGGGGATGAGGCTTTCGGTGAACGGCGGCGGAGACGGTTCGGCCGTCTTCGACGTGGCCGAGGGGATCTTCACACGCCTCCAGATCGACATGAAGCTGACGGCCAACGTGGAGGGCGCGAGCCCGGCGATGGCCTCCGCGGGCGAGGCGGAGGCGCCGGCCGCGGCCTTCAAGGTGAAGGTGACGGCGAGCGGCCCGGTGGCAGTGACGGTTTCGCGCCGCCCCAGCGCGCCGTAGGGATCTCGGCGACCAGCATCCCGGCGAGGATCAGGGCCGCGCCCCCGAGCGCGGCTCCCGTCAGGATCTCTCCTTCGAGCAGCCACGAAGCCGCGGCGGCGAAGACGGGCTCGGAGGCGAAGATGATGGCCGTTCTCGTCGGGGTGGTCCTCGCCTGCACGGCATTCTGGACGCCGACCGCGAGCGCCGTGGCGCCGAGGCCGGTGGCGAGGAGCGCGCCGGCGAGACCCGGAGTCAGGTTCAGCCGGGGCGTCTCCGCGATCAGCGACAGAGGCACCGCGGCGATGGCCGTGAGCGCGACCTGCCAGAAGGCCATCACCACCGGATCCTGCCGCCTCGTGAGGATGTCCACGCTCACGATGTGCGCGGCGAAGAGGGCGGCGCAGAAAACCGTGAGCAGCTCGCCGGTGCCCAACCCGTTCTGCCCCGCTCCGGCTCCCCGCCCCGTCAGGAAGTAGAGCCCGGCCATGGCCATGCCCGCGCCCGCGAGGCTCGCCAGCGTGAGCCCCCGCATCCTCATCGCCGCGGCGATGAGCGGGACTCCAATGACGTAGAGCCCCGTGATGAAGGCTGAGCGGGAGGGCGTCGTGTAGAGGAGCCCGATCGTCTGCAGCGCGAAGCCTCCGCCCAGGAAACAGGCGAGGAGGGCGCCGTCGCGGATCTGTCCCGGGCGGATGGGGAAGATCCGGCGCCGGAAGATCCACCCGAGGGCGGCGGCGCCGATCGAGAACCTCACGGCGAGGAAGGCGAACGGGGAGGCGTCTTCGAGCGCGTTCTTGACGACGACGAAGGTGCTGCCCCAGATGGCGGCGATTCCGAGCAGGGCGAAGTCGGCTTTGAGGGAGCCCCTCAGGCCCACGGCACCTTGATCGCGCTCCGATCGCCGTTCGCGAGTGTCCGGACCATCTCTTCGTAGAAGTAGTTGCTCGAGGCCCGCACCTGCTGGCTGATACGCTGCTCGTACATCTGGTGGCTGCGATCGATGTCGTCGCGGAGGCGCTCGTAGATGTCCTTGTTGCGGCGCCCCTCTTCGACCTGCTTCTCGTTGTAGAGGACCATCTCGCTGACGAGGAGCCGGGCGAAGCGCCTGGCCTCTTCGTGCAGCTTCCGATCCGCATCGGAGACAGGCGCCGCCTCCTCGACGGCTTCGACGAGCTCCTCGGCCTCCGGAGGGGCTGGCCGGGAGACGGGCACGGAGGGCCTGACGGCCGGAATGCCCCCGGAGGGCGTGAGGCTCGATGGCCGGACCGCAGGCATGCCCCCGGCGGGGGTGTGGCTCGATGGCCGGACTGCGGGGATACCCCCGGAAGGAGTCAGTCCGGAGGGACGCTGGAAGATGCCGGTCAGGGAGCTCGAATCGGGCATGGCAGGCGGGGGAGAGGGGGGCGCGACGCTCGCCGTCCCGGGGTTCGAGGCCTGCGCCGCTCCGGAGCGGGAGGCCGAGGCCGAGGCCGGAGGCCTCGGGTACTTCTGGCGCGCGGCCAGGGTCTCGAGGCAGAGCCCCGCGTGGAGCGCCAGGACCTGGGGCAGCTCCGGGTCGGTGATCCGCTCTTCCGCGCCCGAATCGCCGTAGAGGATGGCGGCGATCTTGTCGCGCAACAGGATCGGCACGGCCATGGCCTCGGCAGGCGGCGCCGCACCGAGCCTCGACAGGAATCCACGGTCGCCTGGGAACCGCTCCTCGCTCCCGAGCACGGGGGCGGCCGAACGGTAGGCGGCGCCCAGGATCGTGTCCTCGCCGATCCCTATCGAGAGGCTCCGCATGTCGGCATCCTTCGCGCCATCGAATCCCCGGGCCGCCCATCCGAGCATCGCGTCCTTCCTGACGATGAAGAAGGCGACGCGCGGGCACGAGACGGCGCAGGAGAGGAGGAGCTGCGTGAGCAGGCCGACCTGCTCGGTGGCGGAGAGCATCTCCGTCTGGGCCCGATGGATGTGACCGAGCGTGGCGTCGGCGCCCTCGGCGGGCGCCGGAAGAGGAAGGAGATCATCGGGGATCGAGAGGGTCTTCTCGCCGGCGATCTGGATCGCCGATTCGACGCGCTCGAGCGAGGAGCCGAGTTGCTGCCGGAGCTCTATGACCGCTTTTGCGCTCTCCTCCAGGCGCGAGCGAAGGGCACTGGTGACAAAGCTCTCGAGGGCTTCCTTGTCGACTTCGGACATAGTTGATTTCCGCGGGGCCGATCCTGAAGGCGCAGGACCGCTCTCGGAACCGGCGCCGGGTGTGGCATGTTTAGCCACCGATGGGAATGGTGTCAAGAAAGCAGGCGCTTGACCCGATCATCCTCCAGCAGCGGCTCGAAAGGAGCAAGAGTGGGGACGAGGTCGGCCAGGAGGGGGTTGAGCCGCACGGCGCGCTCGAGGTCGCCGATGGCCTGGGCCTCGTCCCCCATCCGGGCATGGGCCAGGGCCCGGTTCAGGAGATAGGTGGCGGCCTGCTCGTCGATCCTGATGGCAGCCTTGAAGCAGTCCAGCGCACGGTCGTGGTCGCCGAGCCGGCTCCAGACGGCGCCCAGGGCATTCCAGGTCAATGCCGAGCGGGGCTTCACTTCGAGCACGCACAGGTAGCAGCGGGCGGCCTCCTGCATCCGGCCCTGAAGGGCACGGACGAGCGCGAGGTTCGTCCACGCGTCGGCCTCGCGCGGGTCGAGGGCGAGGGCCTCGTCGTAGCAGGCCTCGGCCTTCTCGGGCTCACCGGCATCCAAGTAGGTGTTTCCAAGGTTGTACCAGGCGCAGGGATCCTCGGGCCGCAGGCGCAGTGCCTCACGGTAGGCCCCCCGCGCTTCCTCGATCCGGGAAGCGTGCGCGAAAGCATAGGCGAGGTTGAACCAGGCGCGGGGATCGGCGGGCTCCCTTCCGAGCGCCGCCTCGTAGGCCTCGATGGCGCGCGAGGGCTCGTCGAGGGCGATCCTCACGTTGCCCAGGCTGAGCCAGGATTCAGCGCTCTCGGGGTCGATCTCGAGCGACCGCTCCAGCGCCTCGCGCGCCTCATCGTGGCTCCCTAGGTGGTCGAGCAGTGTGCCGAGGAGGCGCCAACCCTCCGCTGAGCCGGGGCTGGCCTTCACGGCGCACCTGCACAGGTCGAGCGCGCCATCCACGTCTCCCGCCTCGAGCCGCGCCCGAGCCTCTTCGAGGCTGAGGGCGGCCGGGGACGAGGCATCCCCGAGAGAGGGGGCCGGAGGGTCGGGCGGCTCCGCGGCCTTCACGAACGGGATGGGGAACCTGGGTGGTTGAGGCACTCTTGGGAGCCTGCCGAGGTCATGGCCCAGAGGGCGCTTCCCGAGCTCGCAACGCGCAGCCCGGGAACGCCGAGGGGTGCTCAAGGTACCGGGCAATGGACATCGTGTCAACGGATGGATGGGAAAGCTGCTGAACAAAGCCGGATATGTGGCATGGAAGTCACACCGAAGTGTGTCTCGTGCTCCTCAGCCGAGGTTCCGATTCGGGTCAAACCTCGAGGCGCCCCCTGTTAAGTCCTGGTAACCGTGAGGTTACGCCGGGGTGATCGCCGGCTCTCAACTGGCATCGAGCGTGCAATAGGTCTGGCGCCCGACGAAGTATGCCCCGTGCCGGACCGGGTCGAGTCGCATTCTGGTCACGAGCCGCGGGTTCTCCTGGCCCTCTCAAACAGGATTCAACAGACCTTGTCGAATCAGAAGACGCTCAGGCGCCCTGTCGAATGCCGGGGGATCACCCTGCACTCCGGAGTGCAGGTCCGGATGAAGCTGGCTCCGGCGCGGCACGATACAGGGATCACCTTCGTCCGGAAGGATCTCGGCGGCGCCAGGCTGCGCCTTCGGCGCGCGAAGGTCGTTCGCGCCGACCACGCCACGACGCTGGCCGGAAAGGCCTTCACCGTTTCGACCGTGGAGCACCTCCTCGCGGCCCTGCGGATCATGGGTGTGGACAACGCGATCGTGGAGCTCGACGGAGCCGAGGTCCCGATCATGGACGGTTCCGCCGCCCCCTTCGTCTACCTCATCCGCGAGGCGGGGATGCGGCGCCAGAGTGCTCCCCGGCGCTACATGGTCCTGCGCGAGAGCGTGGAGATCCGTGACGGCGACCGCGAGATCGCCATCCATCCGTCGGACAGGCTCCGCGTCACCTATACGATCGACTTCCCGGGAACGGCCATCGGCCGGCAGGTTTTCGCGCGCACCCTCTACCAGAGCGTCTTCCTCGACGAGGTGGCCCCGGCCAGGACCTTCTGCTTCCTGCGTGACGTCCCGGCGCTGAGGCAGAGGGGGCTGGCTCTCGGCGGCTCCCTGGACAACGCCGTCGTCGTCGACGACAACGGCCCCATGAGCCGGCTCCGCTTCCCCGATGAGTTCGTGAGGCACAAGACCCTCGACCTCGTCGGAGACCTGGCCCTCCTGGGCCTACCCGTCATCGGGCACGTCGTGGCCCGCAAGGCGGGCCACGCCCTCCACGCGCGGCTGGTCGAAACGCTTCGCACTTCGCCGGCCGCTGTCATCGTCCCCTTCCCGGAGGAAGAGGCCGTGGAGGTCGTTCCCGCTGTGGCCACGGCCTCGGCCTGATCATCCCCTATCGCCCGTCGTCCCCTCTGCTAGTATGGTGTGTCTTTTAGGCATCACCTGGGGGCTTCGTGCCGGGCCTTTCCCTTCTCCACATTCTGAGCCGCCCTTGCCGGGCCGGTGAGAGGTCCGTCGCCCGTAGAACGGCGGCAGGCCTGGGGGGGCTGGCATCCCTGGTTTTCTGGATAGCCGCAACCCCCGCCGCATTCGCCCTACCCGAGTCGGCGGTGGCCGAAGGGGCGCTCATCCGCGACCTGCAGGTCCGGAACACGCCCGGCGACATGCACGTCTCCTTCGCGCTCCATGGCGCCTTCACGGACGAGGTGCGAGAGCAGATCGAATCCGGCCTTCCCGTCACCTTCATCCACTATGTCGAGGTGCTCCACAGGCGGACGGCCTGGTTCGACGACACGCTGATCAAGAAGGCCGTCTCCTCCACGGTCACCTACGACACCCTCACCCGGCAGTACAGGCTCACGCGCAGCGTCAACGGTGAGGTGATGGAGACGCAGGTGACCGATCGTCCGGAGGAGATGGAGAGGTTCATGACGGCCGTGGAGGACCTCAGGCTCTGCGACCCCGCCGAGCTGCCCGGCGATCGCCGGCTCTCCCTGAGGGTCAAGTCGCGCATACGGCGCCGCTTCGTGCTCTTCTTCATTCCCTGGAACTTCGAGACGGACTGGGCGCGTATCGGGCTGAGCCTGCCGGCGCCGCCGCAGGCCGATTCCCCGGTCGCGCCGCTCCCGTAGGGAGAGCACCGGGAGATCGCCCGGGACCATGGAACCCAACGGTTCGAGGATCAAGACGGACCGGCTGATCGTCGCGGGGATCGTCGGCCTCATCATCCTCCTGACCGGCTCCTACCTGCTGCTCCAGCGGGCCGAGGGCCTCTCCCTCCAGTACGTCACCAACTCTGTCCTCCTCGGCTTCCTCGGGATCGCGGACGTGATCCTGATCCTCGCGCTGCTCTTCATCCTGTTCAGGAATTTCGTCAAGCTGCTGATCGAGCGCCGGCGGGAGATCCTCGGCGCCAGGTTCAGGACCAAGCTCGTGGTCACCTTCATCGGCCTCTGTCTCGTGCCCTCCCTGCTGCTCTTCATCGCGGCGTTGAGCCTCATCCGGAGCAGCATCGAGCAGTGGTTCAGCACGCCGGTGGCGACGGTGGCGGACAGCGCGCAGCGGATCGTCCAGGCCCTCTACGACGAGCACCGGGAGCGGGGGCGCCGGTACGCGGAGAGCCTCGCCGACGGGATCGCGAAGGGGCGCCTCCTGGAGGGCGAGCAGCGGCGGAGCCTGGCGAGGGACCTCGAGGGGAGGCTGCTCGACTACGGGCTGGACTACACGGCCGTCTACGAAGAGGGCGTCCTCGCGGCCTCGGCCGCCAATCCCACCCTGCCACTCCGCGACCTCACCTCGCCCCCGGAGGCCCTCCTCGATCGGGCGATGCAGGGCGAGCCCTTCGAGTGGATCGAAGACCTGGGGCGGGGGAAGCTCGTCCGCGTGGGCTGGCCCATCCGATCGCGGGAGGGCCCGAGGATTCTCGGAGTGGCCGTGACCGGCTCCTTCGTTCGCAAGGACCTCGCGGCGCTCACGACCCAGGTGAGCGACGCGGCGGAGAACTACAGCCAGATCAGGGTTCAGAAGGGAGCGATCCAGCGCGTCTACATCTTCTTCTTCGCCCTCATCACGCTCCTGGTCATCTTCGCCGCCATGTGGATCGGTCTCTACCTGGCCCGTCAGATCACCGTGCCGATCCAGATGCTGGCCGAGGGGACGCGCGCCGTGGCCGGAGGGGACCTCGACTACCGCGTGGACGTGCACCCCGGCGACGAGCTGGGGATCCTGGTCGATTCCTTCAACGCGATGACCGCGGAGCTGAAGGCGAGGCGGGAGGAAGTCGATCGCTCGGCCGCGGAGATCCGCCAGCGGAACGCCGAGCTGGAGGAGAGGCGGCGCTACATCGAAACGCTTTTGCAGGCGGTGCCGGTGGGCGTCGTCTCGCTCTCGGAGGCGGGCCGCGTGACGACGAGCAACCGGGCGGCACGGCGGCTGCTGAGGATCGACGGGGAGACGGAGCTGACGGGGCTCGCGTACGGCGAGGTCTTCGCGGAGGGGAGGCTCCAGGAAGTGGGGGAGGCGGCGCGCGAGTGCCTCGCGCGCGGCGCGGCCGCGCTCTTCCGCGAGATTCACTCCTCCGCGGCGGGCGAGCCCGTCAGCCTGAGCCTCACGGTGGTTCCCCTCGGCGACGGTCCCGCCGCGGGCCTTCTGATCGTCATGGAAGACGTGACCCACCTGATCAAGGCCCAGAAGATGGCGGCCTGGCAGGAGGTGGCGCGCCGCATGGCCCACGAGATCAAGAACCCCCTGACGCCCATCCAGCTCTCGGCTCAGCGGATCCTCAAGAAGTACTCCGAGGACAGCGAGGATTTCGGCGAGGCCCTCCGGGACGGCACCGAGACCATCGTCCGCGAGGTCAAGACCCTCAAGGCTCTCGTCAACGAGTTCTCGGGGTTCTCCCGCATGCCCGCCGTGAACCCGGCGCCGGCCGATCTGCACGAGATCATCGACTCGGCGCTCGGCCTCTACCAGGGCGCCTACGCCGACGTGAGCTTCGACAGGCGCTTCGCCGAGGACATTCCCACCTCGGCCCTGGATCGGGAGCAGATGAAGCGGGTCTTCATCAACCTCATCGACAACGCGCTCGAGGCGACGCAGCGGCGCGGGCGGATCGAGATCGTGACGAGATACCTGAAGCGCGCCCGCCTGATGAGGATCGAGGTCGCGGATGACGGCCCGGGGATCGGGCCGGAGACGAAGGCGAGGCTCTTCCTTCCCTACTTCTCCACCAAGAAACGGGGGACGGGCCTGGGGCTCGCCATCGTGAACAGGATCGTGTCGGATCACAACGGGAGCATCCGGGTCGAGGACAACGCGCCCCGCGGCACGCGATTCGTCATCGAGCTTCCGGCCACGGGCGCCCGGGACAGGCCGGGTTCCCGCGCGGAAGGAGCCGCGGCTTGAGCACGAAGCGCGTCCTGGTCGTCGATGACGAGGCGGGGATCCGCGCGTCGTTGACGAAGATTCTCGGAGACGAGGGTTTCGAGGTGGCCGCGGTCCCCACGGGGGAGGAGGCGCTGCGCAGGCTCTCCCGCGAGTCCTTCGACCTCCTGCTGCTGGACGTGTGGCTGCCCGGCAAGGATGGGCTGGAGATCCTGGCGGAGATCAGAGCCGCCCATCCGGAGCCCGCGGTGGTCATGATCTCCGGTCACGCGAGCGTCGAGACTGCGGTGAAGGCGACGAAGCTCGGGGCCTTCGACTTCGTGGAGAAGCCCCTGAGCCTCGAGAAGATCACGCTGGTCGCCGCCAACGCGGTGAGGCAGAAACGCCTCGAGGAGCGCAACCGCCTCCTCAGCGAGTCGATGCCCGGGCCCGTGCTGATCGGGACCAGCCCCGCCATGACGGAGCTGCGGGGGCACGTGCGGGCTGCCGCTCCGACCGACGGCAGGGTCCTCATCTTCGGCGAGAACGGCACCGGCAAGGAGGTCGTGGCGAGGAGCATCCACGCGCAGTCCCAGAGAAGAGACGAGCCGTTCGTCGAGCTGAACTGCGCGGCGATACCGGAGGAGCTCATCGAGAGCGAGCTCTTCGGCCACGTGAAGGGGGCCTTCACGGGCGCCTCCGAGAACAAGAAGGGGAAGTTCAGGCTCGCCGACGGGGGCACGCTCTTCCTCGACGAGATAGGCGACATGAGCCTGAAGACCCAGGCCAAGGTGCTCCGCGTGCTCCAGGAGCAGACCTTCGAGCCGGTCGGCGGGGCGGCGAGCGTCAAGGTCGACGTGCGTGTGGTGGCGGCCACGAACAAGGACCTCCAGGAGCTGATCCGCGCCGGGACCTTCAGGGAGGATCTCTACTTCCGGCTCAATGTCCTGCCTCTCTTCGTTCCTCCGCTGCGCGAGCGGCGGGAGGACCTCCCGCTGCTGGCGCGCCACTTCCTCGAGGAGTTCGCACGCCACTATGGCCGGGCCGTGCCGGAGCTGTCGCCCGACGCGCTCGCGGCCCTGGATGGTTACGCCTGGCCGGGCAACGTCAGGGAGCTGAGGAACATCGTGGAGCGCCTGATCATCATGGGCCCGCCGGGCCGGATCTCCGCGGCGGACCTGCCCGCCGAGATCGGAGGCGGCCTCAGGGAATCGGGCAGCGCCGACAGCGCCCGGGGCTTCAGGCCGGACGGGGCGGCGTCGCTCCGGGAGGCGAGAGAGCACTTCGAGAGATGGTTCATCGGCCGCACGCTCCACGAGTGCGGGAACAACGTGACGCGAACGGCGGAGATGCTGGGAGTGGAGCGCAGTCACCTGCATCGGAAACTGCGCAGCTTCGGGCTCAGCTCGGGGCGCACCGCGGGCCGCGAGGCGGGCGCCCGCGGCGGCGGCAGGGAGCGGGCCTGATCATGAAGGCCGATCTCCATGTCCACTCGGCATCCTCCGGCGCGAGGTACTACCGCCGAGCGGGGTTGAGCGACGCCTACGCCCGGCCGGGAGAGATCTACGAGAGGGCGAAGGCCGCGGGGATGGACCTGGTGACCATCACCGATCGCGAGACCATCGATGGCTGCCTGAGGCTGCTGAACGAGAGGGGTGATCTCGCCGACTTCCTCATAGGCGAGGAGGTCGAGGCGTCCCTGCCGGGGAGCGCTCTCCGCGTCCACCTCAACGTGTGGGGCATCGGCGAGAAGGAGCACGGCGAGATCCAGCGCCTGCGCGGAGACGTCGCGGAGCTCGCGGCCTGGCTTCGGGCCTCCCGCGTCGCGTTCTGCTTCAATCACTTCGTCGGCGCCCTGCCGGTGGACCTCCCCTCGGCGCGCATTTATCTGGAAGTCCTCTCCCACTTCGACGCCCTGGAGGTGCGCAACGGGATGCAGGGCCGCCACTACAACGAGCTCATCTCCTCGATCGCGGCCGGGGAGGCCGAACGCCGGCGGCCGCTGGCCTTCATCGGCGGGAGCGACGCGCACACGCTGCGCAGGGTGGGGACCACCTGGACGGAGGCCTCGGCGGCGTCGAAGGAGGCCTTTCTCGAGGAGATCCGGAGCGGGCGCACTTCCGCGGGCGGGCGGGTCCGCAGCGCGGTGGACGTCGTCCTGGATCCGGCCGCTCTCATCGGCGCGCATTACCGGCGCCTGGCCAGATCGTTACGCGGGCAGGACGACGCGCGCTACACCGTGACGATTCTGCCGGTGCTCGCCGGACTGCCTCTCCAGGCCCTTGGCGCTCCGCTCGTCGGGACGGCGCTGTACTTCCTGCGGGTCAGGGCGCAGGTACGCGCGCTCGAAAGAGAGATCGCCGCGATGGATCTGAGATCGTTCCGGGATCGGATGAGCTCGTTCCCGCGGAGCTCCCGGGAAGTGCCGTACCGTGGGCCTTGACCGAAAAGCCACGCCCGGCGCGGGAATCCGCTCTCCGCGCGGTCCCGGAGCACGGGCAGGCACGGCTTGATGGCTGAGTCGGACAACCTATATTGGCGCACCATGCTCACCAAGACCATCCGGAGCCTCCTGGTCGACACCGCCCCTGAAAGGGTGATGACCCGCGCGCGGCGGTACCTGGAGAAGGGCCGGCCCGATTCGGCCGCCGGCGTCCTCCGCGATGCCCTCGCCGCCGGCGGGGAGGAGCCCCTGCTCCGGATGGAGCTGTCGAAGATCCTCATCACGATGAACCAGGTCCGGCAGGCCGGCGACGGGCTCAAGAGCTTCCTGAAAGCGCATCCCACCGAGGCGAACCACATCCAGGAGCTCCTGGAGTGGGCGAGGGCCAACCACCATGAAGCCCAGTCGCTCAACGAAGTGCTCGCAGAGCACTACGTGGGACGTCGGGAGCTGCGCCAGGCCTTCGAGGCCCTGGAGAAGGTCGGCAAGGAGGGCCTCGGCGTCCTCCTCGATGCGCGTCTGGCGCACCTGAACAAGTTCCTCGAGAAGCAGCCCGGCACCGTGCCGCGCACCGCGCTTCCCCTCGTCTACCTCGCGGCGCTGATCCACGAAGCGCTCGGTGAGGACCCCAAGGCCGTCGACGTCTACCACCGTATCGTCGCGGCGCATCCGGGAGAGCTCAAGGGGATCGAGGAGCGTCTCCGGGGAATCACCGCGAGGCACTACCGCTCGGGTTCCCTCCGCGCCGTGCTGGCCGCTATCTACGTGACGGCCGGCGATCGGGCCCGGGCCGTCGCCGAGTACGTGAGCATGGCCGAGATCGATCCGCGTTTCGCGCCCCAGGCGGCCGAGGCGATCCGGGAGATCGCGGCGAGCCCGGACGCGCCGCCCTCCGCCCTGATGGGGCTGGTCAAGGTGCTCAAGGGGGGCGGAGATCGGGAGGCGCTCGCTGCGGCCTGCCGTAACCTCCTCGAGAGAAGCGGGCCCGCCGCAGAGCTGCTCGAGGTTCTCGAGGCCATGCTGGTGGAGGGGCGCCACGAGCCGGCCATGCAGCTCCTTCTCGGCGAGGCGGCGGAGAAGTCGGGGAAGAACTCCCGGGCGGTCAGCGCCTACAGCGCCGCCTTCGAAGAAGCCACTCCCGACGTCGCCGCCCAGGCTCGCGCGGCCCTGGAGCGGATGGTCGAGCAGCATCCCGAGGAGATCAGGGCCGCGGAGACTCTCGCCGATCTTGCTGTCCGCGAGGGGCGCCACGACGATGGCGTCGCGTGCCTCGAGAAGATCGCGGGGAGCGGGGAATCGGCTTCGAGGGTGGCCTCGCGACTGCAGGCGATCCTCATCTCCGCGCCTGGACATCCGGGAGCCTATGCCCTCCTGGAGCGGATCGCCCCCACCCTCGACGACCCCCAGCTCGCCATCCTCTTCCTGAGGCGCCGCCTGAGGGAAGGACCCGAGGCGGCGAAGGAGGCGCTCGAGAAGATCGACAGGATCATGGCGCGAACTCCGGGCGAGCCTGCCGTGAGGATGGCGGCCGTCGAGGGGCACGCCTCGAGCGGGGACCTGGCGGGAGCCTGGGATTTATTGAAGGTCCTGCTCGACGGCACGACGGGACCCGACCCCGCTCTCCTGCACCTCATGGTGCTCATCGGAGGATCCTCGGCGGAGCTCTGCGCCGCGATCTCCGATCGGTTCAGCACGATGGCGCCCGCCCTCGCCGAGACCCCCGAAGGGCAGTTCTGCCTGGGGGAAATGGCCGGGAGGAGCGGCGATGCCGCGACGGCCCTGGAGAGACTCCGATCCGCCGCCGACTTCTCGGAGGCCGCCGCTCGCGAGGTGCTGGCCGCCGCCCGGGAGCTCTGCGGCGAGAAGCCAGCGGGCCGGGCTGCCGGAGCCCTGGCGGAGCTCTTCGTGGATGTCGGGGACTTCGCCGGTGCGGCAGCACTGCTGGCCGCGGTCGAAGGGCTCGGGCCGGATGCCCCGAGGATCCTGGACAAGATCGAGCGGGCCCACCGGGCGAACCCCGAGGACAGCGACCGCCGTCTCGCGCTCGCCGCAGCCCTCGCGGCCGCGGGACGAACGGCGCATGCGCGCCAGCTCATCGATGAAGGGATTCAACGCGCGGGCGCCTCCGCGCCGGGCCCGCTCCACCTCGCAGCCGGCGATGCCTGGCTCCGCGACGGCAACCTCGCCGAAGCCGTGCGTTCCTACTCCAAGGCGATGGCGCAGGACAAGGGCCTCGCCGGAGAGTCGGTGCGCCGCCTCGAGAAGGTCCTCTACATGGATGTGGGGAACGCCGGCGCGCACCTGGCGCGCGGGCGCGGGCTCCTCCTCGACGGGAACCCCAGGGAGGGAGTCAATGCGCTCCTGACGGCCTGGTCGATCAAGCCCTCCGCGGGCACGGCCATCATGAAGGACCTCGCCTACGCCGCGAGGGCGTTTCCCCTCGAGCCGAGCGTGGACCTGGCCAGAGCACAGATCTGCCTGGGGCAGGGTGACGTCGAGGCCGCCACCGCGTCCCTCGGCGCGGCCCTGCGCGCCTCGCCCACGATGGCTCCGGAGGTGCTCGCGCGGCTCCAGGCGATCGTCCGCAGCCATCCCTCCTGCGCGCCCGCGCACCTTCACTCGGCGCGGGCCTGGAGACTGCGCGGCCGTTTCCACGAAGCGGGCGAGGAGTACCTGTCGGCTTTCGAGATCGACGCCAAGCTCGTCGATCATGTCGCCTCGGGGATCGCCGACCTGCTGACCTCGTTCCCGGCCGCGCCCGATCCCCAGATCGCCCGGGCGCGGCTGGAGGAGGCGCGTGGCAATACCTCGATGGCGGCGGAGGCCTGGGAGGCCGCGGCCCTCCGCGGTGCGGATCCCACGCTCACGACCACCTCGCTCTCGAGGCTCGCGAAGAAGGCCGGGCCGCACAGGGGCCGGGCCCTCCTCGCCCTGGCTCGAGCCTCCCGCCAGCTGAAGATGCCCGCACAGGCGGCTCAGGCCCTGCTCGACGCATCGAACTCCTCACCCGAGCGCCTGGGCGAGGCTCGTGAGGAGGCGGACCGGCTCGTCGAGAGCTTCCCGAAGGAAGCTGCCCCGCGGCTCGCGAGGGCACGACTCCTGATGGCCTCGCTCGAGCCCGCCCGGGCGCTGCCGGAGATCGAGGCTGCGCTCGAATGCGACCCGTCGATGTGGGCACCGGTGGCTGAGCTGTCGAAGAGCATTGCCGCGGCGGGCGCCGACCCCGCTCGTTGCGCGCTCATCGGCGCGAGGGCCCTGGCGTCCGGAGGAGATCTCGAGACGGCCGCCGCGCAGCTCGCCCCCTGGTCCTCCAGCCCGGACAGCGGCCAGCGAGCGAAGATCTGCCTCCTCATGGCACGCATCGAGCGCCGGCGGGGAGACCTGCTCGAAGCACGCCGCTGGATGGACGAGGCCGCCGCAGCGGCCCCGGACAGGCAGGCCTTTCTCGGGTCGCTCCTGCAGGAAACCCGTGCGGCCGCTTTCGCGGCGGCGCGCATGAGGGGATCGGCCGCCGAACGATGGAAAGCGCTCCGGGCGCTGCTGGATCTGGGCGACGCCGAAGGCGCGGGGAAGCTGGCCGGCGAGATGGGGCTGGCCGCGGAGGCTCAGGAGGAAAACGGGAATGGCCGGCGAGACTCCGCTCGCGAGGTGCTGGCCCGTATCTCCTGCCTGCAGGGCAGGTACGGCGAGGGCGCGCGGCTCCTGGAGCAGGTGCCGCCCTCGGCGCTGAAAGGACACGTTCTCCGCCGGGCAGGCCGGCTCGTGGAAGCCGCCGCCTGTCTCGAGGAGGCGTGTGGTGAGGAGGCTGACCCCGGCCTGCCCGCGCATGCGATCTACCGGCGACTGGCAGCCGCTGAATTCCTTCGTGAGCCCGGGTGCCTCGAGGCGGAAACGAGCCTGGATTTCTCGGCGGGTGCATCGCAGCCGGCCGACTCCGAAAAAGGTGAGCCATGCTGATCTGTCCGATCCTCTCCCAGCAGAAGCGGGACGAAGAAGGCCGCGTCACCTGGGAGCATCACGAGTGCCTCGAGGATGGCTGCGTCTTCTGGGCCGCGGAGGCCAGGGACTGCGGCATCCGTGCCTCGGGCCTGCAAATCCTCAAGACCGTGCGCGACCCCGCGGCGGCAGCCGCGCCCGGAGCCGAGGAGGTTCGCGGCGTCTTCGCGGCGGCGCTCGAGAGATTCGGCGACCTCGAGAGGAAGATCGAAGCGGTGGGCGAGCGTCTGACCGCCTCGAGCCGGGAGCTGGGCCTGCAGCTCCTCGAAGGAGTGGCCGGCCTCGAGCAGCCCGTGGGCGGGCTCAGGGATCGCCTGGAGGTACTGCCGGCGATCGAGGAGCAGATCCGGGCCATGGACGGCCGGGACGGAGCCCTCGAGACGAAGATCGGGGAGATCGAGAAGCGGAGCGCCGCCATCGACGAGAAGCTCGGCGCGGCGGATCAGCGCGGGGCCGGCCTCGACGAGAAGCTCGAGCATTTTGGCGAGAGGTTCTCGCACCTCGAGAGGCCCATGGACGCGCTGATGCAGGAGCACCTCGTCATGCGTGAGGCCGTCCAGGAGCTCACCTCGGTGCTCGAGCGGATGGGGGAGCGGCTGGACGCATCCAGCAAGAGCTTCGACGAGAGGCTCTCGAAGGTGGAGGAGCCCCTGGCCGCGCTGCACGGTCAGGGGGAGGCCCTGCGCTCGAAGTTCGACGAGATCTCGGCCATCGCCGGGAAGGCTGCCGCCATCGTCCAGGAGACGGTCCGCCGCGACGAGGAGCGGCAGTCCAGGGTGCGCCTCGAGGAGGCGCGCGAGATGAATGCCAGGGGCATGGCACTCTTCCACCGAGGCTCCCACGACGCGGCCGAGTCCGCCTTCCGGGCGGCGATCGAGAAGGATCCCGGGATGGCGGAAGCGCACAACAATCTCGGGATGGTCCTCAGCCGGGCCGGGCGCGCGCAGGATGCCGAGGCGGCCTTCGAGCGGGCCCTGGAGATCCGGCCCGACCTCGGAAGCGCGCTCAACAACCTCGGCTTTCTCTGCCACGAGGCCATGGACTTCGAGAGAGCGGTGGACCTCTTCCGGCGAGCCGCGGAGTCGGGCGCGGATGCCTCCGTGGCCTGGACGAACATGGGCAACGCGCTCTACAGGCTCGAGCGCCATCCCGACGCCGTGAAGGCCTGGCGGCGGGCGATCGAGAAGGACCCGCACAACGAAAACGCGGCCCGTGCCCTCAGGATGTACGAAGGCGGGGAGGCCGGCGCATGAACCCCGCGGAGCCCGGGCTGAGCATCATGGACACGCTTACGGCTTCATTGAAGCCGCTGGGCGGGATGCTGCGCATCGATGGCTTCATCAAGCTGATGGCCCGCGAGCGCGCGAAGAAGGCGGCGGAGGAGCGGGTTCTGCGGGAGGCCGCGCTGAGGGCGGAGGCCGAGCGCCACGCGGCGCGGAAAGCGAAGGTGAAGGGGAACGTCCCGCCGCCGGCCGAGGCGGAGGTCACCGACGAGGTGCAGGCCTTCCTGAAGCGCGATCAGGTGGCTGACACCAACACGGACGAGGTGGCCGACTTCATCGAATACATCGGCGACGCCGGCTTCGACCCCGACTCCCTCCCGGAGTGACAGCGCGCCCCTAGCCGCCCCTCCGGCGGGGGGCAGGGATCGCCTGGCGCAGGTCCCGCTGGTCTTCGGAAGTCAGCCTGGAGTACCGGCTCCACTTGCGGCTCGTCAGGGAGAGGGTGAACCCCGTCCACGCGATGTGCGGGCGGACCCTCTGAGAACAGTCCTCCCACTCGCAGCCCGCGCACCCCGGGCCGATGGGGATCTCGGCGTCGTCGGTGTGCACGTACTCCTTCGCGTACTTGATCCGCTCGAGGTTCTCCCGGCGGGCCGCGCAGCCCAGCGTGATCGAATAGAAGAACTGCTGGGAATCCCGCCGGCCGTAGGGATTCACCGCCAGGGGATCCGAGCGGTCGTAGCAGACGATTCGCGAGAAGCAGAAGTACCTCTCGCCCGACGGGAAGAGCGAGTACTGTCGGTGCACGGAGAGCGGTGCGAGCAGGAAGGCCCGCACGGCGCCCCACTTGGGACAGGCGCCTGCGGCGGCCTGCAGCGTCAGCCCCGAACCGGGCAGGAAGCCCACGAGGTTGCCCGCGGGATCCAGCTTCAGGAAGTGGAAGGGCACCCCCTCTTCGGGGGGGAGCTGGGCGCAGCGGATGGCGATCGTCTCCCAGTCGGAGTTCCACTTCTTGGCGAGCGCGTCCACGTCGTACTCCACGGCGGCGACGTCTCGCAGGAGCGCCGGCCTCGGTATGAGGATCGCTCCGGCGAGGTAGTCCACCGCGAGCTTCTCGGCGAAGGGGTTCCGGTGCAGCGGCGCGTAGGTGCGCTGGCGCCTCAGGACGAACAGAGCGATGCCGCGCGCGAGGTTGAAGACGCTGTGGGCCGGCGCCAGGCGCTCGCTCAGGTAGAGCGTGGGCTTCGGAGCGTCGTCGTCGAGATGGGAGATGAACTGCGACGGCAGCCGGCGGGAGATCTCCACCGCGAGGTCCTGCTTCCTCGCGAGCCCGCGGAGCTCGGTCACCGACAGCGGCGCTTCGATCAGCTCCGTGTCGGACCTGCGAGGCAGCCGCGAGCGCCGGAGCGAGACGGCCAGCTCCTCCAGGTCGGGGCGGTGGGGATGGCCCGAGAGATTGCCGATGACGTCACGGTGCTGGGCCAGCCACTGCGGCTCCCGCGGGGAGGGCTCGGCGCCTTCCTGCTCCTGCCTCAATCCGTGCAGGGCGTGGAGCGCGTCGATGGCGCGGTCGCTGAGATCGTCGACGTCGGGCACCGTCCATTCGGGGAGGCCGAGGCTGCCCCAGACGCTTCCCTGCTGGATCGCGCGCAGGAGGGTCTCCTTCCTCCTTTTCCGCTCCGGCACGTCGGAGATGAGGTCGGAAGGGGAGCAGCCCAGCGCCGCCGCGAGGGCCTGGAGGCGGGCCGGACGGGGCTCGGCGATCCGTCCCTGCTCGAGGAGCCAGATGTACGACGTGGCGGCGCGCGTCTCGCGCGCGAGGCGGGCCAGGCTCCATCCGAGCGCCAGGCGCCTCTCCCGGATCCGATCTCCGAGGTGCATGCAAGCCTCCCGGACTTTTCTGCATCCTAGCATCGATCCCGAAGAGTGGGCTCGAAACGTTCAGTTCGCAGAATAACGGCGGTAAGCCCTCTATTCATCCGGACATGGAGGCCGGCCGCTCTTCGAGGCTGAGCCGGCTCGCGGGGCACCAGGCCCCTGCGTTCAGCAGAATAGATTTGACTTGAGACGGGATCGCCGTAGGCTCGCAATGAAAGTGAATACCTGTGAACTTCCTGCCACCGCCCGGCCCTGCCCGGCACAGGATCGAGGGAGGAGAGATGGGAAGGGAAAGGCCGCTTCGACCCCCCGGACCCGCCACGGGATATCCGGAGACCGCCGGCTCCCTGCTCGCCCAGAGCCTCCGGGCGAGTGAAGGGTCCGGCAAGGACCTCAGTGCGCGCGAGCCCGATCGTGAGAGGGGCGGGCACTCCACGTTCGGCGCGGGAGAGGCGGCCCCCGACGAAATCTGAGCCTTAGAGGGCCGCCGCGCCGCGGGTGCGCATCTCGGGCTCGGGGTGAATCACGATGTCCACGAGCTGGGGGTGAGCCGCGCGCAGCGCCTCCTCCATGCGGTCGCAGAGATCGTGGGCTTGCTCGAGTGACAGCTCTGGATCCAGGATCACGGTGAGATCCAGGAAGGCGGCGTCCTCGAAGCCCCTCGTCCTGACCCTGCGGCACTCCCGGACGCCATCGAACGCGCGAACCACCCCCTCCACCGCCGACGGCTCGATCACGCGCCGGTCGGCGACCACGTTGACGCCGCTGGTGAGGATTCGCCACCCCGCCGAGACGATGAGGGCCGCCACGCCCAGCGCCGCGACGGGGTCGACCCAGGGGATGCCGAACTGCCGGAGGAGGATCGCGGTGAGGACGGCCCCCGTCGCGTAGACGTCGGAGAGGGTGTGCTGCGCGTCGGCGAGCAGCAGCGGGGAACGCAGCTCGCGCCCACGGCGGCTCTCGTACGTGGTGACGAAGATGTTCACGGCGAGCGTCGCCACCGCCACGCCGAACGCCGGAAGGGAGCCGCCGGTCGGGCTCCCGCGGGTCAGGCGCTCCCAGGCGCTCGCGACGATTTCGAAAGCCGCCGCGAAGAGCAGGATGGAGATCGCCATCCCCGCGAGCACCTCGAACTTCCGGTGGCCGTACTGGTGGTCCTCATCCGGCGGCTTGTGCGCGATGCGGAGCGTGACGAGGCCGACGATGTTCCCCGCGCCGTCGAGCAGCGAATGATATCCGTCCGCCAGGAGGCTCAGCATGCCCGTGAAGGCGCCCGCGGCGAGCTTGGCTGCGGCGACCACCAGGTTGAGAATCAGCGTGATCCATAGAACTGCCCGGACCTGCCGGGCTCGCGACCTGGAATCGCGCAGGCCCGGGGGCGGATGCGCAGGGCTCGAAGTGCTCGTGGTTGCCACCCGGACTGGCTCCTAGCCGTCCGATTCGCGGAGGAATTCCTCGTCCCGCCGCAGGCTGAGCCTGGCGAGGGCGCCCGGATCCGCGCCGCCTCCTCCGCGCCAGGCGTCGAGAAGCCGGGCCGCCGGACAGCCTCCCGGGCCATCGAGAGACTCCTCGAGCGGCCCGAGAAGCCCGGCCTCCCCGGCTGCGCAGGGGGGCAGGTTGGTCCCCCCGCAGATCCTCATGAGTCCGTCGCGTGCGATCGCGACGAGCTCACGGGCGAGATCGCGCGCCGAGCGCTCACCGAGGCGGGCGGCCGGGCCGAGGCGCGCCACGTCGGAGAAGAACGTCGTCCTCTCGTCGAAGGTGCAGCTCGCAACCAGCGCCCAGGCCGCGCGCCGGGCTCTCTCGTCGTAGAGAAGCCCTTTCCAGAAGGCCACGAAGGCGAGGACGAGGTCGGGAGTCACGCTGTCGAGGCCACGCACCTCGACGTAGGTCTTGAGGCGGACCTCCGTGAAGATCGTGGTGAGGTGCATGGCCCAGTCGGCCTCGGTGGCCGTGAGCCCGCGCCACCCTCCGGTGAGAAAGCCCCGGAAGGGCATCCCCTCCATGTCGACCCATCGGTCGTTCCGCCGGATGAACAGCGTGGGCACGCCGAGCGCGTACTCGACGTAGTCGGCGAAGGCGAGGCTCTCGCGGAAGGCGAATTCGGGGAGGCCGCACCTCGCGGGGTCCGTGTCGGTCCAGATGTGGGCCCGCCGGGAGAGATAACCGCTCTCCCGCCCCTCGTAGAGCGGGGAGTTGGCGCTGGCCGCGGTGGCGATGGCGGAGACGGCCAGGGCGACGCGCAGCTTCTCCATGGCGTCGGCCTCGCTGCCGTAGTCGAAGTTGATCTGAACCCCTGCCGTTCCCTTCATCATGTGGTGGGCGAGCTTCCCGCGCGCTCCGAGGAAGGGGCCCATGATCCCGTAGCGCCCCTTGGGGACCCACTCGATGGCCTCCACGGGCGTGAGGGGCTGGAGGCCGAGCGGCACCCAGGCGATGTCCAGGGGCCCGGAGACGGCTGCGGCCTCGCGCAGGAAGCTGGTCAGCTCGCGGCGCAGCCGGCCCACGTCGGGATGCACTCGTCCGCTCAGCTCGAGCTGCCCCCCGGGCTCGAGTGTGACGTGGCTGTCGCCGCGCTCCAGGCCGATGATCCGCTCCCCCTCGAAGTCCGCCTTCCATCCGAAGCGATCGGCCAGCGACCTGAGTACGGCCTCCACCCCCCGGGGGCCGCTGTAGGGAGCCGCCCGCCCCGTCTTCCGGTCGAGGCCCAGCCGCTCGTACTCCAGCCCGACTCCCCATCTCGGTGGCTCCTTGATCCCGGCGGTGAAGTACCGGACGAGATCCTCTCTCGTTCGGACGGGAGCGTCGGAGGAGAGCGGCAGGGTTCCGGTCACGATTCCTCCCGAGCGGGCCCGGAAACGATTGTCGCTCGGGGCCGCAGGCGTGCTGGAGGCTAGGGTAGGAACCGCTGCGGCGTCAATCCGCCGCGTCCGTGACGCTGTCGTGCGCGTTGCTCGCCCTCCGCTCCCGGCTACGGCCGTAGACGATCTAGCCCCATCCTGCGCCGGGGCACGGCCTCCGGACGTCCGCTCCGGGCGAACAACGCGCGCTCGGTGTCCCGCCCGTCCGCCAGGTCTGATTCAGGTGATTGCGTCGATGACAGCTCGCGGCTCTGGTTTGAAGCGAGTTGCGCAGGGCGGCGAGCAACGCGCGCTTGGTTTACCCGGGATCCCGTCGTGATCCCGAATCGTGGTCGGCGACTCAGGCGACCTCGGCGACGTCGGACTCGGTGTGATCGCTGCCGTCGAAGCCGAGGAGGCGGCCCTTGCCGTCGAGCTGCGTCTGGAGCCGGACGGGACGCCCCCAGATCTTGTGCAGGTTCCTCAGGGTGTCACGCGCCCAGTCGAGCCTGAGATCGATCCCCTCGTGCCGGTGCACCAGGAAGAGCTCCCCGCGATTGTCGTGGTTGGCATCCACCACGTCGATGAAGGGCTGCCCGTGGTTCGTCAGGCCGAAGAGCAGCTGCGCCTTGATCGACTTGAACTCCCGGCTGGAGATCTGGTACTGGCTCGTCTTCTTGCTGTAGGTGTAGGTGAAGAGATTGTGCCGGGCGGCGAATTCCTCCGTCAGGAAGGCATCGATGAAGGTGACGTCGTTGTAGATGCCCCGCACTTCGAAGAGCTTCGCGAGCCCGAGCCCCAGGCCCCTGTCCCACTCCGCCTTGGCCCGGATGTCGTCGCACTCGTCGTATTCCTTGCCGAACTTCCCCCGGTTCCACCGGTCCTCGATGTCCTTGTACAGCTCCAGTCCCAGCTTGTAGGGGTTCAGGCGGCCCGGGTGGCTGGCGACGGTGCCCGAGTGGTGGTCCGCGTAGTCGATCACCTCGGCGTCCGTCAGCGCCTTCTCCGTCATGATCTTCGAGTGCCAGAAGGTGGCCCACCCCTCGTTCATGATCTTGGTCTGCCCCTGGGGCGCGAAGTAGTAGGCCTCCTCGCGCACGATGCCCAGGATCTCGCGCTGCCAGGATTCCAGGGGCGCGTTCTCGGCGAGGAACTTCAGGACGTCCCGGACGGGATCCTCCGGGAAGCGCCTCGCCCGGGTGAGGTCCTCCTGGATCTTCTTCTTCTGCGCCGCGAGGAACTCCGGGGGGTTGATGTAGTCGGACATGTAGTCCTTGCTCCGGAGGCGGCGGACGGTGGGCGGGGGCTCCTCCTCGGCACCAGGGTCCCTGCGCGGCCGCTCCCTGACGATGAAGAGGGAGTGCGGATCGATGAGGCCCTCGATGGAGAGGCAGACGTCGATGAAGTCCTCGACGGCCTCCACGGTGTGCTTCTCCATGAGCCGGCGGACGCGGGTGGCGTGGTTGGCCATCTCGTCGACCATCTTGCGATTCGTCTTCGAGAACCACACGTTGTTCTTGAAGAAGTCCGAATGGGGGTAGACGTGCGCCATGACCAGCTTCTGATCGACGTAGGCGTTGGACTCCAGAAGGTACGCGTAGCAGGGGTCGTTGTTGATGACCATCTCGTAGATCCGGTGCAGGCCGTACGCGTAGGACTTGCTGAGCCTCTCGTACTCCATGCCGAAGCGCCAGTGGGGGTAGCGGGTGGGATAGCCTCCATAGGCGGCCACCTCGTTCATCTTGTCGTAGTCGAGCATCTCGTAGAAGACCTCGAAGAAATCGAGGCCGTAGTCGATGGCGTGCTGGCGGATCTCCCTGCGCGCCTTCTCGAGGTCGGGTGGGAGGCTCATCGGCCCCTTCCGAGGAACTCCTTGATGGAGCCGTGGATCGCTTCCTTGTTCTCGATCTGGCTGAGCGCGACGCGCTCGTCCGCGGAGAAGGCATCCTTGAGGTCCTGGAGGAACTGCCCGGTGCCATAGGGGCTTTCCACCTGCCCGTAGCAGAAGAGGTTGGCGCCGGGCAGGAGGCTTCCGGACAGGAGCCGTACGCACTCTTCCGTATCTCCCTGGGACCAGTTGTCGCCGTCAGAGAAATGGAAGAAGTAGGTGTTCCATTCCTCCGGAGGGAACTCCGTGCGGACGAGATGCTCGGCGAGGCGGTAGGCCGAAGAGATCACCGTGCCTCCGGACTCCCGCGTGTGGTAGAAGGTCTCGCGATCGACGACGCGCGCCTCCGCGTCGTGGACGATGTACCGCACCTCGATCCCGTCGTACTGGCTGCGAAGCCACGTGTCGATCCAGAACGATTCGATCCGTACGATCTCCTTCTGCTCATCTCCCATGGAGCCCGAGACGTCCATCATGTAGATGATCACGGCGTTGGACTCGGGCTCGACCTTCACCCTCCAGGTGCGGTACCGGCGGTCCCGCCGGATCGGCACCACCCTCGGCCGCAGCGGATCGTACGTGCCGGAGGCGATCTGCCGCTTGAGAGCTTCCTTGTAGGTGCGCTTGAAGTGCCGCAGGCTCTCCGGGCCGGTCGAGGAGATGCCGACGTAGCGGTCCTTCTCGGTGATGATGTTCTTGCGTCCCTTCGGGCGGATCGCGGGGAGCTCCAGCTCCTCCCCGAGGATACGGGCCAGCTCCTCGAGGGTGACCTCCACCTCGAGCAGGTGCTCACCCGGCGCGTTCCCCGCTTGTCCACTTCCATCCTCGGGCTCGCCCACGCCGATGATCTGGCCGACGTCGCCCTCACCCTGGCCCACGCCTCCCGATTCACGGGGGCCGTAGGTGAAGTGAGGGAGGTCGATCTGGGGGATGGGGATGCTGACCAGCTCCCGCCCCTTCCGACCGATGAGCTCGCCGCGTCCGATGTAGTTGCGGAGGTTCTTCTTGATGCGGCCGCGGACGATCTGCCTGAATCGGTTGTGATCCTGCTCGATTCTGAGTGCCATTCCGCCGCGGGCTCCCGGGGCCGCCGGCCGGGTTCGCTGAGGGCCGGAAACTCCTCCCCACATGGGGTTTACGCCGAAGTATAGTGCCGGGTCCCGGGGCGGGCAAAGACGGGGAGCCTGTCCGGGCCTGGTATCCTTCGGGCTCGAGGGGAGGGAAAGCGCCGGAAATGGCCGTAATGGACGGAGCGACGCTGGGAGGCGTCGCAGGGCTGCTCGGGCGCCTGAGGGAGGGGCGCGGGAAGCGCGACGCCACGATGTCCGCGTCGCAGCTCCTGGGCCGCGTGCACGAGGAGGCGGTGAAGCGGATCCCCATCGGCCCCGAGGACAATGTGCTCCTGCTCGGGGCCGGGGATCTCAGGCCGGTGGAGCGGATCGCCTCGGCCTGCCGCGCCCTGATGGTCCTGGACGACCTTTCGGAGAGCCGGATGACGGCCCTCGGGTCGGAGCCGAGGTTCCGCGCATTCCAGCACCTCAGGTTCAGGCAGTGGCGCTCGGGCGGGATCCCGGCGCCCCAGGGCACGGTCGACAAGATCCTCTCGCTGAGCTACCTCTATCGCTCCCGCGATGCTCGTGCGGTCGCGGGTGAGCTGGTCTGGGGAAGCCACCACGGGTGCTCCGTTGTGGTGTGCGAGCCCTCCGCCACCCTCGATGACCGCACGGCACGGAAGTACTCGCGCGAGGCCGAGCTGAGCATGGAAGAGCACGCGGCTCTTCTCGCCTACACGCGCAGCGCCACCTCCCTGCGCCGGTTCAGCCGGGAAGGCCTCGCGTCACTCCTGACCAGCAGCGGCATGAAGGACGTCGAGGTGGGGGAGCTGCTCCACGGCCTCGTCCTCGTGGCGACCGCCCGCGTCGAGTTCTGACCCCCGGAGCCGGGAGCGGAGGGCGATGCCCTTCGGCGCGCGTCCCCGTCAGTGCTTGGCGTCGCCGCGGGCGAAGATGCTGGCGACGTAGTTGAGGACGTCCGTCGAGCAGACCTCGCAGTAGCCGTAGTCCTTGATGAGACGGGTCTTCACGACGTCGATCTTCTCCTGCGTGTCCTGGTCGACGACGCTGCTGACGAGGCTGGTCAGCTTGATGGAGTCCTTCTGGTCCTCGAAGAGCTTCAGCTCGAGGGCCTTGTGCAGGCGCTCGTTCGTGCGGTAGTTGAAGGTCTTCCCCTCCACCGCCAGGGCGCCGATGTAGTTCATGATCTCCCGGCGGAAGTCGTCCTTGCGGTTCTCCGGGATGTCAATCTTCTCCTCGATGGACCGCATCATCCGCTCGTCCGGATCTTCCATCTGGCCCGTGTACTTGTTGCGGATCTTTTCCTTCTGGGTATAGGCCTTGATGTTGTCCAGGTAGTTGGAGCAGAGGCGTGAGATGGCCTCCTCGTCGGCGGAGATGGCCCGCTGGACCTCGTTCTTGACGACGTCCTCGTATTCCTGCTTCACCACGACCAGCAGGTCCCGGAATCGCTTCCGCTGCTCGTCGTTCGTGATGAGGGAATGGTGCCTGAGCCCCCCCTCCAGCTCGTTGAGGACCATGAAGGGGTTGATGCAGCCCTCTCCGCGATCGCCCACCAGAGCGTTGGAGATCTTGTCCTGGATGTAGCGGGGCGAGATGCCCTCCATTCCCTCCCGGCTCGTCTCCTTCCGCAGCTCCTTGACGTTGTCCTCGGTGAAGCCGGGGAGCGTCTTTCCGTTGTAGAGCTTCAGCTTTTGCAGCAGCGTGAGATCCGCCTTCTTGGGCTCCTCGAGCCGGGTGAGCACCGCCCACATGGCGGCCATCTCCACCGTGTGGGGCGCGATGTGCTTGCCGCGGATCTTCGTCGGGTTGTAGTCCCGCTGGTAGATCTTGTACTCCTCGCTCAGCCGGGTGACGTAGGGAATGTCGATCTTGATCGTGCGGTCACGGAGCGCTTCCATGAACTCGTTGTTCTGCAGCTTGCGGTACTCGGGCTCGTTCGTGT
>CAZMRF010000065.1:0-29283 GCA_964568735.1 uncultured Acidobacteriota bacterium
GGCTTCACGCCACGCGTGGCCATCCCGATGGCCCGCCCCATGATGTTCGCCTCGGCCAGAGGTGAGTTGAAGACCCTCTCCAGGCCGAACCTCCTCTGAAGCCCATAGGTGACCTTGAAGACTCCGCCCTTACCCTTCACCTCCGCGAGGCTCTCCTCGCGGCTGGCATCGGCGACGTCCTCTCCGAAGACGACGATGCGGGGGTCGCGCTCCATCTCGTCCCGCAGGCACGCGTTCAGGAGATCCACCATCGTCTTGGGCTCGCCTTCGGGGCGCGCAGCCACGTCGAATGCGCTCGACGCCGGATCCACCTCCTGGGAGTAGACGTGCTCGTAGATCGTCGAGGGCTCGGGCCTACTCTCCGCGAAGGCAGCGTCTGAGGCTTCGTTGATCTCCCGATCCACCTGCTCCCTGAGCGCCTCGAGAAAGCCCGCGTCGGCCAGCCCCTCCTCCTCGAGGAATCGCTGGAAAGCCGGGATGGGATCCCGCTTCGCCTCCTCGTCTCTCTCCTGGGCTGTCTTGTAGAGCTTCTCGTCGTCGGAGAGAGAATGCGAGTAGGGCCGGATCACGTGGGCATGCACGAGGGCGGCGCCGATCTCCCCGCGGCGCATCATGGCGGCCACGCGCCGGAAGACGACAAAGCTCGCGAGAGGATCGCAGCCGTCGACCTCCTCGATGTGGAGCCCCGGCACGCTCGCGAGCATCCTGGAGATGCTGCCCCCGGGGGTCTGCACCTCGACCGGGACCGAGATGGCGTACTTGTTGTCCTCGATGAGGAAGAGCACGGGGAGCTTTCGCACGCAGGCCGTGCTGACGGCCTCGTAGAACTCTCCCTGCGAGGTCGCGCCGTCGCCGCCGGAGACGTAGATGATCTCGTCGCGGGCCGCGGCGCCCCGGGCCTCCCCGCGGCCCGGCCGCGCGGAGAGATAGCGCCCGCCCTCGGCGCAGCCCACGGCCTGCAGGAACTGCGTTCCCGTCGGGCTGGACTGGGAGACGACGTTGAGCCTCTTGTGCCCCCAGTGAGATGGCATCTGGCGGCCGTGCGAGTTCGGATCCCCGGCGCACCCGAAGGCGGACATGAACATTTCTTTTGGCGTCATTCCCAGCGCGAGGAGCAGCGCGCGATCGCGGTAGTAGGGGTAGAACCAGTCGTGCCCCGGCTTCAGCGCCATCCCGGCGGCGACCAGGATCGCCTCGTGGCCCGCGCCGCTGATCTGGAAGAAGATCTGGTTCTTGCGCTTGAGCTGGATCTCCTTGTCGTCCACCCTCCGCGACATGTACATCGTGCGGTAGATCTCGAGGAGCTGATCCCGCTCCAGGCCGGCGAGCCGGTCGGCGACGCCGGCACCCTTTCGGCCCTTCTCTTTGCCCCGGATTCCCTTTCCATTCTTCATGAGTGAGCGATGGCTCCCGGTCACATCATCTCTTGAAAAGCGTCTCGAGGTGCTCCCGGCGCCCGAGGGGAATCGAGGCGGCGGTCACGCAGCCACTTCATCCCTTCACGAGTATGCCGTGGCGCTCGGCCGGAGTGTCCCCTGCATAGACGCCGCTCATCAGATCTTCCGCCGTTGCCGGCGCCCCCTCCCGGCTCGCCAGCGCCTCCTCGGCGGCGGCATCCAGCTCCTTCGTCACCTTCTCCTCGAGGCGCTCGAGATCGGCCCGGGTGATCCCACGGCCGGCTCCCTCGAGCCAGGATTCGTAGCACGCCACGGGGTCGCGCGCCCCCCAATGCGCGAACTCCTCCTCGGAGCACAGCGCCCTTCCCTCGGCCTCGTCGTGCGTCGCGTGACCACCCATGCGGAAGGTGCGCGCCGTCAGGAGGACAGGGCCCTCTCCGGCGCGGCAGGCGCCGGCCGCCTCACGGCTGGAGGCGAGGACGTCCAGAACGTTGTTGCCGTCGCATGAGAGGCCTTTCACTCCGTACGCCGAGGCGAGCGCCTCGAGCGGCGCGCGGGAGTGGGTCTTCGGACGGGTACCCAGGGCTATCCCGTTGTCCTGGAGGACGAGGAGCAGCGGAACCCCGCGGGCCGCGGCCATCGAGAGCCCCTCGTGGAACTCTCCCGCGCGGACCGCGCCGTCGCCGACCCAGGTCAGCGCCACCTTCTCCTCCTTGCGGATCTGGAAGGCCAGGGCCATCCCGGCCATCACCGGCACGAGCGAGGCCACGAAGGAGGTGGGGGGGATCACGCCGCGCTGAGGATCGCCCGTGTGGAGATCCCGGCCGCGGGTGAGGGTGTCGCGGCAGCCGAGGTAGGCCTTGAGCATCTCCGCGACGGGCATCCCCATCTCGTGGCAGGCTCCGGCGTTGCGGATCATCGGGCCCACGACATCACCCTCTCTCAGGGCCCGGCAGTTGCCCACGGTCACCGCCTCCTCTCCCGTGCCCAGCCAGGCCTTCGAGATGACGCCGCGCCGGACCCAGCGCTTCAGCATGATGTCGTGGAGGCGGAAGCGCAGCATCCCTTCGTAGAGGCCGAGCAGCTCGTCGCGGCCGAGGCTCGCCGCCAGGCACTTCGTCGCGGGGCGCCCCTCGATGGTCTCCCGGTACTCGGCCGCGACCCGGGGGTCGGGCTTCCAGCTCACGTACTCGGGCGGCTCGAATCCTGGGTACCGTTTCATCTCTGCGCGGAAGAGCCGGCACCTGCGACGGACATCCACGACCGGCGAGCCACTATATGCCCCTGCCGCGCGCCGGGTAAAGCCGGGGTGTTCGGCCCTGTTTGTTTTGTGCTTACCTTGGGGCCGTGCCGGCCACCACCCCCATCGCCGATGAGACCATGGAGAAGCTCCTCGCGGAGTGCGACGTGGAGACCTTCCGCGCCTCGGGGCCCGGGGGGCAGCACCGGAACCGGCGAGCTTCCGGAGTGCGGCTCACCCACCGCCCCTCGGGGATCGTCGTGACGGCGACCGAGCGCCGCTCCCAGCACCAGAACAAGAGTGTCGCCCTCGAGCGGCTCGCGCGAAAGCTCGCGGAGCGGCGCAGGCGCAGGCGCCCGAGGGTCCCCACGCGGCCGAAGCGCGCCGCCCGCGAGAAGCGCGTCGAGGAGAAGAAGCACCGCGGCCGCATCAAGGAAGGCCGCGCCGCCGGGAGCCGCCCCGAGGATTAGGCTGCACTGGAGGAGCCTTCGCGCTCGGGCCCCCGGGCGATGCCATCGTGAAAGCGGAGGACTCGCGCGATGAGCAGGCGGCTACCGGTAGCCGAAGAGCATCGAGTAGACGATCAGCGCTACCAGGGCGAGGCCGATCACGAGCGCCGTGTAGCCGAAGATCCTGAAGCCGTGCTCGGCGGCGCGGGGGAGCGGCTGGACGATGTGGGCCTCCAGCTCGCCCCTCGCCACGAGCTGCTCGTACTCACGCGGCTTGTCGTACTTGAGCTCTTCGAGCGGCACCCTGCCCGTGAGCATCCCCTGGTCCATCGGGAACTTGTCGGGGCGGAAGTGAGTGTTGAAGAAGTGGATGGTGAAGATGAAGGCGACGGCCAGGAGCGCCTCGTCGCTGTGGATGATCGTGGCGACGTTGACGGACCAGCCCGGCAGCACCCGGGTGAACAGCTCCGGGAACCAGAGGAGCATCCCCGTCGTGCCGATGATCATGATCCCCCAGAGCACCGCAAAGTAGTCGAACTTCTCCCAGTAGGTGTAGCGGCCGTAGTGAGGCCTCGGCCCGAGGCCGAAGAACCACTTCACCGACCCGAAAGCCTCTTTCAGGTCGTTCAGGTTGAAGACGATCGAGTCGGGGTGGGTGATCACCCTCCACCAGGAGATGCCGGCGGCCTTGCGATTCCTGGCCACGTCGCGCAGGTGCAGCACGAAGACGACGCCAAGCGTGATCGCCCCCATTCGATGGAGGATCCCCATCGTCTCGAAGCCGCCGAGCAGCCAGGAGAGAACCTCCGCCCACCGCATGTAGGAGAACTTCAGAGCCATGCCCGTCAGGGCGAGCGTGAAGAAGCTGACCATCATCACGAGGTGCAGCGTCCGCTGGAAGCGGTTGAAGCGCCGGTAGAGCCGCCCGTCGGCAGCCGCTCTGTGGGATCTCCACTGCTCGCGCGTGAGCCACAGCCTGACGAGCCACGCCAGCGTGTGCAGCACGGCGAAGGTCAGGGTGCCGACGAGGAGCACGGTCATCCCCCAGAAGGACCAGAAGAGCCAGGGGTATTTCGCGGCGTCGTGGTGTGTGGCATGCGTGAGGTAGCCGGCGAACCTCCGGTGGGATCCCTCGTGGCACTTCCCGCAGGTGCCGACCACGTTCGCGCGGCTGAGTTTCGACGCCGGGTTCGCCACCGGCAGAATGTCGTGGGTCCCGTGGCAGTCGTAGCACTTCGCGGCCCGCTCCGAGCCGAGCCGGGAGACCTTCCCGTGGAAGGTGTCGAAGAAGGTCGTGGACTCCGCCTCGTGGCAGCGGCCGCACTGGTCCATCATCCGGAAGCGGAAGTCGGGCTGGTCGGTGCGCGTGATGCTGTGCGAGGAGTGGCAGTCTTCGCAGGTGGGCAGGGGCTTCCCGCCTGCGTTGTTCCCGGGCGCGTGGACGCTGGTCTTGAAGATCTCCTCGATTCCATGGTGGCACTTGCCGCATGTGCCGGCGATGTGAGCATCGCTCACCGACGAGGCGGGATCGTCCGGGGGCAGCTCCCTGTGGGCCGTATGGCAGCTTGCGCAGGTGGCGGTGACGACGAGGCCGCTCTCCAGAAGGCCCTTCCCGTGGATGCTCTCGACGTAGCTCCCGACGATGTCGGGCACGTCGGCCTGGATCCGCACCGCGGCCTTCTCCCCTATCCGATGACAGCGCGCGCAGAGCGTGGGCACGCTCCTCGGGTAGGTCGGCGAGGCGGGATCGCTCTTTCCGAGCGTGGCGTGGCGATCGTGGCAGTCGAGGCACACGGGGGCATCCGGGTCGCCGCGCGCGTGGAGCTTCCCGTGGATCCCTTCCTGGTACTCGTCCGTCTGGGCGGCGTGGCAGATGCTGCAGTCCACCTTCGAGCGGATGGTCTCGCAGGCACGCACCCGCGACGCCATCACTTCGGTATGGCACTGGGCGCAGGCCGTGCCGGCGTGCTTCGAGTTCCTGTAGGCCACCTCGTCGACGAGGAGCGATCGGCCTGATCCATCCGAGCTCACCGAGAGGGCGGGGTCGGCGTGGCAGCGCAGGCAGTCCGCGTTCGCCATCCCCGCCGGGTAGAAGACCTGCCGGATCTTGTGCGGCGAGTGGCAGTCCACGCAGGAGGGGATCTTGTTCGGCTCCTCCTCCCAGAGGCGGCCGCCGATGACCTTCCGGTGGACGTCTTCGATGCGCGCGTGGCACTGCGTGCAGGTCGCGGCGACGTTGTCGTGGTGGATGCTCGAGGCTGGATCGGTGTGGGGCAGGATCTCGTGCGATCGATGGCAGGAGGTGCACACGGCCGTCACCGTGAGCCCCCTGCGGTAGAGCCCCTCCCCGTGGATGCTCTCGGAGTAGTTGTCGTAGATCCTCTCCTCAGGTATGTCCCTCTCCACGGAGACGGGCGACCCTTCGTGATGGCAGCGGCCACAGAGGGCGGGCACGTTCATGACCGAGATCGGTGATCGGGGATCGGATCGCGGCAGCACGTCGTGCTTCCCGTGGCACTCCGCACACGTGGGCGCGAGGCGGTCGCCGCGAGCTGCCGCCTTGCCGTGGACGCTCCGGCGCTGCTTCGCCGCCACCTCCTCGTGGCAGGCGCCGCAGTCGACCGGCGCGACGTCGGCTCCGTGGGGCAGCTCGGCCCCCGCGAGATCCTGGTGGCACATCACGCAATCGAGATCGCCATGGATGGTGGAGGCGTAGAGGCGGGGATCCACGAAGACCGGGATCTCCTTCCCATCCCGCTCCCCTGTGAGCGTGGGATCTTCGTGACACTGGAGGCAGTCCTCGTTGCCCTCGGCCGCGAGAGGTGGGGCCGCGATCACCGCGAAGGCGCAGAGCGCGATCAGAGAGATCCAGCCAGTCGGGCTCGACTGGGGCGGTGCGATCCCGAGGCGGGCCGCGGTCGCCAGCCGCGTGGTGCTCGAAGCGCGGGGGAGCTCGCGGGAGGATCGAGACATGGGCTGTGCGGGCTCCGGGCTGCGGGGAGGCGCCCCTCGCAATGGCAACGAAGCAAGACCGGGGCCACGGAAGCCCCTCGACGAAGAGGCCTTACAGACCGCTCGGACCCGGCCGGCCCACCTGCCAGGCCTTCAGCTGCGCACCGGCTCGCCCCAAAGGGAGCGGGCTCAGGAAGTAGATTGCGGGAGTCGCCCGCACGCACGGGCCTCCGAGACTCCGGGGAAGGGTTCGTGCCCGTTCCGGATGCCGAGCCGCCGCTCTGGTAGCGTCATTTCGCGCAGCAGAGTGGCGAGGATCGTGAGAAACACCACACGCCCTTCGCAGCGCTTGCCCGCGTGAGGGCCTCCTTCGTTGAAATTCAACAGGCTGCCGTTGCGCATCTCAGCGATCCCATGGGCATACACCTTGCTCATCGGAAGAGCAGAGGGCCGGGCTGCTCCCCGCTCCCCGGCAAGCCAAAACCCATGGACACTCCTGCCACGAAGGCACCCCTGACCGCCCGACTGCGCGGAGTCAGCCGCTTCTGTTTGCGGCTCTCGGTCCTGGGGGCGGTCCCGGCCCTCTTTCTCGTGATCGCCCCGGACGTCAGGGGCGAGACCGTGTGCACCGACTGCCACGAGATCCAACCCGCCGCCTTCTCATCGTCCGTTCACGGCGGAATGGAATGCGTCGACTGCCACGAGGGCGCGGCCACGATCCCTCACGAGGAAACCCCTTCGAAGCCGGAGTGCTCCGCCTGTCACGAGGAGGTCGCCTCGGTTTACGCGGGGAGCGTGCACGGGCAGGCACGCATCAACGGCAAGGGCGAAGCGGCAGGCTGCGCCGATTGCCACGGGCCCTTCCACGAGATCGTCCCGTCGGGCGATCCGGCCTCGCCCGTCCATCCTGCCCGGCAGCCGGCCACCTGCGGCCGCTGCCACGCCAATCCCGAGATGGTGGCGAAGTTCAAGATCCCCGTCGCGCGCCCGATCGAAGCCTACGAAGCCAGCGTCCATGCTCGGGCGGTGGCCGCAGGCGAGGGCGGAGCCACGTGCAGCACCTGCCATTCCAGCCACGCGCTGTACGCCTCCTCGGATCCGCGCTCGAGCGTCTCGCACCAGAGCGTCGCGAAGACGTGCGCGGCCTGCCACGGCGAGGTCGCCGAGGCCTACTCGAGGAGCGTGCACGGCGTCGCCGCGGCCCACGGGGCGCGCGAGGCGCCCGTCTGCACCGACTGCCACGGGGAGCACAGGATCCTCGCCCCGAGCGAGCCGGGCTCCCCCGTCTACGCCACCAACATCCCGAAGATGACGTGCGGCCGCTGCCACGGGGATCTCCGCCTCGCGGAGAAGTACGGCCTCGACGCGGGCAACGTCACTTCCTACCAGGACAGCTACCACGGGCTGGCGGCGCGGGCTGGCGAGGTCACCGTCGCTCATTGCGGGTCGTGCCACGGGGTGCACGCCATCCTCCCCTCGTCGGATCCCAAGTCCCCGATCCACCCAAACAACCTCGCCTCGACGTGCGGGAAGTGCCATCCAGGAGCGGGAGCCAGCTTCGCGATCGGGAAGGTCCACGTCCTCGCCACCGAACCCGAGCACGCGGCGGTCTACTGGGCGAGGAGGCTCTACATCCTCCTCATATGGGTGGTCGTGGGCGGCATGCTCCTCCACAATGGGCTGGACCTCTATCGCAAGGCGCGCGGGCCGTTGCCGCTGCGGCCGCCTCCGGGCTTCGCGGGAGAGTCGCGCATGCTGCCCGGCTTCCGCGCCGTGCACGTCCTGACGATGGCGAGCTTCGGCGTCCTGGTCTACACCGGTTTCGCTCTGACCTACCCGGAGAGCTGGTGGGCGAGAGTGCTCCTCCAGTGGGAGGAGGGGTTCGCCTTCCGTGGATGGCTGCACCGCGCGGCGGCGGTCGTGATGCTCGCCTCCCTCGCGCTCCACGCGCTCCACATCCTCGTGAGCCGCCCGGCGCGCCGCTGCATCGCGCTGATGCGTCCCACGCGGCACGACGTCACGGAGCTTCGGACCCGGCTCCTCTATCTCATCGGC
Organism: uncultured Acidobacteriota bacterium; assembly: GCA_964568735.1. Classification (GTDB taxonomy): domain Bacteria; phylum Acidobacteriota; class Polarisedimenticolia; order JACPZX01; family JACPZX01; genus CAZMRF01. The sequence goes on from CAZMRF010000065.1 coordinate 8,094, forward strand.
AGGCGGCCGGTGCCCCCTCCGAGCCCCTCGGTCGGGTACCCCGAGAAGATGGAGTACATCGCGCTGATGTGGGGCATCCTCGTGATGGCGGCGACAGGCGGCATCCTCTGGTTCGAGAACATCGCCCTCCGGTACTTCCCGAAGTGGTTCACGGACGTGGCCACGGTAATTCACTTCTACGAGGCCGTCCTCGCCACGCTGGCGATCCTCGTCTGGCACTTCTACTTCGTCATCTTCGATCCCGTGGTCTATCCCATGGATACAGCCTGGCTGACGGGCCGGGCGCACCCGGGCCGATCGCTCGAGCGCCGCGCAAGCCTGCACCCCCTTCCCGAGCCGCTCCTCGAGAAACCAGCGCCCTCTCCTCCCCCCGGCGAGCCGCCGCCCACCACGAAGCTCCCTTCGGCCTGACGCTTCAGCCGGGGCCTTTCGACCTTCTCGGCTTGCGCTCGCGGGGCTCTTCGTCAGTCATAGCGCCCTTTAGGCCCGCTGCCTTCTCGAGCGCCTGGATGTCGCGCTCGTTGAGCTCCTTCCATCGCCCCACCTTGAGCGTCGAAGGCAATGCCATCGTCCCGAAGCGCACGCGGATGAGCCGGCTGACGGTCAGCCCCTGCGACTCCCAGAGCCGCCGCACGAGGCGGTTGCGTCCCTCGCGCAGGATCACGTGGTACCAGTGATTCGCCCCCGTCCCCCCGGCATCGAAAATCGCGTCGAAATATCCCCGGCCATCCTCCAGCGGCACGCCGGCGGTGAGGCGCCTGAGGGTCGCGGGAGTGACCTTGCCAAGGACGCGGACGGCGTACTCCCGCTCCAGCCCGCCGGAGGGATGCATGAGCCGGTGGGCCAGATCACCGTCGTTCGTGAACAGGATCAACCCTGATGTGTTGAGGTCCAGGCGGCCGACCGAGATCCAGCGCTCGCCGGTCAGCGTGGGGAGATTCCTCATGATGGTGGGGCGCCCTTGGGGATCGGAGGCCGTGCAGACCTCACCCTCGGGCTTGTGGTAGGCGAGGACGCGGCGGGCGACGACGGGGCTCGAGAGGTTCACCTGGCGCCCGTCCAGCGTGAGGCGATCCCCCTGCGTGACGCGCTCTCCGATCTGCGCGGGGCGGCCATTCACCGTGACGCGCCCCTCGCGGATCCAACCCTCGACGGCACGGCGAGAGCCGTAGCCTGCGCGCGCGAGGGCCTTGTGGATCTTCTCGCTCATGGCTCCCCTGGATGCGGATGAAGTGAGCCATTCTATCGCAGAGGCGGTCTGCGACCCTGCCTGGCAGGCCGAGGGGAGATCCCTGTGTTACCGTCCAGCATCGACAACATCCGAGAGGGAAACGGCGCCGCCCGAGGAGGGGCCATGCCCGAGACACCCAGAGACGCCGAGTCCTTCGACGCGATCGTGATCGGGACGGGCCAGGCGGGCAAGCCGCTGGCGCGCGCGCTGGGCGTCACCGGCAGGAAGACCGCCATCATCGAGCGGGGCCGGGTCGGGGGCACCTGCATCCTGACCGGGTGCACTCCCACGAAGACCATGGTGGCCAGCGCTCGGGTGGCCCACCTGGCCCGGCGCGCCTCCGACTACGGCGTTCGCACGGGGCCGGTGAGCGTCGACCTCCGCAAGGTCGTCGAGCGCAAGCAAAGAGTCGTCGACAGCTTCAGTGGAGGGAGCCAGCGGCGTCTCGAAACCGCAATGAACGTCGAGCTGATCTTCGGAGATGCCTCCTTCGCCGGCGCACGCACGGTCCGCGTCAGGAGACGCGAGGGCGGCGAGCGCTTCCTGAGATCCCCCTGGACCTTCATCAACACTGGCACCCGGCCCTCGATTCCGCGCGTGGAGGGGATCGATCGGGTTCCCATCCTGGACAACGCGTCCATCATGGAGCTGCAGACGCTGCCCGAGCATCTCCTCATCATCGGAGGAGGCTACGTCGGACTCGAGTTCGGCCAGATGTTCCGCCGCTTCGGGAGCGAGGTCACGATCGTCCATCGGGGCCGCCACCTCCTCTCCCGGGAGGATCCGGACGTGGCCGAAGGCGTCGCGGAAATCCTGCGCGAGGATGGAATCGAACTGCGGCTCGAGGCGACGCCGGTCCGCGTGTCGGGCGGCAACGGAAAGATCCGCCTGGCCGTGCAGTCCGCCGGGGGAGAGCAGACCCTGGAAGGAACGCACCTCCTCGTCGCCACAGGACGGAGTCCCGACGTCTCCCCACTCGATCCGGCTGCGGCGGGGCTCCGGGTGAGCGGCAATGGGTTCATCGAGGTGAACGAGAGGCTCGAGACGGGCGTGCCCGGCATCTGGGCCCTCGGAGACGTGAAGGGAGGGCCGGCCTTCACCCACGTCTCCTACGACGACTTCCGGATCCTCCGGACCAACCTGCTGGAAGGTGGCACCGCCACGACCCGCGAGCGCCTCGTGCCCTACACCGTCTTCATCGATCCGCAGCTCGGCCGCGTGGGGATGACCGAGACCGAGGCCCGGGAGCGCGGGATCCCCCATCGCGTCGCGAAGCTCCCCATGGCACACGTGGCCCGCGCGATAGAGATGGGTGAAACGCGCGGGTTCATGAAGGCGATCGTGGACGCGGCATCGAGCCGAGTCCTGGGCGCGGCGGTCCTCGGAGTCGAGGGCGGCGAGGTGATGTCCGTCCTCCAGACCGCGATGATGGGCGGGCTCCCCTACACGGCCCTCAAGGAGGGAGTCTTCGCGCACCCGACCCTCGCGGAGTCGCTGAACAACCTCTTCATGGCGATGGATGGGGGGTGAGCCGGATCTCGAACCAGGCATCCACCTCGTTGTCGACCTTGTTGAGGAGGACCGACGGGTCGGGAATCCCGAAATCCGACAGGAGGACCTTGAAGCGGCCGCTTGCGACCCAGCCTTCCCCGTCCGCGGACAGCTCGATGGGGAGCGAGAGAGCCTTCACGACTCCGTGGAGATTCAGCTCACCGCGGATCTCGATCCGGTGCAGCGCTCCGGCCCGCTCAGCATCCCTCGCGTGGCCGCTCCCAGCAGCCGGAGAACGGGAGCCGCCGCCGGTCACGGGCTCGACGGCAGCGCCGCCAGAGCCCGTTGCCGAACCCGCGGATGACCCGCCGAGAGGGATCGGAGGCGCCGTCGATCGAAACTCGATGAGCGGATGGCCGGCCGTCTCGAGGTGCACCTCCCGCATCTTGCGATCCCGCTTCTCGATCCCCGTGCCGAGCGAAGCGGCCTCCACCTTGACGGAGACAACACCGTCGGCCAGCGGGTCGCCGCTCGCGGATTCGAGGAGAGCCGTCACGGCCGGCGTCGACCCTTCGACATCGTGCCAGAAAGTGTGAAGCACGAAGCCGGCACGGCACTCGCCGGCGCCGCAGGCCCAGCGCCGGCCGGGCTCCGCCGGCACCGTGGTACTGGCGAGCAGGAGCACGGCGAACAAGACGGCAAGGGTCGTGGCGAGAGCGCCTGGGAGTGCGGGCGGCAACGCGTGAGCCGAAGGGAAGGAGAGGTCTGGGGCCGGATCGATGCCGGCAAACGGCGCTGATTGCCGCGCGCACGGACGAGTCAGCATGGCGGTCTCCCGTGGCAGCGCCTCACGGGTGCCTGAGGACCAGCGCCGAGTTCTTCGATCCGAAGCCGATGCAGTTGCACAGCGCCCAGTCCACGTCTGCGGTGCGGGGCTCGCCTGCGACCAGATCGAGCTCGCACTCGGGATCGATCCGATCGAGGTTCGCCGAAGGAGGGATGCGCCCCTGCTCCATGGCCACCAGGGCCGCCGCGACGCCGAGAGCGCCGCAGGCACCTTGAGGGTGGCCGAAGACGGACTTCGTGGCGCTGGCGGGCGGTGGTCCCCTGCGGTCGCTGAAGGCGCGCCGGATCACGCGGGCCTCCACCACGTCATTGAGGCGCGTCCCTGTTCCGTGAAGATTGACGTAGCCGACGTCGGCCGGCGCGCACCCCGCATCGGAGAGCGCCAGGGCGATGGCGCGGGCGGGCTCGATGCCTTCCGGATCCAGGGCGACTCTGTGGTAGGCGTCGCAGGTGGAGGCGTAGCCGCAAATCTCGGCGAGGATCCTCGCCCCGCGGCCCAGGGCATGCTCCCTCTCCTCCAGGAGGAAGACCCAGGCTCCCTCCCCGATCACGAAGCCGTCCCGATCGGCATCGAAGGGGCGCGAGGCGCGCCCGGGTGTCTCGTTGAAGGCGGTCGAGACCACCTTCATTCGACAGAACCCGGCCATGATGGCTGGCGTGATGCAGGCCTCCACGCCTCCGGTCAGGAGGGTGTCGAGGCTGCCCGACCGGATCCACTGCGCCGCGTATCCGATGGCATCCGTCGAGGAGGTGCAGCCCGTGGAGACGACGTGGCTCGGGCCGGTGATCCCGAGCGCGATGGAGATGTCGCTGCTCAGGCTTCCCACGAAGGAGGTCGAGATGGCGTAGGGATTGATGCTCTTCGCCTCGCCGGCGAAGTAGTGACGGTATTGTCTCTCGCCGAATTCGATCCCACCCGCCCCCGATCCGATCACGATCCCGAGCTTTCCCCGCCCCGCGGGATCCACCTCCAGTCCGGCCGACGCGAGGGCTTCGCGCGCGGCGGCGACCCCCATCGGGCTGGCCCGCGAGACGCGGCGCTCGTCGCCGGGGGCCATGAAGGGGGCCGGATCGAACTCGCGAGCCTCCGCGGCCACGCGCGAGGCGAGCCCGTCCGGCTCGAAGAGAGTGATCGGGCCCACGGTGCTGCGCCCCGACATGAGCGCCTCGCGAAAGGGCGCTGCTCCCGTCCCCGCGGGGCTCACCACGCCCATGCCCGTGATGACCACCCGCCGGCTTCCGGAGGCTCTCACGAGCGCGCCTGCGAGGATGCGAGACTGAGGAGCGGAACGAGTACGCCTCGCCTCAGGAGCGAAGACGGGGGGCGCAGGCCGCCCGTCACCGCGACAAGCTCATCGGCAAGCTCGGGCCGGCGCTCGAGCACCTCCGCCATGCGCCGGGCGAGCGGCGGAGCACAGAGGATTCCCTGGAGGATCCTCGCCAACGCGAACCTGGGCGCGAGCATCCTGCTCAGACTTCTCGCGTAGTCACCCGCCGCCATCGCAGCCTGGGCCGCGGGCCCACGATTGAGGACAGCGGCGGCCGCCTCCGCCGCCATCGCGCCACCCCGGAGCGCGGCCTGGATCCCCTCGCCCGTGAAGGGGTCGACGAAACCGGCTGCATCGCCCGCAAGGAGGCTTCGCCCCCCTGCGAAGCTGCGCGCCCGGTGCGCGAGCGGGCCGGCTCCGCGCACGGGGGTGACGGCCCGGGCCTCCGCGAAGCGCCGGCGCAGCCCATCGCTCGAGCGGATCAACCGCTGAAGCAGATCCGCGGCACCGAGCCCGGCCTCCGCGAGGAGGCGCGCGGGTATCACGGCGGCCGCGCCCGCTCTCCCGGGGCCGTCGGGCGACAGCGGCGAGATGCCGATATAGCCCTCCCTCACGACGTGCATCTCCACACGAGGGCCGAGCCCGCGTACCCCTTCGAACCAGGCGCCCACGGCGTACCGGACAGGCCAGTGCGAGGAGCGGCGCCAGCCGCGCCGCCTCGGCACGATCGCGTTGCGCCCCCCGGCGTCCACCAGGATCGCGGCCCTGAAGGCGAGGCGCTCCGAACCGCCGCGCGAGGCCTCGATCTCGACGAAGCCGCCCCTCTCGCGGACCTCCACGACGCGAGTTCCCTCGTGCACGAGCGCGCCCGCCTCACGGGAGGCGCGGAGGAGCGCCGCGTCGAGATCGCGCCTTCCGAGGGCCCAGCCCGGCTTGCCCGCGGGGAAGCTCATCGGTACGGGACGGCCCTCGTGGACCAGGAGCGCGCCCTGGAGAATGGTCGGCGAGGAGCGAGCGACGAGCGCCGCCAGGCCCGCCTGCTCGAGGAACTCCACGCAGCCCGGAGCCAGGTAGTCCCCGCAGAGCTTGTCCCGGGGGAAGACGGACTTCTCGGCGACGACGACGCGGAGGCCGGCCCTGGCGGCGTGCCACGCGCAGGAGGCTCCAGCCGGGCCAGCGCCGATCACGAAGAGATCGCAGTCGAGCGCGCTCATCGCCGCCTGCCGGTCCGGGGGTGCTGGTAGAGAAGGACGAGCCGGGCCAGCCCGGTCTTCCGGATCACGAAGCCTCCTCCCTCCGCCCGCGTGCGGGGACCGAGGCCTGCCTTCCGCGCGAGGGAGACCAGCTCGGCGGGTCTCAGCGCGCGGCGGACCGAGAGCGGTGCGTCGTGCAGGGTCATCCGGTTGCGCGTCGTGAGGCGCGTGAGGATCCAGACCGATGCGAGCGCGGGGAGCGATCGCCTCAGATCGGAGACGGCGAAGCCGAGTCTCGTGACACGCTTCATCTCCGAGAGCGCGGCGACGATGGAGGTCTCCGACAGATGATGCAGGACGAGGGAGGACCAGGCCACGTCGAAGGAGGCGTCGGCCAGCGGGAGCGACGCCGCGTCCGCTCCGAGGAGCCGCACGACCCCGCCGCGCTCCCCCTCCTGCCGGGCGCGGGCAAGGACGACCTCTTTGCGGTCCGCCGCCACCACCAGGGTCCGGAGGCCGGCGCGCCGGCTCGACCAATCGTCGTACAGAGCGGCCGCGATGTCGCCGCCCCCGGCTCCCACATCCAGCAGGTGGAGGCCTGCAGCCTGCGCGGCCCCGGCTGCAATCTCGCGCACGGCGCGGCGGATGGCGGCCGCACCACCCGCGTGCCGGTTGTACCTCTCGAGATCGGCGAGGTTGCCGGCCAGCTCGGCAGGGGTGTAGCTCTCTCCGTCGATGAGCTCTGCCGTCGTGGCGCGCGTGGCAAGTTGCATGGGTGGATCGAGCCGGGTCACGCCATCTTAGCCTCGGGGCATCTCGCCTTCAAAAACGAAGGGCACCATCGACCTGGATGAGATCCAGTGACTTCGATTCTCGGGCGGCATGGAGCGCGTGACGGAGACCACTCGGGATCGCGGTCTCCTGTAGAATGGCGGCGATGCAGGCCGACGCCAGCGGCTCCCTCCCGGCCCCCGCGGCATTCTCCGGTGACGACTCCGCTCAACACGCGGGCCAGAGCCTTCTTCGCGGCGGCGGCGCTCTCCTGCTCGGCATCTTCCTGCTCTCCGGAGCGAGCGGCCTCGTCTATCAGGTTGTCTGGAGCCGCTCCCTCACGCTCGTCTTCGGCTCGACGACCCAGGGAATCGCGACGGTTCTGGCCGCCTTCATGGGCGGGCTGGCTCTCGGATCCTGGCTCGCGGCCCGGGTCGGCGATCGCGTGGCCTCTCCGCTCAGGATCTACGGCCTCCTCGAAGGCGGGATTGCCCTGCTCTCGCTGGCGGTCCTGCTCCTGCTGCCGGCGCTGGAGGGCCTCTACCAGATCCTCTACGGGAGGGTTCCCCTCTCGCTCGGAGGGCTGACCGCCCTCAGGCTCGTCCTCGCCTCGCTCTTCCTCCTTCCCGCGACGACGCTGATGGGCGCGACGCTTCCCGTGCTGAGCGCCAGCTTCGAGCGGATGGGGCGCGTAGCGGGCCAGGGCGCCTCCATCCTCTACGCCTTCAACACCATAGGCGCGGTCGCCGGCTCCGCCGCGGCGGGCTTCCTCCTGCTGCCGGCACTGGGAGCGACGGGAACGACGCTGGCCGCCGCGGCCGGCAACCTCGCCGCGGCGCTCGGCGCGCTGTGGCTCTCCAGGCAGGTCGAGGAGCAGGGAAGGCAGATGCGCGTCCCCTTCGCCTCCGGGAAGGGAGCGCCCCGCGACGAGGCTCCCGCGGAGGAAGAGGCGCTCCCGGCCGCGACGCGCGCAGCCGTCACCGCCGCGATCGCGGCCTCAGGCGCGGCGGCTCTCGTCCTGGAGGTCTGCTGGACGCGGACGCTCTCGCTCACGCTGGGCTCCTCGACGCAGGCCTTCACGATCATGCTGACGACCTTTCTCATCGGCCTCGCGGGGGGCAGCGCTCTGACCAGCCGATGGCTGGGCCGCCTCCGAGATCCCGCGGGCGTCTTCGCCATGGCTGAGATCGGCGCCGGGTTCGCCGTCTACGCGGGGATTTTCCTCTTCCCCGAGCTGCCCTACGCCTTCCTCAAGCTCTACGGAGCGACACGTGAGGCCCCGGAGCTCTTCCACCTGGGCCGCTTCACGCTTGCGGCGGCCATCATGCTGGCGCCGACGCTGCTGCTCGGAGCCACCTTCCCCCTGGCCCTACGGTGCGTGCGCCTCGGGGCGAGGGATGCCGCCCGCCCCGTGGGGCTCCTCTACTCGGTGAACACTCTCGGCGCGATCGCGGGCTCGCTCACCGCGGGGTTCGTCCTGATTCCGGCCGTGGGCCTCCGCCTGACGCTCGTGATCGCCGCCATGGTCTGCCTCGCCATCGGGGCCGCGCTGCTCGCGCTGTCGAGCCGCGCGCGTCACGCCGTGCGCTGGGCCTTCGCCTCCGCGATCTTCCTGATCATGCCGGGCCTTCCCCTGGGCGCGCCCGCGTGGAACCCGATGCTCATGACGAGCGGCGTCTTCCAGTACGCGCCCCGCTTCCTTGATCAGCTGCCGACCCGCGCGGCCTTCCTGGAATACCACGATCCCCGCTCGCAGCTCTACTACCGGGACGGCCTGACGACCACGGTGACCGTCGAGAAGCGACCCATGCGGAGCGACGGGAAGGTCTGGCTCGTCCTGACCGTCAACGGGAAGGTCGACGCCTCGACGGTCGGGGACATGGAGACGCAGATCCTTCTCGGCCAGGCCCCGCTTCTCATCTCGAAGGACCCCTCGAATGTCCTCGTCATCGGCTGGGGCAGCGGCATCACCGTGGGATCGACGCTCGCTCACGAGAGCGTCCGCTCCGTGCGGGTCGTCGAGATCGAGGAGGCCGTGGTGGAGGCCTCGGGTCTCTTCCGTGACTTCAACGGCGACCCCCGGAAGGACCCCCGCATCGAGCTGGAGATCAACGACGCGCGCCACTCGCTCCTGGTCGATCCCCGGCGCTATGACGTCATCATCTCCGAGCCTTCGAATCCCTGGCTCAGCGGTCCCTCGCGCCTCTTCACGCGCGAGTTCTTCGAGATGGCCCGCGAGCGGCTCGCGCCGGGGGGGATCCTCTGTCAGTGGGTCCAGATGTACGGATTGGACGTGGACAGCTACCTGGCTCTCCTTAGAACCCTTTCGGACGTCTTCGCCGACGTGGTGGTGCTGAAGGGCTCGCCCGGAGACACGATCGTCCTCGCGAGCGCCGAGCCCATCCGATTCGACCTCGACCAGATCCAGCGGCGGCTCCAGGATCCCAAGGTCGCCGCGGAGCTCGCGAGGATGCACATGACGAACCTGCCCGCCTTCCTCGCCAGGTACCGGACGGGCGGCGACGTGCTTCGCGCGACCGTGGGCAAAGGCATCCTCAACACCGACGACAACGCCTACATCGAGTTCGCCGCAGCCCGGACTCTGTACGAGGTCGAGGACATCGCGGTCGACAGTCTTCTCCTCCGCTCGGTTTCGTCGCCCCTGGACAGATCCGATCTCTCGGGGCTAGCGCCCGAGAGCGCGCTGCGTATAGGGCTTCAACTGGCGCGCCAGTGGCTGGAGCAGGGGCTCGTCGAGCGCGCGCGCGGTGCCCTGGATTGGGCGCAGGCGGCGCTCCCGGCAAGCCCCGCCGTCGTGGCGGAAGCGGCGGCGATCCGCGGAACCATCCTCGAGCGTGAAGGAAGCATGGAGTCGGCGCGCTCCGCATGGAGCGAGGCACTCGAGCAGGACCCGAACTGCGAGGAGGCACTTCTCGGGCTCGGGAAACTCCTCGCGAAGGAGTCCGAGACCCTGCCTCGGGCGATCGAGCTCCTCGAGCGGGCCGCACGATCTCTGCCTGCCAGCCCTCAGGCTCACCTGGAGCTGGCACGGGTACTTCGCGCGAGCGGCAACCACCTGGAAGCGATCCAGGTTCTCGACGCCGCCGCCGCCCTCGACGCGCCTCCCTCCATTGCCGCCTTCATCGAGATGGAGATGGGCCGGGCCTGCCTGGCTGCCGGAGATCTCCCGTGCGCCGTGGACCGGCTCCTGCGCTACTTCCGTGAATGGCGAGAGGTCCCCAAGCCGGCCCAGCTCAGCATCGACGCCGCTCTCGACCTGGGACAGGCCTACATGCTCCAGGGGAACAGGACGGCGGCGATGGAGCATTTCCGCGTCGCCGCCGAGCTGGGAGGAACGCTCGCCAGGTGGCACCGAAGGCAGGCCGAGGAGGCCACGGCGCGCGGCGCGACCGCTCTCGCCGAGCAGCACCTGAGAGAGGCCGTCGAATTGAATGCCTTCGACGCGGATTCCTACAACGCCCTCGCCGCTCACCTCGTGCGGGAAGGACGGTGGGATGAGGCCGAGCAGACCTGGCGGGAGCTCCTCGTACGACACCCCGACGACCTTTCGGCGATTCGCGGGATCCTGGCAGGGCTGGAGCAGCAGGGGCGTATCCGGGAATCGGTCCCCTACCTCGAGCACCTGATCGACGTCGAGATGGACGGTGCCGTGATCGCCCTGCTGCAGCAGAGACTAGCCCAGCTCAAGGCGGATCTACCGGCCGGCCCGGAGCCCTCGGGCGGACTCTCCCGCTAGGGGTCAGGCCCGGGGCTGGCTCAGGTTCAGGGTCGTCGCAGCCGTCAGGACCTCATCCGCGATGCCCATCGCGATCAATGGGGATTTCATCTCTTCGGGTGCGAGGGCGACGATCCAGAGCGACGGCGCGAGGGTCCGGAAGGCCGACAGCGCCGTCAGCTCGCGCGCCGAGGAGGAGAACAAGTTGACGAAAAGGATATCGGCCCGCCCATCGAGGCAACGCTTCATGGCCTCCGCGAGCGTCGGTACCTGCTCGATGTCGGCCTCTCGGCTCAGCATCATCAGGCAGCTATCGGTGACCTCGTCGGGGCCGGGCCTGCAAAGAAGGGCCCTGAGGCGCTTCTTCGGCCGTATTCGGCGGCCGCGCTGGTAAGTGATGTTCTCGACAGCTCTGTGTCCCATGGCCCCTGCCTCACGCAATTCACTTCGCGTTCGCATGGGTAGATAGCAAGAGGCACGCCATGCGGACCCGAAAAGGCCGATTCGCCCGAAGTCCTTGTTCCAGGCGTGGTTACGCGCCCGAGGAAGCGTGCCGGGTCTTGCTTGCTGCGGCCTCCGCAGGGGACGGATTGCCCCTCGAGAGCATGGAGCGCCCCAAAAAGAACAAGCCCCGCACCTTCCGATGCGGGGCTTCGAGCGCGCTTCGATGAGGACGAGAGCCGGTGCTCGACGAACGCACCGAGCTCGGGCGGTGCCCGGTACCTTAAATGTCTTGAGGCCGGAGGGTCTTCCGCTTGTTCGCGAGAGCGCGGGACTCCGCGCCCATGATCAGGTCGCGGACCTTCTTGTCGAGGGCGCCGTAGAAGTCGCCCGAAACGTTGCACTTCTTGACGGCGTCCTTCGTCCTGCTCTTCGAGATGATCAGATCTGCCTTTCGCTTCGCGGCCACGTCACCACCTCCATGAGAATCCGACATGAGAATCCGAGTGGAAATCGAAAACCCGCGCCATTATCCGTATTCAACCCCTACTGTCAAGGAAGAGCCCGGGACCCCTGTGATCTAGAATGATGCCGTCGCGGCCCTGAGCAGGGCAGCCGATATCGGCCTTCCGGTCCGCACGCATGGCACGCAAGCCAAAGTCATCCCGGCCCGACCCGGCCCACGCCGCGCCGGGCGAGCCATTCCACGAAGCGGGGGACATCCCCGCCGATCCGGATCTCGAGGGGATGGAACTCCCCGAGGAGTCCCTCCCGGGGGCAGGAGCCGGCAGCCCACCCGGGGAGATGCTCCCGGCGCTTCCATCGGGCGGTGTCGTTCCCTCCGATCCGCTGCGCCGCTACCTCGCGGAGGCCCGCAGGTATCCGAGGCTCACTCGCGAGGAGGAGCGGGAGCTGGCGATCCGCTACCGCGAGCACGGAGACCTCGACGCCGCCCGGCGCCTCGTGACGTCGAACCTCAGGCTCGTCGTGCGGATCGCCATGGATTATCGAAGGTCTTTCCTGAACCTCCTCGATCTGATCCAGGAGGGGAACATCGGGTTGCTCAACGCCGTGAAGAAGTATGACCCCTACCGCGGCGTCCCCTTCTCGGCCTACGCCGGCTACTGGATCCGCGCCTACGTCATCAAGCACCTCCTGGATCACTGGAGCCTCGTCCGGGTCGGCACGACCAACATCCGGCGCCAGCTCTTCTACAACCTCAAGCGCGAGAAGGAGCGCCTCGAGCGCGAGGGCATCCGGGCCGACACGAAGCTCCTCGCCGCGAACCTGGGAGCCGAAGAACAGGACGTGATCGAGGTCGGGCAGGCCCTCCAGGGGCACGACGTCTCGATCGACGCGCCGATGCGGGGGGGGAAGGACGACGGCAAGCCGCGCTACGTCTGGGAGACGCTCAGCGACGCCTCCCCCGATCCCTCCGAGCAGGCCGCGCGCAACGAGATGCAGCATCTGCTGCGCGAGAAGATCGGCGCCTTCTCTCGCGGGCTCAAGGAACGGGATCTCTACATCCTCGAGAACCGCCTCGTCGCCGAGGAGCCGCTGACGCTCCAGGCCATCGGCGACAAGTTCGGCACGACGCGCGAGGCGGTCCGGCAGGCCGAGGTCCGGCTGATCTCGAAGCTGCGCGACTACCTCAAGGCGGAGATTCCCGACCTCGGAGAGTTCCAGGTGCGGGCGGACTGACTGCTCACGGCGTGAGCAGTGGGTCAGTTTGAATAGAGCTACTTCCACCCACGCTTCAGCGCTACGTAGACGAAGACAATGAGCAGGAAAGCCATGACGACCAGAATGATCGGCACAACGACCTCCCTGGTCCCAGTGTCACTCGAGACCACCCGCCCCGCACGACCGGCGCCGCCGCCCCGGCTCAGCCCGCCCTGACGGCGGCTGCCGCCTGCCGGAGTCGCTCCGACACTCTCTCAGCCCCCAGCATCGCCACGAAGGGGCCCAGGCGCGGGCCGCGGTCCTGGCCCGAGAGCACTCGATAGAGCGTCGTGAAGAAGGGGCCCGGCTCCAGCCCTGCTTCGCGGGGAATGGCAAAGGCCTCGTGGTGGATCTCGTCGGGCGTCCGCTCCTCGGAGAGGAAGGCCGCGAGCTTCTCGAGGAGCGGCGCGTGCTCCGGGGGCACCTCCGGCGGCCGCTTGTGGGGAGCGACGTGGTCGCGGTAGTAGGCCGCCGCCTGCTCGACGAGGCTCGTGAGGAAGGCGTCGGATCCGGGCAGCCGTCCTCGGTAGTTCCGCACGTAGCCGGCGATCACCTCCGGATCGGCGAGGCCCACGTTGCCCATGATCGAGAAGAGGAACGAGTAGGAGACGGGGTACTCGTAGGGGCTCGCCGGGGGGAGATCGGGCCAGATGAACTCCAGCTCGTCGCGGAACTCGTCGGTGCGCGCCTGCCCGTAGTGGCGGGCGATGAGATCGAGGTACTCGTCCACCGTCCTCGCCACGACGTCCCACGAGAGCTTCCTCGCCTTGCGCGGGTTGCGGATGAGGAAGAGGAGCATCGACTCGCGCGGCGCGTAGGAGAGCCAGGTCTCCACCGTGAGCCCCTTGCCCACCGACTTGCTGATCTTGCTGCCCGTCTCGTCGAGGAACATCTCGTAGAAGAAGTGGACGGGAGGGCGGCTCCCGAGGATCATCTGGATCTCCCTCGAGAGCTGGGCCGACTCGATGAGGTCCTTGCCGTACATCTCGTAGTGGATCCCCAGGCTGTGCCATCGCAGGGCCCAGTCCACCTTCCAGCCCACCTTCATGCGGCCTCCCGTCACGGGCAGCTCGCCCTTCACCCCGCAGCCCGGGCGCGATCCCGTCGCGACGTCGCAGGCGTAGGAGACGGAGCCGCGCTCCGGGTGATAGGCCGTGACGCGCGTGGAGTAGATCCGCCCGCAGCTCTCGCACACGGGAAAGAAGGGAGACCAGCCCTCCCGCATCTCCTTCTTCATGGTCGGGAGGATCAGCGCGCGGATCTCCTCGACGTGCCCCAGGATCCTGAGCATCCCCTCGTCGAAGACTCCCGAGCGGTACTGATCGTGCGAGGCCTTGAAGGTGTAGCGGAAGCCGTACCTGTCGAGCATCTCGCGCAGCGCGGCGTTGTTGTGGCCGGCGTAGGAGTCGTGGCAGCCGAAGGGGTCCGGGATGTCGCAGAGAGGCCGGCCCAGGTGCTCGGAGAGATCGGCCGGCATGTTCAGCGGCACCTTGCGGAGCCCGTCCATGTCGTCGGAGAAGACGACGATCTCCCAGGCGGGGTCCCGCTCGGCTCCAGACGCCAGCTTCCCGGATCTCAGGTCGCTGAGCGCCATCGCCACCCAGGTCGTCCTGGCCACCTCGGCGAAGGTCCCGATGTGGGGCGCGCCCGAGGGGCCGTAGCCCGTCTCGAGCCGGATCGGGGAGACGTCGGGCCAGGCCTCGAGCGTCCGTTCGGCTTCCTCGTAGGGCCACAGGGATCGCGGCATCGCGGCGCAGGATAGCAGCCGGCCCTTCCGTGGATCCTCCCGGGGTGCGGTGTTAGGCTGGCCGATTGCCATGAACCGCCTCCGCTCGCTCCGGCACGAAGACCTCCAGGATCTCGCGGACCCCCGCGTCGTGGCCCGCGGGCGCGATTGCGTCCGCTGGGGGCTCCTCCACGATCTCAGCGAGACCCAGGACCGGATCGAGGCGCTCGTCGCCGAGCGCCAGGGGCTCCCCTGCAAGGTCATCGTCCGCGAGGGCTCGCGTGGGCTCGTCACTTCATGCACCTGCGCGGCCAACCTGGAGCACGGGGAGGTCTGCAAGCACATCGTCGCGACCCTCGTGGCCTGGATCTCCCGGAGGGACGGGGGAACAGCCTTGCAAGGCGCAGACTCCGCCGCGACCCCGAGGGTGCACCATCCCATCCACGACCTGCGCTCCCTCGTCCGGCTCGTGAAGGGCGGGAGCGGCTCCCGGGCCTCGTCGGCCGCCGAAAGCGCGGCGGCCCCTTCGGAGGCCTCCAGGATCCTGGCCGGCCTCCTTCCCGAGGGCATCCCCATCCGCGTGGGCGTCGAGCGGGTGGGAGCGACACACGGCCTCGTCGTCGCCTTTCATCGCGGCGACGGCGCGGGCCTGCGCGCGCGCGGCATTGCAACGGACGCGCCCGCCATCAGCCTGACGATCCCGCCCGGAGACGTGGCGGCCGCCCTGCGCGAGCTCGACACCCTCGACAACGTGGCCTGGACCGAGTCGGCCTCCTCCCTGCGCGTCTACTACTCGCCCGTGAGGCTGAGGCTGCGCGCCGAGTACGCGCGCGACGGCATCCTCCTCCTCTCCCCCGTCGCCTACCTGCGCGACGCGAAGGGCGAGGGCCGGGTGATCGAGACGATCCACATCCACGAGGGGCTGGACGGGACGCTCTGGATCGAGGACGGCCCCGACACGCTGCGCCGCGTGGGCCTGTGGACCGCGCTCATCGATCAGTACGCTCCGGATTTCAAGCCAAGAGTCCTCGAGGGACAGGAGGTCGTCCAGTTCCTGGAGCACGGCCACGAGATGAAATGGAGGGGCGGCCTCGACGCCTCCGAGCGAGTGCGCCACAGCCGCGTTCTCAACGACGTGAAGCTCGCGCGCGTGGAGGTCTCGGAGGCTCCCGGGGGCTGGCTCTGGCTGGACCCGGTCTACAGCGCGGGAGACCACCGCATCGCCCTCGGCGAGATCCTCGCGGCCCAGAAGGAAGGCGGCCTCCTCAGGCGCGGCGACGACTGGATCGTCATCCGCTCGGGCGCCACGTGGACGCGCGGCGGGCGCCCGAAGATCGAGGGACCTCCCCAGGCCGACCTCCTCGGGCTGACCTTCCCCGAGGCCGGCCAGCTCGACCAGGGCAGGATCCGCGCGCCACGCCTCTCCTACATCCGCCAGCGCGCAGAGTGGGGCGGCGAGGTCGAAGTGCGGCTGGATCCGGCGCTCGCGCGCTTCGAGAGCTTCCTGCGCCGCGACGGGCCACCCCCGCCGGCGCCGCCGATCCGCGGCATGACGGGAAAGCTCCGCCCCTACCAGGCGGCAGGCTACAGGTGGCTCTGGTTCATGCGCGGCGCGGGCCTGGGCGGGATCCTCGCCGACGAGATGGGGCTCGGGAAGACTCACCAGGTGATGGCGCTCCTCCTCGCCATCCAGAACGAGGCCGGCGAGCGGCCCGCCCCCTGCCTCGTCGTCTGCCCCCGTTCGGTCCTCGACCACTGGGAGACGAAGCTGAAGGCGCACACGCCCTCCCTCGCCCCGCTCATCTACCACGGAACCGAGCGCGGGCGGGCCCGCGCCGAGATCCTCGCCCGGCCCGTCCTCCTCACGACCTACGGCGTGCTGGCACGCGACGTGGAGCACCTCGCGGAGATCCCCTGGGAGGTCGTCGTCCTCGACGAGGCGCAGTCGATCAAGAACGCGGCCACGAAGGCCTCGCGCGCGGCGCGAAAGCTCCATGCGGCGCACCGCCTCGCGCTGACGGGGACGCCCCTCGAGAACCACCTCGAGGAGCTGCGATCGATTTCCGACTTCGTCCTGCCGGGCTACCTGGGCACCGCCGAGTGGTTCCGGAGGCGCTTCGTGAAGCCCATCGAGCAGGGCGACGCGCAGGCGCTCGAGGTGCTCAAGCGCGCCATCGAGCCCTTCAAGCTCCGGCGCCTCAAGGCGCAGGTGCTCACCGACCTGCCTCCCAAGATCGACGACGTCCGCCATGCCGACCTGACGCCGCACCAGGCGCTCCTCTACAGGGAGATCCTCTCGCGCGCGAAGTCATCCGGGCTTCTGGACAAGATCCAGGACGCCTCCGCGCCGCTCGACTACACGCACGTCTTCGCCGTCCTGAGCCAGCTCAAGAGGCTCTGCGATCACCCATCGCTCGTCGTCGAGGGTGCCGAAACGAAGAGCCTCCCCTCCGGGAAGTTCGAAGCCTTCAAGGAGCTTCTGGCGCAGGCCCTCGACGAGGGCGAGAAGGTCGTCGTCTTCAGCCAGTACCTCGAGATGCTCGACCTCATCGAGGAGCACGTCAGGTCGCTCGGCGTCGAGCTGTCCGGCCTGCGCGGCGCCACGCGCCGCCGCGGAGCCGCCATCAAGAAGTTCCAGGAGGAGCCCGCATGCCGCGTCTTCGTGGCGAGCCTCCTGGCCGGAGGCCTGGGCGTGGACCTCACGGCCGCCTCGGTCGTGATCCACTACGACCGCTGGTGGAACGCCGCCCGAGAGGATCAAGCCACCGACCGCGTCCACCGCATCGGCCAGTCCCGAGGCGTGCAGGTCTTCCGGCTGATCACGCGAGGCACGCTCGAGGAGCGAATCGACCGGATCATCAGTGAGAAGCGCCGCCTCGCCAGCCGCCTCCTCGAAACCGACCCCGCCGTCGGCCTCAAGCACCTCACGCGGGAGGATCTCCTCGCGATCCTCCAACCCCCGGAGCCAGCCTCGAAGCGCGATCCGGTGTGAGAGTGTCGATTAATGTGTCGGGGAACCGATGGATCGTTCGGTTGATCGTTCAGCCGTGAGTGCGTCAATTCCCCGCGCCGTATCCACATACGACGCAGGACGTGTCAGAATGCAACCCCGCGCGCGAAGGCTGCTTGCCCGATTGGCGAAGGTGCCGGACCCGGTCTATTCGACACCTTTTCGCCGCGTGTGCCCGTGCCGAGTTATGATCACTCACAGTTCGGCGCACACCGAGACCAGGGGTATCCATGGGTTTGACTAGCTGGCTTCGAGGGAAACCCACCGAGCCGTCGCAGGGCGGCAACGTCACTCAGCACGTGAGCAGTGTCCTCGACTGGTTTGAGGCAAGGCGACCCTTGCCCCCAGATTCCACTAGCGAGGGGACGGCTCGAGTGGTTGCAGGCATGACGTTCTGGTGGCTACTCCACCCAGAGAATGATACACGGACACTCGCTTCAATAGATTACGCGGACCAGAAGACTCTGAAGTTCGAGTACTTCTGTCTCAAGGCATTCGCCTTATCTTTCGCGATGGCGGGAGCGGTCTCCGATCCTCGCAAACAACGAGCGATACTGGAATTGGTCACGGAGCTTGTTTTGAACTATCCCGCCTCTCCTCTGGCCGGGGCATCTTCCAGCCGATATGCAGAGCGACTCCAGCAGTATTCGAGAATCAACATTCATGCAGAGGCAGCAGCCGGCGGCCCGCTCCTATTACGGCACTTTTCAAGTTGCTGTGGCGCACCCCAGGACCTCCAACTCATGACTTTGGCGAGCGCTTTCTACCCCTTGAAGGATGAGGTCCAGGGATGGTTGGCCGGCGAAGCGATGCAGAGCATGCTGTCTGCAGTCTGAGGGAGGCGATTGTGGCGCCGAACGGCATGAAGCCGACGGCGGCCAGGCGGGTTGGTTGCTGGAGTTGTGGGCGGCCCTTAGCCGCCGCGGCTTGCGCCGAGCGTTGCTGAAGCCGAAGGGGGGCTGATACGAGTGATGCTCGTGGCCGCGCCTGAGCTCGTAAAGATGCACGAGGACGTGGTGGAGTATGGGGTAGTGATTCACACCACGATCATGGCCGTGCACGAGCAAAGAGGAGAACGTGCGCTCTCTGGGGGCGCCTTGTCGAGCATTAGGGCCGATCTTCTGGGGTTGCACAGATCTGTGGCGGCTCTTTGTAGTGATGGATGGGCCTTCGCTGCGACGCCAATACTTAGGACGATGATCGAACTCATGCTGAGCACGGCAGTGATAGTGGAGGATGTGAAGCAAGCGGAGTATCGAGGGTTCAAGTACACCCACCAGTTCCTGAAGGCAAACCTCAACAACGCGCAGTTCCCGGAAGATCAGCGCAGGTTCATGCGAAGCCAGATTCAGGACGGGATCGCCGCACTTCCCCAAGACCTCAGAGAGACGGCGAAGCGGCACGTCTACTCGGAGAAGTTGGGACCATACTGGTACAGTCCGGAGTACGCGAGACCTTCCGATGTTGTTGACAAGCTCTGCCCGCCTGAGGTGGTTCAACTCTATGCGCTTTACTCTGGCGGGGCTCACGGCGGGTATCTCGGCCTGAGGCTCCTGAAGGATGAGCCAGACCTAATTCATCCTAACCCTCGTCCCGACAAGCGTTCTCAGGATATGGCCCTAGTTGCCAGTGTGAGGTTCAGCCTTGAGGTCATAAGGGCATGCGATCGATTCGAGACGGGGGGAGTAAATGATGAGATGTCGGCCCAGATGTTCGACAGATTCTATGGTCTCAAGGAGCTCTGGGGCTCGGCCTAACAAGCGCTTTCAGCGCACGCGGGCGGGGCGCGCCGCTCTGAGTTCGCGCGGTTGCTTGCGCGCACGCCGCTGACGCGGCACGTTGACGACTTGGGGAGGGCTGATTGTGCCAAGCAAGGCGCGACACGCGCTAGAGAGGAATGCCGAAGATGTGAAGCGCCTTCTTGAGATTCACGAGCACCTCGGTGGCGACGCTCGCGGAAGGCGCTTCAGACTAGAGGTTTTGAACAAATCGGCAATCGTTCTCATTACGGCTATCTGGGAAGCCTATTGCGAGGACATCGCAACTGAAGCACTCGAGCACATGGTCTCGCACCTCCCTGATGCTTCGGGCCTACCAAAGGAGCTCAAGAAACGAATCGCGAGGGAGACGAAGGCGGATGTCAACGAGATCGCAGTTTGGGACCTCGCAGATCAAGGCTGGAAAGCCAAGGTGAGGGGACGCCTATCCGCACTCACGGAAGAACGCAACAGGAAGCTCAACACGCCGAAGTCTGACAGTATCGACACACTTTTCGCCGAGTCGATAGGCCTCGTGGGAGTGAGCGAAACGTGGCACTGGAAGGGAATGACGGTCCAAACGGCCAAGAAGAAGCTCGACACCTACGTCACGCTGCGGGGGGCCATTGCCCATCGGGGCAAGGGAACGGCTACCTGCAAGAAGGCCCAGGTCATAGACTACTTCGATCACGTAAGACGGTTGGTTGCGAAGACGGGAGGTAGGATCAATTCATTCGTCAGGGGAGTAACAGGGAAGGGTCTGTGGTGAGTCGTCTGACTACGGCATGCAGGCGACGGCGGGCGCTGGCGCCTGCGCAGAACATGAAGCGTCCGGTCTCGCCCGCCGCGCCTGATGCCGAGCGTTGACGACTGATAATGGACTAGAGATGGATAAGCGATACCAAGTCTTCGTTAGCTCGACCTATGCCGACCTCCGAGAGGAGCGCTCGAAGGTAATCCAAGCCCTCATGGAGATGGACTGCATTCCTTCTGGAATGGAGCTCTTTCCAGCCGCAGACGAAGAACAGTGGAGATTCATCCAGCGAGTGATAGATGACTGTGACTACTACCTTCTCATCATAGGTGGCCGATACGGTAGCACAACTCCAGAGGGAATCAGTTACACAGAGAAGGAGTACGACTATGCGAGAGAACGCGGACTAAAGATTCTTGCCTTTATTCGCGAAACAATTGACGATCTACCTGAAGCGAAGACTGACTCTGATGCCGAATCCAGGGCGCGTCTCTTGGAGTTCAGGAAAAGCGTCGCCACGGGGCGACTGGTGAAGCATTGGAATCTGGCTTCTGATCTGCCAGGACTCGTTGCGCTGAGCCTTCAGAAAACCATTAAGACCTACCCAGCCGTGGGATGGATAAGGGCGAACGAGGCTAGAACACCAGAGGAGCTCCGCGAGCTCAATGAACTTCGCAAGCAGAATGAAGTGTTGAGAGGGCGTGTGAGAGAACTTGAAAGTCAATACGCTCCTCGGATAGACGACATAGCTGGTCTCGACGAGACGATCAAACTGTCCGGTCAATGCTGGGTAACCTCGTGGGAGTCCTACCGTCCGTGGTCCGTAACTCTTACGTGGCTGAAACTATTCGCACTGATCTCTCCGTTCCTGGATACGAATCCAAATGAAGTTACGGCGAGAGATCGGATCGCCGAGGCTCTCTTCAAGTACAGCAGCAGTTCCGGTTCATCGCCAAATCTCGATGACCAAGATCTCCAGACAGTGAAGATTCAGCTGTCAGCGCTCAATCTTGTATCAGTCTCCTACCTTCAGACCGTTGCGGGAGGAATGGCGTGGTTTTGGCAGCTTAGCAATTCAGGGAGGAAGCTAATGATTGAACTCAGGGCGATTCGAACATCCAAAGGACGAAGCACGCCATAGGTGGAGCGGCCCGGCACCAAAGATTCGTCTAGGAGAAGACAGGCAAGCCGGAACGTGTCAATGAGAATGAGACAGGTGGTGTTCGCATTTAGTGAGCAAGCTC
>CAZMRF010000066.1:0-28350 GCA_964568735.1 uncultured Acidobacteriota bacterium
CAACTACAAGATCGATGATGATCCAGAAATGATCAGTTCTTGGTGAGCGTCAACATGCACTGGATGAGGGGCTTCGGGGGGGCCTGCCAGGGGATGGCGTTGTGCTTCCCGGCTTCCGTCGGAACGAGGTTCGGATTCCCGGTGGTGACGTTCCCGAATGTGAAGAAACCCTGGCGGACGTCGCAGGCACTCGGGTTGGTACCTGCGTTGAGGGGACTGCAGGGGCCGTTCTCGGCGTTCCCCGTGTTGCCCCTGTCCATATTGGTGACGGCTGCGATGGCGAACCAGGCGTCGCCGGGGAGCCTCAGGAGGACAGCCGTCGGGTAGTCCATCATCGAGGCAATCGAGTAGTAGCCAGGGTAGTTACCGCTGGCCTGGAAAAACCCGAAGTAGGGGTTCAGGATGTTGTCGTCGTTCGAGTAGAGGTAGGGTCCATAGTCGTTGTAGCTGTTGAAGTACGAGAAGGGCGCTGCCGGCCGCGTATTGTCACAGCAACCATCGACGCCGGATGTTGCCCAGTTGTTCGATCCGAGGCAGACGGAGCCGAGGGGGAAGCCATCCGCCGGGAATGCCACTGCCGCGTCGAGGAGATTCAACGGGAACAGACCGCTGTCGTTCCCGTTGAAGGCCTTCGACGCGTAGCCCGTCCCCGTGTTGCCCAGCCCCGAGTTCACTGACCTGTTGCCGAAGCCGAACTGCCAGAAGACGCCCGTGATGTCGTTCTTCGTGAAGCCTCCCGGAACTGGCTCGAAGTAGGCTTTATTGGCGCACTGGAAGAGTGCGTAGGTCTCCTGGCTGGAGGCGCAGAATGGGAACGCGGCGTCGCCGGCGGAGAGGAGTGCCAGGAGCGCGAGCGCGCACCTGACCGAAGACGCGACTCGACGAGCGTGAACCCGTGCCATGGGAGCTCCCGGCAGGGCCGTGGGGGTAGCGGTAAGTCTCCATATACGTCGAAATCCCTCAGCAGATCAAGGACGAATCCCCGTGTGGGTCTCGTGCGGGGCCTTGCACTCGGAGCCATCCCGATCGGGAGATCCCTCGTGAGGCTACCGGGAGGAACTCGAGCTGGCAGCCGCGTGCGAGGCCGAGCTCGTACGTGCCTGAACGTCAGTCATTCCTGGTTCAGGCGTTCTTGCGCCGAAGCTCGGCGAGGAGGCTTTCG
Source organism: uncultured Acidobacteriota bacterium (assembly GCA_964568735.1). GTDB lineage: Bacteria > Acidobacteriota > Polarisedimenticolia > JACPZX01 > JACPZX01 > CAZMRF01. The sequence goes on from CAZMRF010000066.1 coordinate 1,163, forward strand.
CGATCCATGAGCTGTCGATCGCGGGGGTCTTCCAGGAAAGGCTCGACGTCGCGGAGGGCCGCTGGCCAGCCGAGCTCCTCCAGCCGGCGGCGGAGGACACGCCGCCAGGTCGCCGGTCCTACTTCCGCGCCCTTCCACCGCGTCTGCGCGAGGGCATTTGTGAGGAGCGTGAAATTGGGCTGCGGCCGGTCAGGGTGCGTGGTGTACCAGGCGAGGTCGAAGATGTCCCGTCCCTTCGCATATCGGCGAGCGAGGACGGCATGGATCTTCCCCGCCATGCAGGAGCCGAGGTCATGCACGCGGAAGGTGATCGGGAAGTGGCGTGTCACCAGGCGCGTCTCCGTGATCGCACCGGCCGGCGGGCGAGTGTCCACGTCGATCCGGATCATCAGCTTCGCTCCTCTCGCCGGCGAGAGCGACGTCTCATGGAGCAGACCGGGAAACCGGACCTCGGCGCACTGAACGGTCCGGGTCATCCTGAGAGTTACCTCCACCTCGTAGGCGGCAAGCTCGAAGTCGCGCTTGACGGCCGCCGCCACCGCTCGTAGCCCCTTGTCGTGCTCGGGCCGTTCGAGGGAGAAGTCGAGATCCTCGGAGAAGCGCCTCAACCCATGGAGGAACCTCAGAGCTGTCCCACCCTGAAAGGCCATGGCCGCGAAGCCTCCAGCATCCTGGATGGACCTGAGAGCGTGGGCCTGGAGGTACTCGCGGACGAGGTTGAGCCGCCTTCGAGGGTCGGCCTGCGCCGCGGCGAGCGCGAGGAGCTGCTCCTTCATGGCAGCCGCTCTTCGTTCTCTCCCTCGAGCAGTCGCGCCGCCTGCGAAGCGGCCCGGACCAGTTTCGGGCTGGAGGCCCTCACTGCGTATCGGCGCAGCTTCTCAGCGTCTACGGATCCGGGAGCCAACCGAAGCTCGCTCACGAAGGAAGAACCGATGACGCCCGGCGTCAGGTAGAAAAGATCGAGAAGCGCCTTTTCGGAGTCGGCCACGTACGAGCGGAGTCCGCCTCCGGCGTCGAACTCGCTGTAGCCCCAGAACAGGCTCTTCTTGAGGTGGCGATAGAGGAAGGATCCGAGCGGCGTATCGAAGCGCCCAGGCCGTCCGGTCGTGACGCTCGTCACCACCGGGACCGACTCCGGAATCGCGCCATGGTACGAGAGCGCGGACTGCAGGCTGACGTAGGAAGGCCTCCGCAATCGTGAGGCAACCGCCAGCGGATCAGGAGGCGAGCCTGCGTAGGGAGGAGCGAGCGCGTAGAGCCCTCTCCGGAGCTGGATCAGGCGCCTGGCAGCAACCCACCGGCTGATCTCGCGGCTGACCTCCGCCGGCGAGTCGCGGCCCGCGAGCAGCATCGAGGCTTCGAAGAGCGTGCTACCGCGAAGGAGCCCCAGGAGATCAGGCCATTTCATACCTATAACTTGCCATATATGGCATATTACTGCAACCATAAGGCTCAACGCGCCCCCGCAACCGCAGCCTGCACCCCGGGTATACTCCCGCCTCGCGGCGCTCGCAGCGCGGCCCGGCCCCCGATGCAAGCTCGATCCCGCTCTCGAGGACGAGACGGCGTGGTCCGGCGCGATGGAGGCGCCGCGGGATTGCCACCCGTTGAGCCGCGACATCAAGCACCCCCTGCGGGGACTCCTGATCGCCCAGTTCCTGGGCGCCTTCAACGACAACGCCTGGAAGCTCCTGATCGCGCTCCTCTCCATCCGCGTCGTCACGGAGCAGCTCGGAGCGGAGAGCCCTGCTCTCGCCAGCGCGGCCCAGATGCGCGCCACTCTCGCCTTCGTCATCTTCACGCTGCCCCTGATGCTCGTCTCGCTGCCCGCCGGCGCCTTCGTGGACCGGATGAGCAAGCGGTCGGTCATCGTGGCGATGAAGGCGCTGGAGATCGGCCTGATGGCCGCCGGGATGGCCGCACTCTACCTGGATCCCTCCGGGACCATCCTCCCTCTGATCCTCCTGGGGCTGATGGGCGCGCAGAGCGCCATCTTCAGTCCGGCGAAGTACGGGATCCTCCCCGAGATCCTCCCCCACGATCGCCTCTCGCGGGGGAACGCCCTCCTCGAGATGTGCACCTTCCTGGCGATCATCGCCGGGACGGCGTGCAGCGGGCTGCTCCTGGACTCTGCGGGAGCCCGGCCATGGATCGCGGGCGTGCTCCTGACGTTCCTGTCGATCATCGGCTACTTCGCGTCGCGCACCGTCCCCGACGTGCCTCCCGCCCGCACGAGCGGCGCTTTCTCCGAATCGATCAAGGGAGCCTGGTCCGCCATCCGCGGAGATCGGATTCTGTGGCTGACGGTCCTCGGATCGGCATTCTTCTGGGCGATCGCGAGCCTGCTCGGCCAGAACATCCTGGTCTACGCCAAATCGCACCTCGGTCTCTCGGACACCTGGACCGGATCTCTCCTGGCCGTCTTCGGCCTCGGCGTGGGAGCCGGGAGCATTCTCGCCGCGCGATGGTCGGCGGCCAAGGTCGAATACGGCCTCATTCCCCTCGGCGCGGTCGCGCTCGCTGCCTCTACGTTGCTTCTGGGCCTTCTCGCGCCGGGCCTGGCGGGGACGCTCTTCTTCATGGCCGTCCTCGGCCTCTCGAGCGGCTTCCTCATCGTCCCGCTCAACTCGCTGATCCAGTGGAAATCCCCGGCCGAGCACAGAGGCGGCGTGATCGCCCTGGCGAACGTCCTCGTCTTTGCGGGAGTCCTCGCCGGCTCTCTCGGTGCCCAGGCGCTGTCGAGCGCCGGGCTCTCCCCGAGAGGAATCCTCATCGCCGCGGCCATCGCGACGCTCGGCGGAACGGCCTGGGCGCTGTGGCTCCTCCCCGAGGCGCTCCTCCGCTTCGTGCTCATCCTCCTGACGCACACCTTCTACCGCCTCGACGTCATCGGAAGAGAGCACGTCCCGCAGGAGGGCGGCGCTCTCCTCGTTCCCAACCACGTCTCTTTCGCGGACGGCCTCTTCCTGATCGCGAGCATCGACCGGCCCGTCCGCTTCATCGTGGACTCGTCGTACTTCCACCACCCGGCCATCGAGCCCTTCGTGAAGGCGATGGGGGCCATTCCGATCTCCGCTTCGGGCGGCCCCCGCGTGATCCTCAGGGCCTTCCGCGACGCGGGCAAGTATCTCGACGAGGGGCAGATCGTCTGCATCTTCGCGGAAGGGCAGATCACGAGGACCGGGATGCTCCTCCCCTTCCGGCGCGGCCTCGAGCGGATCATCAAGGGGCGCACCGCGCCGATCCTCCCCATGCATCTCGACAAGGTCTGGGGCAGCGTCTTCAGCCGCGCGGGCGGGCGCTTCTTCGCCCGGCCCCCCCGGAGGATTCCCTACCCGGTAACGGTCTCGATAGGAAAGCCTCTCCCGGCGGAGGCCCCGCTCCACAAAGTCAGGGAGTCCGTCATGGAGCTGGGCGCCGAGGCCTGGTCGCGCAGGAAGAGGGAGCGCCCCGCGCTGCACCGATCGTTCGTCCGCCTGGCCCGGCTTCACCCTCTCGGCTTCGCGATGGCGGACGGAGAGACGCCGAGGCTCTCCCGGTTCGGGACGCTGGCAGGTGCCGTGGCGCTGGCGCGCGCGTTGCGCGAAGCGTGGAAGGGGCAGCCCTACGTCGGCATCCTTCTCCCCCCGAGCGTGCCGGGGGCTCTCGTGAATCTCGCCGCGTCGCTTTCGTGCCGCGCCAGCGTGAACCTGAACTACACCTCCGGGCGCGCCGGGATGGAGTCGGCAGCGCGGCAGGCGGGGCTCCGCACGATTGTGACCAGCCGGAGGTTCCTCGAAAAGGCCGGCCTGGAGCTTCCTGCGGGCATGACCCCGGTCTTCATCGAGGAGGTGGCCGCCTCGCTCCGCTGGCACTCGCGCCTCACCGCCTTCCTTCTTTCGACGCTGGCTCCCGCGCGGCTTCTCGAGCTTGCGTGCGGCGCGGAGCGTCGAGCCGGAGCGGACGAGATCGTGACCGTGATCTTCAGCAGCGGGAGCACGGGCGAGCCCAAGGGGGTGATGCTCTCGCACTTCAACGTGGACTCGAACATCCAGGCGGTCGCGCAGGTATTCCAGACCTCGCCCTCGGACAGGCTCCTGGGAATCCTGCCCCTCTTCCACTCGTTCGGGTACCTGACGCTCTGGCTCGCGGCCAGCGAGAGGATCGGCATCGTCTTCCACCCCAGCCCCATCGATGCCGCCGCCGTGGGCGAGCTGGTGCACCGGTACCGGGTGAGCCTTCTCATGGCCACGCCGACCTTTCTCCAGATCTACATCAGGCGATGCACTCCGGCGCAGTTCGGATCGCTCCGCGTCGTGCTCGCCGGAGCCGAGAAGCTCTCCCCCGCCCTCGCGGAGGACTTCGAGGATCAGTTCGGAATCCGCCCCCTCGAGGGCTACGGCGCGACGGAGTGCTCGCCCGCCATCGCCGTGGGCGTGCCCGACTTCCGCGCTCCCGGCTTCTACCAGCCGGGCTCCCGCAGGGGATTCGTCGGGCAGCCCCTCCCGGGGGAGGCTGTGCGCATCGTGGACGCGGAGAGCTTCGAGCTGCTCCCGCCGGGAAGCCCGGGCATGCTCCTCGTGAAGGGGCCCAACGTCATGCGCGGCTACCTGGGCCGTGAGGACCTCACGCGAGGGGTGATGCGCGACGGCTGGTACGTCACCGGGGACATCGCGCTCCTCGACGAGGACGGCTTCCTCAAGATCACCGATCGCCTGTCGAGGTTCTCGAAGATCGGAGGCGAGATGGTCCCGCACGGACGGGTCGAAGAGGCGCTGCACCAGGCCGCGGGCGCGAGGGAGCAGGTCTTCGCCGTCACCTCGGTCCCCGATGAGAAGAAGGGCGAGCGGCTCGCCGTCCTCCATACGCTGAAGGAGTCGGATATCCCAGGGGTGCTCGAGAAGATCGGCTCGAGCGGCCTGCCCAACCTCTTCATCCCCCGCCCCGCCTCCTTCATCAAGGTGGACAAGCTCCCCGTCCTCGGAACGGGCAAGCTGGACCTGCGCGAGATCCGGAAGATCGCCACCGGGCGGCTGTCGGGCCGCGAGTGACACGAAAAGCCACGGCCGGCCGTTCGATTCCGGCCGGGACATCCTCCGGCCGGCATGGCAAGATCTCGAACGTCCGGCGAGACCGCCGGCAAACGACACACGATGGAGGACTACGACATGGCGGTCGCGGTGAAGAAGATCACGTTGTGGCGGCGCGAGGTGGACAACAGGCCCGGCATGCTGGCGAGCGCGCTCGAGCCGCTCGCCGGCGCCGGTGCAGACCTGCAGGTGGTGATGGCCTATCGCTACCCGGGCGAGGGACAGAAGGCAGCGGTGGAGCTCTACCCGGTCACCACGAAGAAGTCGATGGCCGCGGCGCAGGCGGCGGGTCTGAGCGCCACCACGATACCGACGCTGCTGGTGGTGGGAGACAACAAGCCCGGCCTCGGCCACGCCACGGCGAAGGCGATATCGGAGGCCGGTATCAACCTCGCCTTCCTCATGACCCAGGTGATCGGGCGGAAGTACGCGGCTGTGATCGGGTTCGAGAACGAGGCCGACGCGGCGAAGGCGGCGACCCTGGTGAAGAAGGCCGTCGCCCGGAAGAAAAAGTAGCCGTCAGATCCCTGGCCCTGCGAGATCATTCGATCGGGTTTCCTGCGCTTGCCGGTCAGAAGCCCATGCGGCGCACGTGGTTTGGACCGGCAGGGTCTCCCACACGCAGACTCTGCTATCCTCCTTGCCGTCTCCGGTCGAAGGAGGACCTCCGTGAAGGGAAGGCCCGCACTCCTTCTCGTCGAGCCCGGCATCAATGCGGTTTCGCGCCGCTTCGGCCTCCCCATCGTCGCGCAGTACCCGCCGCTGGCCCAGGTGAGGCTCGCGGGACAGGTGACGGACGCCGACGTCGAGATCTGGGACCTCCGGATCACCGGCGAGCGGGCCCGCCTGATGCGGCGCGTGCTCGATGATCCTCCCGAGGTGATCGGGATCTCTCTCACCTTCTCATCGAACGGCGACGAGGCCATCGCGCTTGCGGCCGATCTCCGCCGCGCTGCGCCAAAGGCGCTCATCATCCTCGGAGGCAGCGCCGCCACCGAGGAGCCGGATAGCTTCACCCGAACCGAGGTCGACCTCATCTGCTTCCGCGCGGGGGATGCCTCCCTCCCCGCGGTCATGAACGAAGTGCGCCGATCGGGCACCGCCCCCCGCAGCTTCCCCGGCTTCTTCCACAGGGAGGGCGACGGCTGGGTTCTGGACGAGGGGCCGCCCGCGACCGAGATGGCCGCCCTCCGCCCCTACGCCTGGAGCTGCCTCCCCCGCCGCTACTGGCGGAGCTACTACCAGGCACTGCGGCCCACGGGAATGGGTCAGACGAGCGAGGGGTGCCCCTTCGACTGCAGCTTCTGCAGCGTCTGGATAACCCACGGCCGGCGGATCCGGATCGCCGCGCTCGAGAACGTCAAGCACGACCTCACCTCCCTGCCCGGGTTCATCCGGAATTTCTTCTTCGCCGACGACATCTGGATGCACGGGAGCCGCACGCAGATCGAGGAGCTCTACGACCCGCTCTTCGAGTGGGTCGTTGGAGACTACCTGCCCCGGCGGCGCGACCTGTGGTTCACCGCCGAGACACGCACGGATCTGTTCCTCCGGGAGGAGGAGAGGTTCAGAGCCTGGATCCGGAAGGGACGCCTCCGGAAGATCTTCTTCGGGCTGGAGGCCGTCACCGACGAGCAGCTCGAGAGCTTCAGCAAGCGCAACACGGTGGGCAACAACAGCGAGGCGATCCGGCGTGCCCGGCAGGCCGGAGCCTACGTCATCGCACAGCTCGTCATCCCCTGCGACGCCGATCGTCCCTACTTCGACGAGACGGTCCGCTTCCTGCGCGAACACCGCCGCTTCATCAACGTGACGAACTTCACGATCGCGACGCCGCTTCCCGGCACGGTCCTCTACGACGAGGCGATCCGGAGCGTTCCGGAGCTGGCCGACCGGACCAAGGTGGCCTTCCCGGCCTTCTCACTCTTCACGGCGCTGCAGCCCACGCGTCTCGAGCTGGGCGAGTTCTACGCGCAGGTGGCGCGCCTCTACCGGGAGGCCAACCAGGTCCACTTCAGCTGGGACACGGCCTGGCAGGTCACGCTCTCCGCCGGCCGGTCCCCGTGGCTGATCCCGCGCCTGTTCCGCATACCCAAGCTCGCGCACGCGCTCACGCACCCGGCGCGCTTCGTCGAAACCCACGCCGAGGTGGCCGCGGGTCTGCCCGAGCGACGATTGCACGACGGTCTCGCCGCGGCCTGACCTCCCCCAGGGTGGTGCGGAGCGTGCTTCGCACCACCATGGACGCACCCCGCCTGTTCAGATGGGCCCGTGGGCCACGCCTCGACGGAGCCGGAGAGCCAGCCAGGCAAGGACGCCGGCGGTCGCTCCGACCAGGTGGACCTCCGGAGCCACTCTGACACCGATCGGGAGCGGCCCTGCGGCAAGGGCCTTGCCCGTCGCCGATTCGAAGGTGAGCTTGGCCAGGAAGACGACGAGGGCGAGAGCCACGACCCACCTCGCCACTCCCGGCCGGGACTCTTGCAGCAACTCGAGCGCGGCCGCGGCGAAGAGCGCGGAGGCGATCCCGGAGGCACCCCGATAGGTATCGAACGACGTCAGCGCCAGGTGGATCGCTGCGCCAGTGATGAGGGCTCCGCCGGCGAGGCAAGCCAGGGCAAGGCGGCGGGAGATGATCTCGACCCAGCTCCCGAGAATCAGCAGCGCTCCGAGATCCGCGAGGGCCATGCGCCCGGTCCAGTGGACGAAGTGCGAGGTAAAGGGGCGCCAGATCTCGCCGTTGGAAGTTGCCGCGCGATCGTACTGGAGAACCTCTCCCGCCTCCGCTGCAAGCGACGCCCACAGGCCGAAGGCGACGACCGTGAGCGTGACGTACGGGAGCTTCCACACGAAAGGCCGTGCCCGCCCGGAGGTGCAGATCCGGCTCAGCTCCGCGGCCGTGCCCTGGCCGCCGCCCACGCCGGCACCGCGAGCAGCCCGCAGAGAAGGAGATCCGCAAGGCCGAGCGCCCCTCCACCGCCCGAGCCACCCGTGGAGCCGGGGGTTCCCGTGGCCTCCACCAGAGTGATCGCCGGTGTGCCCACTCCGCGCACCGTGCCCGTTTTCGACTGCACCTCGAAGGCATCGAGAGCCTGGTTCAGGTTCGAGATGAGATTGACCACGGCGGACTCGAATCCGGCCTCCGCGTCGAGTCTCAGCGTGCGCTCCACTCCGATGGGCGTCGCGCTCGTTTGCTTCTCCGATGTCCCGCCCGCCCGGAGGAGGAGGGCGTGCGAAGGGATGTCGAAGACGACCGCCTCGAGCATCGTCCGGGTCTCGTTCTTCTCTCCTCTGACGATGTAGGCGCCCAGGATCGTCCAGTACGCGATCGAGGAGCCCGTCGTCTCCGAGAACTGCGTCTGCTCGTAGGAGACGAGGCCGATGAGGTCGACGCCGAAGGTGGCCCTGAGCTGGTAGAGGTTGTCGAAGCCGCCCCCGGGCTGGAGGTAGGTCGTGGGGATCACCTCCAGGGAGGCGATCACGTCCCGCTCCCGGAAGGCATCAGCGATTCGCTGCAGCAGCGCCTGCTGCTGGTCCGCCGTGATCGGCCCGGATGCCCAGGAGGTGCCCGATGGCACGAAGGCCAGCCCGACCCTGACCGGCAGCTCCAGCGTCACGTCCGATGCCGGCACCGGGGTCGTCCCTTTCGGGTAGAGGAACTCGAGCGAGCTCGTTCTGAGCACCTGGCTTCGGGCGCCGCAGCCGCTCGCGAGGAACAGGGCTCCTGCAAGAAGGCACGTGGTTCGTGAGCGGTATCTCATCCCGACCCTCCTGAGAATACTCGTGTGCGTGGCTCTCAGGATACCAGAAGATCGCCGCTGAGAAACCTGCTCTGCAGGCCGCCCCATGCAGTCCGGCCCGTGCTCGAGGGCCGCGGTCGTGGTCCGAGGAGAGAGGGGGATGATGAGGCAGGCGGCGTCAGTCCCGGCGCCTTTCCGTGGCGAGTCGCTCGAGAACGTCGCGCGGGCGCCCGGAGAACCTGGCGTCGGCCTTCATCGCGGTCACTTCCGCTTCTGCGACACGGGGCCCGTAGATCCGGGAGACCATCAGGAGGAACTTCTCGTAGAAGGAGTCCTCCGCATAGAAGGCCGCCTCGAGATCGATCGTGTCGCCGTAGAAGTGTTTCTCGTAAACCTTGCCCCGCGGTCCGAGCAGGCTGACCTCGCCGGACATCCAGTAGTCGTTGGGCTTGGGGGTCTCGTACGTGTGCGACCCCCTCAGGGTGATGTGCACCAGCAGGTCGGGGCGCTGCCGGCCCGGATCGACGATCTCGTGACCGGCCTCCCTGAGGATCCTCACCGCGGTCTCCCGCATCAGATCCGGGCCGGACTCCCTGTTCTCGACCTCCCAGACGATCGCCGCCGTCCGCACCATCCGGAAAGTCTCGACCTTGTCCTGGGAGAGGATCTTCCTGCAGCTGAACCCTGTGGCGGCAACGCAGGCGATGAGCAGCGCGGCCCATGCCATCCGCTTCACGGTGAGACCTCCATGGCCCTTCGGCCCGGTCCTCCCTCGGCTTCGAGACGCAGCGCACCGAGGGCGCGCGTGAGCCAGCCGTGGAAGATAGCCGACGAGAGAGCCGCGACGGCGAGGAGAGCCGCGATCACGCCGTGGAAGGCCGGCTGATCGAGGAGGCGCGCCGCCTCCACTCCCAGGAGGCACAGCGGCACTGTCAGGAGGGCGTAGCGCAGCGCCGCCATGACGAGCCCCGGGCGGCCACGCTGCATTCCCTCGAAGACGGGCCTGCACAGGAAGAATGACGAGCCGGCAAAGCAGGCCAGTGGAACGAGGCGCAGGGCGAAGGTGGCGTACGATCTCGTCAGCTCGGACTCTCCGAGGCTCTTCGCGATCCAGCCCGAGCCCAGCCACATCAACGGCGCGAGGAGGCCGAACGAGTAGGCGGCCGACGCGAGAGTCGTCTCCCTGAGCCCCCGCACGATCCCGGCGTAGTCCCGCTCGCCGAACCGCCGCGCGGTGTAGGGAAGGAGGGCCACCGAGGCGGCGATCACCGGGTTCAACGCGAAGAGCACGACACGGTAGTAGATCGAGTAGGCCGCGAGCGCCTCCGTGTTGTTGTCGAGGAAGGAGAGCAGCAGGTTGACGACCGCGGTCTCGCTCGCCATCAGGATGAAGCCGATGGAAGAGGGTACCGCCAGGGCGGAGATCGCGAGGTAGGGGGATGGGTCCAGCTCGGGCGCGAGGTGGCCTCCGGCGGCCTTCCGCCTCTTCTCGTGGGCGCGGGCCTGGCGCAAGGCGTACACGAGGCCTCCGATCCGCCCCAGCACCGTGCTGAAGGCGATGCCGAACATCCCCCAATGGAAAACGAAGAGGAAGAGCGTGTTCAGGGCCACGTTGATGACGTTGGACCAGATGCCCGCCCACATGGTCGAGCGGGTGTCGTGATGGGCCTTCACGACCGAATCCGGGATGATGGACCAGAAGGCCGTGAAGGCCGATCCGCCGATGAGCACAGCCCCGTACATCCGGAAGGCGTCGTAGACCTCGCGGCTCAGCTCCCCCTGCGGGAAGAGGAACCAGATCCAGGCTCCGACGAGCAGGAGGAAGGGCGAGGCGATCCAGGTGAGCCTCCAGGCGGCGGCGATGTACTGGTCGATCTTCCGCCCCTCGCCCGCTCCCATGGCTCGCGAGAGGCAGGAGGTCAGGCCCGTCGAGAGGCCGACCCAGACGGCGATCATCGCGAACTCGAAGGGAACGGCGAGGCCGATTCCGGCCACGGCGTCGTCGCCGAGGATCGCCGCGTAGATCGTATCCACGAGCGTGAAGGCGGCCCGCATCGCGAAGGACACGACGAGGGGCGCCGCCATGCGCAGCACAGACGGGGCGGATGGGGCAGGGTTCGTTGCAGGCAAGGGGCGGATCTACCAGGCTCGCGTCGTCGAGAGGCGCGATTCTACATCAGCGACCGAGACTCCGGCTCGCTTCGGAGCCCTGCGCGCGCGACCGGCATCGTCTGGCGAACCTGCTCAGGTCCAGCCGAAGAGCGCGCCGGCCTTCTCCGCGAGGTGTCGGCCGATGGCGAGGGAGGCGGTGGCTCCCGGCGAAGGCGCGTTGCGGACGTGGAGCACGTTCGGCCCTTCGACGAAGGAGAAGTCGTCGAGGAGCGCTCCGTCGCGCGTGACCGCCTGCGCGCGGACTCCCGATGGGCCCGGCGCGAGCATCGCGCCGCTCAACGCGGGGAGGTAGCGCTGGAGCGCCCGAACCCAGGCCGGCTTCCAGAGATCCAGCCACATCTCGCGCACCCCGGTGGAGAAGTACTCCAGCATGAGCCTACGGAATCCGGGCCAGGCCAGCGTCCCGGTCAGGTCCCGGGGAGAGATCGTGCCGAGCGTGTATCCCTCCCGGGCGAAGGCCAGGACGGCATTCGGCCCCACCAGGACCTCCCCGTCCAGCCGCCGGCTGAAATGAACGCCGAGGAAGGGGAACCTCGGATCGGGCACAGGGTTGACCAGGGCGCGGACGAGGTGTCGCGCCTCGGGCTTCAGCGTCCAGTAGTCGCCCCGGAAGGGGACGATCCTGAGATCACCCGCCTCTCCCGTCATCCCGGCCACGCGGTCGGAGTGAAGCCCCGCGCAGGAGAGGAGCGACCTCGCGGAGAGATCGCCACCCGTCGTCACGAGGATCCTCTCTCCCCCGTTCTCGGTGATGGCCTCGACGCGCCTCCCCGCGAGGATCGCGCCGCCGCGATCGCGGACCTCCGCGGCGAGCGCCAGCGCCACCTGGCGGAAATCGATGATGCCCGTCTCGGGGGAGTGAAGCGCGCGCAGGCCCGCGACGTTCGGCTCGATCTCGCGGAGCCTCTCCGGCCCGACCTCCTCGATCCCCTCGACGCCATTCGCCATCGCCCTCTGCTTCAAGGCGGCGAGGCGTGGCAGCTCGGCCTCCCCGACGGCGACGATGACCTTGCCGCATCTCCGGAAGGGGATGCCGCGCTCCGAGGCGAAGCGCTCGACGGCCGCCTTTCCCTCGCGGCAGAGGCGGGCCCTGAGCGTCCCGGGCCTGTAGTAGATGCCTGCGTGGAGGACACCGGTGTTGTGGCCGCTCTGGTGGGATGCGACCTCTTTCTCTTTCTCCACGACGGCGAGGCGCAGGCCCGGCCAGCGCTGCAGGATCTGCCAGGCTGTGGCGAGGCCGATGATGCCCCCGCCGATCACCGCGATGTCGTAGCGATCGTCCATCACGCTCCCAGCTCGCTCGCGACCCACCCTCGCCACCGATGCCACTTGCCGGGAAGGTAGGCGCCGTCGGCGCCCGGGACCACCGGGACCGTGCGGGGCGGCGGATCGCACGGTGGGAGCCCGGCGGCGAGGCGGGCCGCTCCGAGAAGGGTGGCCTCCGGCTCTTCGAGCCGCTCGATGGGCCGTTCCAGGCAGGCCGCAAGCCCCGCAGCGAGCCCCGGCTCGAGCGCGAGGCCTCCCGAGAGGACCACGCGTCCGGGTGCGGAGCCTTCGAAGAGTCCTTCGAGGATCTCGCGGACGCGGAAGAGGATTCCCTCGAGGACGATCCGGCGCTTCGAGGCCTCGTCGAGCCTCTCGGCCTCGGGCGAGAAGCTCAGCGTGCGCTCCGGAAGCCAGTGCGGCGCCCCCAGTCCCGCGAGATCGGGGATGCAGAATGCGCCCGGCGCGGGATCTGTGTCCCCCGGAGGCGATGGGCCCTCGCCGAAGCGGGCGAGCGCCTCGGAGGCCCCGTTGATCGTCCCCTCCGCTGCGTAACGAGTCGTTTCGCCGCGTGCCGCCAGGATGGGGCCGGCCAGGTAGCCGGGCGACGGCGTCATCCTCGAGCCCGTCGTTCTGAGGACGAAGCCGCCCGTCCCGAGATTGACGAGGGCACCTCCGCGATCCTCGCCGATCACCGCGAGCGTGGCCGCCGCCTGATCGGCGACAGTCGCGGCGACCCTCCATGGTCCCGCCATCGGGCCCGGACGGCCGGAGGTAGGCACGATGGCGGGAAGCCCCGCCCCGGGAACCGAGAAGAGATCGAGGAGATCGGAAGCCCACTCACCTCTTCGAGGATCGGCCAGGAGGGTCCGTGCCGCCATCGTGAGATCCGTCTCGTGGCTCTGTCCGTGGGTGAGGTGCGACAGGATCCAGCACTCCAGCGTTCCGAACTTCACTCTCCTCTCGGCCATTCCGAGTCTCAACGCGGGCTCGCGCTCGAGGAGGTCGGCGAGCTTGGGGCCCGCGTAGTGCGGCGTGAGGTGCAGGCCCGTGCGCGCGGAGATCACAGCCTCGATCCCGGCGTGGCGCCCGCACCAGGGCGCGGCCCGCCTGTCCTGCCACGAGATCAGGGGGGTGAGCGTCGCATCGGGCGGCCCCTCCCAGAGAGTGAAGGTGGATCGCTGGCTGGCGATCCCCAGCGGCGTCCCCGCTCCCACCGAGCGCTCCAGCTCGCCGAGAACGGTCGTGACCTCGCGGAGGTAGCCCGCGGGGTCACTCTCGCGGATGGGCCCCGTCCCCCTCAGAGGAGGAGCCGCCCGGGAGGCGCTCACGCGGAGAGCGCCCCGTTCGTCGAGCACTCCGGCCTTGATCCTCGTCGTACCCAGGTCGATGGCCGCCGCCAGGGGCTTCATCGCGGGACAGCGAGGGAGAGCGCCTCGCGGAGCCAGGCCGGCTGATCGGACATGATCGCGTCGGCTCCGCAGGCGAGGGCCTTGCGAAGCTGCCGCTCCGTGTTGCATGTCCAGGTGAGGACGGGCATGCGCCGCTCGTGTGCCTCGCGGACGACGGACGGCGTGAGCGAGCGGAGATCGAGGGAGAGGGCCCAGAGTCCCGCGAGCGCGCGGCGGGCGGAGGCCGGGAGCCTCCCCCGCGCGCGCAGATTGAGCGCCGCCCGGATCCGCGGCGCGCGGGCACGGGCCGCCTCGAGCGTCTCGAGGTCGAAGCCCAGGAGAGCCACGCGCTTTTCCACCCTCTGTTCGAGGAGGACGCTCGTCACCGCGTGGGCGAGAGCTGCGCCGGCGAGCGCACCGGGGCCTCCCGCGGCGGCGTCTCGTGGGTAGGTCTTCAGCTCGATGAGGAGGAAGGTCCGCGAAGCATAGCGGGCCAGCAGATCCTCGAGCGAGAGGAGGCGCTGGTCGCTGAAGCGGGGCGCCCACCAGGAGCCGGCGTCCAGCTCCCGCAGCTCCGCCATCGAAAGGCTCGACGCCGCGCGCCTTCCTGAGCCGATCCGGGAGAGCGTACGGTCGTGGTAGACGAAGGGGATGCCGTCGGCGGAGAGCTGCACGTCGAGCTCGATGCCGTCGCAGCCCTCGGCGAGGGCGGCGTCGAATGCCGCCGCGGTGTTCTCGGGGCACGAGACGGAGGAGCCGCGATGCGCAATGACCCAGGGTGATCGCGTCCCCGCCCGGATCGTCCGCACGGCCCGGAATCTACCATGCAGCCTCGCGCTCAATAGGGCGTGAGCGTATTGGCCCCCGAGTTCGCGACCCAGATCCTGGCTCCGTCGAAGGCGACTCCCTCAGGGGCGTCTCCGGCGGTGTAGGTCCCCAGCACGAGCCCGTCGCTCGCCCGGATCTTCGTGACCGTGTCGCTCCCCGCGTTCGTCACCCACACGGCACGGCCGTCGAAGGTGACCTCGAAGGGCTGGAGGCCGATCGGGATCGTGTGAACCGTGACCCCGTCGGCGATCCGTATCGCGGAGATGGTGGCGCCGTCGAAGTTGGCCACCCACATCTTCGCCCCGTCGAAGGCGATTCCGATCGGCCGGGAGAAGCCCCCGTAGGTGGCCAGGATGGCGCCGTCGGCCGTGCTCATCTTGACGACCGTGCCGCTGCGCGCACACGTAATCCACAGGTCGGTGCCGTCGAAGGCGATCCTCCGCGGAGCGTCGATGACGGGGAAGGTGCCGAGTAGCTGCCCGTCGCTCGGGCGGAGCTTCATGACGGTGTTTCCGACGTTGTTGGCAATCCACATGTTCTTGCCGTCGAAGGCAACGCCCGTGGGGCCCGTGCCCACGATCGTCGTCCCCTTGAACGAGCCATCAGCGAGGGCGAGGCGCGTGACAGTCCCGGCGCTGAAGTTGAGAACCCAGAGGTTCACCGAGTCCGAGCCTGCGTTTGCGGGCGCACTCCCCACATTGAAGGTACCCACGGTCGCCCCCGTGAGGGGATTCACCTTTCTCACCTTGGCCTCGTCGAAGTCGGTGGCCCAGATGAACCCTCCTTCGTAGACCGCGCTGAGCGGATGCGCTCCCGCCGCGAACTGCGCACCGGTCCTGTTGGCTTCCTGCCAGCGCATCAGGGCGACCGCTTTTGGATTGAGCGAAGAGCCCGTTCCTCCAGCCGGGCCGGAAGGGCCGGGCGGGCCCGAGGGCCCTGGCGGGCCGATGAGCTCGATCGGGTCCTCCTCGGGATCCTGGCCCTGCGGGGCGCCGAGAGTGATCTCCAGCCGGGGTTCGTGGCCTCCCCGGACGCTCTCCTTGCTGTCGAAAACGAAGGAGCCGGCTCCTCCGTCCGCCGTGAGGGCGATCCCGTAGTTGGGGAGGAGCCCGTCGATCCATGCGCGTGCGAGGTCGGTGACGTCCAGATCCACGAAGCGCCCCGCGCTGCCCGGACCGAGAGGCGCACGCGCTGCCTCGAAATCGAGGAGGGAGAGGGCAGCCCCACCGCCCGGGAGATCTTCCGGCCACGGATCGAGTACGAGCTTGACGACGACCACTCCGGCCTGCGGGACGGAGCGGACATGCAGGCGCACCGTGGCTTTCAGGACATCGCCGCTGGTCACACCCTCGGGCAGCGGCGTCGTGTCGAAGGCGAGATAGGCCACCCCTCCCAGGCCGTCGGCCTTGAGATCGGGCCGGGAGCCCCGCGAGCCCTGCCCGGCCTCCGCGCTCACCCACGTGTCGGCCGAGATGGGAGCATCGACGGCACGCACCTCGGTCAGCGCACCTGCCAGGACCAGGAGGGACGCCGCCCCCCGGAGTGGCCTGCGGGACAGACTGAGGCCTGTCAGCTCTCTCATGCAAGCGCGCCAGCCTGCGATCCGGATCGGCGTCATGAGCGGGGCGGTCAGAGCTTGGATATCGAATCGCCCAGGTCGTTGGTGACCCAGACGTGGATCCCGTCGAAGGCGATCCCCTGGGGCGCCGATCCCACCGGCCAGGAACCGGTGAGGGAGCCATCCCCGGTCAGGAGCCTCGTGACCGTGTCGCTGCCGCTGTTCACGACCCACAGGCTCTCCCCGTCGAAGGAGAGAGCGACAGGGTGGACGCCGACAGGGAAGATGCCCAGGAGGCTCCCGTCACTGGCGGAGAGCTTCAGGACACTGTCCGAGTCCCTGCTCGCGATCCACAGGCTCGTGCCGTCGAAGGCCACGCCCACCGGCGTCGTGCCCGCCGGGTAGGTTCCGATGAGGGCACCGTCGACGGCGCCGAGCTTCGACACCGTCGCATCGAGTGAATTCGTGACCCAGATGCTGGAGCCGTCGTAGGCGATTCCCGCCGGGCCGTCCCCCACGGTGTGCGTGCCCAGCACGGCGCCATCCGAGGCGCGGAGGCGCGTCACGGAGTCGGCATCGGTACAGGCGACCCACACTTGGAAGCCGTCGAAGGCGATGGCCGACGGCGTGGCCCCGACGGCGAAGGTCCCCTGGGGCACGCCGTCAGAGGCCCGGACCCTCGTGACCGTGTCGTCATCCTGGTTCGCCACCCAGACGTACACGCCGTCGAAGGCCAGAGCGGCTGGTCCGCTCCCGACGCTGACCGTGGCCTGCAGCGCGCCGTCGATGGCCCGGTGGCGTGTGATCGTCCCGCTTCCGTGGTTGGCGACCCAGAGGTTCGAGCCGTCGAAGACGATTCCGGATGGATTCGATCCAGTCGCCGCCGTCACGCCTGTCTGGAGCGCCTTGTACCAGCGCCTGGCCGCCAGCCGGAGGGGATTCAGGGCGGTGCCTGGAGGCCCTGTGAGTCCCGGGAGGCCTGCTGGCCCGGAAGGGCCTTCCGGGCCTGAAGGTCCGCCGAGGTACTGGTTGTCGGGGGGCGGGCCCGAGCGCCACTCGAGTGTGATGTCGAGCTCGGGCTCGTGGGCGCCCACGCTGTTTTCCTTGCTGTCGAAAACGATCGCAGTACCCGCCGATGCGGGAACGAGCGCGAGCCCCTCGTTCTGCGCGGCGCCATCGATCCAGTCCCGCACGGCCCGCGTGACGTCCACGACGAGGAAGCGCTTGCGCAGGCTTTCCGTCACTGCGACGTGCTCGGCCTCGAAGGACCCGAGCCGCGGCGGCGCCGCGGCCCCCAGGGTCGCCTCGTGCCAGGCCTCCTCCACTCGTTCGATGCCGAGGGAGCCCGTTCCCTGGACCCTGCTCACCCAGAGCTTGAGCGTCGCCTTCGCGATCCCCGATCCCGTGATCCCGTCAGGGAGGACGGCGAGGTCGAACTTGACGAGGGCGACCGATCCGCCTTCGCCGCCGACGTGGAGCGAAGGCATAGCCCCCGGTGGGTTCTTGGCGCGGCTCGTCGCCGAGAGGGATGCGTCATCCGTGAGCGTCGCCGTCACTGCGCTCGCCGGCGGCGCGGAGGCCATGAGCGCTCCCAGGACGATGAAGCCACGGAGGGCGCCCGCAAATTTGAAGAGATCTCCCCCCACTCTTTCCACGCCTGGTTCCCCCCCAGTCTGCCGCAACGTGGCGATGGTCCTCGGACACACCCCGGGCGGCATCCAGGGGGCAGAGGTAGTACTCCCACTCACAGGAGATCAGGTCTGCAGGGGAACCCGGGAAGCGGGCCAGAGCATCCTCGGGCAAGAGGTAATCTACGCGACCCACGGCGCGAGTGGTAGCCCCACCTGGGACCCCGCAGTGTCCGTGGTGTCGGATGGTGCCTTTTTCGGGATCCTCAGGGTCGGATCTAGTCCGCGAGCTTCAAGATGAGGCTCTTCATGCGCGGAGCCTCGCCCACCTCGATGGGCCAGCGCTCCTCCGGCCGCAGGGCCACGTGCGTGTCACGGTGCTCCTTCCCGCCCTCCTCCCAGAGGTAGGTCACCTCGACGGGGGCGAACCCGCCCCGCGGCTCGCGATAGTCGGCATCGATCCTGAGATTGTGGATCCGCGCCGCGTTGCGCCTCTCTCCGGTGAGGCGCACCCAGGCCTCGCGAGTGCCAGCCGGAACGTCTTCGACGGCGAAGGAGCAGGTCTTGTTGAGGGCGGGCCCCTCGCAACGGCCTGCCTCGCGGTAGGTCGTCCCTCCGTCGAAGGATGCGGCGAGCTCCCACCCGTCACCGGCTCCCCGCACGCGGCAGGCAATGGATGTGCGGAGGCGAACGAGATCGCCCGGGCTCTCGAGATGGAGGAGTATCGAACCCTGACTGCCCGCGACCTCCCACCCTTCCCGCTCGTCGATTCCGCTCAGGAGGGGGCGGTAGTCCGACCAGAGCACCTGCCGGCCGCGATCGGAGGGATCGAGGCTTCCCTCGAAGGTAACCGTCCCTTCGGGCGCTCCCGCGCTCAGCGTGATCGTGTTCACGCCTTCTCCCAGCGCGGGCAGCGCCCGCTGCGAGTGCTGGAAGTCGTGCTCGATCCTGAGCCGGCGCAGCGCCGTCCCCTCTCCCTGCAGCTCGATGCGGAGGCGGTAGTCGTAGCGCCTGAAGACGAGGGGGCTCAGATCCGCCTCACCCTCCCCGGACGTGGTCGCCTCGGCAATCTCGCGCCAGTCGAGTCCTTGGTTGTCGGAGAAGAGCAGCCTCACACGCCCGCCAGGCCGCATGACGCTCTCGAAGAGGACGCGGCCCGTGAGGTAGACGTAGCTGAAGGGCATCCGCAGCTCGATCACGCCCGGCCGCTCACGCGATGACGCGATGATCGCGTCGTCCCCCGGCGGGCCGAATTCGATCTCCTCGACTCTGAGGGCCGCCGCGGCAAGCCCTTCCCGGCTCAAAGGCACTTCGTACTCGAGCCGTCCGTTCCCGATCCTGCCGGGAGCCAGGTCACCGAACCTTCGGGTGTGGCCGGCGGTTCCCTCCCCCATCCTGAGCGCGGGATCGTTGCGGAACTCCTCCTCGAACATGTTGACGTGGAGCCCCTTGTTCGACCAGTTGAAGGTGAGTCGCTCGCCGGGGCGGAGCCTGTTGTTCACGCGGTAGCCCAGGGAGTAGGGCATCTCGTAGCTCCCCGCAGGGTCGATGCCGTCGTACTCCTGCATCGTCGCGGCCCAGCCATGAGTGCGCGCCGGGTACCAGCCGTTTTCGTCGAGGAAGGGAGAGCCGGCGACGAGCGGCGGGCCACGCCGCCAGCCCCTGTTCCCCTCTTCCTTCTGGAAGGCCATCAAGCGCGCGGCATCGCCGGAGTAGCCCGGGTGATCCCCCAGCCACTTCCCGACCGCCTGCGCGATCTCGAGGACTCCCGCCGGAGAGCCGTCCCCCGCGGGGAAGTAGTTCACGAGGGAGGAGTCGAGCATGTGCCACCGGCCGTTCCAGGCGATCTCCGGGACGATGTGGCCCTTCAGGGCCCAGCCTCTGGCTTCGAGCCCCGCCTGCCGCGCGAGCGCGATCGAGACCGCCGCATGCGGGCCGCAGAAGGTGTAGCCGTAGACGTTCATGATCTTGATGGGGTCGACGACCATGTCCTTGTTCTGGAGGTACTCCATGGGGGGCCAGCCGTTCAGGACGAACTTCACGATGGAGTGCCAGACGGTCAGCCCCCGGGCCTCGTCGCTGGCCGCGCGCGCGGTGAAGGAACTTTCCCAGGCTTCCAGGCTCGAGACATCCTCCACCCGGTCGGAGAGGACCTTGACGTTGCTGACGACGAGAGGCGGGGGCTTCTCCGCAGCCGTCAGGAGGGCGGCGCCGGCGAGGAGGCATCCTGGAAGTGTGAGGATGGCGCGCGTGCTCATGGCTCGAAAAGAGCACAACCCCAGGGGGATTGCCTGGCGGCAGGCGCGCGGGTACCCTCGGGGCCGTACCGAACGGAGAGCTGCAGCATCGTCCGAGCCGGCTCAGGGAGGGCCCTCGATGTCGTCCAGATCACGTCTCCTTCTCGCCAGCGCTGTCGTCGCGCTCGCGGCGTCTCCGGCCATGAGCCAGATCACCTTCGTCGAAACGGGCGCCGCCCGGGGCATCAAGCCCTACGTGATGGCCGAGGGCCCGATCGGCGGCGTCGCTGCCGCGGACTACGACAACGATGGCGACATCGACCTCTTCGTCCCCACGGCCGAGGGCTTTCCGGACCAGCTCTACGCGAATCGTGGGGACGGGACCTTTGACGAGATCGCCGCGGCCTCAGGGCTGGCCTCCCTCGAGAACCACCGTGCGGCGCTCTGGTTCGACTACGACGGCGACCGGGACCTCGATCTGGCCGTGGGAGGCGACTGCCGCCGGGAGACGCCCGGCTCCACGGTTCCGCTCTCCACCGACCCATGCCCCAATCCCGCCAACCTGCGCCTCTACAGGCAGGGCCCCGATGGTTTCTTCGAGGATGTCACCGCGGCGGCAGGGCTGGACGTGAATTGGGGAGGGCGCAGGAATCAGCACAGGGGCGGCATCGCAGCCGGGGACGTCGACGGGGACGGCTGGCTGGATCTGCACGTCACGACCTGGAACGGCTACGTCTACCTGTACAGGAACAACCAGGATGGCACCTTCACCGACGTCACCGCGGCCTCGGGCATCGATACGTCCCAGCACTACTACCAGATGCCGATCATGGCGGACTTCAACGGCGACAGCCGGTTGGACATCTATGCCGCCGTGGATTTCGGCGTCGGGAACTTCCTGTGGCTCAACCAGGGAGACGGGACCTTCGTCGACGGCGCACCCGCGGCGGGCATCGACGATGCGTGGACGGACATGGGCCTCGATCTGGGCGACTACGACAACGACGGCGACGCCGATCTGTACGTCACGAACGTCACCTACATCCAGAACGGCGAGTACCAGCACAGCGTCTTCTACCGCAACGACAGCCAGGGAGCGGACCTCTCCTACTCGGAGATCTCCATCGAGCTCGGCCTCGACAACGGGCACTGGGGATGGGGGACGATCTTCCTGGACGCGGACAACGACGGCCTGCTCGATCTGGCCTCCACCAACGGAAAGAACTTCGATCGGTACGCCTACGATCCTTCCCGCTTCTGGCGGAACGTGGGCGGAGATCCCGTGGCCTTCGAGGACGTCGGAGCCCAGGTCGGCTTCGACGACACCTTCATGGGCTCGTCCCTCATCGCCTTCGACGCCGACCGTGACGGCGATCTGGACGTCGTTCAGGCGACGATGGACGGGGGCCTGCGCCTCCTCGAGAACCGCCCCGGCCGCCGCGCCGCGCGGAACCACTGGCTCGCGATCCAGCCGAGGATGAGCGGAGCGAACCACTTCGCCATCGGCGCGGTCGTCCGCGTCGAGACGGGCGACGGCCGGATGATGAGGATCCTCACGGCGGGAATGAGCACCCTGGGCGAGCAGCCCGCCGAGGCCTTCTTCGGGCTGGGCCGCCGCCGCTGGGTGAATAACGTCACAGTCGAGTGGCCCGACGGGCGCGTCACCGCGCTGGGCCGCGAGAGGGCCGATCGGGTCCTGACGATCACGAACTATTGTCCCGCCCCGAGCACGGGTGTTCTCTCTGTCGTCTCCACGCCATCGGGCGCGGAGACTGGCATCGCGCGGTGGCCGGGCCGGGTCACCCGATGTGACGCGCGTCTCCGCTGAGCACGAAGCCGCGACACGGAATCATCGGTGAGGGCGGGCTCCCGCCCTCAGTCCCCACCCGGCGCCGGGCCCGCCAAGGGTTCCCCGCGATTACCAAGCCGAGATCACCTCGCGCCCATCATGAGCAGCTCCCAGCCGGCCCAGAGCTCCGGAGAAAGCGACGGGTTGACGCACGTGTCAGGCGGGGAATCGCCAGCCGTGGATGAGACCACCAATGACCAGACCCCCCAGTCCACCGATGATCACGATCGGCGCGTACGCCTTGGTGATGATGGCCGAGGGCAGGCTCAGGAGCAGTCCGAAGAACAGGCCCACGGCCCAACCCGGCCAAGGGAGTTGCACGCAGCCGATCACCAGGCCAATGGCAAAGCGGTCTGCGAACGCCCCGAGTAGCGCCGCCTGTTTGTCAGGGAAGGACATGGGTAGCATCATCCCGACCGCTGCAGCGCCGAACACCACGCCAGCGACCGCGCCCCATAGAACACTCGACATCACACAACCTCCTTGCAGGCTGTCGTACACCTCTTGGACGACGGAAGTTTGCCGGCGAAATGGCGATCGACCTTAGATTGGGCGAGTCTGTCCGTCACGCTCCGGCCGGTGGCGGGCCCGCCGCCATCAGGCTCTTCGAGAGCCGTTGCCACTGCCGGCGGGCCGGGTCCAGTAGGAGGATCGTGTAGAGCAGCCCAAGGGCGATCGCCCTGTAGACGTAGAGCAGGGCTTCGCGCTCCTCGAAGAGCATGATCGCGTAGGAGACGGCCTCGGCGGCGAAGATCATCGCCAGTTCCCGGGGCCTGTTCCGGAAGATCAGCACGAGGAGCACGAGAAAGACGTGGTAGTAGGAGGCCAGGCTCAGGCCCGTGAGCAGGAGCGGCATCGCGAGGAGCAGGCATCCCGCGTCGGTGAACCCGCGGCTCAGCCAGCCTCCGAGAGCCAGGACGGGCAGGAAGACGAGAAGCACCTGGGCCGTGTAGATCCTCTGCCGCCTCAGCTTCAGAGCGCGGAACTCCTCCTGCGTGACCTTGCCTCCACCCGGCCGCCAGGAGAGCGCCTCCGTCATGCCGACGATGTTCGGCGAGATGGTCTCGACGTGCGTCGAGATGTTCTTGAAGAACTCGCTCCAGTGGCCGAGCCCTCTCGGCAGCGCGGCCGTCGCGCCCACGAGGAGGGCGAGCGACGCCGCGAAGCCCCCGAAGAAGGCGACCCACCGGCGTGGCGGCACCCACGCACCGGGGAGAGTCCGGCCCGAGCGCCGGATCTTCGCAGCCACAGCCCACGCCGCCTTGCAGGCCGGCGGGATGAGGAAGAGGACGGGGAAGACGCGCAGTGCCGTGCCAAGGGCGAGGGAAGCGCCAGCAGCCGCGTAGCGCCGCTTCTGGATGAAGCAGGCGCATCCGACGAGGGAGAGGAACCAGAGCTGACGCATGAAGGCGCCGCCCGTCCAGCCGAAGGTCGCCCCGAAGATGATGCAGAAATGCAGCAGCACGAGGGTGGCCGCCGGGATCCCGAAGGCCCACGCGGCCATCGTGATTGCCGCGAGGATGAGGAGCGGGTCGATCAGAGTCAGCGCGAGGATCCCGGCGTGGCTCCCGGGGGGCACGAGGTTGCTCAGCCAGCCTCCGAGAAGTGCCCAGACGGGCGTGGGGTTGAAACCGTGATCCAGGAGCACCGCCCCGTATTGCGGCCCGAGCCGGCTCCTGAAGAACTCCACGTCCTCCTTGAATGAAGCCCAGCGCTCCGGGCTGAACCTGCCTTTCACGGCGTCGCTTCGGCGGAGCAGGCTCCGGATGTCGACCTGGTCGTAGCTCTCGAGGTCTCTGGCCTCCAGCGACCTGAAGTGATTGTCGTGCGTCTCGGCCTCGGCCCGCAGCATGGCCGTGTAGAGGTCGGTGTAGCCCAGCTCGGCGTGGTACCTGGCGCCGAGGTAGTAGTGGGCGACGTCGTGGAGGTGGATCCAGGTGCGCTCGCCGTGGAACGAGAAGAAGTTCAGCCACCCCAGGGCCGCCAGCACCGCAAGCACCGCCATGATGAGGCGCACCGAGCGTTCCTTCCGCGGCCTGTCATCATCTGCATCCACCCGCGCGGGGAGGGTTCCCGCGCTTCGTGCCGTCAGGTGCAGGTATGCGAAGGCGAGCGCCGCGGCCGAGGCGATGAGCAGGTTCAGCCGCTTCACGTAGACGAAGTCGACCCCTGTCGTCGGGAAGGCACTCAGAAAGGAGGCGGTCAGCAGGCCTACGAGGGCCCAGCGGACAGACCGGCTCCCGAGGGTGCCGGCGCGGCTCGCGAGGTAGAGGAGCGGAATCGCCCCCAGGAGCAGGAGAGGAACGAAGGGAGTACGCATGGCGGGAACAGGCTCCCGGCAGGAGGTCCCCGTTAGAATACATCCACCATCTCCGCCGTGATAATCTCCGGCGCTCCGTCCACCATGGCCACCCAGGAGCCGTCCGGAATTCCCTGCCCCAGCCGTTATCGCATGACACCTTCATGCTGAACCTCCGCGCGGGACAGCGGATCTCGCAGTACGAGCTCGTCGAGAAGATCGGCGAGGGGGGGATGGGTGTCGTCTGGAAGGCCCTCGACACCGAGCTGAAGCGTCACGTCGCCATCAAGTTCCTCCCGAGGGCGCTGGACCCGGAATCCGACCGGAGGATCCGCTTCAAGCGTGAGGCGCAGACGGCCGCGGCCCTCGATCATCCCAACATCGCGGTGATCCACGAGGTCGGCGAGCACGAAAGCCATCCCTTCATCGTGATGCAGCTCATGGGGGGCAAGAGCCTGCGATCGCTCATGCAGGCGAGGCCGATGCCTTTGATCGACTGGATCAGGATCGGGATTCCCATGGCCGAGGCTCTCGCCTACGCCCACAAGCACGGGATCGTGCACCGGGACCTGAAGCCCGACAACGTGATGCTGAGCGCGGAGGGCCAGCCCAAGATCGTGGATTTCGGCCTGGCGAAGCTCTTCAACCCGGAGGCATTCGACAGCAGCGATAGGGCGCGCAGCGTGACCCTGGAGCGTGACCTGACGCTGGTCGGCGAGGTCTTCGGTACCTTCGCCTACATGTCTCCCGAGCAGGCCCGAGGCGATCGCCTGGATCACCGCAGCGACATCTTCTCCCTCGGCGTGATCCTCTACGAGATGGCGAGCGGCCGGCGCCCCTTCGACGCCGCCAACCCGGCGGGGACTCTGTCGGCCATCGTCTCCGAGCCGCCGGCTCCGCTCTCCTCCCTGGTCCCGGAGATTCACCCGCTCGCCGAGAGCATCGTGCGCAAGGCGCTCGAAAAGGATCCAGGACACCGCTACCAGCACGCCGATGACCTTGCCGCTGATCTCAAGACATTCAAGCGCGACATCGAGAGCGGTCAGATATCGGGCGCCACCCAGGCCGCAGCGCGGGCCGCCTCCGCCCAGCACGGGCCTCGCGGGCTCCAGGCGCTCCTCGCGCTTCTCACGGTGGCGCTGGTCGGCGCCCTCGCTCTCCTCTCTCCCCTTGGGCCCCGGGATCCCGGGCAGGGCGCCGGCGGCGCGACGCCCTCGATCGCGGTGGTCGGCTTCGAGAACCTCAGCGACGCGGAGGATCCACACAACCTCGGACGGATGCTCATGGGTCTCGTCACCACCGACCTGAGCGAGGCGGGCGGCCTGAACGTCTCATCCACGGCGAAGGTCATGGCGGCCCGCCGGAAGGTCGAGGCGAAGGGAGGGCGCTTCGATGCATCGCTCGCGCCGGAGGTCGCGCGTGCCGTGGGGGCCAGCCACATGCTGGTCGGTCAGCTCTCCCAGGCCGGAAAGAAGATCCTCGTCACGGCGGAGCTCGTCGACGTCGCCTCGGGGAACGCGCTGCACTCCCTCACGAAGGAGGCCGCCTCGCAGGACGATCTCTTCCAGGTGGCCGGAGCGCTCGCGGAGTCGATCCGGGGCCACCTGGAGGTGCCGACCCCGGCCTCGGGAGGGGCGGCCTTCAATCTCGCCGAGGCGCTTACGGATATGCCCGCGGCCTACCTCCTCTACGAGGAGGGCGAGCGGGCCTTCCAGGGGCAGGAATGGCAGAGCGCGGCCGCCGCCTTCGAGCGGGCCGTGGCCACCGATCCCTCCTTCGCCCTCGCGTCCTACAGGCTGGGGATGGCACGGACATTCATCGGCGAGGACGAGGCGGCCATCGCAGCTCTCCGCGATGGCCTGGCGAACGTCGATCGCCTTCCCGCCCGCTGGCAGACCATCTACCGGGCCCTGCTCGAATGGCACCAGGGGGACATCCATGACGCCTTCCTCTCGCTGAGCAGGCTCGTGTCCTCCGCGCCTCCGATCCCCGACGCCTACTACCTCCTGGGCGAGATCCGCACCCACTCCAGCCGCCATTTCGACGGCGCCCGAGCCCGTCAGCTCTTCGAGAAAGCTCGCGAGATCAACCCGAGCTTCCGGGTCGTGAACGACCACCTCCTCGATGCCGAGATCCTGGGCGGCGATCTCGACGCGGCGCGGCGGCTGATGGAGACCGTGCGGGTCGATCACCCGGAGGATCTCTTCCTGCTCGAATCGGAGCTGAAGCTTTTCGCCGCGGAGGGGCGCTGGAACGACCTCATCACCCGCGGACTCGAGATGCTCTCGGCGCGCGGGCCGGACGGATTCGAGCTTCAGACCTGGATCATCGACGGATACCTCCACCTCGGCGATTGGGAGCACGCCCTGGATCTCGCCGAGGCCGCGGCCAGGGGGAAAACGGGAAGGTCCCTCGCGGCGGCCTTGATCAAGCGGGGCCAGGCGCTGGCCGGACTGGGCCGGCTCGCGGCCGCCCTGTCGGCCTTCCGGGAATCCCAGCAGAAGGCCGACCAGCTCGTTCCGAGGATCCGCGAGTTCAGCACGCAGGGTCATTACTACAGCGCGGCGCTCCTGGCGGCCGCTGGCCGCATGGATGAGGCCCTCGACGAGGCACGAACCGCCCTCGGAAAGGATCCGGTCGCCGGGGAGTGGCATTTCATGGTAGGCCGCCTCCTCCTACAGGCCGACCGGAAGATCGACGCGGCTGAAGAGCTCGGGCGCATCCGCGCGATCTCCTCGGCCAACCTCTCGCCGCCGTCACGCTTCTGGGAGGCGGCCCTGCAAGCGGAGATACACCTGGCATCGGGCGATCCGGCCGCCGCGCGGAAGGAGCTCGATCGCATCCGCGCCATGAAGATCGAGCACCGGGATCAGCCCGCCGAGCAGCGCCTCCGGGCGCGGATCGCCCGGGCTGCGGGCGAGGGAGAGGAGGCACGCCGGGCCTCGGGGGCCTTCATCGAGCTCCCGGACTACATGCCGGGGGCCTCCGTCACGGAGAAGACGCAGGAGATCTTCCAGCTCGCCCTTCTCGAAGAGAGTCTGGGTGAGATCGATGCGGCGCGCGGAGGCTACAGCGAGGTCCTGGGGCGCTGGGGTGCCGCTGATATCCCCATGACCTGCGTCCGGGAGGCCCGCGCCCGGCTGGCCGCACTCGG
>CAZMRF010000067.1:0-9903 GCA_964568735.1 uncultured Acidobacteriota bacterium
CGGCCTGGTGCAGAACGCTGGTGTAGTCGTTGATCTTGTCCTTCTTCACCGCCACGAGCAGCACGTCCATGTTGCCGTCCGTCCCGGTGCCGGAGTTCTGCAGGATCTGGTAGTCGATGTTCACGTCCTGGATGTCGAACGGAATGTACTGCTCCGCCTCCCACTGGATCGATTCCGCGAGCTCCTCCTCGGACATCTGCGGAAGGCTGATCTTCTTGATGATCACGGAGTGGCCGGAGAGCGAGATGGCGACGTCCTGCGCCTTGATCCGGTTGGCCGTGAAGAGCCGCTGGATCGTTTCGGCGACGAGGCCGGAGTCCATGATGGCTCCGTCCACGATGGCCTCGGGGGAGAGCGGCTCGATCCCCACGCTGAGGAGCTGATAGCCCCGGCCCTTGCCGAGATCTTTGAGCTCGACCGCCTTGACGGAACTGGAACCGATGTCTAGCCCGACGAGGTTTTTGCTCTTTCGGAAGAACACGGTGCCTCCTGCCCCTCAAGCGTCGGTCAAGATCTCCCGTCCTACCGGGCGGGGCGAGCCAAGGTACCGTGCCTTTTTTCGCCTTGTCAAGACAAAAGACTATGAGACAATGCGAAACAGCGTGGGCAAGCTTCCCGATGTGCCCATCCACCAGTGCACGGTCTGGATAGGGTCCTGAGCCTTCCTCGAGGCCCTGCTTTCCCTATCCTTCATGATTATCCCAAAGCCCGCATCGCAGACGGCCGTTCGGACGGTGAGGTTTGTTCTCTTTCTTCCGTTTCAGCGCTCCGGCAATATTATGCCGAAGGATGCGACGTGCAAGCGGGAGGGAGGGCAGAAGTCCGATGCCGTCGCGAGCCCCATGGCAGGGCATCCGACGGCGGGGACCGGGTTGATCGCCCCGGAGGGCCGTGCTAGCTTCACCGCTCCCCGACGTCGGAGAGCCTTCCACCGGAGTCCTCAGAGATGGCCAGGATTTGCGAAGTGTGCGGAAAGGGCCCGCGTTTCGGCCATAACATCAGCCACGCCCACAACCTCACACGGGCCGTCTGGTACCCGAATCTCCAACGAGTCAGGGCGCGGATCGGCTCCAGCGTGAGGCGCGTCAAGATCTGCACCCGGTGCCTGCGCTCCGGGAAGATCCAGAAAGCCGTCTCCTAGTCTCCACCCTGCGGGGACGGATCCCCTTTCAGCGCGAGGACCTCGATCTCCACCAGGGCTCCCTTCGGGAGGCCCGCGGCCTGGATCGTCGCGCGGGCCGGGGGATCCCCGGAGAATCGGCGGCCGTAGACTTCATTCACGGTCTGGAAGTCGCGCATGTCGGCCAGGTAGAGAGTGGCCTTCACGACCAGGCCGAAGCCGCTGCCGGCCTCCTTCAGGATCGCCCCCAGGTTCTCCATGACCTGCTCGGCCTGCGAGCGCGCATCCTCCCCCACGAGCACGCCGGTGTGCGGGTCGAGCGCGATCTGGCCGCTCACGAAGACGAGCCCGCCTGCCTCGATGGCCTGCGAGTAGGGACCGATCGCGGCAGGCGCCCGTTCCGTCGAGATCTTCCTTCGAAGCCGCATTCTCCTCCTCTCTGGCAACCGCGCGTCGCGGCTCGCCTCGCGCGCAGGGATCATCCCTCCGCGGTTCTCTCCACCCTGTGCACGCCAGGGACGCTCCTGAGCTTCGCGACGATGCCGTCGAGCTGGCCGAGGTCCCTCACCTCGAGCGTGATGGCGATCCTCGCCGTGCCGTCCCGCGCCGACCGCGCGGAGACGTCCCGGATGTTCGTCCGCTCGTCGGCGATCAGCGAGGTCAGCCGTGCCAGCATCCCGGGCTTGTCCTCGGTATGCGCCACGAGGGTCGCTTCGTACGTCTCCCCCTGGTCCAGCTCCCAGGTCACTTCGATCCGCCGGTGGGGATCGAACATGAGGTTCTGCACGTTCGGGCAGGACTCGGCGTGAACCGAGACCCCCTTGCCGAGGGTGATGTAGCCGACGATGGCATCGCCCCGGATCGGGCGGCAACACTTGGCCAGGGAGAGCATCAGGTCGCTCGCGCCTCCCACTCTTACTTTCGGACCCCGGCCGGCCGCCTCCTTCCGGGCCGTTCTCGCCGCGACCGCCTCGGGGTCCGCCGGCTCCACGGCCGGGGGGACGAGATGATCGATGAGATGGTGCGGAGTGGATCGGCCGTATCCGACCTGCACGTAGAAGTCATCCAGGCTCTCGCAGCCCAGGTTTTTCAGCACCTCGGGGAGATCCGGGAGCGCGCCGATGGACTTCAGGGAGAGCTTGTGCCGCCGCGCCTCCCGCTCTACGACGGCGCGCCCCAGATCCAGGCTGCGCTGCCGCTCCTGCGCGTTGAGCCAGTGACGGATCTTGTGCCGCGCGTGCGACGTGCGGACGTAGCTGAGCCAGTCCCGGCTCGGATGCTGGGCCTGGGTCGTGAGGATCTCGACCACGTCGCCGTTCTTGAGCTCGGATTTGATGGGAACGAGCCGCCCGTTCACCCGAGCCCCGCTGCAGTGGTGTCCGATCTCGGTGTGGATCGCGTAGGCGAAGTCGATGGCCGTCGCGCCTCTCGGGAAGGCCTTGACCTCGCCCTTGGGAGTGAAGGTGTAGACCTCCTCGGGGTAGAGGTCGATCTTGACCGTTCGGAGGAACTCCCGGGCGTCCTTCACCTCCTCCTGCCAGTCGAGCAGGCGGCGCATCCACTGGAATCGCCGTTCCTCCTGGGCGTCGACCGCCCGGCCTTCCTTGTACTTCCAGTGCGCGGCGATTCCCTGCTCGGCCACGTCGTGCATCTCCTGGGTGCGGATCTGGACCTCGAAGGGATGGCCGAGCCCCGTCATCAGGGAGGTGTGGAGGCTCTGGTAGAAGTTCGGCTTCGGCATCGCGATGTAGTCCTTGAAGCGGCCCGGGACGGGCCTCCATCCCGGGTGGCCGTGGATGATGCCGAGTGCCGCGTAGCAGCTCTTGACGCTGTCCGTGATGATCCGGAAGGCCACGTAGTCATAGACACGATCGACGTCGATGCCCTGCGCCTGCATCTTCCGGAAGATCGAGTAGAGGTGCTTCACGCGCCCGGTGATCTCCGCCGCGATGCCGCTCTCGCGGAGCTTCTCCTCGAGCGTCCGCTGGATCTCGGTGATGTAGTCCTCCTTGAGGCGGGTCTGCTCGTCGAGCCTGCGGCAGATGATCTCGTAGGAGGACGGCTCGAGGTACTTGAGCGACAGGTCCTCGAGCTCGGCCTTGATCTTGCCCATCCCCAGCCGGTTGGCGAGCGGCGCGTAGATCTCGAGGGTCTCGCGCGCGGTGCGCTCCTGCCTCGGCGCGGAGAGATGCTCGAGCGTGCGCATGTTGTGGAGGCGATCGGCCAGCTTGACGAGGAGGACCCGGATGTCGTCCACCATGGCCAGGAGCATCTTGCGGAAGTTCTCCGCCTGCTGCTCCTCCTCGCTGGTGAAGTGGATGCGGGAGATCTTGCTGAGCCCCTCCACGACGTGGGCCACCTCGGCGCCGAAGTAACTCTCCAGCGACTCTCGCGTCGTGAGGGTGTCCTCGAGGACGTCGTGGAGGAGGCCGGAGACGACGCTCGTGACGTCGAGCCGCAGCTCCGCCAGGATGTAGGCCACGTGCAGCGGGTGGGTCAGGTACGGCTCGCCCGAGGAGCGCACCTGATCCTTGTGCGCCATCGCCGTGAAGATGTAGGCACGGCGCAGCAGGTCCAGGTCGGCCTCGGGGTGGTAGGAGGCGACCTTGTCCTGGATATCTTCGAAGCGGACCTTCATCGAGAGCGCCCACGTCCCCGGGGAGCGGGCCGCGGAGGGTCCGCCCCGGGAGGGCGGTGAGGGCCGAGGCCCGTCAGGCCCTCAGTGCCTGCCGCCGGGTCCAGCGGGTCCACCAGATGACTATGGGCGAGGCGATGTAGATGGTGGAGTAGGAGCCCGAGATCACGCCGACCAGGAGGGTGAACGCGAAGGGCTCGAGGCGGCTCCCTCCGAAGGCCCAGATGCTCAGGAGCACCAGGAAGACGAGGAGGCTGGTCAGAATGGTGCGGCTCAGACACTGGTTGAGGCTGTCGTTGAAGACCTTCTCGATGTCCACCTGGCGGTGCAGTCTCAGGTTCTCTCTCACGCGGTCGAAGATGACGATCGTGTCGTTGACAGAGTAGCCCACGATCGTGAGCACCGCAGCCAGGACGGTGAGATCGAACTCCTTATGGAAGAAGGAGAGGAAGCCCAGCGTGACCAGGACGTCGTGTGCCAGCGTCACGATCGCCGAGACTCCGTAGGCCGCCGCCTTGAAGCGGAAAGCGATGTAGATGAGCATCGCCACGAGGGACCAGAGGACGGCCCACCGGGCCTTCGCGCGAAGCTCGCCTCCCACCGCGGGGCCCACGTAGTCGATGGAGCGGATGGCGAACCTCCCCATGATGGCGTTGGCGGAGAGCCACGCCGAGGCCTCCGGCGAGATGCCTTCCAGCGTCTTGATCTGCTCCATGCTCGACAGGAGGCCGGCGTGCTCGTTGCGCGCGGCTTTGACCGCCTGAGCAGCGGAAGCGGCGGCGCCCTCGGAGCCCGGCCCGAGGCCCGCCTCGAGGGCCGTCCGGATCTCGGCCTCTCCGACCACGTTCAGATCCAGCTTGCCCGAGGCGGCCTGCTGCTCGTCGGTCGTGCGCAAGGCCCGCAGGATCTCGGTAGCGATGTCCGGCCTTTCGCTCTTGGCGCCGGGGACCTGCTCTTCGCCCCCGGGATCGAGACGGATGAGCACTTCGTTTTCACCTGGCTCGCCGAAGGATTGAATGGTCAGCCCGGAGAAGCCGGCCTTCCCCATCGCGCTCCGCAGGCCGGCGATGTCCGGCGCCTCGCGGAACTTCAGCACCACGTCCGCGCCGCCGCGGAAGTCGATGCCGTAGGCGAAGCCGCGCGTCATGATGGAGAAGACCCCGGCCGCCATGACCAGGATCGATGCGCCGATGAACCAGGTCTTGACGCCGAGAAAGTCGAACTTCGTCTCGCGGAAGAACTCCATGGATCCTCTCAGATACTCAGGCGCTCGACTCTTCTTCCCTCGCCGAGCCGCCATTCGAAGAGCGCCTTCGAGACGAAGACGGCGGTGAACATGCTGGCCGTGAGGCCGATGCAGAGCGTGACGGCGAATCCCTTCACCGGCCCCGTGCCGAACTGCATGAGGAAGACCGCCGCGAAGACGGTGGTCAGGTTGGAATCGAAAATCGCGCTGAAGGCCTTTTTGAAGCCGGCGTCCACCGACGCGCGGATGGTCTTGCCGAGGCGTATCTCCTCGCGGATGCGCTCGAAAATGAGCACGTTGGCGTCGAAGGCCATGCCGAAGGTCAGGATGACCCCCGCGATCCCGGGCAGGCTCAGGGTCGCGCCGAAGTAGGACATCACGCCGAGGAGGATAAGGACGTTCAGGAGCAGGGCGACGACGGCGTTGACGCCGGCCCCCTTGTAGTAGATCAGCATGAAGATCATCGAGATCGCGAGGCCGGCGAGCGATGCCGAGACGCCCTTGCGGATCGAGTCGAGACCGAGCGCGGGCCCCACCGTCCGCTCCTCGAGCACGACGGTGCCCGCGGGCAGCGCGCCCGACCGGAGCATGAAGGCCAGATCCTCGGCCTCATCCACCGAGAACTTCCCCTCGATGATCCCGTTCGTCACGATCACGCCGTTGACCCTCGGCGCGGAGATGACCTTCCCGTCGAGGACGAGCGCAATCTGCCGCCCCTTGTTCTCACGGGTCAGCCGCTCGAAGCGGGCGCCCGCATCGACCGTGAGCGTGAAGTCCACGGCCGGCAGTCCCATCTGGTCCTGGCCCCGCCGCGCCATGATCAGGTCACCCCCGCTGATCGGCGAGGCGAGCTTGAGGGGCCAGAAGAGTACATGGGTGGCCGCCTTGCCCGCGGCTTCGCTCCTCCCCGGGTAGATCGCCGTGTCGGGGGGAAGCGCGCCGCCGAAGAGATCGATGACCGCCTGCTCGGTGGAGGCCCCCGCCCACTCGGAGACCTCGGGTGGATAGCTGACCAGCTTGAACTCGAGGAAGGCCGGCTTGGACAGGAGCGTCTTGACGCGCTCCGGGTTGTCCACCCCCGGGAGCTGCACGAGGATGCGGTCGCTGGTGAGCCCCTGCCGCTGGACGTTCGGCTCGGAGACGCCGTAGGAGTCCACCCTCTCACGGATCCGCTCGAGCGTGTCGGTGACGGCCGTGTCTCGCACCCGGGACAGCTCGAGCGAGGCCATGGCGACCCGTAATCCGCCGGCCGCCTCGCTCACGTCCCAGGAGGGCAGGACCTGCTCGAAGACCTGGTCGAACTCGGCGCGGCTCACCGGATCGGCACCCACGACCATCAGGGCGCCCGCCGGGACCTCCTGATCGATGCGCTCGTAGTGGAGCCCGCGCCGTGTGAACTGCTCGACGAGCGCGTTGGAGCGGAGATCGAGGATCGACTTGACCGCATCATCGGTCTTCACCTGGAGCACGAGGTGGATGCCGCCGCTCAGGTCCAGCCCCAGCCGTACCTTCTCCTTGAGGGGAAAGATCAGCCAGGCGCACACCGCCCCCACGGCGAAGATCAGCAGAAGCTTCCATCTGAGCTCTTTGCGCACGATGCCTCTCTCCTGCCTCCCGGGGAATCGCCCGATCGGGGCCGGCCTAGGTCTCTTCCGGGCTCTGCAGCCCCGCGATGGCGTTCCGGGAAACGTCGATCTTGACGGTGCTGGCCACTCGAAGCTGGACGATGTTGTCCGTGATGCCGGCCACGGTACCGTAGATCCCGCCGGTCGTGATCACCTTGTCCCCGTTCTTCAGGTCCTTGAGCATCTCCTGGAGCGCTTTCTGCTTCTTGTTGGCAGGGCGGATCACCAGGAAATAAAAGATCGCGAAGACGAGCCCCAGCGGGACGAGGAACTGCATGATCAGGCTCGGCCCTTCCACCGCCCCGCCCCCCGGACCCTGCTGAATGAGGGCGAGTGATGGCAGAAGGGAGCCGAGCGATCCGGGGATCGAAATAGAGATCAAGGATGGCTCCAGGAAACGGGGGCGCCCTCGTGGGGGCGGGCCACGCGTCGGATGGTGCTTCGCTGGCTCGAAGGGCCGCAGTTTGGGTCAGCCCCCCTGAAATGTCAAGGCTGCGAAGGCCGGTGCCTGCCCCTTTTTGACCGCTGCTCCGTCAACCGCTACGCTCGCCGAGATGACGGAATGGAGCAGGCGCGAGACGGGGTCGGGGGAGCGATTCCTCGTCAACTCCCGCCTCGTCGAAGCAGGCTTGCACCACGTGTTCACGCTGCGCCCCACCGAAGATCCTGCTCGCGCGCTGGCCGCGGCCGGAATCCAGCCGAACCATGTGGCGCGCCCACGGCAGGTCCACGGCTCTGACGTGGCCCGCCTCGACGGGAGCGGCGAGTTGACGACGCCCGCCGAGGCGGACGGCGTCCTCGTGGATCGTCGAGGCGGGGCGGCGGCCGTCGCGACGGCCGACTGCGTGGGGGGAATTCTCTTCGCTCCTCGCGCCGCGGCCTTCGTCGTTCTTCACGCGGGCTGGCGCGGGATCCTCGCAGGCATCGTCGAGGCTTCGGTGGCGAGCCTCACCCGGGCGACCTCAGCTCCGACCTCGGAGATGCTTCTGGCCACGGGGCCCGCGGTCGGAGGCTGCTGCTACGAGGTCGGCGAGGATGTCGAGCGACTCTTCGCCGCGCTCTTCACGGAGGCCCGCGAGCGGGCGGAGATCTTCGGCTCGAACCCGGGGCGGCGGACGCTCGATCCCCCGGCCGCCGTCAGGATTCTCGCGGGCCGTGCGGGGCTCGCTTCGGAGCAGATCGCGCATTCGGGGCTGTGCACGATGTGCCGGCCGGACATCTGCTGGTCCTGGCGCGTGCACGGCCGCGCCGCCGGCCGCATGTGGACCGCGGCGGCCCTGCCCCTCTGATCAGAGCGTCTCTTTCAGGGCCTTCGCGGTGGAGACGGCCTCCGGAGTCTTCGGATCCTTCGGTGAGAGCTTGGCGAACTCCTCGAGGTGTGAAACCGCCCCCGGGATGTCGCCGAGTCCGATCAGCGTGTAGGCGAGCTGGTAGTGGGCCTGAGCGTGCTTCGGGTTCTTCTCCAGCACGCGCTCGTAGTAGAAGCGCGCCTTCTCCCGATCGTCCTTGTTGAAGGCGAGGTTTCCCAGGTTGTAGAAGGCCTGCCCCGACGGGTCCTTGTCGCCCATCCGCTGGTAGATCTCGGCCTCCTTCTGCCGATCTCCGGCGTCCTTGTAGATCTTCGCCAGGGCCTGGTAGGGCTCGAAGTTGTCGGGGTTCATCTCGATGAGCGCCTCGTAGGTGTCGATGGCGCGATCCGACTGCCCCGCCTCCATGTAGAAGTTGGCCAGGTTCTTGAGGACCGCCTCGCTGTCGGGGCTCAGGGCGAGCTCCCGCTCCATCTCGACGAGCGCCTCCTGATTCATCCCCTTCTTGTTGTAGACCCGTGCGAGGAAGAAGCTCACCCCGGGCTTCGTGGGGTCCATCTCCCGGGCCTTCTTCAGGGAAGCTTCGGCCGCGTCCAGCGATCCGGTCTCGAGGGAGGCCTTGCCGAGCTGGTAGTGGACCTCGACGAGATCCTCGGGCTTCTTGGTCTCCTCGACTGCGAGCGTCAGAAAGGGAATCGCGGGGCCGTAGCTCTCGTTCGCGATGAGGTCCATGCCCTTCTCGAGGTTGGACTTCTCGACCGGCGCCGCCGCCGCCGCCGGGGCGGCCTCCCCGCCTTCCGCGGCCCCGCCCTCACTCGCTCCTCGAAACTCGGCGTAGAGCTTGTTCGTGACGGCGGTGTGCTTGTCGGGCGTCGTCATCGTGAACTCGAACTCGTTCCTGGTCAGCGTCCCGACGTCGCCCGTCGCGTTCACCTTGACGACATCGTCGAACTCCTGCTTCTCGTCGTAGAAATAGGTCTGAAGGCTCTTGTCGCCCCTCGCGCCGGTGAGCGAGACGACCAGGCGGACCATGAGATATCCCTCCATCTCGGCCCACAGGATGTACCGGTCGGGAGGGAGCGACGTGTAGGTGAAGCGGCCCTTGGCGGAGGTGACGGCCGGACGGACCACGTTGTTCGTGGAGATGTCCTTGACGTAGACCTTGGCCCCCTTGAGAGGGGTGCCCGCCTCGTCCTGGACCACGCCCGTCATCTTGGCGACGACCTGCGCGGAGGCCGTTGTGGCACTCGAAAGGAGGACGGCAAGGCCCGAGAGGACCAGGATGGCGGCGACGGATCGAGGGGAACGCATGGGCGGCCTCCAGAGGGCGTGCAGGCACCTGTTACTTCGCCCGGCCTCATTATAAAAGAGGTCTCCGCGCCGCGGCAAGAACGCGGGTGCGTGTTTGACAGCCCCCCGGGGCAGATGTAACTTGGCGCCGCCCCGTGGTTTGCGCCGCTTCGCCACGCCGGATTAGGCCATCCGAAGGGGCGACCCCGTTGCCTCCCTGCCTGGTCCCCCCGCAGGGGGTAGGAGTCCATGGCCCTCCAGAAGCTCGGAAAATACGAGATCCGCAGCGAACTCGGCCGCGGGGCCATGGGCGTGGTCTACAAGGCCTACGACCCGATCCTCGAGCGCCAGGTGGCCCTCAAGACCATGATGGCCACCATGGGCGGCATGGACGCGGAGAGCAAGTCCCGCTTCTACCGCGAGGCGCGATCCGCCGCCAAGCTCACCCACCGCAACATCGTCACGATTTTCGACATGGGCGAGGAGCAGGGGATCCCCTTCATCGCCATGGAGTACCTCGACGGGATCGATCTGCACCGCAAGCTCAAGTTCGGGGGGCCGCTCCCCCTGCGCGAGGGGCTCGACATCGTCAGCCAGGTCCTCCACGGACTCCACTACGCGCACCAGTACGAGATCGTTCACCGGGACATCAAGCCGGCCAACATCTACATCCTCAGAAA
>CAZMRF010000067.1:9913-28135 GCA_964568735.1 uncultured Acidobacteriota bacterium
GGCCAAGATCCTCGACTTCGGGATCGCGAAGCTGGCCTCCTCCGAGATGACCCGGACGGGCATGGTCCTGGGCACCGTGGATTACATGTCCCCGGAGCAGATCCGCGCCGACAAGGCCGTGGACGGGCGCTCCGACCTCTTCTCGGCGGGCGTGATTCTCTACGAGTTCATCGCCGGCCGGCGCCCCTTCCCCGGCGAGACGATCACCTCGGTGATGTACAAGATTGTCCACGAGCCCCCGCCGACGCTCCCCCAGGATCGCCACCTGCCCGTGACGCTCACGGACATCGTCGCGCGCGCCCTCGAGAAGGACCCCGGGAAGCGGTTCCGCAACGGCCAGGAGTTCGCCCAGGCCCTCGAAGGGGTCATCGGCGGGATCGACGCGGCCATCCCCACCATGAGGTTGGAAGGGGCCGGCGGCGACTCGAAGGCCCGTTTCGTGACGGCGAGGCGCCTCTTCGACTCCGGCTCCTTCCTGGACTCCGCCGCACTCCTCAAGCAGGTGATCGACCAGGATCCCTCCAACACCGACGCCATCCAGCTCATGTCCGTCGTGGAGCGCCGGGCATCGGGCGACGCCACGATGATCCTGGAGGCCGAGCCGGAGGGCACTTCGCCCGTATCGCACAGCAGCAGCATCGAGGAGATCCTCGAGGAGGTCGAGGAGGAGCGCCGCCATTCCACGGCGTCCACGGGCCCGCGCAGTGAAGCCGGGGCCCGGGACCTGACGCTGCGGCTCGAGGACTCCGATATCGGCTCGGCCCCGCACGAGGCGCCCGGCACGGGGAGGCCTCCGGGAAAGCGGATGAGCGCCACCGAGATCATCGAGTCCCCCGAATCGGTGCCTCCGCCCCCTCCCGCGCCTTTACCGCCCGCTCGACCGGCACCCAGGACGGCGCCCCCCGCAGGCCCGGCGCGCGCGCCTGTCGCGAAACGCCCGCCTCGCGGCGAGATCTCTCCGACGGCGATCATCGAAGCGCCGGAGGAGGCGGCCCAGGATCGCGCGGAGCCTTCAACGCCCATTCCAGCGGGCTCCCCCCGGGCAGCCGTCGCGTCCCAGCGGCCCGCCGCCCGCTCCGAGCCGGCGGCTCAGCCTCCTGCGAGGTCGATCTCTCCCGTGATGATCGGCGTCGCGGCCCTCGTCCTCGCCGGCGGGGGCATCGCCGCCTGGCTCGCTCTCCGAGGCGGGAGCGCGAAGGAGCCCGGCCAGTCGGTGACCGAAAGCCCCGCGCAGCTCTTCCCGACGGCCCCTCCCGCCGTCGCGGCACCTGCGTCCGGGTACGTGGCCGTGGATGCGCAGCCGTGGGCCCAGGTGGTCGAGGTACGCGACAATGCGACGGGAAAGATCGTGGACCTCGTTCAGGCAGGAGGCAGGGATGCCACGACTCCCCTGATGCTCTCGCTCGGTGAAGGCACCTACCAGATCACGCTCAGGCACCCCGAATACGGAGAAGTCTCGATCCCGGATGTTCGCGTCGCGGCCGGCCAGTCCACGGCGGTGACGCGCACGATGCCCGGTTTTTCGTACAGCTCGATGATGCCGTCGGCCCCTTGAGTTTTTCCCGGCGGCCGGCAAGACGCCGGCCAGCCCCAGTCGGAAACAGAACCAGTCGACTGTTGACCGAAATGGAGGATGGCTCGTGATGCAGCTCAGCAGAAGCAGGTGGATGCAGTGCCTCCTGGTGATCGCCATCGCCGTCGCGGCGGCCCCGGAGGTGCGGGCAGTAACCGACGAGGAGATCTTCAGGGACTTCCGCTTCAACCTCTCCAACCCCGGCGCGCGGTCGCTCGGCCTGGGCGGCGCCTTCATCGCGGTGGCCGATGACGCCACGGCGGCGCTGGCGAACCCCGCGGGCCTGATGCTCCTGGAGAAGCCCGAGTTCTTCACGGAGATCAGGGACAGGGTGACTGACGACTCGGAAATCAATCAGACGCTGCCTCCCGCAACGACCATCGATGCGGCCACCTTCCCCGGCGCGGTGTTCAGCCCGTCCTTCATCTCGTACGTGTATCCCTTCGAGCGCTTCGCCGTGGGCGTGTCGCGCGTGGAGCTGAACAAGGCCGAAAACGTCACCTTCAACCAGAACACCACGTTCTTCGATCCCAACGCTGCCGCTCCCCAGATCCTCGATGCGACCGGGAGGATCACGACGGATCTCTCTGAGTGGAACATCTCCGGCGCGGTCAAGCTGCACGAAAGGCTCTCGTTCGGGGTCAGCGCCGCGATCGGAATCCTCGACATCACTTCCAACGTCAGGAGCACGTTCACGGATCCCGACCCGAACTCGACCTCCTTCGGCATCCCCGAGACGATCTTCGAGACGGACATCAACGACAACGACACGGACATCTCGTTCAACGCCGGGCTGCACTGGAGGCCCATGGACCAGCTCTCCTTCGGCGCCGTCTACCGGGGCGGGCTGAAGTTCACGGTCTCGGAGACCATGGTCGATCCCTACTTCGGAGGCGCCTACGCAACGTTCATCGGCGCCCCCCTCGACACAACCTTCAACACTCCGGACTCGTATGGAGCCGGCGTGTCGTGGCAGCCGATGCCGGCCCTGACGATCTCCGCCGACTGGGTCCACATCGAGTACACGGACCTGCTCGATGGATTCCAGGCGGGAGTCAACATCCTCAACTTCATCAACAAGAACGCGAACTTCACGATCGAGGACGCCGACGAGGCCCACCTCGGCGCGGAGTACGTCTTCACGGCGGGATCGGTCCCCATCGCCGCGCGCGTGGGCGCCTACACGGATCACAACAGCCGGGTCTTCGCTGACTTCGACCAGGGTGTCTCGAGCTTCTCGGACAACGATACGTTTCCGGAGCGGGACACCGAGACGCACGTCACCGTGGGAACCGGAGTCGTGGTGCAAGGGAAGTTCCAGCTCGATGCCGCGGCCGACTTCAGCGGCATCGGAAACGAGTACGTGCTTTCGACGATATTCAGGTTCTGAGCCGCAGGGGCGCTCCTCCCGCCGGGAGGGGCGCCCCGCACCTGCTCGGGGACTCCCCTGCCTCCCGGGCGGTGAAAGAGCCTTCTCGCCACGGGGAGAAAATCATGAACGCATGGAAGGGGCGGAGATCCGACATCCTCGCGCTGCGTGCGGTGATCTGGATGCTTTCCGCTCCGCTCGTGCTCGTCCTCACACTCTCCGGCGCGGCCGCGGCTACACCGGAAGAGCCTTCCGCCGGCGGTCCCCCCTGGTTCGAAGCCTACCGGCAGGCGGTCGTCCACGCCGATCTGGAGGAGTGGGGGGCGGTCGAAGAGAGCATCCGCACGGCCATCGCCCTGAACCCCAGGCCCCAGAGGAACGTGCGGATCTACGGCATGTGGCACACCTCCTACACGCCCTGGTTCTACCTCGGCCTCTCGGAGTACAGGCAGGGTCGCTACGAGGAGGCGATGATCAGCTTCCGCAAGGAAGAGGAGGCCGGGGTCATCCAGCACGATCCTGTCGCCTACCTGAGAATGAGGAAGCTCATCGCTTCCGGCCAGGCCGGCCCTCCCCCGCCGCCCTCCCAGCCATCACCGAAGCCGGTCGGTGCGCCCGATGCAGCTCCCCGCTCGCTGCCAGCCAGCGCGGAGCCGGGGCCCGTCATCGCCGGGCTGCAGGCCTTCTTCCGGGGCGACTACGACGGATCCATCGCCGACTTCCAGGAAGCGATGAAGCAGGGGAAGGGCAGCGACCTGACTCTGCACCTCTACCTCGGGATGGCCTACGCAGGGAAGGCCTCCTCCGACAAGGGCCATCGCACGATCTGGGAGAACCTGGCCTACCTCGAGTTCCAGCGCGTGCACGAGCTGGATCCCGGGTATAGACTCTCGCCCGGCATCTTCTCCGAGGAAATGATGGACCTCTTCGATCGCGCGGGAGCCTCCCGATGACCCGCACCCGAGCCGGCGCGAGCGGCCTCGCGAGCCTGGGGATCGTCCTCCTGATCCTCGCCTCCTCCCCGGCCCTCGCCGGGTGGCAGGAGGACTACAAGGACGCGCGCACGGCCCTGAACGAGGGGAAGCACAACAAGGCCGAGAATCTCTTCCGCTCCGCCATCGCGCAGAAGGGCGCCGAGAAGGCCAACGCCATCAAGGCCAGCGGCATGTTCTTCGAGCCCTACCTTCCCCACTTCTACCTGGGGATGACCCTCTTCCAGCAGAAGAGCTACGCGGAGGCCGCGAGGGAGTTCGACCTCAGCGAGTCGCAGGGCGTCGTCGTCAAGGATGCCGCGCTCATGGCGCAGCTCTCGCAGATGCGATCGACCGCGAAGAGCCTGGCCCAGGCCGCGGCGCCTCCCTCCCCGCCTCCTCCGGCCCCTCCGCCTTCGACCATCTCCGAGGCTCCGCCGCCCCCGGCCGAAGGGGCCGGGCAGACGGGAACTCCGACACAAGGCGGAGCCGCCGCGAAGCCCGAGACGGGCAAGCAGACGGAGCCGCCTTCCGCGATCAAGGGCGGCGGCTCGAAGCCAGGACAGCCCCCCTCGCAGGGCGGACGCGTCACCGCGGAGCCGCTTCCCTCGGCACCGAAGCCGCCCGCGCCCACCGGACCGGATCCGGCGCTCACGCGCGCGATCGACGCTGCAGCTTCAGACATCGCCGCGGCGCAGAAGCTGGCCGCGGAGTCCGGTGACCTGCTGGCCCCGGCCGAGAAGGACCAGCTCGCCTCCGCGGCCTCGGCGATCCTCAAGGCGGGAACGCCCGCGGAGGCTCAGTTCAGCCACGAGAAGCTGCGCGCCCTTCGCGCCGACCTCGGCCGGAGAGCCGATCAGCGCCGGCAGGAAAGGGAGGCGAATGCCGCCCTCGAGGTGGCGCGCAAGGAGACGGCCGGGGTGCTCCGTGACGCGGAGGCCTTGATGGCCGACAGCCGCGCCGGCCTCAAGCCCTCGGAGAGAGGACGGCTGACCCAGGAGATCGCTTCGCTGCGCGAAGCCAGGTCGGCCGATGATGCGAGGAAGGCGGCGCGGACGGTCCGCGCCGACGTCTCTGGAATGCGCAAGGTGCTTCAGGAGCGCGCAGCTCAGGCCGCGCAGCCGCCGAAGCCTTCGGGGCCGGATCCCGCCATCGCCGCGGCGCGCCGCGATTACGCGGCGGGGGTCGAGGCCTACTTCGGCGGGGATTTCGATCGCGCGATCCCCGCGCTCGTGAAGGCCGGCGACGCCATCCAGGACGATCCCGGGATCCATGCGCTTCTCGGCAGCGCGCTCTACAAGCGCTACCTCCTCACGCGCCCCGAGGACCCTTCTCTGAAGGCGCGGGCCGAGGAGGCCTTCCGCACGGCGCTCGGCATCCGGCCCGGCCTCACGCTCGACGCGAAGTACTACCCCCCCAAGGTCATCGCCCTCTTCAAGCAGGTCGCCGCCGGGTCAAGGGGCCCTTCGGGCCAATGAGCCGGGCCGCCGCACGGCCTGCAGGCCGCCGCACGGTGGACTCCCGCGTCGAGATCTCCGAGCTGGTGATGCCCCAGGACGCGAACGTCCTCGGCTCGGTCTTCGGCGGGCGCGTCATGGCGCTCATCGACAAGGCGGGAGCGATGGTGGCCCTCCGCCATTGCCGCTCCACCGTCGTGACCGCATCGGTGGACAGCCTCGACTTCATCTCGCCGCTCAAGCTCGGCGACATCATGATCTTCCGGGCGCGAATGACCGCCGTCTTCTCCAGCAGCATGGAGATCCTCGTGGACGTCTTCGGGGAGGACCCCCTCACGGGCGTCTGCGAGCTGACGACCACGGCCTTCGTCACGATGGTCTGCCTGGGGCCCGACGGGCGCCCGAGGCCGGCTCCTCCTCTGATCCTCGAGGGCGACGCCGAGAGGGCCGAGGCGGCCCGCGCCGACGAGCGGCGCAAGGCCCGCCTCGCCCGCCGCCATCTCTTCCCGGGCGGGGGAACTAGAAGAAGAT
Organism: uncultured Acidobacteriota bacterium; assembly: GCA_964568735.1. Taxonomy (GTDB): domain Bacteria; phylum Acidobacteriota; class Polarisedimenticolia; order JACPZX01; family JACPZX01; genus CAZMRF01. The sequence goes on from CAZMRF010000067.1 coordinate 15,815, forward strand.
CGGGCGGCCGAGCCCGCGGGTGAAGAGGGGCCGGAAACGCCGGGTGTCGTAGCAGGCGGAGACGTCCACGGTCCGCGCTCCCAGGGCGGGATCGGGCAGCGCCGTGTGGGCGTAGGTGCCCTCACGGATGCAGACCATCTGATCGGTTATCCCCTGCGAAATCAGCTCCACCGCAAGCGCCCCGAAGGTGGTGGCGACGATCTTGTCGAGGGCGTCGGGGTTGCCGCTTCGCAGGTCGTACGTAATGTCCTGAATCCGGGTCGGCAGGCCAGTCCGCCGCGTGATCTCGGCGGCGAGACGCTCCCCCACGTTGACCTTCTTGCGGTGTCCGTAGGCGTCGGCGGGCCCCATCTCGTCGAGCCTGCCGCCCTCCCAGATGGCGCCCTCCGACGTCAGGACCATCGCGTAGCTGCTCGGGTTCCGGCCGTAGTCCTCGGCGACGAGGGCGCACAGCGCGTCCAGAGCGTATCTCTGCTCGGGGACCAGGCAGCGGATGTCGGAGACGGCCATGGCCGTCCCGAGCGAGGTGAAGCCCGCGTTGCGCCCGAAGATCCTGAAGACCCCGACCGTCTCATGAGAGCCCAGGTGCATGCGCTGCCGGTTGATGAAATCGGCCGCGCGCGTCAGGGCCGTGCTGAAGCCGATGGCGTACTCCGTCCCCCGCACGTCGTTGTCCATCGTCTTGGGGATCCCGATGATCGGGAAGCCCCTGGCGGCCAGCGTGTGGGCGTAGCCAAGCGTGTCATCCCCTCCGATGGCCACGAGAGCCTCGATGCCGGCTCCCCTCAGGTTTCGGAGGACCTCGTCCGTCACGTCGTAGAGATCTTCGCTTCCCTCCACGGTGGGCAGCTCGGAGCGGCGCTGCTTCAGCCTCTCGGGGAGATCGGAGAGCGCGATCCTGTCCGGACGGATTCTCGACGAGCGAAGGAAGGTGCCTCCCGAGCGGTCCACCCTGCGCACCAGGTCGTCGGTCAGCGCGAGGGCATGGGCCCTCTCTCCGGCCGACGGCGCCTCGGCGGACATATGGACCGCCCCCTTCCAGCCCCGGAGGATCCCTGTGACATGGGCGTTGCTCTCGCCCGGCCGGATCCACCCCTGATCCCCGGCGGAGGTGTAGACCGACTTGATGGCCGCGTTCAGTCCCGGCACGTCGCCGCCGCCCGTCAGAACGCCGATGTGCTTCCCCGCCACTCGATCTCCCTCCTCGCAGATTCGCACGGGATTCTACCCGATCAAGAGTCCTCCGGCTCCGTGCATCCGTGCGCCGTCGAATCGCGGGCCGATTCGTCGTAGAATCCCGGCCACCTGTCACCTGCGCCCCGCAGGGGACGCCGCCGAGGAGAACTCTGGATGGGTAGCCGCGGCAGGATCACCGGCCCGCGGGTCGTGATTCCCGAGCGGCGGTACTCCCCCTCCCGGCTCTTCTCGCGGAGTGCGCGGATCCTCGGCGCCGACGAGCTGCACGCGTGGAGCCTGCGAAACGCAGCGGTCCTCGATCTCTACGGGCTGTCGCTGGCTTCGGTGAGCCGGCTGGGTCTCAGGACCGCTTCGCGCCCGAAGGGCCCCCTGGAGTCGGAGCACCTCGACAGGCTCGTCGTCACGGCCGCCCTGTCCGCCCTGGCGGTGACGGCGGCGGGCAGGGGATCGGCCCTGGAAATCGCGGGCGGGCCGGCCCCGGAAATGCTCCGGGAGCTCAAGGAGAGGAACGACCGCGCCGCGACCTGCGCGCTCGCTGAGGGGATCCACGCTCTCGCCGATGGGCTCGAGGACGCAGTCTGCGAGATCGCGATCGGGGAGGGGGTGCGCCTCAAGCCCGGCGAGAAGGGAGGCAACCCGAGCCTGTACGTGGGGCAGACATTCGGAGATCGCGACCTGGCGGCCCTCGCCCCCGAGCAGCGCCGCTCACGCGGCGTGAAGAGCTACGCCATCGCCGTGGATGCCGTCGAGGGCACGAACAAGAGCGTGAAGGCCGGAGGCTCTTCGGGCAGCTTCTTCTACATTACCGAGAGCGAGATCCACCGGCTTCCGGACCTCTACCTCAACAAGTGCCAGCTCCGGGAGGTCTCGTCCGTGGACGTGGACACGGACCTGCCCGGGATTCTTTCGGCCGTCGCCGACAGGTGGAAGGCGGACGAAGTCAACATCTTCACCCAGGACAAGCCCCGGAATCCCGTCCGCGCGATGGCGGAGATGGGAGCCTGCGTCCGGGTAGACACGGAGGGCGACGCATTCCCCGCCGTCGCCTGCGGGCTGGACTGGGGGGTCTTCGAGGACAACGGCAGGCCGCTCGACGGAGTGGCGGGGAACATCGGAGGCGCCGCCGAGCTCCTCGCCTCCGCGGCCGCCGGTCACTACCTGGGCGTCCGCTCGACGGCCCGCTTCGCCGCCCTCAAGTCCACCCGATGGGAGGAGCGTTACGACCTCACGCCGGAGGAGGCCCGTGCGATCCGCGCCGCGGGCCTCGATCCCGGCAGGGTCTACCGGATCGAAGAGCTGATCCCGGGGCTCGGAGAGAAGGACGGCCTCTTCGTCGCCTCGGCCATCACCGACAATCTCCACATCCCCTTCTTCGACGGCGTGCTCTGGGGGGAGAACTTCGCGGAGGCCTCGGTCCTCATCGTGGGCGCCTCGGGGTCGGCGGACCTCTACCGGCTCACCTTCGCCTTCCGTGGTGATGCCGGCGAGGAAGCCAAACTCCTCGTCCCCATCATGGAGTCGCTCCTCGAGCTGCCTCCCCCGGGGATGCGGCAGAGCCTGCGCGAGGCGCTGCGGAACCCGTCGGACGCCAGGCGCCTGCGCCACGAGTTCGCCACCTCCTATTACTCGCACTTCACCGAGGAGGGCCGCCGCTTCAAGCTGGACATGAAGTCCTTCGAGGCCGTGGAATCAGCAGCGGCGACCGAGTTCCTTCGCGCCCTCACCGAGGCCGCCCCGGACTGGTTTGTCTAGGCCGCGTCACCAGCGCTGCGTCCCTCGCTAACCTGGGAGTGCAGTGGTCCGAGTGTGCGCAGCGCGGCGCGGGCCGACCTTTCGGCCATCTGCTCGCGGGCACACGGAGCAGATCACCTCGGCCTACGGCAGTTGATGTCCACTGGAGGCGGGGATAAGACCGGCGACTTCGAGAACACGTTGAGACCAAATCCCGGCACCTGTCGCGACCTCGGCGCGCCGTGCGGGGCTCGACCAGATGTCGCTCCAGGCCCGATCCCAGCGCACCAGTTGACGTTGGCATTCCGCGAGCGTTGCTTGGACTGTCGGCTCGGCCTCAGAGGCGGTCCACTCGATGAAGAGCTCGCTCTCATGGACGAGCCTGGCGACGGCTTCTCCGTGCGCGATGTGATCCGAGAATGACTGTATCCGAGCGAGGTTCGCGGCTAGCCCGCCCAGGCGGATGGGTAGTGGGTCCCGCAGGTACCTCATTCTGAGATCAAGCGGACGGAGCACTAGTCGTGTTCAAGCACTGAGCGGAGAGATGACGTCGGATGGAAGGGTAGGAACAACTCTTCGGGGTAGAGGTAGTCCTCGCCCGAATCGTCGACGACGCGAATGAAGTTGCTGCGGGCCCCTGATGCGTCTGGAAGAACCTGATAGATGCGACGGGCCTGCAAGTCGTCGTTCCCGCCCGGGTCTACGCATACTACGAAGCGCGTTCTTGCGTTGCGGCTAGTCGAGGAAGCGCTTGATCTTGATCCGCCTCCGACCAATGCCGTGCGCCTCGTACCAGTGGAGCTCCGCCTGGCGGACTTGATTCCCCGCGAGCCGGACGAGCGCGATGCCCTTGAGTTTGCGCCAGCTACCTTGGCCATCCCGTTTGCATCACTCCTTGCGTCGTCGGAGCTTCCTTCCCGACGCGATCGCTTCGATCTGAGTGATCTCCCCGAGGATCTCGAAGCCCACGCCAGAGAGGTTAACTTCTCTGCCTCGACGGGTTCAAGGGGTGACCACGTCGCTGACAGCGTGGACCAAGTGGCTGCGAGCGCGGGATAGCTGCTAGCCCCACGTGACGGAGGGCGGGGCCGGGAGGCGGACCTCCACGGGGCGGACGAAGCGCTCGACGGTCTTGCGATGGCCGGTCACCTTGAGCTGCCCGAAGAGGAAGGCGAACTTCTCCTCGAGCGTGCGGCCGATGGCGGCGCGGGTCGCCTCGGGGAGATCCCAGGCCTGCGCCTTGAACGGGCCCCACGCCTTCTTCCGGGTCTTGTAGAAGAACTGCTCGTCGGTCCACCCCTTCTTCCGCTCGTCGGCGCAGTTCGCCGTGAGCCAGCCGTACATCTCCTTGCGCAGGCCGGCGGGGAACTCGGGGTGATCGAGCATCAGGTTCTGGAACTCCGTCGCCAGGTGGACCTCCGCGGCGTCGTTCGCAGGGAACTGGGAGAAGGCGTCGGCCGGGAGCGTGCTGGCTCCGTGCTGGACCGCGCCGGCAAGCCCGTACTCGCGGCGCGCGATGGCGGAGATCTCCTTGAGGACCCCGAAGTCGATGCTCACCTCCGCGACCGATCCGTCGGGAAGGACGACGCCACCGTGGCTCGTTCCCGTCTGGACGGAGATCTTGCTCATGCCCCGCTTCCCGGGCGCGGCGGCGGCGAAGGCTTCCTTGAAGCCTCCCATGAAAGCCCGGAACTCCTCGGGGGTGGAGTTCTTCCCACCGACCTCCCCGATCTCCCCTCCGATCGAGACCTCGACCCCTTTCGGCTGGACCTTCCGCACGAGCGCCGACAGCTCGGCCTGCCGCTCGTAGTTGTCCCTCTGCTGCTCCTTGAGGCTCCCGCGCTCGAGAACGACGAGCGTCGAGGCGTCGATGTCGATGTTGTAGAAGCCGGCCTCGACCGCCCGGGCGATCAGATCTCGGAGTGCGGCTATCTCCTTGTCACGGCTCTCGCCGCCGGCGTGGTACTTCTTCGAGCTCACCTGGAAGTGATCCCCCTGGATGAAGAGCGCTCCGGTCATCCCCTCGCGCAGCGCCGCCGCGTGGATGACGGCGGAGTACTCCGCGGGATCCTGGAAGGTGTAGCCCATCTCGGAGCGGGCCAGCTCGAAGACCACGGGGCCGGCGTCCAGCTTCTTCGCAGCGCGCATGGCGGCCCGGGCCGTGTCGTAGACGGTGCCTCTCAGGTTCAGGGCCGGCGTCGTGAAGCCCCCGGCCTCTCTCCGGCCCATCGCTTCGTAGAGTGTCTGGATGGAGCAGGAGTGGATCCCCGACAGCCGGCACAGCTCGCGGATGAGCCACCGGGCCGCGCCCTTCTCTTCCTCGTCCCCGAAGACGGCCGAGCGGACGAGGCGGTCGGTGGCCTCCCCCCTCAGGGCGCGTGGATCCGGGAGGGAGAGCGCGCCCCCAGGCCCCAGAGAGAAGACCCCCTCGAACGAGCCGATGAGCTTCGATGCCGCCGTCACTTCGCGTCCCTCCGCGCTTCAGGTCTGGCTTCGCGCGCCGCCTCGCGCGTCCGGGTGATCCCCTTGTCGCGCGGCCGCGACGTGCTGACGATGTCGTACTGCTCGTGGTGCATGCTGGCGTCCGGCCGGATCACGAGCTCCGTCCCGTTGACCGCGGGAAGGCCCTCGAGGATGACCCCTCGCTCGGCTTCCATCTCGGCCGCCACCTCGGGGTTCGCCCTGATGATCAGGCGCTGCCCCTCCATGCTGGGCGCAAGACGCCTGACCTCGCGCTGGACCTCGAAGAGCATCGTCGGATTGGACTTGATCTTGCCCGACCCCACGCAGTAGGGACAGGAGCGTGTCAGGAGCCTCTCCAGGGACTTCTTGGTGCGCTGGCGGGTGATCTCGACGAGGCCGAAGTCGCTCACCTGCAGGACCTTCGTGCGGGCCCTGTCCTTCTCGAGCTCCTTCTCGAAGGCCTCCATGAGCTTGCGCCTGTTGCGGCGGTTCTCCATGTCGATGAAGTCCGCCACGATGATGCCGCCCAGGTCGCGGAGGCGGAGCTGCCTCACGATCTCCGTCACGGCCTCGAGGTTCGTCTTGAGAACGGTGTCCTCGAGGTTCCTCTTGCCGACGAACTTGCCCGTATTGACGTCGATGGCCACGAGGGCCTCGGTCTGGTTGATGACGATGTAGCCTCCGGACTTCAGCCAGACGCGGCTCTTGAGGGCCTTGTCGAGCTCCGCCTGGACTCCGTACCTGTCCATCAGCGCCTCGGCGCCCGAGTAGAGCTCGACCTTCGAGGCGGCATCCGGGTCGTAGCGCCGGATGAAGCCCAGGGCGTCGTCCCGGGTGACCGCCGTATCCACGATCACCTTGGTCACGTCCTGGTTGAAGTGGTCCCTCAGGACGCGCCAGAGGACGCCGGGCTCGGCGTGCACGAGGGCGGGGGCGGCGCCCTTCTCGGCCTTGATCCTCGCCTTCTCCCACAGCTCGGTCAGGTAGGCGACATCGCCTTCGATCTCGGTCTTCGTCGTGCCCCGCGCGACGGTCCTCACCACGAAGCCCAGGCCATGCGTGCGGGCCGCATCGACGATCTTCCTCAGCTTCAGCCGCTCGCGGGCATCGCCGATCTTCCGGCTCACGCCGACGTGATCGACCTGCGGCATCAGGACGAGGAAACGGCCCGCGATCGTGACGTAGGAGGTGATTCTCGCCCCCTTCTGCCCGATCCCCTCCTTGGTGATCTGGACCAGCAGCTCCTGGCCCTGCTGGATGAGATCCTGGATGGGCTTGTGCCGATCGGCCTTCGGGGCCCGTTTCTTGATCTCGTCGCCCCCCTCGACCTCTTCGAGGTTCAGCGGCCCCTCGTAGTCGTCCGAGCCGGGCGAGATGTCGCTGACGTAGAGGAAGGCGTCGCGCTCGAGGCCGATGTTCACGAAGGCCGCCTGCATCCCGGGGAGGACCTTCGTGACCTTGCCCTTGTAGATGTTGCCGACGACCGTCGGCGCCAGGTCCCGCTCGATAAAGAGCTCGGCGACGACTCCGTCCTCGAGGATCGCGATCCTCGATTCCTTGGAGGTCGTGTTCACGACGATCATCTTGCTCGACCCGGTCCTGCGCTTTCTCGTGCGGGTCCCCCTCGACGAAGGCTCGTCGAGCTCGGCCTCGACCTCGACCGGGATCGGGGGCTCCTCGGCGCCGGGCTCCTCGACGAGGAGCTCGAGAGCCGGCTCGGCTTCCCCCGCCTCCGGGACGCCCTCGATCGGATCCGTCACGGCTCCCTGCGCCCCCACGCGGGGGCCTCCGGGGCGCCTTCGTCCTCGGCCGCGGCCTCGGCCGCGCCGGTTCTTCCTGTTCAGTTCACCAGGCATCGCATTCTCACATTGAGGACCAGCCCCAGCGCCGCAACCGTGGACACCAGGGAGGACCCTCCATAGGACATGAGTGGCAGGGGGATGCCGGCAGTCGGCATCAGTCCCAGGATCACTCCAATATTGATGACAATCTGCGAGCCGAGCAGCACGGCCACGCCCATGGACAGGAACAACCCCAACTTGTCACGGGCGGCCCGCGCCGTCTGGACGCAAGCGTAGAGAACAACGCCGTAGAGGAAGAGAGCCGTCGTCGCGCCGGCGAAGCCGGTCTCTTCCGCGAGCACCGAAAAGATGAAGTCCGTGTGCCGGTCGGGCAGGAACTGGAGCTGCGCCTGGCTTCCCGACCCGATGCCCTTTCCCGCCAGGCCCCCGGATCCCACCGCGATCCTGCTCTGAAGCACCTGCCAGCCCGCTCCCTGCGGATCGCGCTCGGGGCGGAAGAAGGTGAGCACCCTTTCCTGCTGGTAGGGCTTGAGGTGCGGCCAGAGCAGGGGCACCGAGAGGAGCGCGACGGCCGCCATCACGAGGATGACCCGCCAGCGCAGCCCCGCGAGGAACATCATGACGCCGAGCAGCGGGAAGAAGACCATGGCGCTGCCCAGGTCCGGCTGCAGGAGGATCAGCCCCACGGGGAGCGCCACGATCAGCGCCATGATGCTGGCTGTCCGGAGGCTGAGCCTGAAATCCTGCTGCCGGGCGAGGAAGGCCGCGAGCAGGAGCAGGGTCCCCACCTTCGCCACCTCGGCGGGCTGGAAGCTCACGCCCCTGAAGCGCAGCCACGACTGCGCCCCCCGTATCTCGGGCCCGAAGAAGAGGACGAGCGTGAGGAGCAGGAGGCAGCCCGCGTAGATCGGAATCGAGAGGCTTCCCCAGACCAGGTACGAGGGTCCCAGCACCACGAGGAGGACCACCACCGCCACGGCGCTCCAGACGAGCTGCTTCTGAAAGGGCTCGCGATCCTCGTAGGCGGTGGCCGAGTGCAGCATCAGCAGGCTGAGGCCGATGAGGGCGGCCATGGCGCCGAGGAGCGCCCAATCAAAAGATCCGCGGATCGCCGGCTGAATCATTCCTGGCAACCTTCCGGTCCGGGCGCGGACCGGTCGAGGGCCTCGGGGGTCTGTGGGAGAAGAAGGCCTCGAGCGCCCGCCGCGCCAGCGGCGCCGCGGCCTCCGAGCCGTGTCCCCCGTTCTCCACAATGATGCCGAAGGCCACCTGGGGATTCTCCAGAGGCGCGAAACCGATGAACCAGGAGTGATCCCGCAGCTCGGGGGGAAGCTCCTCCTTGTGCTTGACGTTCGCGGAGGCCGCGACGACCTGCGCCGTTCCGGTCTTTCCGCACACGTCGAAGCCTTCCATGAGGGCCCTGCCTCCCGTGCCGCCATCGTGGACGACTCCCCACATGGCATCCCGGACGACCGCGAGGTGAGCAGGGTCCATGGGCGGCCCCGTCCTCCCGCCGATCCCCGGCAGATTGTGATCCGCCTCGGATTCGGGAACGAGCGCAAAGGTGGGGATGGGGCGCCGCCCGTCCGTGGCGAGCGCCGAGGCCAGGATCGCCTGCTGCAGGGGCGTGACGAGGAGAGGTCCCTGGCCGATGCCGACGGAGATGGTCTCGGAGGGGTACCAGGTCCTCCCGGTGCCGCGGCGCCAGTCGGCGTCCGGGATCAGCCCCGGGCTCTCGGCATCCATGGGGATGCCGCTGCGGGACCCCAGGCCGAACCGCGCGGCGTACTCGGTGATCCTGTCGATGCCCAGCCTGTCCGCGACGTTGTAGAAGTAGATGTTGCAGGACTTGATGATGGCGGTCCTGAGATCCACCGAGCCGTGCCCTTCGCGCTTGTTGCAGTGGAAGCGGCGCCCGTGGAAGCTGGCGTCGCCGCTGCAGTAGAAGCGGGTGTAGGGCGTGATGATCCCTTCTTCGAGCGCCGCGACGGCCTCGATGAGCTTGAAAGTGGAGCCCGGCGAGTACCCCGACTGGATCGCTCGGTTCTGCAGCGGGTGGCGTGGGTCCGCGACGAGAGAGCGCCACAGCGTGCGCGTGAACCGCTTCGCGAAGAGGTTGGGATCGAAGCCCGGCCGGGAGCTGAGTGCGAGAACCTCCCCCGTCCATGGATCCATGAAGACCGCGGCGCCCCGCTCCGATCCGAAGGCCAGATCGACGGCCCTCTGCAGATCGAAATCGACGGAGGTCCTCACGTTGTGCCCCGGCCGCGCGGAGACTCCTCCGGCCAGCCTTCCCACCTCGCGCCCGACGTAGTTCACGATGACCTGGCGATAACCGTTCCTTCCCCGCAGCTCCCCATCGTGGAGCCTCTCGAGCCCCGCCTTGCCGACGATGTCTCCGCTGGACGCACCTTCCGTCCCCACGGAGTCCAGCTCCGCGGACGAAACCTCGCCGACGTATCCCAGGAGGTGGGCTCCCGTGGCCCCGCCCTCGTAGTGCCTGAGGTTGTCCACCTCGATCGTCAGGCCCGGAAGCTCGGCCCGGTGCGCCTCGACCCAGGCCACCGCTCCCAGCGGGACGTCCTCGGCGACCGGGACGGGCCCCTCACGGGAGAGGCGAGCGTCGGCGTGCGAGAAGCGCGCGCGGATCTCACCCATTCCCGTGCCGAGCAGATGGGAGAGGGCGGAGAAAGTCTCGTCGAGATCGCGGAGGTTTTCGCCGTTGGCGTGGATGCTGAAGGAGATCCTGTTGCGGGCGAGGATCTCGCCGTGCCGATCGAGGATCGCCCCGCGGGGAGCGCGGACCTTGACCCGGCGGATCCTGTTCTGCTCCGCGAGCGCCGCGTAGCGAGCCCCCTCCACCACCTGGAGGTACCAGAGCGAGATGAGATAGAAGCCCAGCACCAGGGAGGTGAGGACCGCCAGCAGGGAGATGCGCCGCGAGAGGACCTGGGTCTGGGTGTACTCCTGGTAGTCTTTGCGATGGCGGAAATCGTGCGTCAAGAATCTCTCTCTCGGTACAACAGGGTGAAGACGACGGCGCCCACCGCGCCGTTCCCGGCGATCCCGGCCAGGAGATCGGAGGGGGTCGGAGCGGCGAGGTGCCGGCCCATCACCTCGAGGGTGAAGAACTCAAGGAGCCTCGTCGCGAGCGTGGCCGTAACCACCACGAGGAGCCGGGCGAGGGGCCCGCTGAGGACGAAACGCACCGTGGCGGAGCCCGCCAGGTAACCCACCAGGCTCCGGGAGAGGGCGCCCGCTCCGAGAAGGCTGCCGGCAAACCCATCCTGCATGAGGCCGACAAACCCGCCGAGCGTCAGCCCTGAAGAAGGTCCGCGATGCAGGGCGTAGTATAGAACCACGAGGAGGGGCAGATCAAAGAAGGCCATGGCGCCGGGCCAGGCCGAGGAGAGCGCGAACTGCGCGACGAAGGCGGCCAGCAGCGCCGCGGGTCCCCCGAGCCACTTCATGGCTCGTTCCCGTCCGGAGCGGCAGGAGATGCGCGTCCGGAGAGGACCAGGACCTCCTCGAGCCTGTTGAACTCGACCCTCGGAACCACGGAGATGGACCGGAGCATCTCAGCGCCCTCTCCTACCTCGGCCACGACACCCACCGGAAGCCCTGCCGGGTAGATACCGTCGAGACCGGAAGTGAGAAGGAGGTCGCTCGGCTGCACGTCGTCGAGCGTGGAGACGTAGCGCAACTCGAGAACGGGATCGCCCTTGCCGACGAGGACCCCCTGGACCCTCGAGCGCTGGACCAGCACCGCGACGCCGCTTGCGGCATCGGTGATGAGCTGGACCTTGGCGACCCCTGAGCTCACCGACCTCACCCGGCCCACTACGCCCTGCGAATTCACGACGGGCATGTCGGGGCGGATGCCGTCCTCCTCGCCGCGGTCGATGAGGCAGGTCTTGGCGAGGCCGCGGGAGGAGTTCGAGAGCACGGAGGCGGCCAGGGTCTCGAGGGGCAGGCTGCCCTTGAGCTCGAGCAGGGCCCTCAGGCGCGCATTCTCGATGCTCTGCTCGCGAAGCCGCTGGTGCTCCAGCTCCAGCCTCATCACCTCGCGCTGAAGCTCCCGGATTGTCGCCGGGCTGTCCGAGCCCCTCGCGTAGCTGACGGCCTCCTGCGCCCAGCCCGCGGCAGCGTGGAACCCTTCCAGAATCGGTGAGAAGACGCCGAGCATCGCGCCTTCGGGGCCGGTGAGGGGGCCGTAGCGGATCTCGCCTGCCATCAAGGCGAAGAGGGCCACGACGAGCACCACCAGGAGCACACCCGGGTGGCCTTCGGCGTCGCGTTGCCTCATCCCGGGTCGCCCTTCATTCGGCCGTCACTCGATGGATATCTTCCGGAGGAGGCTGATGTCGGAGAGCATCCTCCCGATCCCGATGACGACCGAGGTCAGCGGATCGTCGGCGACCGAGACCGGAAGCCCGGTCTCCTCGCGGAGCCGCTTGTCGAGGTTCCGGAGCATCGATCCGCCCCCGCTGATCACGATGCCCCGGTCCACGATGTCCGCCGAGAGCTCGGGAGGCGTCTGCTCGAGGGCCACGCGGGCGGCATCCACGATGGTGCTGACCACCTCCCCCAGGGCCTCCCGGATCTCCGAGTCGGTGATGGTGATCGTCTTGGGTATCCCGTCCACGAGATCCCGCCCCTTGATCTCCATGGTGAGCTCTTCGTCGAGGGGGTAGGCCGATCCGATCCTGATCTTGACCTGCTCGGCGGTTCGCTCTCCAACCAGCAGGTTGTGCTTGCGCTTGATGTACTGGATGATGGCTTCGTCCATCTCGTTGCCCGCGATCTTCACGGTGCGCGAGTAGACGATCCCTGCCATCGAGATCACGGCGATCTCCGTCGTCCCTCCCCCGATCTCGATGATCATGTTGCCCGTCGGCTCGGTAATGGGAAGGCCGGCGCCGATGGCCGCCGCCATGGCCTGCTCGACCAGGAAGACCTCCGTGGCCTTCGCCCGATAGGCGGAATCCCGGACGGCCCTCTTCTCCACCTGCGTGATCTCCGAGGGGACCCCGATGACGATCCGGGGGCGGACGGCGAGATTGCGGTTGTGCGCCTTCTTGATGAAGTAGTCGAGCATCTTCTCGGTATGCTCGAAGTCCGCGATCAC